>CALETE010000080.1 GCA_937920085.1 uncultured Alphaproteobacteria bacterium | reverse complement strand
CCACGTTGCTGGCACTTTTCTGACTAGGCGCACCCCCGGTCACCTGGCGGCCAGGCAAGGGTTCGCGCCCCTCGATGAAAACCCAGTTCGTTAGGGGGCGACCTTCCTGGAAGGCCACCCCCTCGCGTCTATCGTTTAGGCCGTGGCAAACGCCGCCAAACGCTGGCGGATCAGAGCGTCGGCTTCGGCCATGATGCCGTCGATCAGTTCCTTGCAGGTGGGGATGTCGTGGATCAGGCCCGCGACCATGCCGCAGGACCAGGCACCGGCATCCATCTCGCCCTTCTGCATGATGATCGGATAGACCCCGGCCACTTCGCCGATGATGTCTTCGAACTTCAGATTGGCGCCCAGGGCCTTTTCCTTTTCCAACAGGCGCTCGACGGCGGCATTGTTCAGCACGCGCTCGGTATTGCGCAGGGGGCGCATGACCAGGCGGGTGTCCAGCTCGCTGGCGTCGACAATGGCCTGTTTCACATTGTGGTGCACAGGGGCTTCCTGGGTGGCGATGAAGCGGGTGCCCATATTGATGCCGTCGGCACCCAGGGCCAGGGCAGCCACCAGCTGGCGACCATTGGCCACGCCGCCTGAGGCGACGAAGGGAATCTTCAGCTCTTCGGCGGCCCGAGGCAGGAGGACGAAGTTGGGCACGTCATCTTCGCCGGGGTGACCGCCGCACTCAAAGCCGTCAACGCTGACCGCGTCACAGCCAATGGCCTCGGCCTTGAGCGAGTGGCGGACCGAGGTGCACTTGTGAATCACCTTGATCCCGGCCTCTTTCAGGGCGGGCAGATACTTGGCCGGATTGTTACCGGCGGTTTCCACGGCCTTCACGCCGCTCTCAATGATGGCCTTGATATAGCCGGGATAGTCCGGCGGGGTGACCGAGGGCAGGAAGGTCAGGTTCACGCCGAAGGGCTTGTCGGTCATCTCCCGGCAACGGGCGATTTCCTTGGCCAGGTCATCGGGCGTACGCTGGGTCAGGCCGGTGATGATGCCCAGGCCCCCGGCATTGGAGACGGCAGCGGCCATTTCGGCCAGGCCGACAAAGTGCATGCCGCCCTGGAGGATGGGGTGCTCGATACCAAACAGGTCTGTGATGCGGGTCTTCATGGGGGCGTTTCCTTTTAATGAACTCGTCTTAGGGCCGGGCAGACCCGAGGGTAGGCGAACACCTTTATGCAACCCAGCACGGGTTTCAATACTGCCCCTGCGTTAGCTTGGCTGTGGCACCCGCTGCAATTTATGGTAAGCACCGATTTCATCCTTCCTCCCAGGACGACATCCTATGATCGCTTCTCTGATTTTCGCTGCTGCCGTGGCGACAACCACCCCGGCACAGGCTGTTGCCGATGACAATAAATTGGTCTGCAAGTATGAGGCGAACCTCGGGACCCGTTTGCCGGTTAAGACCTGCAAGACCAAGGGGCAGATCGCCCGCGACGCCCAGGACGCCAAGGAAATGACCACCTCGGCCCAAAGGCCGGGTGGGGTTAACGGCCAATAGGTCTCAGACCTTTACCCGAGCCAGGTTCGGTTTCGGAATTGCAGCTGTAAACGCGCCGGCTGCCTTGGCCTTGTCCAGGGCAAGGTCGGCCCAGGCTTGGGCAAAGGCGGCCGGACCACCTGCGGTCAATGCCCCCAGTTTGAAGGTCACCCCCCGGCCCTTTAGGCCCGTGGTCAACTGCGCCCAGAGATCAAGGTCTTCGGCTGGCCGCTCGGCGTCCGTCAGTGAGGCTCCCGAGAGGATTTTCGCAAGCACCTGGGCGGTGGCGCGATCTCCCAAATCAAAGGCCACAGGCCCTGGCCGCAGGTCCTTGAGGCTGGCGGTCAAGCCGGCCAGCACCATACGCTGAAGGCTGGTATTGCGCTCTCCGCCGGCCTTGCCGGAGAGGTCGACGCCGGACACGACAAAGGCCCATCCCCCGCACGTGAAAGCGGGATGCCAGGCGGCGCGGGTCCAGATCTGAATCGGCGGGGTCATAGGCCCAACCCCTATCAGGCCCAACCGCTCCGGGCAGCAGGTTTCGAGGGTGAACGCCCGAGAAGAAGGCGCTTCGCTATGGCCGAACAGGGCTCTAGTCTGTCCTAAATAGAGGAGTCCCCATGAGCACCCTTCCAATGGCCCAGCCTGTCCTGCACGAAGGTTGGGGTGAACTGATCCTGTCGCGGCCAGAGCGTAAGAACGCCCTGATCGGCCCCATGGTGGCCGATCTTCAGTCTGGCCTTGCAACCCTGCTGGCGGGGGGCGCCAAGGCGGTGGTTCTGCGCGGAGCCGACGGGGTCTTTTGTTCAGGCTTGGATGTGGACGCCTTTGCTGAAACCCCCGCCCCGGCCTGGCGGGCGACCTGGCCACAGGACTGGGCAGACTGGCACAGGACCCTCTATCGCTGCCCGGCGGTGATCATTTGTGCGCTCGAGAAATACGCGATCAACGCCGGGGCCTCCATGGCGCTTGCGGCGGACCTGATGGTAGCCGGTGAAACCGCGACCCTCTTGGTGGGGGAGGCGGCCCTAGGCATGCTGGCGCCTATGAACATTGCCTGGCTCCGATTACGGACGTCCGAAGCTGTGGCGGCACAGCTCACCCTCGGCGCGCGTCGCACCAGCGCGGCCGACCTGCTCCGAATGGGCCTAGCCTATGAGGTGGTTCCAGATGATCAGACCGCGCGCCGTGCCTGCGAGCTGGCGGCAACCTTGGGCGGTTATCGCGGTCAGGCCCTGGCCGGGATCAAGGCCGCCCTGCGGGCTGGTCGCTCTGACGGTGGCGAGGCGGTGTTCGATGCCGTCCAGTCCACGGGGTTTGTGTCGGCAGCACCGGGGCGGGTCGCCAAAACCTAGCGCCTTACGACCTCGACAATGGCGTGATCGGCAGCCTTGCGGACCACCAGATCGGCCGTGTCCCGGGCGAGAATGATGTTTTCCCTCAGGTTCTTCAGATTGACCCCGGTCCAGACCATACGGGCCAGGTCTTCGGTTTGATCGCGGCTCATGGACCGGAACCGGGCGTAGAAGGAGGTCGGATCGTGCTCGGCCGCCTCCCAAAGCTCTAGGAACCGGGCCACATACCAGGACTCAAGATCGACTTCGTCCGCGTCCAAATAGATCAGGAGGTCTAGGGGATCGGCAGCCTCAGGCGCAACGGCCCGGTGCTGCAGGTTCAGCCCCTCAACGATCAGAATGTCCGGCGAAGACAGGGTCCGGGCCAGGGCCGGATCAATATCATAGGCGGTATGGGAATAGGTCGGGAAGATTGCTGGGCCAGTCCGGATGTCCGTCAGGGCGGCGCGGAACCGATCATTGTCATAGGTGGGCGGGAACCCCTTTTGCTCCAGGAGGCCAAGCTCCGTCAGCTCCGCATTGGGCCGCAGGAAGCCGTCTGTCGCGATGATCTCGACCTTGGCCTGATCGGCCAAGATGGTTTTCAGCTCCCCAGCCAGGGTGGATTTGCCTGCGGCCACGGCCCCGGTAAGGCCAACGATCAGCGGGCCAGTTGATGGACGTCGGGCCGCAAGGTCTGCCGCCAAGGCGTGTACGGGGCTCATCCGATTTTCCAGAATTGAAAGGCGTGGAGTCCTTGAACTACGGTCATTTGCGAAAGGCCGAGCAACTCGGTCAACTGGAACGCCGCCGAAAAGAAAGCATCAGAGACCGCCGGGATGAAGAAGATCGCTGCCAGCAATAGCAGGGGTGCCAGGGGCTCAAACCGCCGAATGGCGGCCCGGATGCCCGTCGGCAGAAAGGGTCGGATCACGCCATATCCATCGAAACCCGGCAGGGGGATCAGGTTAAGAACCAGGGCCGTTGCCTGAAGAAAGGTGAGAAAGCCCACCGCATGGGTCAAGGCTGCCTGCGAGGCTGGCGGCGGAAAAATCCGCAAGGCGCCGCCGAGGATCAGCATAACCAACAAGGTCCCAGCCGGCCCGGCCAGGGACGACGCAGATCGCCAGAGCCGACTGCGCATCAGATTTTCCTGCAGATAGACCGCGCCGCCGGGAAACCCGATCCCACCCAGGGCCAGGGCGATCAAGGGGAAGATCAAGGTGGTCTGCAGATCGGCATATTTGCGAGGGTCCATGGACAAATACCCCTTGCTCCGCACTGTCCAATCCCCGCCAAGATAGGCGACCAGGGCGTGACCGAACTCATGAACACCGACCGCCAGGACCCAGCCCGACATGACAAAGGCAAAGGTCAGGACCCCTGTCCACTGCGGCGCAAGGGTCAGGGCCGCAGCGCTGCCCAGCCAGATTGTGAGCACCAGGAATATAGGATTCCCAGCGGGAGATAGCGCCGGGGGCGTCTGCGACGGTGAAACCAAGGGCGGGCATCCTGCGCGGCGCAGGTTCGCCACCCCGGCAATATGGCCAGGGCCGCTGGGAACTCAAGCTATCCGATTGCGTCTACTAGCAGGGGCATGCCACCTAAGGGCCTCAGGGTTGCGTTGGCGACGGGAAATACTTTGTGATCTGTCGCTGGGCTAAAATGAAATTGGGTCAGCCAATAGGATAACAAGATCAGCGCTTCGGACTGGGCAAACGGCATGCCGATGCACACATGTGGGCCTGCGCCAAAGGGGATGTACTGAAACCTGTGGTGCCGCGCCTTGGCCTCTGGATCAAAGTTTTCAGGATTAAATAGGTCTGGCTCAGACCACAGTTTGCGGTGCCGGTGCATGACCCAGGGCCAAATGCTGATCATGTCGCCCTTCCTGACTTTTTCTCCGCAGACCACATCCTCGGATTGGGCTTCACGGTCTATCCTTGGGAGTGGCGGATAAAGGCGTAGGGTCTCCTCCCAGACCATACGCAGGTAGGGCAACTGCTCCAGGATTTCGGAGGGGTCATCGGTCCCGCTCCAGGCCTTGATTGATTCCTCACGCGCCCAGTCCTGGGCTTTCACGTCTTGGCTCAGAAGGTATAGCGCCCAAGCTAGGCCGTTGGAGGTTGTTTCATGACCCGCCACCATAAAGGTCAGAGCGTTATCGACCGCCAGTTTCGCCGCCTTATCTGGTGGGAAGCGCTCCGAAAAGGCGCTCAACACCCGACTCATGAAGTCCTGGCTTGGATGAGGGTCGGCTTGACGACGGCGGACAAAAGCCATGGCTTTATTCACCAAATAGGCGGTCCCGACCTTTCCCCGTTTCTGCAGTGGGCTTTGGTCCAGCCATGGCATGCCAAACAGGAAGCCCAATCGGTATTCCCCAGGCGCGGATATGGCCGCCTCCAGGTGAGGTCCAGCTTCAACGGGATCTAGGCCTGCCTCCCCCGAGAATAGTGCCGCGTTAATGATGTCAAAGGTGGTGCACATGGTTTCGACTGACACATCCCTCCGGCCTAAACCCTCCCTCTTCCAGCGCTCTGCAGATGCCTTTGCGTGATCCACAAAGATTGGCAGAAAGGACTTAACCGTGGTGGGGGTGAAGATAGGTGCCATTAACCTGCGTTGTTCACGCCAAAGGTCCCCCTCGGCCGTAAAGAGGCCATCTCCAATTGCTGGGGCGAGAACGTCTCTTATGATTTTGGGCTTTGTGTAGTTGGCGTAGTTATCCAGCAGCACATGCTTGACTCCCTCCGGATCGCTAATGCCGTGATAGGTCAGATGAAATAGGCGGGTTTTTCGATTAAGGACTTCGAACACTTCCTTTGGCCAACCGACCAGGGGATTCCGTGCTGTTTCGCCGAAGAACATGTCATAAAACGATGGCCATCGATCGGTCTGATCCGGCGCAGCAGGTCGAAAATGGGGAAGTCTCCCCTCGGTCTTGATCGGGATCATGGCACGGGCCTCCTTGAGGTGTTCTGCCGCAAAATGATCTCCGTGTTGCATTGCAACAAACGATTTATAGGTGCATTTCTTGTGATGTGAGCTCACAGGATGGCGTCCATGAGAAAACGCAATCTACCGTCTCTGATCAGCCTAAGGGCCTTTGAGGCCTTTGCGCGCAGGGGTGCTATGACCTTGGCTGCCGAAGAGCTCTTCGTCACCCATGGTGCGGTCAGCCGCCAGGTCCGTTGCCTGGAGGACAGCCTGGGCCTGCCCCTTACAGAAGGGCCTCGTCATAAGCTGAAGCTCACAGACGCTGGAACAGCCCTTGCGCGAACTCTGTCGAGCGCCTTTGACCAGATTGAAACCACCCTGAACGGGTTGAACCGCGCCGGGCAAGATGAGGTCCACCTATCCTGTGTAGGCACCCTGGCCATTCGCTGGCTTATCCCGGCCCTCGCGGACTTTCACGAAAGGCATCCGAATTTTCGGGTACGGGTCACAGAGTCCTACGCCCCGGTGGACTTTTCAAAGGACCGCTTCGATGCCGCCATCCGTATTGCGGAGGCACCTCCGGTTGCCAATATTGAGGCTATAGCCTTTCTCGATAACTTCCATGGACCTGTCCTGGCCCCGCGATTGAAGGGATCAGGTGAGATGGGGCTGGAGGGCTTGCCAAGGCTGACCACCAGTACCCGCCAATCGGCTTGGTCGGAATGGGAAGACCATGCGGGCATCACCCTGCCGCATACGGACGATATTCAGGAATTTGAGCACATTTTCTATGTGTTAGAGGCGGCAGCAGCGGGGCTCGGTGTTGGCTTAAGTCCATGGATTTATGTGGCTAAGGACATTGCCGATGGTCGACTTTCGGCACCCCTTGGCTTTGTCCCGACCCCCTCCAGGTTCTGGTTCCTCACCCCGCGTAACGCAGAAGGCCGGGCATTGGCGACCTTTCGGGCTTGGCTGTTAGAGACCGCAGGCCGCGTCTCGGCCCCGCCACAGGCCCCACTCGAAACCTTGTGAAAACAACCGTGTTTGGCGTCTGGCCCCTGACCGTGGCAATGAACCGCCGCCCTTCGTTAGAGTTTGATTCCCTATGGCTATTCCCTTCATCGACCTTCAGGCCCAGCGCCTTCGCCTCGGCCAGCCCTTGGAGGACGCCATTCTCAAGGTGGTGCGGTCTGGTGCCTATATTATGGGCCCGGAGATCGCGGCCTTTGAAAAGGCCCTCGGCGCGTTTGGCGAGGCGCCCTTTGTCCTGTCCTGTGGGTCGGGAACGGAGGCCCTGCAACTGCCGCTGATGGCCTGGGGCATCGGCCCCGGCGATGCGGTGTTCTGTCCGTCCTTCACCTTTGCGGCGACGGCAGAGGTCATGCCCTTGGTTGGGGCCTCGCCGGTGTTTGTGGACATCCTGCCCGACAGCTTCAATCTGGATCCGGTCAGGCTGGACGCGGCCATTGAGGCTGTGAAGGCTGAGGGCAAGCTGACACCTAAGGCGGTGATCGCCGTCGATCTGTTTGGCCAGCCGGCCGACTATCCGGCTATCGCCGCCGTGGCCGCCAAGCATGGGCTGAAGCTGATCGCAGACTCCGCCCAAGGCTTTGGCTGCACCTTGAACGGCCACCACCCCCTGCACTGGGCCGATGTGGCCACCACTAGCTTTTTCCCGGCCAAGCCCCTGGGCTGTTATGGCGACGGCGGCGCGGTGCTGAGCAAGGACAGCGCCTTCCATGACCTGCTGGTCAGCCTGCGGGTTCACGGCCAGGCGGTGAAGGGCGACATCGAGGGCAAGACCTTCGACCACGATCCAAAATACTTGAACATGCGGGTGGGCATGAACAGTCGGATGGACACCATCCAGGCCGCTGTCCTGTTGCAGAAGCTCAGCATTTTCGCCGACGAGATCGAGGCCCGGAACCGGGTGGCCGATCGCTATGCCGCAGGCCTGTCCGATGTGGTGACGACGCCAAAGGTCATAGACGGCGGGGTCAGTGTCTGGGCCCAGTACACCATCGAGACCAGCGATCGCGAGGGCATGATTGCCCACCTGAAGGAGGCCGGTGTCCCGACCGCCGTCTATTATCCGATCCCGATCCACAAGCAGGGGGTCTATAGCGGCTATCCCGCCCCCGGCGGCCTGCCGGTGACGGAGGCGAAGTCCTCCACGGTGATGAGCCTGCCCATGCACCCCTATCTGACCGCCGATGATCAGGATCAGGTGATCAGCGCCATTCGCAGCTATGCGGGGCGCAATCTTTAACGCGATCTAGCCGCCGTACTTATCCATGTCGGCGTCGGAGATTTCGTAATTGCCATAGACGTTCTGGACGTCGTCATCGTCTTCCAGGGAGTCGATCATCTTCATCAGGGTGGCGACGGTGTCGCCCTCCACCGGCACCAGGGACTTGGGCCGCCAGATGATGTGGGTGGACTTGGCCACGCCCAGGGTGGGTTCCAGGGCCTGTGAGACTTCCGAAAGGGCGTCGAAGGCTGTGTAGACGGTGTGACCCTCTTCATCAGACTCAACGTCTTCAGCCCCGGCCTCAATGGCGGCTTCCATGACGGCGTCTTCGCTGCCCGCTGACGCTGGATAGGTGATCTGGCCTAGGCGATCGAACATGAAGGACACCGAACCGGTTTCCCCCAGATTACCGCCGTTCTTGGCGAAGATGGAGCGGACATTGGCCGCCGCACGGTTACGGTTATCGGTCAGGACTTCGACAATGACGCCGGTGCCGCCGGGGCCAAAGCCCTCATAGCGGATTTCGTCATAGGTCTCGCCATCGCCGCCCGTGGCCTTCTTGATGGCCCGGTCGATATTGTCCTTGGGCATAGACTCGGCCTTGGCGTTGGCGACGGCCAGACGCAGGCGGGCGTTCATATTGGGGTCAGGCATGCCCGACTTGGCGGCCACGGTGATTTCCCGCGACAGCTTGGAGAACAGCTTAGACCGCACCGCGTCGGCGCGACCCTTGCGGTGCATGATGTTCTTGAATTTCGAATGGCCGGCCATGGAATCTCGATCAGGCGTTTGTGGTGGACAGGGCTTTTAGCCTTCGGAGGCGCGGAAGACCAGACTTTGGCGAGGGTTAGGTGTTCCAGATCAAGGATGCGCGCCCTGATCCGTGATCTGATCACCCATCAAGCCGGGAGACCCTTATGCCCAAGACCGACATCGATGTTCTGAAAGACCCGCCTGATGAGCCTGTCGTGCACTGGCAGGAACGCCCGCCAGCGCCGGTCGCCCTCGGTGGTGCCGTCGCCGCCGCCTTCGTCCTGGGGGTCGGTCTGACCTTGGGGGTGTTGGCGGTTCTTCGGGTGACCGATCGCCGCTAGACCTCGATACGGATGATCTGGCGATCCTGGAGGCGATAGAAAGCATCCTGGGGAACGGGCAGGCTGACGACGTTATCGAGGGTCAGGTCGGCATAGACGCCACGCAGGACACGGCTGGTAATGCCGTGTGTGACAGCAATCACCTTGCGCGCCGGTTCCGGCGCAAGGTCGGACAGCCAGTTGCCAACGCGAGCCCGGGCGGCGTCATAGGGTTCGCCCATCTCCGTCCGGAAGGCCCAGCCTGTAGGTCCGAAGGCGCCTGGGTGTTCGGCCTCCAGTTCCGACCGCAGCCGGCCGTCATAGGCCCCGAAACTAACCTCGATCAGCCGGAACTCGATATCTAGACGGACGCCGGGCAGGGCCTCGGCCACAAGTCCCGCCGTAGCCTGAGCGCGCCCCAAGGGACTTACGGCGATGCGCCATTCCGTCGGATCATCGATTAGCCGGGAAAGGGCACGGCCCATCGCCCGAGCTTGGTCCACGCCTTTCTCAGTCAGGTTGGAATCCACGTGGCCCTGTAGACGACCCTGCGCATTGAACTCCGTCTGGCCGTGTCTTAGCAGATAGATCACTTCTTGCGACGGACCACGGGGTGGGAGCTGGAGAGGCCGCCATCCACCACAATGGCCTGACCGTTCACATAGGAGCTGTCATCCGAAGCCAGCCAGAGACCGGCATGGGCGATTTCTGAGGGCACGCCATAGCGGGCCATGGGGTTCAGCTGGCCGATCCGGTCCTCATTGCCTCGGGCCCGGGCACCGTCAAAGATCGGCTTGGTCATGCCGGTCTCGATCAGGCCGGGGCAGATGCAATTGACCCGCACGCCGGTGCCGTAGAATTCATTGGCCGAGGTCTGGGCCAGGTTGATCACCCCAGCCTTTGAGGCCGAATAGGGCGAGCCGCCAGCGCCCGATCGGATGCCCGCCACCGAGGCCGTGCAGATGATTGAGCCCTTGCCGTTCGGAACCATGATCTTAGTGGCGTGCTTGATGGCCAGAAAGGGGCCGATCAAATTGACCCGCAGAACCTCGGCCCAGAAGGCGGCGTCTTGCTCTTCGAAGGGGGTCCAGCCGCCGGAAATCCCCGCATTGGCCCAAACGGCGTCGAGGCTGCCATAGTCCGCCACAGCCGCGGCCAAAAGGCTTTCCACAAAGGCTTCATCCCCGGCGTCACCGACCATGGACTTAGCTATTCCGCCAGCGTCGCGAACCATTTGCGCGGTTTCATCCACGGTCTCGAACTTGTCGGCGATCATCAGGCTGGCCCCCTCGCTGGCGAACAGCAGGGAACTGGCCCGGCCAATGCCCGAGCCTGCGCCGGTGATCACAACGGTCTTGCCGGAGAGACGTCCCATATCCGATTTCCTTCTTGTCGCTAGATCAGTGTGTCTTGGTCGCTGCCGCCAGAATGGCGTCTAGGAAGATATCATAGAGGGCCGGCGGCATGTCATGACCCATGCCAGGAATAACCCTCAGTTCAGAGCCTAGAATCGCCTTGGCCGTGGCCTCGCCCCCGGCCAACTGGACCAGAGGGTCATCTGCGCCATGCAGGATAATGGCCGGGATATTCAGCTTGCCTAGCCGCTCAGTACGATCGCCGTCCCCGCGAATAGCGCCCATCTGCCGGGCCGCACCTGTGGGGTTGTAGGCCCGGGCATGTTCTGCTGCGGCTCGGGCGCGGAGGGCACCTTCCGGCCAGGGATAGCTGGGGCTGCCAATGGTCGTGGCGCTGGCGACCCCGTGGTCCAGATAGGCTTCATAATGGGTCGCTGGGTCTGGCGGTACGGCGGTCAAGGTCGCCCCGGCGTCGGGCCTTGGGTCAAGGGTTCCGGCCGCCCCGGTGGCTGACATGATGGAGGTTAGGGATAGAACTCGGTCGGGGTGCTCGATGGCCGTCAACTGGGCGATCATGCCGCCCATGGAGACGCCGACCACATGGGCCGCCTTGACCCCGATGGCGTCCAGCACCGCCATACCGTCCGCCGCCATGTCTGACAGGCTGTAGGTTTCTCCTGGCTTGAACCAGGTGGACTTGCCGGTATCGCGATTGTCGAACCGCACCGCCCGATAGCCCTTGGCCGTCAATAGGGCGCAGAAGGCCTCGGGCCAGCGGGTCATCTGGGAGCCTAGGCCATTGATCAGCAAGACGGTCGGCGCGCCCGCCTCTCCGAAGGTCTCGTAATTGATCTCGACGGCACCGTTTTTAGCTATGGGCATGAAGTCCTCCTCCGGTTCCTAAGGAACCATGACCACCCGGCCCACGGCCGCGCGGCTTTCGATATAGGCGTGGGCGGCGGCGGCGTCAGACAGGGAGAAGACCTTGTCGATGACCACTTCTAACTCGCCCTTGGCGGCGTCTTCGATCAGCTGCTGGATATTGTCGTGCACCCGATCCGTGCCGATTTCAGCACCCAGGAAGACTCCCGAAAGGGTACGGTTGCCGCCCATCATTGAGCCCACATCCACCACCATGGGTTCGCGCCCGGCCGCGCCGACCATGGAAACCCGGCCGCGATAGGCCAAGCTGTTGATCGAGCCCTGCAGGGTGGGGCCGCCGACGGAGTCGACGATCACATTGGCGCCCTTGTTATCGGTCAGGCGCATGACCTCTTTGACCACGTCCTTTTCGGCGTAGTTGATGCCGTGATCCAGCCCCAGGGGCTTGAGGCGCTCCAGCCGGGCGTCGGATGAGGCGGTGGCGAGGATCATCCCGGCCCCAGCTCGCTTGGCCAGCTGGATGGCCGCAACGCCGACGCCGCTGGCGCCGGCTTGAATTAGGACAGTCTCGCCCTTTTGCAGGCGTCCGAATTCGAACAGGCAGTCATGGGCCGTGCCGAAGGTCACCGGAATGGCCGCAGCCTTCTTCAGGTCATAGCCTTCGGGAACGACCCAGCAATTGCGGGCTGGTACGGCGCGCAGGGAGGCGTGGCTGCCGATGGAGTTGAGGGTTGCGACCTTCTGGCCCACATATAGATGGTGGACCTCGGTCCCCACCTCGATGATTTCGCCCGCCGCCTGATAGCCGACAATGTGGGGTCGGGTGGCCAGCTGGCCTCGCCAGCGGCTTAGGGTATCGCCACCTTCAATGGCAATGGCCTCGACCTTGATGATGACGCCCTTAGGGTGAAGCTGGGGGTCGGGAACCTCTTCGTATTTCAGAACTTCGGGACCACCGTTCTCGTAATAAACCGCTGCCTTCATTGCGCCCTCCCAGGATCACATATTGGCTTAAACATTTGTTTGGATCACGACTTGTCATGGCCTTGGTTCGGGGGCAAGTGCGCGTCTGACATCCCGATGGCTCAGGAAGGGTCGAAGTTATGAAACTCGCCAAGCCAAGGGTCGATATCGGCCTTGCCACTAATGACATCGAACCCATGCTGACCTTCTGGCAGGGCGAGGCAGGAATTCCCTTTGACCACCTGCTGAAGGTTCGTCGGGGACATAATCAGTACCGTCATGATGCCCTGGGTTCGGTGCTGAAGATCAACCATCAGGAAACCCCCATTGTCGATGCCCCGCCCGGTGGCTACCGGGAGCTGATCATTGCCCGAGACGGACTGACAGCCCCCAGGGCCCTGCAGGACCCTGAAGGCAACCGGGTGACCCTGGTTCCGCCCGGCCACGAGGGCGTCACCCAGATCGGCATCCGCATGGCCGTCCGCAGCCTTGCGGCCCACCGGAGTTTTTACACCGAGGCCTTGGGTCTGATCGAAGAACCCTGCCCGAGGGGCGCGGCCTTTCGTGCCGGTGAAACCCTGCTCTTACTGGACGAGAGCTCCGATGCGCCATCAGACGCGGGTATGACCGGTCGGGGCTGGCGCTATATTACCTTTCAAGTGTTCAAGGTGGACGAGGACCATGCCAGGGTCCTGGCCGCTGGCGGTCGGGAGGCCATGGCCCCAACCACCCTAGGTACAACCGCACGGATATCCATGGTCCGCGATCCGGACGGCAACTGGATCGAACTTTCCCAGCGCGCCTCCCTAGTCGGCGCGATCTAACCGAATTTTTTCAGTCTTTGACGTATTTCCAGTGAGGTAGTTATGAGCGCGCCTGAGGCCGCCCTGAGCGATTTTGACTCAAGCCTGATCCTGTCTCCTGCCGGGTCCCGGCAATGGTCCAGCCAGATCGACAAGCGCTATTGGAACGCCATCGGCCCCTGGGGCGGCTGGACGGTGGCCCTGCTGTTGAAGGCGGTGCTGGCAGAGTCCGATCATGCCGGAACCCCCGTCGCCATGACGGTGAACCTGATGGGGGGCTTGAGCGAAGACCCTCTGACCCTGACCACCCGTGCCGCGCGGCAGGGCCGGTCCATGGAATTCTGGACCTCCGAACTTATCCAGGAAGGTGCTTCTGCGGCCATGGCCATGGTGACCCTGGGCCAGAGGCGGGAGACCTTGGCCACCCACGAAATCTCCGCGCCGGAAGCACCGCCGCCAGAGAGCCTGCCTGAGCCCCCACCTCGGGCTGGGTTGTCCTTCGGGGCCATGTTTGAGAGCCGATATGTGACGACCCAGGTGCCTCTCCAGCCGGACGTATCTACCGAGACCCTGTCTTGGATCCGTGACGCCCAGGCCCGTCCCCTAGACTATCCACTGTTGGCGGCCTTGGCCGATGTCTTCGTGCCGCGGATCTTCTACCGGATCACCGAGCGCCGTCCGGTCTCCACTGTGTCTATGACCCTCTACTTCCACGCCACCCCGGAAGAACTGGCGGAAATCGGTGGCGATTTCATCCTGGCCCAGGCCTCGGCCCGCCGCTTCGAGAGCGGCTTCTTCGATCAGGCCGCCACCCTGTGGAGTCGGGACGGTAAACTGCTGGCGACAACCGAACAGCTCTGCTGGTTCAAATAGACTGAGACGACCCAGCGGTTACCGCCGGGTCTGATCCTTGGCTATGCGCCTTAAGTTCGGGTGGCGAATTCGGCATCGCCAGTGACGGCGACCACCTGATCGTCAAAGGAGGCATGGGCCGAGGTGTAAAGGTGGGAATAGAGCCCGCCGGTCTTCATCAGGACATCGTGGCTGCCCTGTTCCAGAATGCGGCCCTGCTGCAGGACGACGATCCGGTCTGCGTCGCGGATAGTGGCCAGTCGGTGGGCGATGACCATGCAGGTGCGTCCGGCGAACAGCACCTTAAGCGCCTTCTGAATCGCCATTTCTGTAAAGCTGTCGATATTTGCCGTGGCCTCGTCGAGGATCAGGATCTGAGGATCAGCCACTAGGGCGCGGGCGAAGGAAATCAATTGCCTCTGGCCCATAGAGATGTTGCGGCCGCGCTGGCCGAGCGGCGTGTCATAACCTTCTGGCAGACGCATAATGAAATCATGGGCGCTCACCGCCTTGGCCGCTTCAATGATCCGCTCGCGACTGGCGTCGGTGTTGTAGCGGATGTTCTGCTCGATGGTGCCGGTGAAGAGGAAGGGCTCCTGCAGGACCATGCCGATGGTCCTGCCCAGGCTGTCGAGGCTGATGTCGCGCACATCATGGCCGCCCACCAGGATTTGGCCCTGGTCCACCTCGTAGAACCGGTGGGTGAGGGCGATGATCGAGGTCTTGCCCGATCCCGTGGGCCCCACCAGGGCGACAACCTCTTTGGGCCGGACGATCAGGTTGATGTCGTGGAGAATGGGCCGGGCGGGGTCATAGCCAAAGGTCACATTGCGAAATTCTACTGTGGCAGGGGCGTCCTTTAGGTCGATGGCGTCTGGCTTGTCGGCAATGGTTACCGGTACGTCGATCACCTCGAAAATCCGATGCCCTGCGGCCATGGCCCTCTGCATGATGGTGTATTGCATGCTCAGCAGGCGGACCGGCTCAAAGAACCTTTGTACATAGAGAATGAAGGTCACCATGACCCCCACATCCATGCGACCGCCGAGGACTTCCTGCCCGCCGACCACTACGACCACGGCTATGGCCAGACCTGTGAGAATGTCCACGGTGGGGACCATGACCTGGGTCATCCAGGAGGCCGCATTCTGGGCGCGGAAATTTTCCTGAGCCTTGACCTGATAGAGGTCGAAATTCATCGCCTCCCGCCGAGTTTCCTGAACGGTACGGATACCGTTGATGTTCTCAGCCAAGGCAGAATTGGTGGAGGACGAGGCGTCCCGTGCGTGGCGGAAACTTCGCTTAGAATAGGGCAGCCAGACGGCCCGTACAGCTACAAGAGCCGGTAGGACCGTCAGGGTCAGAAGGCCAAGCTTGAGGTCTGTGGACAGCAGAACCAGGGTGATGCCCAGTAAGGTCACCATATCGCCCACGGCACCATTCATGGTGTCGAGGAATTCCTGCAGGGCGTTCACATCCCCCTGAAGCCGCGCCATGATCCGCCCCACATGGGTCTTGTCCATGAAGCTCAAGGAGACATCCTGGAAGTGCGAGAACATGGCCCGCCGGATGTCGAAAATAACCTGCTGGGCAAGGCGCGAAGATAGAAACTCGCCGATGAAAAAGAATAGGGCATATGCACCCGCCGTCAGGCCAAACCCAACCAGGATCTGGTCGAGGGTGCCCACCTGGCCGCTCACCGCATGCTTGACCGCCTCGCCCGTCAGCTTGGGGATCAGGATCCCGCAACCTGCAGAAATCAGCACGGCTGCCTGGGCTGCAAGGAGGGTTTTCCCATGGGGTTTCAGATAGCCCAGGAACCTCTGGGCGATGGCCACATCGAAGGTCCCAAAGATGTCATCGCCTTCAGAACTGCCCAGGGAGGCGCGGGGTGTGGAGCGTTTCTGAGCTTGCGTCATACGAGATCTCCCACCGGCGTGTCATCGTCCAGGGTAGCTGTGGCGTCTGACCGTGACTGAAGCTCATAGAGGTCAGCATAGATGCCGCCATTGGCCAGCAGGGTCGCATGATCCCCCCGCTCGATTATGCGGCCTTCGTCTAGGACGATGATCTCATCAGCGTGCATCAGAGATGACAGGCGGTGGGCGATGATCAGAGTGGCCTTGGTCGCCGTGGCCTGGGCCAGGGCGTCGCGAACCCGCCGCTCGGTGACAGCATCAATGGCCGCCGTGGAGTCATCAAAGATCATCACGCCCGGCCCTGGCACCACCCCCCTGGCAATACTCATGCGCTGCCGCTGACCGCCAGAGAGGGCCACGCCCCGCTCGCCGATCCGGGTTTCATAGGTCTCGGGTAGGCCAGCTATGTGGTCGTGAATATGGGCGACCTTGGCAGCTTCGACGATGCGCTCTTCCTCGGCCCAGGGATCGGCATAGGCAACATTGTGGCCGATGGAGCTATCAAACAGGAAGGCCTCCTGCTGCACCAGACCGACGAATTCCCGAAGGGAGGCCAGGGTCACATTGCGGATGTCGACACCGTCCAGGGTGATCCGTCCGCCGGTCACGTCATAGAAACGGGGCACCAGATTGGCCAGGGTCGACTTGCCAGACCCCGGCGGCCCGACAATGCCCAAGGTCTTACCTGGGCGGACTTCAAAACTGATGTCGGACAGAACGGCCTTGCCCCCTGGGGCGTAAGCGAAATCGACATGTTCGAAAGCCAGGACACCTTGGGTCGCTTTGAGGGGCTGGGCGTTGGGCGCATCGGCGATTTCTGGAACCAGGTCGAGGATTTCGAACACCCTGGCCCCTGAGGAGGTGGCGCGGGCTGCCGCATTGAAGATCATGGCGATCTGTCGGACGGGTCCCTGCAGAAGGGACATATAGCCAAGATAGGCGGTCAAGGTCCCGACGGTCATGGTCCCGGCCGCCACCTTGTGGCCGCCATACCAGATGATCCCAGCCATGGAGGCGTTGAAGCTGACCTGCATGACCGCCACGGCCCGCAGGCGCAGGGTGATGCGGTGGAAAGAATAGTTGAGAGCATCGATGGAGGCCCTATCGAACTTCATCAACTCAAAGGTCTTGCCGGCAAAGGCGCGGACCACGCGAATACCCTGAAGGTTTTCCTCCATGGTCAAGGTCAGGACCGCCATCAGCTCCTGGAACTTCAGCCAGGTGACCCGCAGCAAAAACCCCATGCGACCCAGGGTGCCAGCAGCTATGGGCACGAAGGCCAAGCCGATCATGCCCATGACCCAATCTGTCCGCAGCATTTGCCAGCCGGCAAACACCAGCAATAGGACCAGGGACAGGACCATCATCAGCCCTCCCTGCACGAACATCCGCGCACCTTCGAGGTCCAGCATGCCGCGGGTAATCAGGTCGCCAGAGTGAATGCGATCGTGAAAGCCGAAGGGCAGTCTCTGCAATTGCTTGAAGAATTCTAGGCGCAGGTCATAGCCGACCTTCTGGCTGACATATTCACCGAAATAGCCCGACAGCATGGTCATCAAGCCACGGATCAGGGTCGCAGCGATAATCAGGCCGGCACTGACCCATAGGGCCTTGCGAGCGGCCTCCGGCGCAGCCCCGGCATTGAGCAGCAAGTGATGGGCCTGATCCACCGCGCGCCCGAACAGGCGGGGCAGGGCCAAACTCGCCAGGGATGAGCCCACCGTGCAAAGAATCGCGAAGGTCAACAAACCCGGATAGCGCAAGGCTCGCCCGATGATCCTCTGCAGGACCCGTGGCATGGCCTTCGCGTCAACCTTGGACTCCGTGGAAAATTCCATGGACCCCGATGACGCCGCACCCCGTCCGGAGGGGTGGGAATGACTCATGAATTAATCCACCAAACTGAATGCCGCCAAGTTTGGCGCCGTCCTGCCCTGGGCGCTAGCGCAGAGTTGACGCCTATGACGATTGCGCGTGCATCCTTTCGTTTGTCTGCAACCTCGGTATGACTGTGCTCAAAATTGTTGGAGCTCCCCGTGCTGAAATATCTGCTGACCTATCTGGGCACAGGCCTTGGCTTTGCGGCCATCGACCTGGTTTGGCTGACCCATTCCAGCGGGCTCTATCGCCCCATCCTCAACCCGATCATGGCCGACCAGCTCAACTTCACGGCGGCTATAGCTTTTTATTTGGTCTATATTCTCGGTCTCGTGGTCATGGCGGTGGTCCCCGCTGGACGGGCCGGGTCCTGGAAGATGGCGGCGAGCAAGGGCGCCATGCTCGGGGCTTTCGCCTATTCCACCTATGACCTGACCAATCAGGCCACCCTCAAGGTCTGGGCCACCCACATCACCTTGGCAGATATCAGTTGGGGCACTTTCGTCACGGCCGCAGGGTGCACCTTGGGATATTTTGCTTGGCGGTTGTCTGCGAAACAGTTCGGTTGAGATATTAGACCTATGAGGGCGCAACTGCCCCGTTGTCGTTCCGCTTCGCCCCTGTCATGGTGATCTCTGGAGAGGAGAGGGCCCTTGCCGTAGAGCATATTGCGCTCTGCGCTGACCCCCGGAAGACTCCTCTTCAGATTTGAAAATCAAACGCTGCACAGCATGAGGCAGCGCCGGGAGGAATTTGAAATGGGCGATTTGAACACCAGCCAGAGTCTGCTTGAAGAGCTGGAAGCCGCGAGCATGGTCGGCATGACCGGCGCGGTCTGGGCCAGGGTCCAGGGCGAAAAGATCGCCGTCTATGATCCCGATGGAACCGCCCATAGCTTCGCCAAGGTCAATGCCAATGCCAACAAGCTGGTCCGCCTATTCCGCAGCCGCGGAATCAAGGCTGGCGACTCTATCGCTGTGGTCTGCTCCAACCGGGTTGAGTTCATCGAGGCCCTGCAGGCCTCCCGCCGGTCTGGCCTGCGTTTCACCCCCGTCAATTGGCACCTGACCACGGACGAAATCGCCTACATTATCCAGGACTGCGAGGCCAAGATCGTGGTCGGCGAGGCCCGCGTCGCGACGGTGGGTACGGCAACTGCGGCCTGCCCGGACGTACAGATCAAGTTGGCGGTCGGTGGGCCGATCGACGGTTTTGAAAGTTATAATGACGCAATCGCCTCCATGGATGGCGATGACATTACTGACCCGGTCCTGGGCAACCAGATGATGTACACCTCGGGCACCACGGGCCGTCCCAAGGGGGTCTTCCGTCCTGTCCCTGCTATCACGCCTCAGGCCATGTACGCCCTGCGCGGCTATGACCATCAGACCTCCGTCCAGATGTGTGCTGGCCCGGCCTATCATGCCGCCCCCCTGGCCTTTGACATCAGCGCGGCCCTAGGCGCCGGTGTGCCCCTGATCTTTATCGACAAGTGGGATTCTGAGCTCGTTCTTCGCACCATCTCGGAAAAGAAGGTCACCCACTTCCATCTGGTCCCGATCATGTTCCAACGACTGCTGGCCCTGCCTGCAGAGGTGAAGGCCAAGCACTCGGTCGATCATGTCACCTATATCGTTCACGGTGCCGCACCCTGTCCCCCGGAGGTCAAGCACGCCATGATCGAGTGGTTCGGCCCCAAGCTCAGCGAGTACTATGCAGGCTCAGAGGGCGGCGCTGGCTTTACCATCGACTCCCACGAGTGGTTGAAAAAGCCCGGCAGCGTCGGCAAGCGGCCGCAATTGCTGCAGGTCCGTATTCTCGATGAAAACGGCAATGACCTGCCCAATGGCCAGGCAGGTGGTATTTACCATCAGCTGCCTCCGGGCGGCGGCTTCACCTATTACAAGGACGAGGCCAAGACCAATGCCAGCCGGGTCGACGGCTTCTTCACCATGGGCGATGTCGGCTATTTCGATGAGGACGACTACCTCTTCCTCACCGGCCGTAATGCCGAGACTATCATTTCCGGCGGGGTGAATATCTATCCCCAGGAAGTAGACAATGAACTGATCAAGCACGACGCTGTCGCTGACAGTGCCACGGTGGGCATTCCCCACGACGAGTGGGGCGAACAGGTCAAGGCGGTGATCCTGCTAAAGCCCGGTTATGAGCCCTCGGACACCCTGGCCCAGGAAATCCTCGACTTCGGGCGCCGCAGCCTGCCTTCCTTTAAGGTTCCCCGCAGTCTCGATTTCGTCACTGACCTGCCCCGTTCTGAGGCAGGTAAGATCCAGCGCAACAAGGTTCGTGCCCCCTATTGGGAAGGTCGCACCCGTCAGATCTGACGGGTTCGGATTTTTCTTGTCATAACTCTGCGATCTTGCGCCGATAACATGTTCGGTCCAGGGGTGATGACATGATTGACAGACGAAGCTTATTGACCGCTGGCCTCGCTGGTGCAGGCCTGTTTCCTGCCATTGCGCGGGCCAGGGCGATCGACGCCGACGTGCGCACAGGCACGATCAAAGACGTCGCCCACGTGGTGGTCTTCATGCAGGAGAACCGCAGCTTCGATCACTATTTTGGAGCCATGGCCGGGGTGAGAGGCTTTGGCGATCGCTTCCCTATTCCGGTCCCTGATGTGGGCGAGCGCAAGTCGGCTTCCGTCTGGGTGCAGGCCAATAGTCCAAAGGCTAAGGGCCCGGCCCTCATCGCCCCCTTCGCGCTGAACACCCGCCAGACCTTTGCCCACATGCGGGTTGAGGGCACGCCCCATCTTTGGCCCAATGCCCAGGACGCCTGGAATGAAGGCCGTATGGATAGCTGGCCAGCCTTCAAGACCGAACACTCGATGGGCCATTACGACCATGGGGATATTCCCTTCCAGTACGCCCTGGCTGACGCCTTCACGGTCTGTGACGCCTATCACTGCTCGATCCAGTCCGGCACCAATCCCAACCGTATCTTCCTGTGGACCGGCGGGACCAATCCCGAGGGTGACAAAGGCGGCCCGGTCATGGCCAATACCCATGACCGCCTCGCCAAGGACGGCGGCTCCCCCGATAGCTATCGCTGGACCACCTATGTGGAGCGATTGTCTGCGGCGGGGATCACCTGGCGCAACTACCAGGACATGGCCGACAACTTCACCGACAATCCCCTGGCCGGGTTCCAAAGCTTCCGCGACGCCCATGCTGGCGCGCCCGGCTCCAACCCCGACCTTGCCGCCCGGGGCATGACCACTCACAAGCTTGATCAATTGAAGGCCGATGTTCTGGCAGGCGACCTGCCCCAGATCTCCTTCGTGATCGCCCCCGCCGCGGCGTCTGAGCATCCCGGCCCCTCCAGCCCTGCGCAAGGGGCAGACTATACCGCCCAGGTGATCGATGCCCTGACCGCCGATCCCAAGGTCTGGGCCAAGACCGTCCTCTTGGTCATGTTCGATGAAAATGACGGCTTCTTCGACCACATGCCGCCGCCGTCCCCGCCCTCCATGGCGGCGGACGGCACCCTGCTGGGGGGTTCCACTGTGGACCTGACCGGCGAGCATCACAGCGTCCGCAGTCGGCCCGAAGTGGGGGCAGAGCGGGCCGATCTTATGGGCCGGCCCTATGGCCTGGGTCCTCGGGTGCCCATGTACGTCATCTCCCCCTGGTCCCGGGGCGGCTATGTGAATTCCCAGGTCTTTGACCACACCTCGGTCATCCGCTTCCTTGAGGCTAGGTTCGGGGTCGCCGAGCCCAACATCACCCCCTGGCGCCGGGAAGTCTGCGGCGACCTGACCTCGGCCTTCAACTTTGCAGCCCCCAATCGGGCGGGGCAGACGCCGAAACTACCCTCCACCGTCGAGGCGGCCGCCAAGGCCAAGGCCCTAGCCAAAACCACCCGTCCTCCGACGCCGACCACCATCTCCGCGCCGGTCCAGGCCCAGGGCACCAAGCCCTCCCGGGCCCTGCCCTACGAACTGGCCGCCGACCTGCAGCAGAGCCCAGAGGGTCTGCGCCTGACCTTCACCAATACCGGCAAGGCGGCAGCGGTCTTTCAGGTCTATGACAAGCGCAATCTGACGGCGGTTCCCCGGCGCTATACGGTTTCGGCGGGCAAGTCTCTGAGCGGCGATTGGGCCCTGACCGATGCAAGTTATGACCTCTGGGTTCTTGGCCCTAACGGCTTCCACCGCCGGTTCGAAGGCGACACAAAGCCCGGCCTTGCCCTCGTCACGACCTATGACTCAGCGGCGGGTAAGCTGACCCTGACAGCCAGCAATCCGACAAGCGAGCCCCTGTCCCTGGTGACCTCCTCGCCCAACTATGGTGCAGCTGTGAAGCCTTGGCGCGCCAGCCTGGCACCCGGCGAGACCAAGTCTCAGACCTGGACCCTGTCGCGCCTGGGCGGCTGGTATGACCTCGCCCTCATCAGCCCCGAACGCCCCGACTGGCGCCGACGGTTGGCTGGGCGCCTGGAAACCGGCCGCGATAGCATCAGCGACCCGGCGCTTGGCGGCGCGGCGGTGCTGACGGTTTAGGGGGTCTCAAAGACTCGTTTTGACTGAGGCTGAATTCGCGGCCAAGCTGATCTCGACATAAGAACGACTGAGATCGGGGCGGACATGACGACAGGTTCAAAGGGCGCTTGCCTCGTGGTCGGGGTGGGCGAAGGGGTCGGCGGGGCCATAGCCAAGGCCTTCGCCGCCGAGGGCTACGCCGTCTGCATGACCAGGCGAGCCCGCAATCTGGATCAGCTGGACAGCCTGGCCGCAGAGATCCGCGCCGCCGGCGGAACCGCCCACGCCTTTGGGGTCGACGCCCGGGAGGAGGGCGAGGTTATCGCCCTCTTCGACAAGATCGAGGCCGAGGTCGGGCCCCTTGAGGTGGTGGTCTTCAACATTGGGGCAAACGTCCGGTTCGGCATTGTCGAGACCACCTCGCGAGTCTTCACCAAGGTCTGGGAAATGGCCTGTTTCGCCGGTTTCTTGGCGGGGCGGGAGGCCGCCCGGGTCATGGTGCCCAGGGGCAGGGGCTCCATCCTCTTCACCGGCGCTACGGCGTCAATCCGGGGGCGAGACGGTTTTGCGGCTTTTGCTGCGGCGAAGGCGGGCCTGCGGGCCGTGGCCCAGAGCATGTCGCGAGAGCTGGGGCCCAAGGGCATTCACGTCGCCCATGTGGTCGTGGACGGCGCCATTGACGGCAACTTCACCCGGGCCAACCGCACCGATGTGGAAGGCCTGCTGGCGGCCGACGCCATTCTAAAACCCGAGGAAATCGCCGCCAACTATGTGTGGCTGCACAATCAACAACGCTCGGCCTGGACCCACGAGGTGGATTTGCGGCCTTGGGCGGAGAGCTGGTGAGGAGACACCCCATGACGCGCACCATCGACTTCATCTTCGATTTCGGCAGCCCCAACGGCTATCTGTCCTGGAAGGTCTTGCCCCAGATCGCCGCGCGCACAGGCGCCAAGATCAACCTGATCCCCTGCCTGCTGGGGGGGATTTTCAAGATCACTGGCAACCAGGCGCCCAACCTTGCCTTCGGCAATATCAAGGGCAAGCTGGCCTACGAGAGCCTGGAGACCCGGCGGTTTGTGGAGAAGCACGGCCTGACCAAGTTCGCCTTCAACCCCCACTTCCCGGTCAACACCCTGCTGATCATGCGCGGCCTGATCGCCGCCCAAAGGCAGGGGGTGGGCGAGGCCTACCTTGAGGCCGTGCTCAAGGCCATGTGGGAAGATGGCCAAAAGATGGACGATCCCGAAGTCGCCGCCGCCGTCCTGACCGCCGCCGGCCTCGACGCCAAGGCCATACTCGAGGCCACCCAGGATCCACAGGTGAAGGCCGAGCTGGTGGCCAATACCGATGCGGCGGCAGCCCGAGGGACCTTCGGCATTCCGACCTTTTTCGTGGGCGATGAAATCTTCTTCGGCAAGGAACGCTTAGGACAGGTGGAGGAAGAGGTTCTGAAGGGCTAGGCTGGGTGCTCAGTCTTTAGAGAGCTCTTCCCATGCTGCGTCCCACCATCCTGACCCTCGCCCTCCTGATGGCCAGCGCCGCCAATGCTGAAACCGACCCGGCCCGCCTGTCGGCCATCGTCAAGGTGCTAGCCTCCGACGCCTTCGAAGGCCGGGCGCCGGGGTCGGCAGGGGAGGCCAAGACTCTCGACTATCTGGTGGGGGAGTTCAAAGCCTTGGGTTTGGAACCCGCGGGGCCCAACAAAAGCTATCTGCAGGACGTGCCCCTGCTGAAGACCCAGGTGGACCCCAAGGGCACCTTCAGCCTGACTTCCGGCGACGCCAAACTGCCCCTGATCCTGGGCCAAGACATTGCCGGCATCTCCCTCTTGCCCGTCGATCGGGTGAGTATCCAAAATGCCCCCCTGGTGTTTGTGGGCTATGGGGTCACGGCGCCCGAGCGGGGCTGGGATGACTTCAAGGGCGTGGACCTTAAGGGCAAGGTCGCCGTCATCCTGATCAATGACCCAGACTTCGAAGCCGCCCCTGGCGAGGCTGTGGCGGGCAAGTTCGGTGGTCAGGCTGAGGCCTATTACGGCCGCTGGACCTACAAATATGATGAGGCCATTCGCCGGGGCGCTGTCGCGGCCTTGATCGTGCATGAGACCCCCGGGGCCGGCTATGGTTGGTCGACGGTGATGGCGGCTGGCGGCGAAGGCTTTGACATTGTCCGTGCCGATCCCGACAGGGCCCGACTGAAGTTCCAGGCCTGGATCTCCGGCGAAGCGGCCCGGCGTGTGCTGGCCAAGGATGGCCTAGAATTCGAGGCTCTAAAGGCCAAGGCCCGGCGGGCCGACTTCCAGCCAGTCACATTGTCGAGCACCTTCAGCGCCGACTTTGGCGTCGCCCACAGCCAGGTGGTCAGCCACAATGTCATCGGCAAGCTGACCGGGGCAAAGCGCCCGGCGGAGTCGGTGATGTTCGCCGGCCACTGGGACGCTTATGGTATCGGAGCACCGGACGCGGCGGGCAAAACCATCCGTGCCGGAGCTGCTGACGACGCCATTGGCGTGGCGGGGGTTCTGGAACTGGCCAGGGCCTTCAAGGCCGCGCCCCGCACCGACCGTAGCCTCTATTTCGCCGCCTGGACCGCTGAGGAGCGTGGCCTGCTTGGCTCGGAATTCTACGGGGTCAATCCCACCACCGACCTCACCAAGATGGCCGCTAACCTGACCATGGACGTCCTGCAGACCGCCGGCCCCTCCAAGGATGTGGTGCTGGTGGGCTATGGCCAGAGCCAGCTGGATGATGAGCTGATCGCCGCGGCCAAGGCCAAGGGCCGCACAGTCACCCCCGACGCCCATCCGGAAAAGGGCCTCGCCTTCCGCGCCGACCATTTCTCCCTGGCCAAGAAGGGGGTGCCGGCCCTGCTGATGATGGGCCTGGGGGGCGGTCCGGACTTGGTCTCAGGCGGTCGCGCCGCCGGGGACAAGTGGGTCAATGACTATACCGCCAACTGCTATCACAAGGCCTGCGACGCCTGGAGCCCCGACTGGGACCTGCGCGGCGCGGCGGCGGATGTGGACCTGCTCTATGTGATCGGCCGCAAGATCGCCATGTCCAAGGCCTGGCCAGAATGGAAGCCTGGCAATGAGTTCAAGGCAGCCAGGGATGTTTCAGCGGTGGCGCGGCGGTAGGGTGCCATGACCACCCCCGCCGACACCCTTAAGGCCCGCATCCGTGCCGACCTCACGAGCGCCTTGAAGGTGCGGGACAGCGCCCAGGCAAGCCTGCTGCGGGTGCTGCTGGCGGCTTTAGACAATGCGGAGGCTGTGCCGATAGGCGCGGCTCATGCGCGTTATCAGGAGCGGGCCTTTGGTGATCCTTCTGTGGAGGTTCCGCGGATGATCCTCTCGGCGGAGGCTGTGGCGGGGATTATCGCTAAGGAACAGGCTGAGCGTGAGGCGGTTGCAGCCGATTTCGAGCGCTTAGGCCGCCCGGATGATGCAGTTAGGCTCCGCCAGGAGGCCTCTTGGGTGGCGCAGTATCGCTAGACCCGCCCTTCGCCACAAGACTACAGGTCAAGGAAACGCGTCGCCCCCATTGCGCCAGGCGGCGGTCGGGGCCACATATTCGCGAGCCGCGCTGTCGCGGCATATGCTTTGGGGAGCCATAGCCTTGTCTAACCTTCGTCAGCGCCTTGCGCGCGTCGCCATGATCGCCTTGATTCCGGCCCTGCTGGCCGGCTGCGGCATCAACAATATTCCCACCAAGGAAGAGCGCGCTAAGGCCCAGTGGGCCGAGGTGCAGAACCAGTATCAGCGTCGCAGCGACCTGATCCCGAACCTGGTGGAAACCGTCAAGGGCTATGCCGCCCAGGAAAAGGGCGTGCTGGTTGAAGTGACAGAAGCCCGTGCCTCGGCCACTCAGGTCAAGGTCGACGCCTCCACCATTACCGACCCGGCCAAGTTCGCTCAGTACTCGCAAGCTCAAGACAAGCTGTCGGGCGTACTGGGTCGCCTGATGATGATTCAGGAGAGCTATCCGAACCTGAAGTCCAACGAGAACTTCATGGCCCTGCAGTCGCAGCTTGAGGGGACCGAGAACCGGATCACCATCGCCCGTCGGGACTATAACGAGGCGGTTCGCGACTATAACCTCGAGTTCAAGCTGTTCCCGAACTCCCTTTGGGCCATGGCGCACCAGGGGTCCAAGCCTATGGAAATGTTCTCGGCTTCGGCCCAGGCTCAGTCGGCGCCGAGCGTTAGCTTTGCCCCGACCGCCCCGGCTGTGGCACCCGGCTCCGCGCCGCCCAAATGAAAACCTTAAAGGGACCGCGCGGCCTAATCGCCGTCGCGGTCCTCGCCGTCTTCACCTTGGTGTTCAGCGGGGTGGCTCTGGCCGCCCCGACCTTCCCGCCCCTGACCGGGCGGGTGGTGGATAATGCGCACCTCCTGTCTGCCCAGGCGCAACAGGACCTCACAGCCAAGCTGGCCGACCTGGAGGCCAAGACTGGCCATCAGATGGTGGTTGCCACCATTCCTGACCTGCAGGGTTATGCCATTGAGGACTATGGCTATCAGCTGGGTCGGGCCTGGGGGATTGGCGACAAGACCCGCAATGACGGCGTGGTCCTGCTGATCGCCCCCAATGACCGCAAGGTCCGGATCGAGGTGGGTTATGGTCTGGAGCCGGTCCTGACCGACGCCCTGACCTCCAACATTATTCAGGCTAAGATCCTGCCAGAATTCCGGGCAGGGAATATCGAACAAGGTGTTGTCGCCGGTGCCCAGGCGGTCATTGACCAGCTGGCCCTGCCCGAGGACGAAGCTAAGGCTGTGGTCGCTAAGGCTGCCGAAGTTCCGGTCACAAAGTCTAGCAAGGGCCATATCCCGTCCTTCCTGGTGCTGCTCATCGCGTTTTGGGTCATCAGCAGCGTTTTGCGTGGTGGTGGTCGTCGTGGCGGCAGTGGTCTCTGGTGGCTGCCCCTGCTCCTGCTTAACAGCGGAGGCCGCGGCGGCGATGGCGGTTGGGGGGACAGCGGCGGTGGCGGCGGTTTCTCTGGCGGTGGCGGGTCTTTCGGTGGCGGCGGATCTTCGGGGAGTTGGTGACGTGCTGAGCGAGCAGGATCTCAAACGCATTGAAGCGGCCGTGACAGCGGCGGAAGACCCGACCCGAGGGGAAATCTTCTGCGTCGTGGCCAACGAATGTTCAGACTATCGCGAAGTGCCCATCGCCTTGGCCGCCCTGGCGGCTCTGGCAGCACCGGCCATCCTCTTGGCAGGGGGTATTCACGTGACGGTACCGGACTTGTTTAATCAAGGCTGGAGTTCGGCCCAGGTGGGCGAGGTGACCCAGACCGCCGCCCGCATGGCGGTGGCCGGTGCCATCATGCTGCAGGCCGTTTTGTTCGTGGTGGTGGCCGTTTTGGCCTCCATCCCACCCCTACGCCGCGCCCTGACCCCCAAGAGCCTGAAGCGCGAGCGCGTGCGCCGGCGGGCCCAGGAGCAATTCTTCGCCAAGGGGCTCCACGTCACCCGGGAGCGGACCGGCATTCTTATCTTCGTCTCGACGAAGGAACGCTTGGCCGAGCTGATTGCCGATGAGGGCATTGCCGCCAAGGTGGACCCCAAGGTCTGGGAGGCCGCCATGGCCAGGCTGATCAGCGGTATCAAGTCCAACCGACCTGCCGAAGGGTTCGAACAGGCCATTGCCATGTGTGGCGACATCCTTACCGAACACTTCCCAGCCATCCCGGGTGATAATCCCAATGAGCTGCCCGATTCGGTGGTGATGATCCCCTAAGCTTGCTGGTCTTGAGGCGCGTTTGAGGTTAGGAATCTCGCCATTCGAGATGGGGAGAGGGCGCATTATGACCTACAGTCTAAATGTAGACGGCAAGGTTCGGCAGGCTGATGTGGAGCCAGGGACACCCCTGCTCTGGGCCCTGCGGGACAGTCTGGGAATCTTAGGCCCCAAGTTCGGCTGCGGGATCGGCTCTTGCGGTGCATGCACCGTGCATATTGATGGCGTCCCCGTTCGGTCTTGCGCCACCCCGGTGGAAAAGGTGGGTGCCGGCAAGGTCACAACCATTGAAGCCATTGGCGACACCGCCATCGGCAAGAAGGTCCAGGCAGCCTGGACTGAGCTTGATGTCGCCCAGTGCGGCTATTGCCAGCCCGGCCAGATCATGTCGGCCACAGCCCTGCTGACCAAGACCCCAAAACCCACGGACGCTGATATCGACGCCGCCATGAGCGGTAATATCTGTCGTTGCGCGACCTACACTCGCATTCGTGCGGCGATCAAATTGGCCTCGGGCCAGAAGTCGGGAGTCTGATCATGGCTGATGGAACCGATATTTCCCGCCGCCACTTCGTTCAGGTCAGCGCTGCTGCCGGTGGCTTGATGCTGAGCTTCTCGGTGGCTGGCAAGGCACGGGCCGATGGCACGACCGCCCCCGTTCTCAACGCCTATGTGACCATTGCCCCCGACAATGTGGTGACCCTTGTCGCCAAGAACCCAGAGATCGGTCAGGGGATCAAGACCTCTCTTCCCATGATCATCGCTGAAGAGCTGGATGTGGACTGGGCTCAGGTCCGCATACAGCAGGCCGACAGCAAGCCCGCAGTTTATGGCCTGCAATTCGCGGGCGGCAGTATGGCCACGCCCATGAACTGGGATCAGCTACGCAAGGTTGGCGCGACGGCGCGGGCCCTGATCGTCGCCGCAGCGGCCGCCAACTGGAAGGTTCCTGCCAGCGAATGCACTACGGCTTCCGGGGTCGTGCATCACAAGGCCTCCAAGCGCTCGGCGACCTATGGATCCCTAGCGGCCCAGGCTGCGACCTTGCCTGCACCAGACCCTAAGTCGATCGTGCTCAAGGACCCTAAGGCCTACAAGATCATTGGTAAGTCCAAGCCTCAGGTGGACACTGCCGCCATTGTGCGCGGCAAACCCCTTTTTGGTATCGATGTGGTCGTGCCGGGAATGCTCTACGCCACCTTTGAAAAGGCTCCGGTGTTTGGGGCCGGTGTGGCCAGCGCAGACCTGGACGCCGCCTTGGCGGTTAAGGGGGTTCGAAAAGCCTTCCTGGTCGGGGGTGGCCCCGAGCTCAACGGTCTGCTCCCTGGGGTTGCTGTTGTGGCTGACAGCTGGTGGCAGGCGCGGCAGGGCCGCAACAAGCTGAATATTAAGTGGCAGGATCATCCTACGGCCCAACAGTCCAGCTCTGGCTTTGCTGCCCAGGCTGACGCCCTTTCCAAGGGAGCTCCCCTGCGGACCGAGCGTCTAGACGGAGATGTGGCCGCAGGTTTTACCGGCGCGACCTCGACGGTTGAGGCGGCTTATGCCTATCCCTTTATTGCTCACGCGCCCCTAGAGCCGCAGAACTGCACGGCGCATTTTCATGACGGCAAGATGGAGATCTGGGCCCCGACCCAGTACCCAGACGCCGGACGCCAGCTTGTGGCCAAGACCTTGGGGCTCAAGCCTGCCGACATCACCATCCACATGACCCGCTGCGGCGGCGGTTTCGGGCGGCGCTTGGCCAATGACTACATGGTCGAGGCAGCTTGGATTGCCAAGGAGACTGGGTCGCCGGTTAAGCTCCTCTGGACCCGCGAAGATGATCTGCGGCACGACTTCTATCGTCCTGCCGGCTGGCACTACTTGAAGGGTGCCGTTGATAAGTCAGGAAAAATTTCCGCCTGGCATGATCATTTTGTGACCCTGGGAACCGCGGGTAAGCCCGCCAGCAGCGCCGGTATGGCCACGACGGAATTCCCAGCCCGCTTCGTGGAGAACTTCAAGTATGACCTCTCCGTCATAGAGTGCGGCATCCCAACTGGCCCGCTAAGGGCACCTGGGTCAAACGCCCTGGCCTTTGTGGTCCAGTCCTTCATTGACGAGCTTGCCCACAGCGCCGGGATCGATCCGGTAACCTTCCGCCTGAACCTTCTGGGCGATCAGATCTTTGTCGGCACCGCTGGCAAGGACGGCTATGACGGTCACCGCATGAAGGGCGTACTGGAGCTAGTCGCGGCCAAATCGGGTTGGGGCAAGACCAAGCTTGGCCCGCGCCAAGGCATGGGCGTCGCCTTCCACTTCAGCCATCTGGGGTATTTCGCCGAGGTGGTGCAGGCCCATGTGTCAGAGGCCGGTGATGTCACGGTGGAAAAAGTCTGGGTGGCTGCCGATGTGGGTCGCCAGATCATCAACCCAACCGGCGCGCTCAATCAGGTCCAGGGGGCGGTTATTGATGGTCTCTCGGCCGCCCTGGGCCAGAAGATATCCATTGAAGGCGGAGCCGTGGTGGAGCGGAACTTCAACACCTATCCCCTGCTTAGGATGAAGTCTGCGCCCATGGTCGAGGTGCACTGGAACATTACAGACAATGCCCCCACGGGCCTGGGCGAACCTGCGCTGCCGCCGGTGCTTCCGGCCCTGTGCAACGCGATTTTTGCGGCGACCGGCAAGCGACTGCGCAGTCTGCCGATCAGCAAGGATCAACTGAAGGTCTGATGATCTGCTCCCTCTCCCGGCGTGGGGGAGAGGGAGCTTATCTCGCCCGTTCTAATGCGGGATATAGGTCCGCAGGACGTCTTCGATAATCCGTTCCAGCTGTCCCAAGGTATTGCACGGCTTAGCTACATGGCAGAACCGCTGATAGCGGTGCATAACGCTGTCGCCCTGACCCCAATAGCTTTCAGGTTCTGGATTGAGCCAGATCAGGGCGCGGGAGCGCTTCTGGATGGTGGCAAGAAGGTCCAGGCGCGGATCGGCATAGTTCGACCGTGCGTCGCCAAGGAAGATGACCGTGGTGTGTCGGTCGAGCTGATCTAGATGCTGATCGCAGAAGTCTTCCAGGGAACGACCATAATCGGTCTGCTGAAAGCCGATCTGTTTCAGGACTTCTAGAATCGCCGTCTCGACCTTGTGCTCGTCCAGCAGGGCATTGACGCTGATCATCCGTCCAGAAAAGGCAAAGGCCTCCATCCGGTCGACCACTTCGTTCAAGGAGTAGAGGAAGGTCAGCAGGAACTGAGCCGCGGCAGCCACGGATTTCGAGACGTCACAGATGGCGACAATGGACGGCTTGTCAATCTTCTTGGTCTTGAAGACGATGTCGAAGGGCATACCGCCATAGCCCATGGACTTACGCAGGGTGCGGCGGACGTCCAGATGCCCGGTCCAGGCCACGCTGCGTCGGCGGGAATAGCGGTCAGCCAGACGCTTGGCCATGCGCTTGACCAGGGTCTGCATCATGGCAAGGTCCACCGGATCAATGCCACCGTCAGAATTCAAGGCCTTGCGCGCGAGCAGCTCTTCCCGAAGATTCCTGCCGCTCTCCGAGGCATAGAGTTCGTGTTGGCGCTCCACATAGGCTGAAGCTTCCTTGGCCAGGGCCTGACGGGCGGCGTCGAGGCGTTCGCCTGCAGCCTGGCCCTTGGGGTCATCCAGTCGGCGTGCGGCGGCGATGATCCGCTCGATCTCTGCCAGGCCCATTTCCTCCAACAGCTTCCGGGTCAGCCGGCTTCTTTGGGTGGAAAGGCGTATCTGGGAGACTTGGGCCCGCTCTGCGGCCTCTTCCATAGCTTGAGCCAGGGCCGAAGCATCGCCCGCCATAAGCATGCGGGCCAGTTCACTGGGGTCGCCCTCCTGGGGCAAGCCGTCCATAGGGTCGCTATCGCCGTCCTTAGGGGGCGGCGCAGCGGCCATGAAGGACTGTCGCGTAAAGAAGGTGTCAAAGGTCCGATCGAACCTTTCCACCTCATCGGCGGTTTTTGCCAAGGTGGCGCAAAGGGCGTCCTTGAACAGTTCGCGGTCGGCGAAACCGACGGTGGCCACCGTGCGGTGGGCGTCAATGGCCTCGGCCGGGGAGATCCGAACGTCCGAGGCCCTCAGCGCCCGAAAAAAGTCTTCGAGAGCGCCCTGCATAACCGGTCAGGCCAAGGGCTTGCGGATGAGCTCAGCGATCTGCGGCTCAATAGCTTCGATATCCTGCTCGAACTTCAGCAGGACATTGAGACTGTCGCGCACCACCTCGGTCTCCAGGGCATCGGCGTTCAGCAGGATCAGGGCTCGCGCCCAGTCGACGGTTTCGGAAATCGACGGGGACTTGCGCAGGTCCAGGGTCCGCAGGGACTGAACAAAACTGACCAATTGGCCGACGAGATCGGCCTCAATGCCGGGCACGCGGCTGGCAACAATGCGACGTTCCAGAGCTGCGTCGGGCAGGGGGATGTGCAGGTGCAGGCAGCGGCGCTTAAGGGCGTCACCGAGGTCGCGAACATTATTGGAGGTCAGGAAGACGATGGGTGGCGTCTTGGCCTTAAGCACCCCAATTTCTGGGATAGAGACCTGATAGGCCGACAGCACCTCCAGAAGGAAGGCTTCGAACGCCTCGTCGGACTTGTCGATTTCGTCGATCAGCAGGACGCAGCCGTCATCCTCCTGAAGGGCCTTCATCAGGGGGCGGGGCTCAAGGAAGGGTTCAGAGAAGAACAGGTCGCCCATGCCGTGGAGCCGGTCCATGGCAGCATCCATATCGACCGCGTCGGCCAAACTGGCCCCCATGCGGTCCTTCAGGATCTGGGTGTAGAGCAACTGCTTGCCATACTTCCATTCATAGAGCGCCTTGGACTCATCAAGGCCCTCATAGCACTGCATGCGGATCAGAGGCAGGCCGAGCAAGGCGGCGGTGGACAGGGCCAATTCAGTTTTGCCAACCCCAGCGGAGCCTTCCACCAGAATAGGCTTTTGCAAATTCACGGCCATGAAAAGGGCGGTGGCGATCCGGCGAGAGGCGATATAGCCCACGCTCTCCAGACCTTGAATCAATGCACTAACAGAGGCCATGGAGTCGGAGTTCGCGACCGAAAGCGCCGCGGGAGACGAAGTCGTCAAAGGATCTTCTTTCAAAATCGGCGCAATTGGCGCGCCTTTGGAATGATAATTTGGCTACCTTGCCCAACCCACCTTGGGTTAGGCAAGTGTGATCGCTTAGAGACCGTATGGGCGATAGGGTCCTGCGATCAATTGCTCGAAGACGCCCATGCCCACATCTGAGGCTTCGCCCGGTAGGCTGAGGGTCACCCGGGACAGGGCCTGAATGTGCCAGTTTTCTGGGCTGGCCATGTTGACCGTGGCCAGATCAATGTCCTCGCGCTCGACCACCAGCACCCCCTTATAGGCCCCATGGCGCCAGTTGGGATGGCCATAGCCTATGCCGCGCATCAGGAAGGTCAGGAAGGGTTCGAACTTCACCCGAGCTGAGCCCTGCTTCAGGGGTACGACCAGGGTCCCGCCCTGGGCATGCCGGGTGCCTGGGATCATGGTGACATCTTCGATGGTGGCGGTGTCTGTGTGGTGACCCTCATTGGGGCCTGCGCCGTCTGGCAGGATGACCGCCCGGGTGTTCCAAGGCACTCCGTCCGGATCGGCATTCACATGGAAAAAGACGGATTTGTCGGCGAAATTCAATGGGGTCCATTGCCAGAAAAAGCTACCCACCTGTTCAGGCACAGTGGGCTGAGAGTCTGGATTACCAACGGGACGGACGCCCCAGGACCGGTCCCGGGTGCCGACGGTGCCGGCATCTAGGGTTTTCCGAACGCCATCCACTTCAATCCAGCCGGTAATCCGGACGTTCTGGGTGAGACGGGTGTAGTCCATAAAGGCCCGCGGCCCGATGCGGCGCATGAACCGCGGCTCTTCGATGGGGAAGGTACGGCCCTCAAAGATCAGTTCCGCAGCAATCCCCTCGCTTAGGGCCACCGTCACCTTCAGTTTTTGCAGGGGTTCCAGGACCGAAATGGAGATCGGCCCAACCTCAAGATCCATCCGCTCCATATTCAAGAGGCGCGAGGCGTGCAGGCAGTGCTCTACCCCATTACGGATGACGGAGAAGTGGGCGTCAGCGACGTTTAGGTGGGGGTAGACGCCAAAGGCGATGGCGAAAAATTCGGTCCCGTCCGGCTGGTAACCATTGAAGAAATAGCGATCGTAGAAATTCCTGTCGGTCCCGGAATAGGCAATGGGCTCTGGGGTCTGGTGGATGGGAAAGTCATCGGCCTTGGTGAGCATGGGCGGTCCTCCGGGGCGGGCGATCTTTGGATCGTCCCTTGTCAGTCTCGTTGCGCTGATGTCAGACTTAATCACTAAGTGAACGCAGATATCAACGGAAGGGAGAAGCCGAATTTCTGTGACCCAAGATCAAGGCGCCGCGGTCATCGCGTGTGCTGCTGGCGGGGTTAGGGACGGCGATGCATCATGACCACAGCTGACATCAATATCCCTCAAGGCAAGGCCAACACCCTGGTCGAAGCCTTGGCTTATGCCGACGGTCGGATCTACGACACCTACGCTTGGCTGCGATCCAATAATCCCTTTGGTCGGGCGGAGATCGAGGGCGTCGATCCCTTCTGGGTGGCCACCAAGCACGCCGATATTCTAGAGATCAGCCGGCAGAATTCCCTGTTCCTGAGCGGCGCGCGTTCGACGACTATGGTCAGTAAGGCTGTGGATGAGCGGGTGCGCGAGCGTATGGGCGGCAGCCCCCACCTGCTGCGCACCCTGGTCCAGATGGATGCTCCAGATCATCCGAAATATCGCGCCCTGACTCAGGCCTGGTTCATGCCTCAGAACCTGCGCAGCCACGAAGATCGGATTCGCAAGATCGCCCGAGCCTCTGTTGACCGGATGGCCGCAACCGGCGGCAAGTGCGACTTCGTCAAGGAGGTCGCCCTGCACTATCCACTGCATGTGGTGATGGAAATTATGGGCGTGCCGGAAGTGGACGAGCCGCGCATGCTGATGCTGACCCAAGAGCTGTTCGGGGCGTCTGATCCAGAGCTGGGTCGCAAGCCACAGGTTGACGAAAAGGGCGAGCAGACCTTCGACCTCAGCGTCATCACCGACTTTTTCAATTACTTCACGGCCCTGTCTGCCAGCCGCAGGGCTGAGCCCCGGAACGACCTCGCCAGCGTCATCGCCAATGCCAAGATTGACGGCAATCCCATCTCGGAATTCGAAGCCTTGGGGTATTACATCATCGTCGCCACAGCGGGCCACGACACCACTTCATCTTCGACAGCCGGCGCCCTCTGGGGCCTAGCAGAGCGGCCCGATCAATTGGCCAAGGTCAAGGCTAATCCCGAGCTGATCCCGAGCCTTGTTGAGGAGTCCATTCGCTGGACGACTCCTGTCAAAACCTTCATGCGCTCCGCAGCGGAGGATGTAGAGTTTGGCGGGCGTCAGCTGCGCAAGGATGACTGGATCATGCTGTGCTACGCGTCTGGTAACCGCGATGAGGCGGTGTTTGATCGACCCAATGAATTCCTGGTGGATCGCGCGCCCAACAAGCAGCTGTCCTTTGGTTATGGTGCCCATCTGTGTCTAGGCCAGCACCTAGCCAAGATGGAAATGCGCATCCTTTGGGAGGAAATGCTGCCCCGCCTGAAATCGGTGGAACTCGACGGGCCAGCTGTCTGGAGCCAGAGCGTTTTTGTAAACGGCCCCAAATCTGTTCCCATCCGCTTTGAAATGGATTGAGCCCGATGAGCCTGGAGGCTCGGATCGCTGACTATATTGCCACCAAGATGCCAGAGGCCTCTGACATTGCGGTGGATCGACTTGCCAGAATCTCAGGTGGCGCATCGCGGGAGACCTATCGGTTTTCCTTGTCCTGGCGGGAGCGTGGGGCGGCCAAGTCCCGCGCCCTCATCCTGCGTCGGGATCCGCCGGCCAGTCTGATCGATACCGAGCGTCGGATTGAGTTTGAGGCCTATCGTGCGTTTTACCGCTCAGCTGTACCGGTGCCCGAAATGCTTTGGCTGGAGGAGTCCAGCGCGCCCCTCGACTATCCCTTCTTCATCGCCGCCGAGATTGAAGGGTTCCAGGCCGCACCTGCCCTGCTGTGGACCGAGCCCTATGTACCGTCCCACGGAAAACTTGCTGAGCGCAAATGGACCATTCTGGGTGAAATCGCCAAGGCTGACCCCGTCGCGCTGGGCTTGACCACAGTCATGTCCGAGGTTGCCCCCGACGCCTGCTGGTCGCGGGAACTCGGCTATTGGGAGCAAGTCCTCGATGAGGACCAGACAGAGCCCCTGCCGATCATTCGCGCCGCCATTAGATGGCTGCGGGCCAATCCACCGCCGCCGCCGAAGTCCATAGCCGTGGTGCATGGGGACTATCGAACGGGGAATTTTCTTTTCGATACTGCCGGAGAAATTCACGGTGTCCTCGATTGGGAAATGGCCCACCTAGGCGATCCACTGGAAGACCTCGGCTGGAGTTTGAACCCTGTCTGGTCCTTCGGACGAAACCTGGCCGGCGGATTGGTTTCAAATGCGCTAGCCGTATCGGTTTGGGAGAGGTCTAGCGGTCTTAAGGCTGACCCTGGCGCTCTTCATTGGTGGACCCTGTTTAATTGCGTGAAGGGTCAGGCGATTTGGGTGTCTTCGGCCAAGGCTTGGATCGATGGCGGCAATCGTGAACCCATCATGGTCTATCCGCCTTGGGCCTTGCAGAATGCTCAGGACAGGGCGGCGCTGAAGGTTATGGGGCGCCTATGAAGCCGAATGTTTCCGATGTGCTGTTGGAACTGTCTGGTCTTGTGGCCCGCAATGCGGCCCCTGATATACCACCGGCCGACCGGGCAGGGGCGCTTGGCTTGACGTCAGCCCTGCTGGCCATGGCAAGCCGGACCTGGGACGATGCCGCCCATCAATTGGTCATCGAAAATCGTGCGCTCCGGAAACTTCTTCATGTGGAGAGCGATGAGTCTGACTTTAGAATTTCAGCTCTGATGGCAGAAAATGCGCGGCTGAGAGCTAGGTTGATTGACTGCCACATTGAAGCTGAAGCCTCTGATCCAGGGCTTGAGGCTGCCATTTGGGCTGAGTTGGTGGCTTCAACCGAACGTCGATTGTCTCCCGGTTCTCCCGTATAAATTTTATTGAAACACAAGGTCCAGTTAATCCCTGTTTAGGCCATGGCGGCTAAACCGGTTACCATGCGTTGTAACGACGATCCCCAGACGTCTATGTCTTCCGGTCACCGCGAACAGTTGGGATCGGACCAGCCCTCGGCCTCCACGGGGCGGGGTCAGAGTCGCTTTCGGCTTATCGTCGACCATTTGTTGGACATGGTCTGTTGCAGCAATCCCGAGGGGGTTTTGACCTATGTGTCTCCCTCTTCCCGGGATGTCCTTGGATATCAGCCGGCCGATCTGGTTGGCCAAAAGCCCAACTTCGTTCATCCCGAAGATCGGGCTCAACTCAATAAGGCCTTCAGGGACCACTTTGCCACCTATCGGCAAACAGCGCCGCTGCGGGTCGAGTTCAGGGTGGTGCGTAAAGACGGTACCAGCCTTTGGGTAGAAGGCGGACTTCAGGCGATCTATGACCCTGAAACCGGCAATCTCATTGGGTTTCAAGACAGCCTCCGAGATATCAGCGCGCGCCGTGCCACCGAAGCGCGCTTGGCCCAAAGCGAGTCTCGATTTCGGCTGATGGCGGAAAACGCCAATGATATCATCGCGTGCTATACGCCAAATACCCAGATCAGTTTTCTATCGCCCTCCGTCACGACCCTATTGGGCTATGACCCGGAAGAGCTGATTGGGCGTCCGGCCATCGCCTACATGCACCCAAGTGATATTCGAAGGGTTGTCAGGGCTTTCCGTGATCACGCTGCGGCTGGCCCCAACGCACCGGCCTTCCGATGTGAATATCGCGCCCTGCATAAGGATGGGTCCATTGTGTGGTTGGAGACCCGTCCTCGCGCCGTCTACGATCCTGACACATTAGCGCTGGTCGAATTTCAGGACGTCGCCCGCGATGTCACGGAGCGCAAGGCTATGGAGGCCGAATTGGCCGCCGCTCGAGAGGAGGCTGAGGCCGCCTCTGCCATAAAGTCTGCTTTTCTGGCCAATATGAGCCATGAAATCCGCACACCCCTGACGTCAATCCTGGGCTTTGCGGGTTTGTTGGTCGAGCGGCAGGATCTTAACGCTACAGCGCGACAACACCTGGATAGGATTACCTCTGGAAGTCGGGCTCTGTTGGCTATCGTCAATGATATTCTAGACTTCTCGAAACTAGAGGCTGAACAGGTGGAATTCCGTCCCAGGTCCGTGGCTCTAAGCCCGCTGGTGGAAGACAGTCTTGCCATGTTCATTCCCGAGGCCAACGCCAAGGGCGTCACCTTGGGGTTTGAAGTCGATGGACCTATACCCTCCCATGTGACGGTCGACCCTGACCGCCTAAGGCAGATCCTGCTCAATATAATTGGCAATGCCGTAAAGTTTACCGAGGTTGGATCGGTCACCGTCCGCCTGGCCTATTTGCGGCCCTTGAGCCAGATCAAGATCGAGGTTGCGGACACCGGGATCGGGATGGACGAGGGTCAGCGGGCCCAGCTTTTCAAGCGATTCAGTCAGGTTGACGGATCTTCCACACGCAAGCACGGCGGTACCGGGCTTGGCCTTGCCATCTGCAAGGGGCTGGCCGAAGCCATGGGCGGTGCAGTTGGTGTGAGCAGCACTTTGGGGACAGGATCGACCTTTCATCTCACGATCCGGGCGACGCCAGCCAAGGCGACCGAACCGACCACCGAGAGGACCGTGCTGGGGGGAATTGATGGCCTGAGGTTGCTGATTGTCGATGACAACAGATCCAATCGAGATCTCGCGCGGGCGGTATTGGAGCCGTTAGGCGTTGAGGTGACGGATGTCGAAAGCGGTCATGCGGCCCTCCTTGAGGCGGAGACTGCCCCCTTCGATATTATTCTTCTAGATATTCGCATGCCCGGCCTAAGCGGCCCTGAGACCCTGGTTAGACTCAAGGCCTTGCCCGGTCCGAACCTGAACATTCCGATTTTGGCCTTCAGCGCAGACGCCGACCTTGCTGACGGGGACTTAAACGAAGGGTTTGATGACTTGATCCTCAAGCCGATCAGTCCCCGTGACCTCATCACTGCCATGTTAAAGTGGGCACCGGGCGCTGAGCCCGAAGAAGACACATGGGCCCGCCACGCTCTGGGCTAGTGCGGCGTATTTTATAACGGTTCGGGCGACCCTGACGCAGGGCCTTTATCCTTGGAATTAGGCTACAAGCGCCTTCGACGTCATAATTCGACGCTCAGAGTATCGACAAGGGGCTCTGCCTCGGCTTTGCTGGTCCTTGCGTCAAAGCTGACGCCAAAATGCATTTTTAATTAGGGACGAATTTCAAAATGGCTCGAATGCTGCCTGAACCCACGCCGGAGACCCGGCATTTCTGGGAGGGATGCCGAGACGGCGAGTTGCGGTTGCAGCGCTGTACGGACTGCAAACACACCTATTTTCCGCCGCGGGCCTTCTGTCCGAAATGTGCAAGCCGTGAGGTCGAGGTCTACAAGGCCAGTGGCAAGGCGATCCTCTATTCCTACGTCATCAATCATCGCCCCCGTCCCGATATGGGAACCGAGCCCTATGCCATTGCGGTGGTTCAGCTGGATGAAGGTCCGCGCATGATGACCAATATTGTCGGCTGCCCGCAGACGCCAGAAGCCTTGGTTCTAGACATGCCCATGCAGGTCCATTTCGCTAAGCAGACCGACGAAATTTCTTTGCCTTTGTTCGAACCGGCCAAGGGCTGAGGGGAATAGACCTATGAAACCTAAGAGCATTGCGGTCGTTGGGGCCGCCGAAACCACCCGTCTTGGCAAGATTCCGGACGTCTCCGTCATTGGCCTGCATGCCGATGCCGCCCTGAACGCCATGAAGGATGCGGGTCTTAAGCCCTCTGACATTGATGGGGTCGCAACGGCAGGGATCAGCCCTGTGGAATTGGCGCACTATCTGGGCATTACCCCGACCTATGCCGATGGCACCAGCGTCGGCGGCTGTTCCTTTATGCTGCACGTCCGCCACGCGGCCGCGGCGATCAATGAGGGCCTCTGCAAGACCGTCCTCATCACCCACGGCGAGTCGGGCCGCTCCAGGGTTGGCGCGGGAGGGTTTGGCCGGGCGCCGTCCAGCCTGATGGGGCAGTTCGAAATGCCCTATGGCGTGACCAGCCCACCGACCATGTTCACCATCCCTGTGCTTCGCTACATGAAGACCTATGGGGTGAGCGAGGCAGATCTTGCCAATGTCGCAGTGATCCAGCGTGAATGGGCAGCGAAGAATCCCAGGGCCAGCTTCAAGGATCCGATCACGGTTGATGATGTGCTGAACTCGCCAATGATCGCCTGGCCCTTCCGCATGCTGATGTGCTGCCTTGTCACCGATGGCGGTGGCGCTCTGATCCTGACCAGCGCCGAGCGGGCCAAGGATTTCCCGCAGAAGCCTGTCTACATTCTGGGCACCGGCGAAAGCGTGGAGACCCCCATGGTCAGCCAGATGGAGGACTTCACCTCGTCCAAGGCCTTCCGGGTTTCGGGCAAGAAGGCCTTTGATGAATCGGGAATCACGCACGCCGACGTGGATCACTTGATGATCTACGATGCCTTTGCCCACCTGCCACTCTACGGTCTGGAGGATCTGGGCTTCGTGAAGCCTGGAGAAGCCAAGGACTTCATCAATGAGCGTAATACCGCAATTGGTGGCAAGCTGCCGCTGAACACCAATGGGGGCGGTCTGTCCTATATGCACTCTGGCATGTACGGCATGTACGCTCTGCAAGAGAGCGTGCGTCAGATGCGCGGAACCGCGGCCGCACAAATCGACGGGGCCAAGATCAGTGTGTCCCATGGGGTTGGCGGCATGTTTGCGGCCAGCGGGACAGTGATCTTCACAAACGAGAGCTAGAGCCCTCGTCGATCTGACGACCTTGGTTAGAGCCGAAATATTGGCTCGCCTTCCAAAGCCTAGAGCATGTTCCGATAAGCGGTTCCAACCCATCGGCACATGCTCTAGGACGATTTCGCCGACAGCCTGAGGTCATCTGCCTTGGCGGATATGGCAAGGGTTAGGGGGCAGTTCGTCATGACAAGACCAGTACGGATTTTAGCCTTTCACGCCCACCCAGACGATATTGAGACCCTGTGCGCAGGTACCCTCGCCCTATTGTCGGCCCAAGGTGCCCAGGTGATCTGTGCCACAGCAACGGCGGGCGAGGGCGGATCTGATATCACCAGTCCTGATGAAACGGCCCGAATTCGAAAGGCCGAGGCCAGTACTGCAGCTGCCCTTATCGGCGCTGACTACGCCTGCGCGGGCCTTCCCGACCTTGGGGTCTTCAATAATGATGCCGCCCGTCGCGCGGTGACAGAGGTTATCCGCCAATCTAGAGCTGACATCGTCCTAACCGCTTCGCCGGCTGACTACCATCCCGACCACGAAGCCATCAGCCAGCTGGTGCGCGACGCCTGTTTTGCGGCCTCGGTCCCAAACTATAAGACCGGCGAGGCCGAGGCCCTAGGGACCATCCCCCACCTTTATTTCATGGACCCTATTGGCGGCCGTGACCGCGAAGGCCGCAAGGTGGCGCCAGAGTTTGGGGCAGATGTATCGACGACGTTTTCGATCAAGCAGTCCATGTTGGCTGCCCATGTCAGCCAGGACGAATGGGTGGCGCGCCAGCACGGAATCGCCAATCATCAGGCCGCGTTGGAAAAATGGACCCGTCGTCAGGGACGGCTATTTTCTGTGGAATTCGCCGAAGGCTTCCGCCAGTATCGCCACCATCCCTATCCGGCGACGCCTCGCCTTCAGGACCTCCTAGGCGAGGCCCTTCTCGTCCCAAATCTAGTGGGAAATTTGTAGGCTTTGGATCGACTTTGTAATCTGTCTGAAGGCGTCCAATAGCGCCGCAGAGTTTGACGCATCAAAAAAGTGGCTGCTGTCGGTTGCACAGGACTGCACAAGGGTCTTTGCCGAGGGGTTGTTCTGGATATCAAAGGCCACTGTATAGACCTCTATGCCTCTAGCTTTGATATTATTGCATAATTCCGTCGTATACGTATTCGCCTCTGGGGCTGGATTGGCCGCGATATTGTGGATGCCTCTGGCCCCGGCGCCATGATTCATTTGTTTGGTGTTCGCACCGTCCGTCATCAGAACAATGATTTTCCGCGGATTGAGATTGGGGCCGTGTGTGTCGTAGGGCAGGGCATCCGTCAGGGGTTGAGTCGACGTCAACATGTTGAAGCCCCATGCAAGACCCGCGGGGATATAGGTCTCTCCACTGGCGTTAAGACTGTTTATGGTGGCCTGGAGAGAGCCAGAATTCGTTGTTAAGGTCTGGACCTCTGCAGAGCAGGTTAGGTCCATTAGGCCTGGATACTTCCGGTTCGAATTGCTGTCGCTGACATTGTCTGGATAGGCGGGAGATCCGTAGCAGCCATGAAAATGCGACTCCTCCCACCAGGAATTGTTGACCGGCCCAGGGCAGGGGCTCAACGGAACAGTCTTACAATTTGAAGACACGTTGCAGACCCCTAGGTGTGATCCCGTCTTGACCTGGCAGGCATAGCTATAGGGAACGCCGTCGCTGACGCCCGTGCAGGTGCTCGGCGCATAATCAGCAATCTGACAGGGAACCTGCGACGTCGTGCATTGCTGTTTGGTGCACGAGGGCATGTAGGATGAGGGGTGATACAAATGGACATCGGCGGGTACGTCGGCCCACGGCTCATTGCGCGACGGGATTCCCAAATTCACATGCTGGGCGAAGGGCACGATGCCGATCTTGACCTTGTCTCCGTTTGCGCCCCCCAGCACGGTTTTAACCAGGTCCGTCGCCGCCGCCTTTAGGGTGGTCATCTTCGTGCCGGCCATAGAGCCAGTTGTATCCAGGACCAGTGCCAGTTCGACGGTCATGTCCTGTCGGCGCAGGACCTCAGTGTGAGCGGTGATCTTGATATTGCTTCCGGTGAACAAGCCCAGCACGATAGGCTTTACCTCAGCAGATGCTGCGCCCTTCACGGTTTTGGAGGTAAGGGAGAAACTTGAGTCGAGCTTCAGAAGCATTGTTTCTTGGGCCAGGGCTGCGGAAAGGTACTTTTTGCCCGCCGCGTTGATCGCTGTGGTGTCGGTTGTCGCCGTGGCGCCCGCTGCCAAGGTCGCGGAATCAAGACTATCTTGTAACTTTGAGCGGGCCATCGCCAAGCGCGTCATGTCCACCCCTGTGAAGGCCATGCCGACGATCGCCACGCCCATGATCGCGTAGGTCAAAGCAATCGATCCACCTGTGGCATTACGAAAACCCGTCATGCTCGCGCATAGGCTATCGCGCCACTTGGCCAGGGTCCGAAGAGGGATCATTGAAATAACTAAGCTTCAGAGACGGTTTGAATCTCGTTATTATAAGGCCGGACCGAAGTTGAGGCGGCGTGAAGGATCATCCTTAAGGATTGATGACACAGGGTCGGCTTTGTCTGTGACGGTCTGAAAGATGAGCCCCCGGGCGTATAATTAGCTGCCAAGATGGGTGTTTGGCCATGAAACCTAGGTGATTGTCACAAATCCTAGGTGCTAGATCATCCAGAATGCCCCTGTTAAATTTGCGAAGCCGTGTACGGGGCTGCGGCGTCCGTCAGGACGCGCTGCTCCAGGGCAAAACAACGGAAATCATAATGGTCGCTGGCCTACGAAATGGCATGTCTTGGCTTCGTGCTTTCGCAAGCCTGCTCTTATTGCTGGGAGTCATCGCGCCAGCTTGCCCGGCGCAAGCCCAGACCCCTATCCCAGAGCGGGCACCGGACTTGGTGTTAAGCGGCACGATGAGCCAGATGGATCATCAAAAATACCGAGAGGTATCCTTTAAGGTTCCCAAAGGTACCGAGCGCTTGATGGTGGCGTTTGAATATACCGGCAAGGCGCAGCGAACCACCCTCGACATTGGCTTAAGAGATCCCGAGCGCTTTCGCGGGTGGAGCGGTGGCAACAAGGATCGGGTGGTGGTCGAAGCCACCAATGCAACCCCATCCTATCTGTCAGGCCCCATTCTCAGTGGTCAGTGGCACCTGATCATCGGGGTCCCCAATATCCGAAAAACGAGTCAGGCGACCTACACAGCAAGGATTTGGTTCGATCCCTCTGCAACCCCGTTTCCGGGGTTTGTCGCCCCTGCGCCCCAGGCAGACCCACGATGGTTTCGCGGAGATCTCCACGCCCACACCGCACACTCAGACGGCAGTTGCCTCTCCGTTCAAGGGCGGCGCGTGCCCTGTCCGGTGTTCAAGACCTTAGAGGCCGCAAGAGGCCGTCACCTGGATTTTATCTCCGTCACAGACCACAATACGACCTCTCAAAATCAAGCATTGGCCGAGTTAGCCCCCTATTTCGACGACCTCTTGGTGCTTCCTGGCCGCGAAATAACTACCTTCCAGGGGCACGCCAATGTCTGGGGTCCCACTCAGGCCCTCGACTTCCAGCTGGGAACGCCGCGCGCTAAGACGTTTGAGGCGATCGAGAACCAGGTTCATGCCGCCCAGGGTTTGGTTTCCATAAATCATCCCGTGCTGCCTTCGGGGGAGGCCTGTATGGGCTGCGGTTGGACTGCCAAAACAGACTGGTCGAAGGTTGATGCGATTGAGGTCGTAAACGGAGGGTCGCTGGCAACGCTTGGGGCCGAGGGACCTATGTCGGGAATTCCCTTCTGGGAGGGACTTCTTGACCAAGGTTATCGCATCACCGCGGTTGGCGGCTCCGACAACCACGATCCCGACCTTGCCACCGAAAAGCCGGGCACCCTTGGTCGTCCGACCACGTATGTACATGCCACCGCCTTGTCTCAGTCAGAGATTCTAAAAAGCATTCGCCAGGGGCGGGTCTTCATAGATGTTCTTGGATTGCCCAGCCCAAGGCTAGAGGTTCAGGCCCGTTTGGGCGCTCAAATCGTCGAGATGGGCGGAACCTTGATTGGGCATCCGGGCGAAAAAATCACGGTAAAAACCGTCGCTAAAGGCCTTCCCGAAGGCGCGGTCGTTTCGGTGCGGGGAAGTGCAGCTGGTGACCTTGGTCAAAAAAACTGGCCTGCTACCGCCGAAGAGATCGAGGTTACCCTATCCATTGCAGAGAGGCCAAGCTGGGTTCGATTTGATATCCGCACAGCTCAGGGTAGTCTGATCCTATTGGGAAATCCAATATACCTTAGGTCAAGGCCTTAAGTTCAGAGTAACCATACTGTCGGCAAATTCATCTCGAAGAAGGGTCTTATTAATATCGCTGCCTGATAGTGCCCCAACAGCGCCGAACACATGGCGCACCAAAGATTATTCTCAGAGGCACTGAGAACCTGGGACGCATAGCGCTAAGATGGTTAGATCCCCAGATTTGAAGGCGAAGTTCAATTTCGAGCATGCTTCGGTCATGCTGCTGGACGAAAACCCTTTGAGCCTGAACATTTTGATTCAGGTCTTGACCGGTTTCGGTGCCAAACATTTTACCCGATGCACTGATATCGCCAAGGCAGAAGACGAGATCACTAAGACCCACTTTGATCTGATCATTGTAGATGCAACCGGTCCCTCTACGACGGGCACTAAGTTTGTGAGTTGGCTTCGCCGCAGTGGCATTGAACCAAATTGCTATGCCCCTGTCCTGCTGACGTCTGGCCATACGGCCCAGAATTCTGTGTTAGAGGCCCGCGACTGCGGTGCCCACTTTATCATCGCAAAGCCCCTCACGCCCCTCATCGTCCTGGAGCGGATCATCTGGATCGCGAAGGAGGGCCGCAAATTCCTCGAGAGCGATACCTATGTCGGTCCCGACCGTCGATTTAAGAATGTTGGGGTTCCCAAGGAGCTAGAAGGGCGTCGCCGTGATGACACGTCGATAGCAGTAGAAGAGGCGGAAGCGACAAGTATGGAGCAAGGCGTGATCGAGACTAATGTTCAGGCGCAAAAGGTAGCCCAATGACCGGCGTTGTCAGATTTCATGTTCCTGAAAATCGTCTCGGAAAACTCATTCGCTCCGCTGGCGGCAAGGCGGTTGAGCAAGCTGTCAAGGATGCAAGCAAAGGCATAGACAGCCTTCGTGGTGACTTCCTCTCTGAGCTTTCAGAGATTCTTGCAAAAGCAGAGGTTTTGTCCGCAGCGGTCAAAGGTGCTGATGATCAGGGGGGCACGGACGCGCTCTATGGTCTGATTAGCGCTTCAATTGGGGTGCCTTCTGCCTGCGGTATGACATCCTTGGATGAGATGCTCGTCAGCCTTGCTGACTTGATTGATCATTTCAAAACGCACGGCATTTGGGATCATCAGGCCATAACCATTCACCTAAGCGCCTTTCGTTTACTTTTGAATTCTGAGTCTGCCCGTGACAGCGAAGGTGCCAAGGCGATCCTCGTTGGCCTGCACAAGGTAAGTGAGAGGTTCCGGCGCACGCCGCCCGCCGCCATATCAACTTAGACCTCCGCAGCCTAAGGCCGGGACGGCTCCACGAGATAAGGCGGCTCCCATTTGCACTTTGGGAGCCCGTCTCAATCCGATAGCTGACCCTAGAGCCTAGCCAGATTGGCTGGGCAGATCAGGATCACTCCTTCAGATTAGCCCTCGCTGCGGACGTGTCCCAACTGTTTCAGAATTGCCGCAAGCCGCGAAATTCTCCTGGTCAGACCCTGTGTCATCATGGGGCAATGTCAACCTAGGAGATTTTCGATGATCCAGCGTTTTTCACCGTCTCTGCGCGCCGTCCTTGTTGCCGCGTCTCTGACTGTACTTGCTGCGCCAGCCCTGGCCCAGATGCCTCCGCCACCCCCGGGTGCCATGGGGATGATGGGCCGACATATGGGACGGCCTTCCCCAGACATGGAGAGGGACATGGCCGAGCACAGGGCGCAGATGGCGAAGGACATGCACACCATTCTTCGTCTGCGCGCCGACCAGGAGCCTGCTTGGCAGGCATTTGAAAGCGCGATTGCACCTCCGCCTCCGCCCTCCGAAATGCCCGACAAACCCCCTGTCGCCGGGACCGCCCTGCAGCACCTCGACATGATGGACAAGCATCGGGCAGAAAAGTTGGCGAAACACACTAAGATGGAAGCTGCCGTCCGAGCCTTCTACGCGGCCCTTAGCCCCGATCAGCAACAAGTCTTCGACGCCCTGGTCCGTCTCCGCGGGATGCCCGGTCACCATGGGCACGGGGGTGAAGGTGGTCCGCGTAAGATGATGGGACCGCCGCCACGCCCCTAGGCCATTGACCTCTCGGACTGGACAAGACAGGCGATCTGCAAAGGAGGTCGCCTCCACTTGCCTCCGGTCCGAAAGCCTTTTTCAATTTCGTGGAATCCTCTCGGGCAAAAAAATGCTCTAATTCATAAGCATAGAGCGTGCGGCCATCCGATAATGGGTTTCCACTTACCGACGCATGCACTGACCCAGATTGATATGGACCAACCGCAGCCGCACATCCTGATTGTCGATGACGACAGCGATCTTCGTGCAGGGATTGCCGACTATCTGAGTCATCATGGTTACACAGTCGACCTCGCGGCGGATGCCCTTGGCATGGAGGCTGTGCTGGAAAAAGCTCATGTCGACCTCATCGTCCTTGATGTGATGCTACCAGGCGAAGACGGCTTGAGCATTTGCCGAAGGCTGTCAGAAACCGGTGGCCCGGCGGTGATCATCCTTTCGGCCATGGGCGAAGAAATTGATCGGATCTTGGGTCTTGAGCTGGGGGCCGACGACTATCTGCCCAAGCCCTGCAGTCCCAGGGAATTGCTGGCAAGGGTGCGCGCAGTCCTCCGCCGTCGCGAAGACTCCCGTGGCGCCGGCGTGCCCAAGGGGCGCATCACCTATTTCAATGGCTTTGCCCTCGACAGTCTTCGACGCAGTTTGAAGACCCCTATGGGCGTAAATGTGATTTTGACCGGCGGTGAATACGCCCTTCTTTGTGTGTTTTTAGCCAATCCGCAGCGCATACTGTCTCGGGATGAACTGATCGAGAGCGCTCGGGGTGCAGATGCTGATGTCTTCGACCGCGCTGTCGACGTTCAGATCAGCCGCTTGCGGCGCAAGCTCAATGATGGGGCCAATCAGGACATCATCCGCACTTATCGTGGTGCGGGCTATTTGTTCGACGCCAAGGTGACGCGGCCGTGAATCAGCGGTCCAAGTCTAATGGCCTAGGGGCGCCGATCGCTCTGCAGCTCACGGGCCTGCTCATCATCACCCTGATCATTGCCCAGGCGCTGACCTTCGTGATGCTCGTTTTGACCCCGCCGCCGCCACGGCCGGTCTATCGCCTAACAGAAGTTGCTCAAGCCCTGGACGGTGGCTCCCTTACACCCCGGGCTGGAAACGTCTTTGTGCGATCCGTCGTGGATGCCCCTCCAGTTACCGATCGCCCTCCACCCCCCTGGATGGAGGAGGAAATGCTCCCTCATCTGGCTGAGCTCTTGCACGTCGAACCTGAAAATGTCGTGCTGATCATCAAGCCGCCCCCAGAACGCTGGCGGCCGGAGACTCTGCGCCTGGGACCCGGCCCGCCGCCTGCGCCTCTTCGCCGCATGGGGCGCCGCAGCATGATGAGTTTTGGCGGCGGGTTATTGATGAACAACTTCGTCGCGGCTGTGCATCGATCTGATGGCCGCTGGACCCTTGTTGAGCCCGGCCCGGATCCTTTTCCCAACGCTTGGCACAAGCGGCTCCTAATGTGGCTGGCGGGATGTGCAGTTCTCACCGTCCCCCTAGGTTACCTATTTGCCCAGCGCATTACCGCACCTATCCGGGCCTTTGCCGGGGCCGCTGAAGCCCTGGGGCGGGACCCGACAGGTGCCATTCTGCCTCTGACAGGACCTGCTGAGATCGGCGTCGCGGCCCGCGCTTTCAACGACATGCAGACGCGCCTCAAGCGGTTTATCGAGGATCGTACCGGCATGGTGGGGGCCATCAGCCATGACATGCGCACGCCACTCGCCCGGATTCGTTTCAAGCTGGAGTCCGCCCCGACACCTGTGAAGACTGCAGTGCTCGCGGACGTCGAGCAGATGGAGCAGATGATCACCTCAGTCCTGGCGTTTATCCGCGATGCCAGCGCCAGCAGGACCCGTGAGCAGGTGGATTTGCGCTCTGTTCTAGAGTGCATTGTGGACGACGCGGTTCAAATGGGACGCAATGTCGGTCTGGAGGATGGGGTCGGTGTTACCATCCAAGCTGACAGCTTGGGGCTTGCCCGACTGTTTGGGAACCTCGTAGACAACGCCGTGAAATATGGCGGGGAGGCCCAACTCATCCTGTCAATTCAAGACGGCGAGGCCTTGGTTGAGATCTCTGATCGGGGGCCTGGACTCAGCCCCTTGGAGCTGGAGCGGGTCTTTACGCCCTTCTATCGTGCCGAAAGCGCGCGGACCCTGGATGGGGCTGGGGTCGGTCTGGGGCTTGCTGTGGCACGGTCAATCGCACGGGCCCATGGCGGCGATGTGATCCTGACCGCCAGCCCTCTCGGGCTGACGGCCAAGGTTCGGTTGCCCCTCTAACCCCCAGCAGATGCTGCCGATAGGCTGGCTGTGGCTGTGGGCGTTGCCACTGCTGCTGTAGCCGCGTCCGAAGCTGGCGTTGCCGAAGCAACGGTCGCATCTTGCGGCGGTGGAGGCGGCGGGGGCCCATGACGGTGTCCGTGGTGCGACTTGCGCAGGGTCTCCAGGGCGCTGGCTAATTCATTGGTGTCCAGCTTACCGTCACCATTGCTGTCGAGCTTTCCAAAGGCTTGAGCCAAGGGGTCACTGGGACGCCCGTCTGAGGTTGACGAGGTCTTAGTCAGACCCGCCTTTTCCAGTGTCGATTTGATCTCATCAAGGCTGAGATTGCCGTCGCCATTGGTATCTACCTGCCCGATTAGCTTTGCTGCAAAGTCCGAGGCGCTGGGTTGCTGTTGGACGCTGAGTAGGCTGGCCAGGGTGCTGGCGGCAAATTGGCTCGACGCCTGGCCGCCGGGCCTAGGGGGCGGTGGCGGCGCAGGACCGTCCCCGTCAGAATCCTGGTCCGCGCCCGGCAAGACCTGCCCGGTGCTTCTACTTCCATTTGTCGCTTGATTGACAAGGCCCATCAGGGCCCGTTGGACCCCCGATGCTCCATAACTATTTGATATTCCAGATAGTTGCACGGTTTTCTCCTGTCGTATGCGGGGGAGTCCCGCCGGCTCAAGGGTCCAAGGGGACGAAGAGCCGCAGGTTCGCCATGCAAGGACGGGGCTAGGGCTAATATTTCAGGGTCGTCCACCTAACTGAAACAATGTCGCCATAATTGCGACTTGATTGCTCAAAACTTTCGGGTGCTGACATTTTGGCGTCACTTTTCTGCGGATTTCCCTTTACCGGGCCTAGGCGAATTCCGCCGGGGGGCGAGAAAGGGCGATCCAATTTAGACCCATAGCCTCTTGCCTCGCGAGGCGACCCCCGACATGGTCCCCAAGTTCAAGTGGAGACCCTGTCATGAAGACCCGCGCCGCCGTCGCTTTCGAAGCCAAAAAGCCCCTAGAAATTGTCGAGGTCGACCTCGAAGGTCCCCGCGCGGGGGAGGTGCTCGTGGAGATTAAGGCCACCGGCATCTGCCATACTGACGCCTATACCCTCGATGGTTTGGACTCAGAGGGAATCTTCCCGTCCATCCTGGGTCATGAGGGTGCTGGCATTGTGCTCGAGGTTGGGCCTGGGGTGACTTCGGTCAAGCCCGGCGACCATGTCATTCCGCTTTACACGCCGGAATGCCGGCAGTGCAAAAGCTGCCTGTCGCGCAAGACCAATCTCTGCACCTCGATCCGCGCGACCCAGGGCAAGGGGCTCATGCCAGACGGTACCAGCCGCTTCTCTTATAAAGGGCAACAGATCGCCCACTATATGGGTTGCTCCACCTTCGCCAATCATACGGTCCTGCCGGAAATCGCCCTGGCCAAGATCCGCTCCGACGCCCCCTTCGACAAGGCCTGTTATATCGGCTGTGGCGTCACGACGGGGGTCGGTGCCGTGGTCAATACTGCAGGAGTTGAGCCAGGTGCCAATGTGATCGTTTTCGGTCTTGGCGGGATTGGCCTCAACGTCATCCAGGGGGCTCGCTTGGTCGGGGCTGGTATGATCATCGGCGTGGACATCAACCCTGACCGCGAGGCCTGGGGCCGCAGGTTCGGCATGACCCACTTCGTCAATCCCAAGGATATTTCAGGTGATCTCGTCGCCCATCTGGTCGCCTTGACCGACGGCGGGGCGGACTACACCTTTGACTGCACCGGTAATACCACGGTGATGCGCCAAGCGCTTGAGGCCTGCCACCGCGGGTGGGGTGAGAGCATCATCATCGGCGTGGCCGAAGCCGGCAAAGAAATCGCCACCCGCCCCTTCCAACTGGTCACCGGTCGGGTGTGGAAGGGCACGGCCTTCGGTGGTGCCAGGGGCCGCACAGACGTGCCGAAAATTGTCGACTGGTACATGGACGGCAAGATCGAGATCGATCCGATGATCACCCACAACATGCCACTGGAAGACATCAATCGGGCCTTCGATCTGATGCATGCGGGAGAAAGCATCCGCAGCGTGGTGATTTTCTAGGGATTGGGGGTCTTGGGTGCGCCGCCCATGCTGACGGGGCTATGGCGGGCCTCGTGCCAGTCTTTCCGCGTCCGGCAATAGATAAAGCAATCGGCCGGATCGCCCGTCCCGAATCCGGCGCTGCGCAACAAGCCTTCTCTTACGAAGCCACAGCGCTCTGCAAGCTTCCAGGATGGGACATTCCACGCCTCAATAATCAGCTGGAGCCGGTAGAAATCTGGAAGCGAGTCAAACAGGTAATCTGAAAACAGTCTGACCGCTTCCGATGCCATGCCTTTGCCTCGATCTGCAGCATCGTGAATGATGTAGCCCAGTTCAAAGCCATGGATGCAGGGAGCCGACCTGTAGAACTGCAGGGTACCCAAGAGGCGTTCCGACTGTGCATCAACAATCGCGACCGCCCCGGATGTTTCTGCCCACAGGCCCGTGCTTTCGAATGCACGGGTCAGGGCATGAAGATCTGACAATGGCTCTATGATTGAGGCCGTGAAGGGAAATCCAGCAATCTGTGGAAGATCTGCAGCCTTGATCAGACGGATTGCCACGTGATCGCCTGAGGCAACCGAACCCGCGCGACGAAGGCTATGGTCGGACATCTACGGTTCTCAGGTGAATTGAGGGGTGCGACTTGCCCTTGCAACAGCCGCTGTATGACCAAACTAGCCAATCGCGCTGCGGTCGAAAGGGCCACCTTGCCCCCAGATTGAGCCACTGCGCCCGGCGTCTGGTCGCCTCGATCCTTGCGGGCAATAGGCAATGAAAGCTTCAATCAGGTGATCATGGACCAAGGGCTTGGTCAGGGTGCCGTCAAATTCATAGGTCAAAAGCCGCTCGGCATAGGTCTCTTGGCCTGCCAAGAAGACCAGGATCGGCGCCCGGCAGTTGGGACTATCGCTGGCGCGGATGCGTCTAACCACAGTGGCCCCATCCATGCCCGGCATTTTCATATCCAGCAGGATAAGGTCAAAAGCGACTGTGGCGGTGGCGTCCAGGGCTTCCCGCCCATCTGAGGTTTCGGTCACCGAGGCCCCCATGGGCTCGAGGATCCGTCGCACGATGTCACGGTTTACCGGCTGGCTGTCTGCCACAAGCACCTTGTAGGCAGGTGCCTGAGCGGCACTGATTTTAGGTTCGGCCATACTGCCCTCCAGTCGCAGAGCATAATCCGGATTTTTGATTCGAAATATCCGGCGAGATGGGGCTCCGAATCTGAAACGCATCTGGCGCGATATCGGTTCATATGAGTCGCTAAAGGATTGCCGCGCCTAGGTGTACGGGTGGGGGAGCACACCAAACCCATGGCCGACGGTGGCAAGTTCACCGCTGCTCTGGCAATCAGTGATCCGATCTCGACCAATATCAGTGCCGATTTTGCAGATCGGACAAATGACAACGGGGTTCCAAACCTCGAGGCTAAGCTGGCCATTGCCACGGCGCGGCCCGCAGGTGCTTCTGAGGCACCCAGCTTTTGAAGTTGGTGTCTCCGGTGTCTATGGGGAATTCCGGGAATTCTATAATCTGCAGTGCCCCTTTTCCGTGAAGATATACCAGATTGAAGGTCTCGCCCTGGTGGCGGCTGAGCTGCGCTTCTAGGCTGTTTTAAAAGCTGGTCACTCGGGAATGAATTTCCCCCTAGGCCGCAAAGGCCTGTCGGACGCTGACCTCTGGCTGATAGGCGGCCTCGTCCCAAAGGGCATCCCAGTCGGCCCACCGCGCTGAGGCGTCGCGCAGGCGGGCATCGTCCCGCACCTGGATCACCTGACCTTCGGTTTCATCCCAGTCCACGGTCAGATCGGCCAGGCGATAATCCTCGGTCCCCAGTCGGCCCTGAGCTTGCAGGCGCTCAATCATCTCTCCGCTGATCCGCAGGCGCAGCCGGCCACCGGGCAGGCGGGTCGCTTGATCGGCGTGGGTGATCAGGCGGGAAATCATCTCTGGGCTCGCCGCCTGAAGCGGCCGACGCACGTCAAACAGGAACAGGGGCTCCGGATGGGCTTTGCGGATCGCATGAACATTCGACATGGGTAGGTCCTTTCGTTTCGGCAGGATCACTCTGAGCTAGCAATGCGACAAAAATGGACGTAGGTTTTTGCTATGTTCTCTTTTTCGTTTTGAGGCTGGTCCATGCGCCATGAGAAAGCCACCCGCTTACTAGAGCTCGCCCGTCGGCTCGCCGGATCCGCCGAGGGGCTAACCCTTGACGAAATGGCCGCGGCAATGGGGGTGGGGCGACGTACGGCCGAGCGCATGCGCGACGCCGTCCGCGACGCCTTTCCGCAGATGGAGGAGGTTGAGGATCCGCCGACCCGTCGCTGGCGTATTCCGGCGGGTCTGGACGGCGTTTTCCAGGCCCCGACCGCAGATGAGTTCGCCGCCCTACGGGCGGCCGCAGAATACTTCCGCAGCATAGGTGCCCAGGCCCGGGCCAAGGCCCTTGGCAATTTGGAGCAGAAGGTGCTGTCGGCCATGCGGGCCGGGGTGCGGCGTAAGCTGGCCCCCGACCTTGAGGCCCTGCTGGAGTCCCAAACCCTGGCCATTCACGCCGGCCCGCGTCCCTTCGAGGACGAGACCGTGCTCAGTGCTGTGCGCGAGGCGATCATGTCCCTGCACCGCCTGCGCTTCAAATATGACGGGGGCTCGACCCCTGGCCGGGAGCGGGTGGTGACGCCCTTTGGCCTGATGTTTGGTCGGGCCAACTATCTGGTGGGCGCAGAGGGCGAGTCCGTTGAACCCCGAACCTGGCGTCTGGACCGGCTCCGGGACATAGAGGTCACCGACATTCCTGGCGGCAGACCGGCGGGCTTTACCCTTCAGGCCTTTCAGGAGCGAAGCTTCGGCATTTATCAGGACGAGGTGGAGGACATAAACCTGCGTATCCTGCCCCACGGCGCTGAAGAGGCCATGGGCTGGCGGTTCCATCCGACCCAGGTCCTGACCCCCCAGAGCGATGGCTCAGTATTGGCGGCATTCCGGGCGGGGGGCATGCGGGAACTGGCCTGGCACTTGTTCACCTGGGGCGACAAGGTCGAAATCCTGGGCCCAGAGCGGCTGAAGACCGTCATGCGCCAGGAACTGCAGATGGCCCTACTTGCCCACAAGGTTTGAAAGGGCTCTAGTTGGCACCTTCCAGCAGGCGCCGGGCGATCACCTGAGCCTGTATCTCTCCCGCCCCTTCAAAGATGTTGAGGATGCGGGCGTCTGCGAGCAGGCGGCTGGCAGGTTGCTCAACGGCGAAGCCGGTTCCCCCATGAATCTGCACTCCATTGTCTGCGCAGGCCCAGGCTATGCGGGCGGCGGTCAGCTTCGCCATGCCGGCCTCAAGGTCGCAGCGCCGTCCTTCGTCCTTGGCGCGGGCGGCAAACCAGGCCAGGCGCCGGGCACCTAGCAATTCTGCCGCCATCATGGCCAGCTTATTGGCCACCCTGGGAAATTGGGCGATCGGCTGGCCGAACTGCCGCCTCTGCAGGGCATAGTCTAGGGCGGTATCGAGGGCCGCCTGCCCAACCCCGATGGCCCGGGCCGCCGTCTGGATCCGAGCGCTTTCGAAGGTCGCCATCAGTTGGGAAAAGCCCTGACCTAGGGCTCCACCCAGAACATTGGCGTCAGCGACCTCAAACCCGTCAAAGGCGATCTCGTATTCCTTCATGCCCCGATAGCCGATCACCCCGATTTCGCCGCCGGACATGCCCATTGCCGGGAAGGGATCAGCGACCGTGCCCCGAGGCTTTTCCGCCAGCAGCATGGTCAGGCCGCGATGGTCTTTGGACGCTGGATCGGTGCGCACCAGCAGGGTCATCACATCAGCCCGGGCCGCATGGGTGATCCAAGTCTTGGCGCCAGTCACCTTCCAGACATCGCCGACCTTTTCTGCTCGGGTCCGCAGGGCACCAAGGTCTGATCCCGTCTCCGGTTCGGTGAAGACCGCCGTGGGAATGATCTCGCCACTGGTGATCCGCTCAAGGAACCGAGCCTTCTGGTCCTCTGTGCCGTGGGCCAGGATCAACTCGACAGCGATTTCAGACCGTGTGCCCAGGGACCCGGCACCGATCCAGCCCCTGGACAGGGCCTCGGACACCACACACATGGCAATCTTGCCCAGGCCCGATCCGCCGTGGGCCTCTGGTGCGGTCAGGCCAAAGACGCCCAGGTCGGCCAGTTCTTTCAGAAGTTCGATGGGGATCAGTTCGTCCCTCAGGTGCCAGCCTTGCGCGAAGGGCGTGACCTTCTGGGCGGTGAAGGTGGTGAACTGGTCGGCGATTTGCTGCAGGGTCTCGTCCAGCCCGCTGGCCTCTAGGGACATTCGGCCCCGGGCGGCGTCGAGCAGTTCGACAATACGGGTCTTCACCGGCTGGCCTGAGCCGGGTCGCAGGGACTCGATCAGTCCTGCGAATTGACCGCCGTCCAGACCCAGGTCACCCGGGCGAAAGACCTCGCCCTGATTCATGGGCAAGCCGCCTGCCAGCTGGCTGAGATACTCAAAGGCCAGCAGCTGCGCGGGCAGGGCCTCGCTCTCGGTCAGCCGCCCCTCAGCTGCGAGATCAGCCGCCCAAGCCGCTGTCTGGCGTAGGGTTTGGGCGTAGGCTGCCACCCAGGCCAGGCCGTGGACCACATGCTGTTCAGCGTCCAGGGCACCCCGGTCCACCTTGCCTTTCGGGGCGGTACGCATTGCCACAGCCTGCCGGGCATCATCGGCATAGGCTTCAGCCCCGAGGGCCGCACGGTCCAGAAGGGCGATCAAGTCGGGCAGGATCAGGTCACTCATGCGGTCATCATAACCATCACTTCGGGCCGATCCAAGCTTGCCCCAAGGTCCGCCGCCCGATACCGACTTTGTAACCCCTACGGAGTCTTACCCATGCTTGTCGTCCACCACCTTAACGATTCCCGGTCCCAGCGCATTCTCTGGCTGCTGGAAGAGCTGAACCTACCCTACGAGATCAAGTTTTACGCTCGGGATGCCGCCACACGCTTGGCACCACCAGAACTCACGACGCTCCATCCCCTCGGTAAATCCCCGGTGGTGACGGAAGGCGAGGCCATCGTCATCGAGTCGGGCGCAATCATTGACTACATCATCCGCCGCCATGCCGATGGCCGACTGACCCCCAATCCGGCGACCTTTGGCTATGATGTCTACCAGCAGTGGCTTCATTATGCCGAGGGCTCAGCCATGCTGCCCCTGATGCTCAACATGTATGTCATGCGCCTAGGCGAGGCCGGTGGGCCCCTGCATCCCCGCATCCAGAGCGAGATCGCCAACCATCTTGGCTATGTGGAAACATCCCTGGCTGGGAAGGACTATCTGATGGGGGATTTTTCGGCTGCCGACGTCCAGATGAGTTTTGTGGGCGAGGTCACCGGGGCTTTCGGACTCTATGAGGCCTATCCCAACATCGCCGCCTGGGTGAAGCGATTCCAGGCCCGTCCTGCCTACCGCACCGCCCTGACCAAGGGCGGGCCGTACAATATGGGTCCCAAGGACTAGTTAGCCCTAGGCCTCCGCCTGACCCTTGGTCGGGCGGGGCCCCCAGGGGGTCATGGCGACAAACCCTGCCGTCGCCAGCCCCATGGTCGCCATGGCGACTGCCACCAGGGCGAACAGGGCCCAGCTTGGCGCTTGATGCGCTACAAGCGCCCAGCCGCCGAATCCGACAAGGGCCATGCGGAGTGTCCCGGCCAGCAACGGGCCCATGATCCGCCCCGCGCCCTGAGATGCAAAATAGAGCGCCAGGCTCATTCCGAAAAAGGCGAATGTCGGGCCTACGAAGTGCAGGTAGAGCGAGGCGGTGGCTCTGACGCCTTCGTCCTTTGAGAAGATGTTGACCCAAAGGCCGGGGGCCAGGCTCAGGATTAGCCCTAGACCACCCAGACCGATGGCGGCCATGATCCCGGCCGTCCAGGCCACCCTGCGGGCTCTGGCTATGTCCCGGGCGCCTATGGCTAGGCCGACCATGGGCAGGGCCGCGACGCCTACAGAAAAGGCTACGGGCACAAGCAGGAATTCGAGCCGCGACCCGATGCCGTATCCCGCCAGGGTCTGAACACCGAACCGGGCGGCGATGGCTGTGACGATCAAGACCGTCCCAACCGTCTGGATCGGTGATAGGAGGGCCGGGGCACCGACCTTCAGAATGTCCATGAACTGCTCGCGTTTCAGCGGCCCGAAGACCTTGAGACGCACCCTAGCCTTGGCCGAGGTCAGCATGAGGAACATCAGGCAGCAGCTGAGGATTGAGATGGAAATCTGGCCTATGCCGACTCCGACAATACCCAGCCGGGGCGCCGGCCCCCAGCCGAAACAGAGACTGCCGCCGAGGACCACCTGTAGGGCCGCCCCCGTCAGCATGATGGTGGCTGGACCCGACATATTGCCCGATCCTCGCAATACAGAGGCGAAGATATTGCTTAGCCAGACCGATGCCGCCGCTGCAAAAACCACGGCAGCATAGACCGTCGCCAGCCGCAGGGTCTCACCTTTACCCCCCAGCAGGGTGAACAGGTGGGATCCGAACCCGGAGAGCAGGATCGTAAAGAACATGCCCATGACAAGGCCGATCACCAGACCATGACGCGCCAGGCTTGCAGCGCGATCGGTATCGCCTGCCCCGAGGGCGCGACTGACGGCGGACGATACGCCTCCGCCCATGGCACCGGCGCTCATCATGCCCATCAGCATGATCAGGGGCAGGACCAGGGCCGCCGCGGCCAGATTTTCAGGACCTAGTCGCCCGATATAGGCGGTCTCCGCAATTGAGACGGCGGTGGTGGCCATCATGCCAAGCAGGTTCGGCGCGGCCAGTTTCGCCAGGGTCCCGGCGACTGGCGCAGTCAGAAGCGGGTTGGCGTTGAGGGGTGTCGGATCAGCCATCCTAAATCCTAAGCCTCAAACCAGGGAAAACAAAAGACTGACCTAGGGGCAATGCATTCCGGTCGGTCCATGGTAGGACTAGGGTGACCCAAAATCAGGAGATGCCCGATGCGGATTTTGCCCGCCCTGACCCTTGCCTGTGTTCTGGCGCTTCCCGCCCAGGCGGCCCCCCGAAATGACCGGCTCTGGGCAGCCGCTCAGGCGCAGGTACCGACAGCCGTTGAGACCCTCAAGTCCCTGGTCAATATCGAGACACCTTCCCGTGAAGTGGGGGGGATGGCGGAATTGGGTGACCTTCTGGCTGGTCGTCTCGCGGGTTTGGGTGCCCAGGTGGAGAAGATCCCGACGGCAGCACCAGCCCATGGCTCGGTGATTGTCGGAAGGTTCACCGGGACGGGTAAGGTCAGGATTCTGCTCATCGCCCACATGGATACGATCTACCCGGCAGGATCCCTGGCCAAACGGCCCTTCCGGATCGAGGGCGACAAGGCCTACGGCCCTGGAATCGCAGATGACAAGAGCGGTGTGACGGTCATCCTGCACAGCCTGGCGGTCCTGAAGGGCCAGGGCTTCCGGCGGTATAGCCAACTCACCGTCATGTTCAACACCGACGAGGAACAGACCTCGGTTTTCTCAGGGAAGATTGTCACGGATCTTGCCAGCAAGGCCGATGTGGTCATGTCCTTTGAACCCAGCACGGTCGGGGTAGAGATCATCCCCCGAGCCGCCGCCGGTAATGGTGAAACCCGGGTCATGGTCACCGGCCGCGCCGCCCATGCCGGCGCCGAGCCCGAGCGCGGCCGCAATGCTCTGGTGGAAGCCGCCGACATCGTTCTGAAGACCCGCGACCTTGATGACCCGGCCCGGGGCTTCCGGTTCAACTGGACCCAGGAGACCAGTGGAAGCATCCGCAACCAGATCCCCGATCAGGCGGTGATTTCCGCTGACACCCGCCACATGTCCAGGGCCGTGCTGGACGACAAGCTGGCCGAGCTGGCCGAACGCCTGAAGTCGCCCTTGGTGCCGGATACGACCGCGAGGATTGACTACCGCCCCGGCCGCCCGGGCTATTTCGCCGACGCCCCGTCCAACGCCCTGATTGAAAAATCCGTCGTGGTCTACAAGGAGGTCGGCGGGACGCTTGTGCCCATCCCGGCCATGACAGCCAGCTCTGACGCCGGCTATGCCCAGGTTTCCGGCAAGCCGGTCATCGAAGGCTTTGGTCTGCCCGGCGCTGGCTATCACTCCTCCGAGGAGGAATATGTCGACCTCACCCGCGTCGCGCCGCGCATCTATTTGGCAGCCCGGATGGTTATGGAGCTGAGTGGACAGTAAAGTTCTATATTTGTTCTTTACAAGCTTAGGTTAAACGTGTATTAACTCCCTCATAGATTGAACTTTGAGGAGGCTGTGATGGCGCGGATGCCCAGGGGACAGGCTAGGTCTGTTCCGGATCCCGAGGGTGAGGCATATGATCTGGCCATGCGTCGAAAGAGGGCGGAGGCATCTGCCTACTTTTATGGAACCCATGGCAGGTGGCTAGGGTCGCCAGCACGAAGTGAGGCTAATGACGCGCTAGGCGCAACACCAGGCGACAAAGAGGTGGCGAGGTATTTTCCCGTTACCGGGCCACTGATGAGCGCCAGTGACAACGCCAGAGCGGGCCATCCAGTGCGGGCGGCCACGGATGTCGCCGAAGCGATTGCTGATCTGGGAACCTCAGTTACGGGACTTGAAGTCGCGGAAGCTTTCGAGAAGGGTGTAGCTAAGAACGTCGGTCGAATGACCGCCGAAGCAGCACGAAAGCAGTTGCGCCTACGAGGTGTCGCCGGGATTGGCGAAGAAATTCATCATTCGATTCCGCTGAACGGTATCAAGCGCACGGTAGAAAACTGGCGCAATCACCCTGCCTTCCTGAAAGTTCTGCCCCAGGCCCAACACCGAAGGCTGACCGGATCCTGGAAGGGCGCGCCTCGGTATGATCCCGTCCGCCGTCTTTGGATAGGAACACCAGACTGGATGAAAACGGTTCCAGGATACGTGACCACCCATGTGGACAATGCTGCGGATTTCCTCAGCTCGATCTCGAATCCTGTGCCACCTCCCTATCGAGGCTCATATGGCGAATTTCCTCTCAGATAGATCAAGCGTACTTGCACCAGTCCGCTTCCAATTCAGGAGCCCTCGATGACTGTCCAGGCCAGCGAAGTCGATTTTATCTTTCCCATACTTTGCTTCACGACAGATGGGGAGGTCTGGTCATTCCAGACTCAGCATCAGAGAATGACCTGCGGCCACAAGACCATTCTCTCAGGCCTTCAGTTAGGCATGGAAATGGTGGACGCCTGCGGGCGATCCTGGCGGGTTCTTTCGGTTCAAAAGCTCGGCTATGAGCCCTTCAGGCTCCGCCACATACTTTCAGGCCTCTATCCCCGCCTGCTCCTAATCGATCAGACATTGGAGTCCTTGCCATCGCCTGATTTTCCGGTCGTTCAGGAGCGGGTCTGTAAGCATATGGACGCCTTCCCAGGCGACTTCTGTGACTTTCCTGACGACGAAGAGCAATTGAACGCCCGCAAGGCGGAAATCCGGGCGACCACTAACATGACGGAACTGAATCAGGCCCTAGGGGTTGATGCCTTTTACGAGTGACACCAGATCGGTTATCCTCTGCTTCCGGTCGTGCGCCTTCGCATTGCCTCTGTCACGGCAGATGTTAGGCTAAAGCCGAAACTCGGAGTCGACCTGATGAACGTCCATAAGCTAATTCTAGCTGCGGCCCTCGCTGCCTTCGCCCTGTTGGGTTCTGCTGCAGCCCAGACCGTCGGCCAGACCCTGCCAGACACCAGGAGCGTCTTCTGCGCCGCAGTTCGCACCGTGCCCCTGCTCGATCAGAATAATTATGTCATGGGTGCTAGCGGCACGATCTATATGACGCCGAATTTCGAGACCTCGCTCACAATCGACGAGGTGAACTACAAGTGGAATGGCTATATCGGCACACGGCACAAGGTCGTCAGCGATACCAATCCCAATGACGCCTGTCATGTGGCCACTGAGCGGCGAAACTGGATGAGCACCTTCATTGGCCAGGTTGATTTCAAGTCGGTCAAATGGCCGCTCGCCAACGGGAAGTAGTCTTCCGCGTCAATCGCACTCACCTGCGTCTTGAGTGCCTACTGAGCTTCAACCGGCGGGAACGGCAGGGCATGTTCTGAAAACTTGGACCTGAGTCCAGGAACATACCCTGCCCTTTCGGCTCTACCCCTTCATCGCCTCCAGCACCGCCTGCGGCCGGATCGGCAGGTGGCGGACTCTGGCACCGACGGCGGCGAAGATGGCGTTGCCGATGGCGGGTGCCACGACAGTGGTGGCCGGTTCGCCCAGTCCCACAGGCGGCTGGTCGCTCTTCACGAACTCGATCTCCAGGTCCGGCACATCCTTCATCCGCAGAGGGGTATAGGTTCCCAGATTGGTCTGCTGGATCTGACCGTCCTTGAAGGTCGCACCCTCATGCAGAGCCATGCTGAGGCCCCATAGGCTCGCACCTTCTACCTGGGCCAGGGCACCGTCTGGATGGACGATGATGCCTGCGTCGGTGACGATGGTGAGCTTTTCAACCTTCACGGTGCCGGTCTTACGATCCACCTGGACCCGGGCGGCGCAGGCCGTCCAGGTGGGCATGTCCCGCTCTTGCCCGAAGGTGGTGGCCAGACCGATGCCGGTGTCGGCCGGCAGCTTGCTGCCAAATCCCGCCAGCTTTGCAGCCCGAGCGAGAACGGCGGCTTGACGCTTGGCCCCGCCAACGGCGCTGACCCCGTCTGCGGCACCGTTATTGCGGCCCACCCCATCCAGCAGCTTCAGGCGGAAGGCGAGGGGGGAGACGCCCAGCTGATGGGCGGCCTCGTCCATGGCGCTTTCCACGGCCCAGTTGGTCCAGCCGGGCCCAACTGAGCGCAGCCAGCCTGGGCGGAAGGCGCGATTGGCCAGGTCGTTGGAAATGGCCCGAACCCGATGGGCGCCGACGCTATACCAGTGATTGGCGCCGCTGATGGCGAAGGGATCATAGGGAACATCATTGGTTCCCTTGGGCATGAAGAAGGGGGCCATGACTTCGGTGGGCCAACCCGCCGACGCGGCGTGTTCCATAGCTGTTACTTGGCCGCCATCGCCAAAGGCCATCTTCACCAGCTGGACGGAGGGGGAGCGGAAACTGTCGAAGGCCGTGTCGTCCTCGCGGGTGAAGACCAGCTTGACCGGCTTGCCCAGGGCCTTGGAGGCCAGGGCCGCAGGCACCGCATAGTCGCCATTGAGCCGTCGGCCAAAGCCGCCGCCCAACAGATAAGTCTTGAGGACAATCTTGTCCTCCGGCCGACCCAGAGCCTTGGCCAGGGTGGGCAGGATCAGGGACTGCCACTGATTGCCCGTGTGAATCTCAAACATCCCATTGCGCTCAAAAGCCAGGGCGTTGAGGGGTTCCATCTGGAAGTGCAGGGCCGCATCTGTTGTGTAGGTGGCCGACAGGGTCGACTTGGCTGCGGCGAAGGCCGCATCGACGCCCGGATCGTTCAGAACGGTGGAGCCGGATTTCGGATCGGCGATCAGCTCATCCGCCCGGGCACGGAGGTCGGCGTCGGAGACCTGGGCTGTTGGCCCGGACGTCCATTCAACCTTCAATAGACGGGTAGCGCGATTGGCGGCGACAAAGCTGTCGGCCAGTACCACCACCCAGCCAGGGACGGTGTTGGAGGGGTCATCTAGAACCAGATAGCCCTGATAGCCCGGCACGGACTTGGCGGCGGCGTCATCCACCGACGTGACCTTTGACTCGTTGCGGGTGGGCGGGATTTTCGGGCGGGCGTAGACCATGCCTGGGGCTGTGGCGTCGAGGCCATAGATCCCTGAGCCGTTGGTCTTTTGCGGAATGTCCTTGGCCTGGACGTCCCGGCCGATCATCCGCCGTTCGGTGACGGGCTTGATGGGTAGGGCCTTGAGTTCAGCCTCGGTGAAGCCCGTTTTCAGATTGCCCTTGGCGATGATGTCGCCATAGCTGACCGAGTGCTTGCCGCTTATCACGGCACCCTTGCGGGCCGTGCAGGCCTTGGGGTCGACGCCCAGCAGCTTAGCGCCGGCGGCGATTAGGGCTGTCCGTCCAGCTGCGCCAGCCTGGCTCATCAAGGGATAGCTCTGCCAGAGTGACCAGGAGCCGCCCGTGACCATCAGGCCCCACTTGGGGTCGGAGTCCACATGGACAATGCGGACCTTCTCCCAATCGGCCTCTAGCTCGTCAGCAACGATACGGGCGATGGCCGTACCCACATGCTGACCCATTTCGGCGCGGATAATATTGACCGTGACGATCCCAGAGCGATCAATGGAATACCAGATGGTGGGCTCAAAGGCAGGGGCCCCGGTGTAAGAGCCAAGGACCACAGAGGCTTCGCCCACCGCGGCAAAACCAAAGGTCGCGCTGACTGCGCCGGCGGCGATCAGGAACTGACGGCGGCTAGCGATTGTGCAGTCTGAAGGACGGGTCATGCGCGGGCTCCCGAGCTCTTCTTTGTGACGGGCTTCGCGCCGCCGGATGTCTTGGCGGCGATCTTGATGGCCTTCTTGATGCGGACATAGGCCATACAGCGGCAGAGATTACCGTTCATGGCCGCCTCGATCTCGGCGTCGGTCGGGTGGGGCGTCGCCTGGAGCAGGGCCGCGGCCTGCATGATCTGTCCCGACTGGCAGTAGCCGCACTGAGGGGCCTGGGCTTCGATCCAGGCCGTCTGAAGCGGGTGGGCACCGTGGGGGTCTAGGCCCTCGATGGTGGTGACCTTACCTCCGTCTGCAACGCTGACGGGCGTGAGACAAGAACGAACGGCCTGGCCATTCACGTGGACGGTGCAGGCGCCGCACTGGCCAATGCCGCAGCCGAACTTCGTGCCTTTAAGGTTGAGGTCGTCCCGCAGGGCCCAGAGGAGGGGCGTATCGTCCGGCCCGTCTGTATGGACCTCGCGCCCGTTCAGCTGAAACTTGGCCATGTCGCCCCCTTGGGTTTTTTGTCTAGGCAGAGGCTGCACCCCAAACCCCGATCTTGTCCAGACCTAACCCATGGACTGTAGAAGGGTTCCTACCTGCCCCAGGGATCGTCCTCGACTCCGTCCAGGAAGTCGAACACCGCGGCCTTGGTCAGGCCATGGGGAATGGCGTTAAAATGATCGCACCCCGGCAAGACGGCGGCCTTGCCGAATGAAAAGGCGTCAGCCAGGGCCTGTGGGTCTCCAGCCAGACTGTCCCTTTGTCCCGTCACCACCAGAACCGGCATGCGCAGGGCGAAGAAGTCGTCGGTGTTCCAGGGTGGATTGATGGACTCAGTGCAAGCCGCCAAGGCCTTGCGATCTTCCCCTTGCTCGTCAGCGAACTGCCGAAAGCTTTTAAGCATGGGCTCAGTAATGTCGTCTGGGCTCTCGGCCAGCATAGCCTGCGCCATGGTCATTGTGCTGGTCGAGGCTGGGCGTTCAGAGATCATAGTTCCACCGACGCCGCCCATGATCAGGTTAGAGATGCGGTTGGGGTCTTTCAGCGCCGTGGCCAGAACGGTTCGCGCCCCCATGGAATAGCCGAAGAGGTCGACCTGCCCCAGGCCCAGATGATCCATAAGCGCGATCAGGTCGTCCGCGAACTTGGCATAGCTATAGGCGTTGGACTCGTGGGGCTTGGCGCTTTCCCCATGGCCCCGCTGATCTATGGCCACCAGCCGGGTCCGACGCCGCTCAAGAGCCGCATACCAACCCGTGCGCTTCCAGCCTTCCATGCGATTTGAGGCAAAGCCATGCACCAAGACCAGGGTCCGTTCTGCGCCACCCTTGGGCGTGATGTCGTCATAGGCCAGGGTCAGGCCGTCATGTTCAAAACTGGGCATGGGATCATTCACACGGTTGGCAATGCATGCAGTCTTGCCCGGCAGGACGAGGGAGTCAAAACTCCCCGAGGCACAAGGGCGAACAGAAGTCACCCCGATGCAACTGGGCTGCTATGAAAAAACACCCGCCCCTGCTTAGAATTGAAAGCCCATGATCTTTCCTTTGGATTTCGAACGCCTGCCGGGATTTGTCGCCGCTGTGGCTCTGGCGGAGCTGACGCCTGGACCAAACATGGCCTATCTGACCCTGGTCTCAACCCGATGGGGCCGCAGGGCCGGGTTTGTTACCGTGGCAGGTGTTACCCTGGGGCTCAGCGTCTACATGCTGTTGGCTGTGGCGGGATTGGCCGAGGCGATCATGGCCGCACCCCTGCTTTATGACGGATTGAGATGGGCGGGGGTCGGCTATCTGGTCTGGCTGGCCTGGGAGTCCTGGCGGGCCAACGGTGATGCGACGGTGGAGGTCGAGGCGCCAAGCGGCCAGGGGCTGTTCCTAAGGGGACTCACAACCAATCTCCTCAATCCCAAGATCCTGATTCTCTACACCGCGCTCTTGCCGGGCTTCACCAATCCGGCCCTTGGGCGCCTGGGATGGCAGGTCTTCTATCTTGGCCTGATCCATATTGGCATCAGTCTGACGATTCATTCAGGCCTGGTCTTGATGGGCGATCGCGCCCACCACATCGCCCGACCCGACCCTAAGGGCCAGGGATGGCGGCAAGGCGTCATGGCGGCCTGCCTGCTTGCCCTGGCGGCCTGGCTGGCCTGGGAGACTGGGCGGTCCGCCTAGGCGCGCCGGCAAAATTTCCTGCTTCTTGGAACCGGCCCAGCGTCCGGTTAGTCTGTTGCCCATGATCCGACTTCTCGTCACGTCGCCCCTCAGTCCCGATTTTGCCCTGCCGTTGGATGACGGCCAGAGCCGCTATCTGACCCAGGTCATGCGTAAGGGCGTCGGCGATGAGGTGCTGGTCTTTAACGGTGCTGACGGTGAGTGGCTCTGCGCCATCGAACAGGTGGGCAAGCGGTTCGTCATTCTGCGGACTCTGTCGCAGACCCGGCCCCAGACCCCTATGCCGGATCTGATTCTGCTGATCGCCCTCATCAAGCGGGGGCGTCTGGAAACCGTCGTGGAAAAGGCGTCGGAACTGGGTGCAGCAGAGGTCTGGCCCGTGGTCACTGAGCGTGCCAGCGTAGAGCGTGCGCGGGAAGATCGGCTGAGGCTGATAGCCAATGAAGCTGCTGAGCAGACGGGGCGACTGAATACGCCAAACATCCGGCCCACCCTGAAACTGGACAAGGTCCTCAGTGATTGGGACAAGACCTGGCCCCTGGGGCGGCGCTTGCTCTTTTGCGATGAGGCGGGGGATGCGGGCATGGCGGCCGACGTCTTGGCCAGGGAGGGTTCTGGTCCTTGGGCGATTCTAATAGGGCCTGAGGGGGGCTTTTCACCTGGCGAGCGGGCACGCCTGCGGGCTTTACCCTTTACGGTGCCTGTGAGCCTTGGGCCGCGCATTTTGCGGGCCGATACCGCAGCCATCAGCGCCATGACTCTCTGGCAGGTCGCCCTCGGGGACTGGGCCTCAGTCGTGTAACAAAGCTGACGCCAAATCGAGATTATGAGAGCTGAGGGTATGTGAGTCGGTGAGACCTTGAGGTTTCTGGATTTGCGCCCACCTGTGTGAACAGCGTAAAGATCACCGCGCGGTACGGATGACAATCCGACGGCATTCGAGTTTGAGACGGGTTGGGGAGAAAAACATGGCCGGCACCGAGGTCGATGACCGCCCCCTTACCATGCAGGACCTCCTGGCTTGGTTCGAAAAAGGCTCCAAGCCCGCTGATCGCTGGCGGGTCGGCGCTGAGCATGAGAAATTTGTCTTCCGCCAGGGGTCTCATGACACTGTGGCCTATGAGGGCCCCAGCGGTATCAGGGCCCTGATGGAAGGCCTGACAAGGTTTGGCTGGTCTGGCGTCTATGAAGGCGAGACCATGATCGGCCTTGAGCGTGGCATGGCCAATGTCAGCCTGGAGCCCGGCGGCCAGTTCGAGCTGTCCGGCGCGCCGCTTGAGACCATGCACGACATCTGCGCCGAGACCGGTGAGCATTTGCAAGAGGTCAAGACGGTCGCCGATGAGTTGGGCCTGGGCTTCCTGGGTCTGGGCTTTACCCCCAATTGGCGGCGGGACCAGATCCCAGTCATGCCCAAGGGCCGCTATAAGATCATGCGGGAATACATGCCTAAGGTCGGCAATCTCGGCCTCGATATGATGTTCCGCACCTGCACGGTTCAGGCCAATCTGGACTATGGGACAGAGGCCGACATGGTTGCCAAGTTCCGCACCAGCTTGGCCCTCCAGCCGATCGGAACGGCCCTCTTCGCCAATTCGCCCTTTGTGGAGGGTAAGCCTTCGGGCTTCTTGACCAAGCGTGCCAATATCTGGACCGATACCGATCCGAACCGCACGGGCATGCTGGATTTCGTGTTTAAGGACGGCTTCAATTTCGAGACCTACGCCCAGTACCTGCTGGACGTGCCCATGTATTTTGCCAAGCGCAACGACCAGTATGTTGACCTGTCTGGCAAGTCCTTCCGACAGTTCATGGCTGGAACCCTGGCGGAGATGCCCGGCGACCGGGCGACCATGAAAGACTTTGCCGACCACACAACCACGGCTTTCCCGGAAGTGCGTCTGAAGCAATATCTGGAAATGCGCGGTTCAGATACGGGACCCTTGAGCCGCCTGTGCGCTCTTCCGGCCCTGTGGACTGGCATCTTCTATGACAGCCAGGCCCTGGCTGCGGCCTGGGACCTCTGCAAGGACTGGCCTCTGGAAGATCACGAGCGGCTGAGGGCTGATGTGTCGCGCCTGGGCATGAGGGCGCAGATCGCTGGCCGCACGGTTCAGGACATTGCCAAGGATATGGTGGCCATCGCCAAGTCTGGCCTGAAGAATCGTGCACGCCAGAGCGGCGACCTTTTGGACGAGACTGGCTATCTCGCCGAGTTGGAAGAGATCGCTGACAGCGGCATGACCCCAGCCGACCGCCTGCTGGACCTCTATAACGGCCCCTGGCAAGGGGATGTCACCCCAGTCTTCGACGCCTTCGCCTACTAGCTTTCGCGATCGCAAGTTTCGAGGCCGCCTTGCTAGTCACCGCCGGGCATGATCATCTGCGCTCCTCTCGCGGTAGGCAGGTCATGCCTTCGCGCCGGCTTCACCTGCGGAACTCTCCCCCATGAACCTCGTCTTTCTGATCGGGATCGTCATTACCCTGGCGACCGGCATTCCGGTCTTCAACCAGCTGCGCAAGACCCACCCCAAGGGCCTGATGATCCTGTTCTTCGCCGAAATGTGGGAGCGGTTTTCCTATTACGGCATGCGCGGCTTGCTGGTTTTTTATCTCACCCAGCACCTGCTGTTTGACCAGAAGGCGGCCAGTTCCCAATACGGGTCCTACACCTCGCTGGTCTATCTCCTGCCCCTGCTTGGGGGCATGATTGCAGACCGCTGGCTTGGCATGCGCAAGGCCGTCGCCTTTGGAGCCCTGCTGCTGGTGGCCGGTCACCTGACCATGGCCTATGAGGGCAAGCCCGCCACCCAGACCCTGACCTATGCCGGACAGGCCTATGAGGTTACCTCTGCAGGCCGGATGGAGGACCTCAAAGCCCGCCTGATCGTTGGCGGCAAGCCTTATGAATTCGGCCCTGCCAAGACCGGTGGCCTGGAGATCAAAGATCTTCCGGCGGGTTCGACCCTGCCATCGGTCCTGCCTGAGGGTGCGTTCAAGATGAGCGCCAAACAGGACAAGACCGGTGTCAACGCCTTCTATCTGGCCGTATCCCTGATTATCATGGGTGTCGGCTTCCTGAAGCCGAACATCTCTTCAATTGTTGGCCAGCTCTATCCCCAGGGTGACCCCCGACGGGATGCGGGTTTCACCCTCTATTATTACGGCGTCAATCTGGGGGCCTTCTGGGCCGCCATCGTCTGCGGGCTATTGGGCCAGTATGTGGGCTGGTGGGCTGGCTTTGGGGCTGCCGGCGTTGGCATGGCCCTCGGCTGGGTCGCCTTCATGCTGGGTCGCCCTATGCTCGAGGGCAAGGGCGAGCCGCCCAATCCCGAACAGTTGGCGGCCCCTTATATCGGTCCGCTCAACCGCGAATGGCTGATCTATATTCTGGGCCTAGCCGGGGTCGGCTTGGTCTGGCTGCTGGTGCCCCGCAATGACCTTGTGGGCAACGCACTGATTGCCTCCATCCTCGGCTCGGCAGGCTTTGTTATCTACGTCATCGCCAAGGTCTGCCAGACTTGGCAGGAGCGTCAGCGTATGTTCCTGGCTGTGATCCTGGTGCTGGGTGCTGTCGTCTTCTTCACCCTGTTCGAACAGGCCGGCACTTCCCTCAGCTTGTTTGCCTCGACCAATGTGGACCTATCCATCACTCAGAGTGCAGGAACCTTCTTAGGTATACCCTATGGTAGCCACGCCCAGCTGGCAGCCGCAGGCGTTACGCCGAGCGGAACGTTCAGCTGGATTGACACGGGTATTGGGGCCGCCCAGACCCAGACCTTCAACGCTGGCTTCATTCTGCTTTTCGCGCCGCTCTTTGCCGCCCTGTGGACATGGCTGGGCGCCCGGGGCATGGACCCCAACCCGACCCTGAAGTTTGGCCTTGGTCTGGTTCAGGTTGGCCTGGGCTTTATGGTGGTGGTCTGGGGCGCGGGTCTGCACGATGCGGCCTTCAAGATGCCGCTGATCCTGCTGGCCCTGCTTTACATGCTACACACCACGGGCGAGCTGTTCCTCTCGCCGGTTGGCCTGTCGCAGATCACTAAGTTGGCCATGCCAACCGTCGTGTCCTTTATGATGGCGGTCTGGTTCCTGGCCTCATCCGTCGCCCAATTCGTGGGGGGTGCCATAGCTGGCATGGCGGGCACAGAGACGGTTGGCGGTCAGGTCTTGGATCCAGGCGCAGCCCTGGCGGCATCGGTCCGGGTGTTCAACATGCTAGGAACGGCCGGGATGATTATCGGCGTGGCCTTCATTGCCTTGAGCTTTGTGACCAAGACCTGGGGCAATGGGGTTGCCGTTGCCGCAGACGACGGGCCGCTGGCCTAGCCAAACGTCTTGCGTATGCGGATATAGTACATCTGGCCAAACTGAAGGTCGCGATCGTCTACATAGGCAAGGCCGTTCTTATTGCGTGGCCCGGTATAGACATAGCGCGTATTGCGGAATCCGCGCTCTGTGGCGTTGGACCATTCTCCGCGAACGCTTAGGTCGGGTTTGGGCTTCCACTCGATATAGGGCTGAACATAGGTTTTCAGCTTTCTAATCTCGATCTCGTCCAGCCGGTAATAGGCCTGACGCCAGGCACCGTTGACCTCGATGCCCCAGTTCAGCTTGTGCTGCGGAAGGTCCCAGCTGAAATTCGCCTGCCATTCCAGGGGGCGGAGCCCAGAAATCTCCCGCTTGGCCTTTGTGGTAGGATCCGTCACTTCAGACCGTCGCCAGGTGCTTGAGCCGCGCAATTGGGCACCCTTCATGCCGATGCGGTCAAAGGGCAGGGTGAGGTCTATCGCCAGCTCGTCCTTTGTCCCATTGCCAATATTTGCGGGGGAATCGAAGGCCTCGGTCGCCGTAAAGATCGGTGCCCGATCGATAACGTCGGTGAGGGCGGAATGCCGAACCGTGACTGAAATAGACCCTTCACCCAGGAAGCGTTGTTCCAAGGTGGCTTCGCTGATCCAAGCCTGCTCGGGGACAAGGTCTGTGTTTCCGGCGGTGATCAGACCTGAATTTTGCGACGTACCGGCGGTAAAATCGCCGAAGTCCAGTTGGCCCACCGACCGCTCGAAGTTCAACCTTACCTGTGCCGAGTCACTGGGGGCCCAGGTGACTGCGATCCGAGGTTTGTCAAAAGACAGGGTCTTTTTCAGATTAACTTCACCCCTAGACGAAATCTGCGAGCCCTCGTGGCGCAGCCCGCCCTCAAGGGTCCAGTGGGATAGGGGCCGCCAGACCGCCTTGCCAAACAGCTCGAAGCGCCGCTCTTCCACTTGGACATTCCCCCCAGGTATGGGGATGGCCTGCCCGTTCGAGGCGAAGGTCAGCCGGTTATCCAGCGTGTTCAGCACGTCTTCGCCGCCGAACTCGAGTGAAAGTGTCGAACTGCGGGTTGATTTCACAACGGCTCTGGCAATGGTCTCGCGGGTGTCAGAGTCCTGGCGGAAATCATCTAGACCGCCGGGGCCCCGGCTAATCGCGTCAAACTTTTCATTACGGCCACGTTGCAGACCAACAAGCTCTAGGTTCGAGGCGCTGGACAACTGCCTTGAATAGCGCAGCCCAAATTCACCTTCGTCCGATGTGTCCCCCTGATGGGATAAGATTAGATTCCCATTGGGAAATGTTGCGCGATTGGTCTCGTCATAGTCCCAAAACTGCCGCTGTAGTCGTCCGCTGATCTTAAGTTTGCCGCCCAAAAGGGGGGTCTCATAGGCCCCCGTGGCGTGGTAATCATGCCCGCCGGCTTCAGATTGGACGTAGGAGCGGATCAGCGGCACGCCTGCTGGACTAACCCGCACTCTGGGACCGTCTCCTGATCCGTCGTCAATAAAGGTGCCGACAAACAGGCCAAGCTCCCAATTTCGGCCATTAGAGCCGCCAGATCCTTCCAAACGTGAGGCTGGCGCGTTCCGGCCATCGGCGGCGTAGAAATTGTTAGCCACGGCGAACAGGCCGTGTGTCCCGCTATCTGTCTTCAGGATGATGTTGGCGATTACAGCCTTACCCTGCATATCAATTCCGGGCGCACCGCCTCGAATTAGGTCGACGCGCGCAACCTTTGAGGCCGGTGTCCTCCGCAGAATATCGTCGAGGTTGTCCGACTTGGACGCGGGTCTTTGACCATCGATGAGCACGTTTCCTGCTGCACCCTCATAGCCTCGGACTCCATCCCCGCCGTTGAAAACAAAGCCTGGTATGCGATCGAGCATTTCCCGGGCGTTGACGGGGCGGGCCGCCGCAAAAAAGGCCGGTGGATAAGCGATCACGCCCTGGCTGGCTGCGGCCTCTGGGGCAGCCGCAATCACAGCTTGGGTCAAGGCGTAAAGTAAGCTCATGGTGCAACCTTCTCGGGGGATGGGGGACAACGAGCCCTGACCCGCCCCGAAAGGCCAATTAAATGCCGGTAAGGTGCATTAAAGTTTCGACAGCTTGCCTTAGACGCTGGTGCCGCCGACGGTCAGGCCGGTAATCTTCAACGAAGGCTGGCCTACGCCAACCGGCACGCTTTGGCCTGACTTTCCGCACACCCCGACGCCGGGATCAAAATCGAAGTCATCACCAATCATGGTCACCCGGGTTAGGGCCGAGGGACCATCGCCGATCAGGGTGGCACCCTTGACGGGTCGGGTGATCTTCCCGTCCTCAATGAGATAGGCCTCGGTGCACTGGAAGACGAACTTGCCATTGGTGATGTCCACCTGGCCACCGCCGAAATTCGCGCAGTAGAGCCCCTTCTTCGTGGCTTCGATCATCTCAGCACGGGGGGTGGTGCCATTGTCCATGGCGGTGTTGGTCATGCGCGGCATGGGCATGTGAGCATAGGATTGCCGACGACCATTGCCTGTTGCGGCCAGACCCATCAGCCGCGCGCTCATCCGGTCGTGCATATATCCCACCAGAATGCCGTCTTCGATCAGGACAGTGCGCTCGGTGGGCGTACCCTCATCATCTACGGTCAACGAGCCGCGACGCCCCGGCAGGGACCCATCGTCAAAGACGGTGACGCCCTTAGCTGCAACCCGCTCGCCGATGCGCCCGGAAAAGGCCGACGTGCCCTTGCGATTGAAATCGCCCTCCAGACCGTGACCGACGGCCTCATGCAGCAGAACACCATTCCATCCAGCACCCAGCACCACATCCATTTCCCCAGCGGGGCATGAAATGGCGTCCAGATTGACTAGGGCCTGTCGAAGCGCCTCTTCAGCTTGTTCTTGCCATTTGTCTGGACTGATCCAGGCCTCGAACCCTGCCCGACCGCCGGCCCCGGCAAAGCCGTTCTCCCGGCGACCATCCTTTTCCACGGTCAACTGCACATTAATCCGCGCCAGAGGGCGGACATCGCGAATCAGTCGCCCGTCGGCCCGCAGGATTTCCACTGTCCGCCGCTCTCCAGATAGGGAGGCCATGACCTGGACCACCCGAGGGTCTTTGGCCCGGCACCACGCATCAATCTCCTGAAGCAGGGCGACCTTGTCCGAAAACGCGGGGGAGGCGGTGGGATCGTCTTCGCCATAAAGCCGAGTGTTGGTGGCGCGGGGGGTCTGATCAGCTGTCCCGCTATAGCCGCGTTTGGCCAGGGCAGAGGAGTCCGCGGCTCGCTTGAGCGCCTGCTCGGTAATCTCGCTGGAATGGGAATAGCCAGCGGTCTCCCCGGCAACAACCCGCAGACCAAAACCTTCCGACGAATCATAGGAGGCGGACTTCAAACGCCCGTCGTCGAACAGGAAAGACTCGCTTTCTGACCTCTCAATAAACAATTCCCCGTCATCTGCACCCTTCAGGGCGTCATTTAGAATGGATTGGGCCCGGTCCACTGAGACGCCGGCGGTTTCAAGGATCGACGGGGCGGGAGTGAGAGCGTTCATCGAAAAACCCTTGGAACTGCGGAAAAGTCGTAATGACAAATAGGGCTTCGTCTCGTCCTCGTCACCACTTACCGCTCTGTGGATGTGTGCTTTTGGCCATTCCTGTGGACTTCACCCAGGGTGAGGGTGGGAAAGGGCGTTCTACCGCCTTGGCAAGCTGGATTTCAGCGCGTATGGACGCCATGAAAGGGGCTGATCCGCCAGTTGGGGATCGTCTCTATTTCGTCGATCCGGCGTGGCGCATTATCGTCCGTCGACTAGACAAGCAGACCGAGGGGACATGACGTCGAGGTTTCAAGGTATGCGGGCGTGGGCGGCAGGTGCCGCTGCGGGCGCAATGACAGCGCTATGGGGCGTCGCCGCATTTGCGCAAACGCCGGATATGATCGGCCAGCCAACGCCGGGCGGGATTGATCTGCAGCCAGGCGTCACGCCTCTGCGGAATGACGCGGCCTTTTTCCACAACATCATTTTGATGCCGATCATCACGGGCATTACCCTGCTCGTTCTGGGTCTGCTGATTTGGATCTGCATTCGCTATAATAAAAAGGCGAACCCGGTTCCGGCCAAATTCACCCACAACACTCTGATCGAGGTGATTTGGACGGTCGTACCTGTCCTGATCCTGATGTTCATCGCGATCTTTTCGTTCAAGCTGCTCTTTGCCTACAACGACATGCCCAAGCCCGATCTCACGGTGAAGGCTACAGGCTATCAGTGGTATTGGGGTTACGAATACCCTGACCAAAAGATTGGTGAGTACGTTTCCAACGTTCTGCCGGAAGACGAAGCCAAGAAGAAAAGCGTGCCCTATCTTCTGGCCGCAACCGAGCCCCTGGTGGTTCCTGCGGGCAAGGTTGTGCAGGTTTTGGTCACCGGTGCCGATGTGATCCACTCCTTCACCGTCCCAAGCTTCGGTGTCATCGCTGACGCAATCCCAGGCCGGGTCAATAACGTCTGGTTCAAGGTGGATCGCCCCGGGATATATTACGGCAACTGTCGTCAGCTTTGCGGCATTCAGCATTCTGCTATGCCCATTGAGGTGCACGTCCTACCTCAAGCCGAGTTTGATGCCTGGGTCGTGTCCAAGGGGGGATCCCCCAAGGGCGCTTTGCCAGTCGCATCGCCAGCTGCGGCACCCGCACCCTCGGCGGATTCTGCCGCTGTTCCTGCAGCCGCCACCGCCGCGCCAGTCGCTGCTGGCCAAACTGCCACCACCCCTCCCTCGCCTGCGCCTGCTCCGGCGCTGGCCGCGAAGTGATCTTAGGATAAGTTCGATGGCCCACGCCGCCGCTCATGACGCACACGACGACCACACGCCCGGGTTCTTCACCCGTTGGTTCCTGTCCACCAATCATAAGGATATTGGGACGCTCTACCTCTTGTTCGCTATCATGGCGGGCTTGGTGGGCGGTGCCCTGTCTGGCCTGATCCGCTGGGAACTGGCTGAACCCGGTATTCAAATTTTCCGGCCCGATTCACCAATCCGCTTGCTGGGTTTGATTGAGCAATCTCCCCACGGGTACAACTCCGTGGTTACGGCTCACGCGCTGATCATGATCTTCTTCATGGTCATGCCGGCCATGATCGGTGGTTTTGGCAACTGGTTCGTGCCCTTGATGATCGGGGCGCCAGACATGGCCTTCCCGCGGATGAACAACATTTCCTTCTGGCTGCTGGTGGCCGCTTGGGTCCTCCTGTGCACGTCATTATTTGTTGATGGCGGCCCAGGGCGGGGCTTTGGTGGCGGTTGGACTCTGTATCCCCCGCTTTCCACAACCGGCCACACGGGCCCAGCTTTGGATCTTGCGATCTTTTCGATCCACTTGGCGGGTGCCAGTTCGATCCTAGGCTCGATCAACTTCATTACGACGATCTTCAACATGCGCGCGCCAGGCATGACCTTGCATCGCATGCCGCTGTTCGTCTGGTCAGTTTTGGTCACCGTCTTCTTGCTGCTGTTGTCCCTGCCCGTCTTGGCCGGTGCCATCACCATGCTGCTGACAGATCGCAACTTCCACACCCACTTCTTTGACCCGGCCGGCGGTGGCGACCCCGTCATGTACGAGCACCTGTTCTGGTTCTTCGGGCATCCAGAAGTCTACATCCTGATCCTGCCCGGTTTCGGCATCATCAGTCAGATCGTGTCGACCTTCTCCAAGAAGCCAGTGTTTGGCTATCTGGCCATGGCCTATGCCATGGTGGCCATCGGCTTTGTTGGGTTCGTTGTTTGGGCCCACCACATGTATACGGTCGGGATGAACATCAATCTGCGTGCCTATTTCGTGGCCGCGACCATGGTCATCGCCGTGCCCACCGGGGTGAAGGTGTTTTCCTGGATTGCGACCATGTGGGGCGGGTCTATTGATTTCAAAGCGCCCATGCTGTGGGCAATTGGCTTCATCTTCCTGTTCACCGTTGGGGGAGTCACCGGGGTGGTGCTGGCTAATGCCGGTATCGATTACAGCCTGCACAACACCTATTATGTGGTTGCGCACTTCCACTATGTTCTGAGCCTTGGTGCCGTCTTCTCCATCTTTGCGGGCTTCTACTACTGGTTCGAGAAAATCTGGGGTGTGAAGTACAACGAGTTCCTCGCTGTGACCCATTTCTGGATCACCTTTGTTGGCGTGAACCTGATCTTCTTCCCGCAGCATTTCCTGGGTCTACAAGGCATGCCGCGTCACTATGTCGACTATCCCCGGGCCTTCGCCTACTGGAACCATATTTCGTCCATGGGGTATGCGGTGACATTGGTTGGGGTCGGTGTCTTCCTTCTATTGCTCTTCGAAGCCATGGTTCGTCGCCGGAAGGCCTCTGCCAATCCTTGGGGCGTAGGTGCAACGACGTTGGAATGGACGCTGTCTTCACCGCCACCCTTCCACCAGTTCAGCGAATTGCCGGTGATCGAGCCGGACTCCCACTAAGTCTCGCTGATTTGAATGATATGAAGGGCGCGAGCTGGACTTTCCGGCACGCGCCCTTCGCATTTTAAGAGTAGACCCATGGCGATGCCCGCCAATCTAATTTCCCCCGCCGCTCCAGCTCGCTGGCAAGACTTTCTGCTTTTGATGAAGCCGCGGGTCATGTCCCTTGTGATCTTCACGGCGATCACTGGCATGGCGAGTTCCAACCACCCGATCAATCCGATCCTGGCCTCGGTCTCAATCCTTTGTATCGCGGTCGGCGCCGGTGCCTCGGCCTCTTTGAACATGTGGTATGACGCAGATATCGACGCCAAGATGCGTCGGACCCGAGGTCGTCCGGTGCCTGCAGGGCGGGTGCAGGGGGCTGATGCCCTGGCGCTTGGGGTTATCCTGTCGCTGTTCTCTGTCATGCTCTTGGGTATGACCGTCAACTGGCTGGCGGCCGGGCTTTTAGCCTTCACCATCTTTTTCTACGCTGTGGTCTACACCATGTGGCTGAAGCGCTCGACGCCACAGAACATCGTTATCGGCGGCCTTGCGGGCGCATTACCGCCGGTGATCGGCTGGGCTGCCGCAACGGGAACAACCCCCCTGAATGCTTGGCTGCTTTGTGCCATCATTTTCATGTGGACCCCGCCCCACTTCTGGGCCCTCTCGCTTTATACCAGCGAGGACTATGAAAAGGCTGGTGTCCCCATGATGCCGGTCACGGCAGGCGCGGCATCCACACGAAAGCAAATCCTGATCTACAGCCTGTTGTTCACGCCACTTTGTCTGGCTCCTGCCTTTACGGGCCTGGGAGGTAAACCCTATCTCAGCGTGGCGGTTCTTGGCGGGGCGGTCTTTCTCATCCTCGCCTGGCGTATCTTTAGAAGCCGTGCTGGCGATGCGGCCGATCCACGCCAGGATGACGGGCTTTACGACGTAAAGGTGGCTGCAAAGGACGCCCGGAACCTCTTTGCTTTCTCCATACTTTATCTCACCCTGCTTTTTGCGACCCTCCTTGCTGAACATGTCCTGGGAGTTTCGCCAATTACCGCACCAGGAGTCTTCGGATGAGCGATCCCGTCCGCGATACTGAACTTGAAGCAAAGGCCCGTCAGGGCCGAAACATCGCCCTGGCTCTGGGCTTGGTCCTGTTCGTCATTCTGGTTTTTATTGTGACGGTGACCCACCTCAAGGGGAATGTCATTGAGCGTCCCCTCTAATCCGGAAAAGCGCCCTGGCTTGGGCAATAACCGGGTGGCGGTGATCTGCGCCTTGGTGTTCGCGGTCATGGTTGGAGGTGCTTATGCCTCGGTGCCCCTATACAGAGCCTTCTGCCAAGCCACCGGCTATAATGGGACCATTTCCAAGGCAAATATGGCCCCGAAGGTTGCCCTCGACAAAACGCTCTTGATTCGGTTCGACACCAATATTCACGGCCTGCCCTGGACTTTTTCGGCAGAACAAACGTCACAGACGGTGAAAATCGGCGAGACTGGATTGGCCTACTTCAAGGTCACCAATAACGCAAAGACGCCTCTGACAGGCCATGCTGTCTACAATGTCGTCCCGGAACAGGCCGGGGGCTATTTCCGAAAACTCGAGTGTTTTTGCTTTTCAGATCAAACTATTGGCCCTGGGCAGACCATTGAGTTTCCGGTCGTCTATTTTGTCGATCCGAAATATGCGTCGGACTTGAACACCCGCAATAAGCGCGACGTGACCTTGTCCTACACCTTCTATCCTGCTGTGGCCCCAAAACAGGCGTCGACAGCGGGCGAGAAGTCACCATCTGCCCTTGGCGGAACCCCAATAGCGGGGCTATAGCGACTATTGAGAGAGCTAGCGCGGCCTGAAGAGGTCCCGCGTCTATGAGATTCGAGAGGGGTAAGGACGAACATGTCTGCGGGCGACGTCAAACACGACTACCATCTGGTCAATCCTAGCCCTTGGCCCCTGTTGGGCTCAGCGGCGGCTACGGTGATGGCTATCGGCGGGGTGATCTGGATGAAGGGCCTGTTCGGCCTTCCCAAGCATGACCCGCTGGTCTTCTTCCTGGGTCTGGCTGGGGTACTCTTTACGATGGCCGCTTGGTGGCGCGATGTGACCATCGAGGCCAACCAAGGCGATCATACGCCGGTCGTCTCCATCGGCCTGCGTTACGGTATGATCATGTTCATCGCCTCCGAGGTCATGTTCTTCGTCGCCTGGTTCTGGATCTTCTTCGAAATGGCTTTGTTCCATGGCCATCGCGCTGGGTCGGCTTCGGCCATTGAGGAAGTCCGCACGGCGTGGGCCTCCTGGCCACCTAAGGGCATTGAGACGGTTCCGGCTTGGAATTTGCCCCTGGTCAACACCTTGACCTTGCTGCTGTCTGGCACGACGGTCACCTGGGCTCACCATGCGATCCAGACCGATGACCGTCGTGGTGCAAAGATCGCTCTGGCCCTAACCATTGCCCTTGGCGTGATGTTCACCTCGATCCAGGCGTTCGAGTACAGCCACATCCTCGAGCACAAGTATTTCTTTGGCGGCGAGGGGGCCGAGAATTCGGGCCTCTATGGCTCGTCCTTCTTCATGGCCACCGGCTTCCATGGCTTCCACGTTCTGATCGGCACCATCTTCCTGGCCGTTTGTTTAGCGCGCCTGATGGGGGGTGGCTTTACCGCCAAAAAGCACTTCGGCTTCGAAGCTGCGGCTTGGTACTGGCACTTCGTCGACGTGGTCTGGCTGTTCCTCTTCGCCTTTATCTACGTGATCTTCGGCGCGGCGGCGAAATAGGAGTTCAATGGCCGGTCACAATCCCTATCTGGCAGGTGCGACCGGCCACTGCCCCAATTGCGGTGAGGGCCCCTTATTCGAGGGGTTCCTCAAGGTCTCTCCGACCTGTGAATCCTGTGGTTATAATCTCGCTAAGGCGGACTCAGGAGATGGGCCCGCAGTGTTTGTAATTCTCATTGGCGGCTTCCTGGTCGCCTTTGCAGCGCTGTTCACAGAGGTCGCCTATCACCCGCCCATTTGGGTGCATCTTGTGGTCTGGCTTCCCTTGACCCTGGTGGTCACCCTTGGCCTCCTGCGCCCTTTCAAGGGCCTGATGCTGGCCGCGCAATTTTCCAATCAGGCGTCTGAATCTCGCCATGGCGAATGAGCCTGCCCTCCCGAAGTTTCGGCTGCCATTTGGCCTGAGCCTTGCCGTTGGCATTGGCCTTATCGTCCTGGTGAGTTTGGGGGCCTGGCAGCTTCAGCGCCTAGCGTGGAAAGAAGATCTGTTAGCACGGGTGGCTGCGCTGAAGTCCGCCCCACCTCAGCCTTTGAGCAAGGTGCTTGCCCAAGGGCTTAAGGCCGATTTTACCCGCGTCGAGGTTGATTGCCCCGGCCTGGCCAAGGCGAAATACCTGGAGCTCTTCTCCGTCCGCGACACGGGTGCCGGGGTGCGGATCATCTCGGCCTGCAAGCTCGCTGGTCCCGCCTTAGGCAGTATTCTCGTCGACCGCGGGTTTGTCGGGGACACGATCTCGGCCCGACCACTTGTTGATCCTACAGATACAACGCCCCTGCATCTCATCGGTGTTCTACGGATTCCCGATCGCGCGACCTTTGTGACGCCGCCAAATGAGGTGGCGGCCAATCACTGGTATTCCCGCAATGTGGCGGCCATGGCTCAGGCTCTGAATGTCGAGCGCCCAGCCCCCCTGTTTCTCATGGCGGAAACCTCAACCAATCCGGAGTGGACGGCTTTGAAGCCTGCGCCGATCCCCGCCGAAATCTCGAACCGACATCTGGAATATGCCCTGACCTGGTTCGGCCTTGCCGCAGCCCTGGCTGGCGTTTATGTCGCCGTCCTCTGGAAGAAGGCGAGAGAGTGATGCGCTATATTTCGACGCGGGGTGCTTCACCGGCTGTCGGCTTTTTGGATGCCGTTCTGGCAGGATTAGCCCCCGATGGCGGGCTCTATGTCCCCGAGACCTGGCCAAGCTTCACTCAAGCTGAAATCGCTGATTTCGCCGGCCGCCCCTATGCCCATGTTGCCACTGAGGTCCTTGCCAAATTCGTTGGCGATGAAATCGCTCGTGAAACCCTCAGCGACATGTGTGACGAGGCCTATGCCACCTTTACGCACCCGGCCGTTGTTCCCCTGACCCAGATTGCCCCGGGGGGGTTCATTGCGGAGCTTTTCCACGGCCCCAGCCTGGCCTTCAAGGACGTGGCCATGCAACTGCTTGCGCGTCTATCTGATCATGTGCTGGCGCTCCGTAATCGCACCCAGACCATTCTGTGTGCCACCTCAGGCGACACGGGTGGCGCGGCGGTAGAGGCCTTCCGGGGGCGCGCGAACACGAAGATCATCGCCATGTTTCCGGACGGTCGGATTTCCGAAGTCCAGCGCCGCTTTATGACCACCGCCCGTGAAGCCAATGTTGCCTGCGTGGCGGTCGATGGGACCTTTGACGACTGTCAGGCGATCCTTAAGCTGGCCCTGGCAGATGATGGCCTGAAGCAAGCCGTTGGCCTGTCGGCGGTCAATTCCATCAACTTCGCCCGGATCGTTGCCCAAAGCGTCTACTATTTTACCACTGCCGTCGCCCTTGGAGCACCCCATCGACCGGTGGCCTTTGCTGTACCTTCGGGGAATTTCGGCGATGGGTTTGCAGGTTATGTGGCAAAGACTATGGGCCTGCCGATTTCTTCAATCCTCGTTGCGACCAACGCCAACGACATTCTGGCCCGGGCGTTTCAAACCGGCCGCTATACCCGCGGTGCGGTCCAGACAACACAGTCACCGGCCATGGATATTCAGTCGGCCTCTAACTTCGAGCGGCTCTATTTCGAAGGGGTCAAGCGCGATGGCGTCGAAACCGGCCGGGCCTTTGCATCCTTCATTGAAACCGGGGTCATTGATATTCCGCCCCAGGCTCTGGCCCACATGCGGGAGACGTTCCAGGGCTTGATGGTCAGCGAAGGCGAGACGAGCCGGACGATCTTGGCGACCTTTAACGAAACCGGAGAGGTCATTGATCCCCATACCGCGGTCGGTGTCAGCGCCTTCCAGAGGACGCGGAATTTTGACGCGCCTGTCATTATTCTTGCGACCGCCTCTCCCGCTAAATTCCCGGAGGCGGTGCATGCGGTGATCGGCGAAACGCCTGTGGTCCCGAGAAAGGCCCGCGGTCTTGCCGACAAGCCCGAGCGGTTCGATCATCTTCCGGCGGATATCGAGGCTGTTAAGGCCTATGTCCTGAACTTCGCCAGCGCTTAGGACGATTTTGACCCGCCTTCATACTCTCAGTAACGGCGTAAGGGTCATCTGTGATCCGGTGCCCGGGCTCGAGACTGTCGCTCTTTCTGTCGTCGCGGGGCGCGGCGCGCGCCATGAGGATGCGTCTCAATCTGGATGGTCGCACCTGCTTGAACACATGGTCTTCAAGGGCGCAGGTAACCGCAGTGCCCGGGAGATTGTTGAATCCATCGAAGGCCAAGGCGGGCACATTAATGCGGCCACGGGGTATGAGCGTACCAGTTTCCAGGTCCGCGCCCTGGCAGGGGGGCTGGACCTTGGCTCTGCGGTCCTTGCCGACCTGATCCTACGCCCGCGCATGGACCTCGATGATCTAGTGCGCGAAAAACAGGTGGTCGGTCAGGAGATTGCCGAGGCGGTCGATACCCCAGATGATCAGGTCTTCGAAATGGCCCAATCGGCGGCCTATGAGGGACAGCCCCTGGGTCGTTCTATTCTTGGGACCGACCAGTCTATTGCGCCGGCAACCCCAGAAGGTTTGCAGGCTTGGCGGGCTCAACTTTACGCTCCCGACAAGCTGATCTTTGCTGCCAGCGGCGCAGTGGACGAAGACGAGGTTCTGGCCCTCGCCGAGCGTGACTTTGGCAGCCTCGATCAGGTGCCGACCACCGATTACCACCCGGCGCACTTCACCGGCGGAGACCGTTCAGAGTCCAAGAGCCTGGAGCAGGCCAATCTGGTCTTTATGCTGCCAACCATCGGCGTCGCAGACCCTGATTATTTCGCCCTTCGCCTTTTTGCTGAAATCCTTGGCGGTGGCATGTCCTCACGGCTGTTTCAGGAGGCGCGGGAGAAGCTGGGTCTGGCCTATGCGGTCGACGCTTTTGCAGAAACCTATGCCGATCAGGGCGTACTCGGGATTTTTGCAGGCTGCGCGGCTAAGGACGCCGCTCGGCTGGCTGAGGTGGCCGCTCAGCAGATCCTTAGTTTGGCACGGGATGTTACGGTCGCCGAACTGTCTCGGGCCAAGGCGCAGCTGAAGGCTGGCCTGTTCATGGCGCGGGAGTCGCCTCTCGCACGCGCAGAGCAGGCGGCAGGGCAGGTCTTGTTGTTTGACCGGCTTTTGACCACGGCTGAAATTGCCGAAGACGTAGACCGCGTGACAGCAACCGATCTGCAGCGGGTCGGGGCCGGGCTTACCCTACCCGGCAAGGTCGTCACCAGCATCCTGGGCCCCAAGAGCGCCCACAAGGCGGCAGAGGCCTTCCGCAGCGCGATCTTTACGTCCTAATTGTCCGTGTCGATGGAAATCCAGTGAGGCTTGCGCCATGGCGCTACTAGATTGGATCGCAATGGAAGCTGGCCTTCGAGTGGAGGGTGAAGCTGTTTTCTTGCGCCCCCCGCGGGGCTCTGACTTTGTCGCTTGGCATGACTTGCGCGCCCAGTCCCGGGACTTTTTGCAGCCTTGGGAGCCAACCTGGGCGCAGGATGACCTGACGCGCGCGGCCTTCCGGCGGCGACTGGCGACCTATCAAAGGGACCGCGAGGCCGGGGTTGCCTACTCGTTTTTTGTTTTCCGCCAGACAGATGGTGCACTGACGGGTGGCATCACCTTGTCGAATATCCGGCGCGGTGTCGCACAGATGGGGACTGTGGGATATTGGTGTGGCAAGCCCTTTGCCCGGCAGGGGCAGACCCTTGGGGCGGTTCGAGCCCTGACCGGATTTGCGTTTCGACGCCTGGGGCTGCACCGTCTGGAGGCCGCCTGTGTGCCACAAAATACGCCCTCTCGCCGATTACTTGCTCAAGCAGGCTTTACAGAGGAAGGCGAAGCAAAGGCTTATCTGAAAATTAATGGCGTTTGGCGAGACCATGTCCTGTTCGGCCTCGTGACTCCGCTTCGGAGCCAGGACGGATCAGATTTGGGATTTTCAGTTTAGGCGGGGCCAGGGCTTCGCACCTTTTGGAGCCTATGGGCAGCGACCGCAAAACTTGGGATGCGACGACGACGCTGGAAGCCCTAGGGGCTGGAGAGGCCGCCCTATGGCTTTGGGAGCCCTCGGCAGATCGGCTTTCGGTGACGGGTAGTGTTCAGCCCCTCGGTCTAGCCCTCCTGGCCCCTCAATGTTCGTCCGCGGCCATACGCGCCCTGACCCTTCCAAAGGATCGGGCGATTGCCGAGGATCTGCTGACAGTCCGAGCGCCTGGGGAGGCAATATCCCTTCTCTTTAGCCTGCGTGGTGGTGCCACATGTCTTTGGCGCGGTGTTTGGCTGGAAGACGGGGTCCGCGCCGCTGGAGTCATTACCCCAGCCCCAGAGGCCGATAAGATCGTCTATGATGTGCTGACCGGACTGATGGATCGGCGAAGCTTTATCACCCAAGTCCGCCAAAGGCTGACACAGCCGGGCACCTATGAACTCGTTGTTGCTGACCTTGACCGGCTCCGGCGTCTCAATGACGCCCTTGGTCACGACCGGGCGGACCTAATTCTTTCGACCCTCGGTTCGCGCCTGATCTCGGCATTTCCAAAAAATGCCTTAGCTGCAAGGGTTGGCGAGGACGAGTATGCCGTCCTGGCCCTGAAAGGGGAGCATTCGACCTCGGCCATCCTGCGAAATGCTCTTGAATCACCCCTCAATGTCGCTGGATTTGATATCCATCCCACCCTCTCAATTGGTGCCGTGGCGGTCGAAGGTGGCGAGGATGCACCCGAGGCGGCAGAGCTCCTGCGTCGGGCGGAACTGGCTGTGGAAGCGGCCAAAGGGTCAGGCCGTGGCGGTGCTGCCGCTTATGGCCGCAAGATGGAGCGCGATGGTTTGAGTCGCCTGGCCATGGAGGCCGATCTCAAGGGGGCTCTGGGGCGTGGCGAGCTCTGCCCTTATTACCAGCCGATTGTCCGTCTTTCCACCGGGGCACTTTCCGGATTTGAAGCCCTTATCCGCTGGCGCCATCCCCGGCTTGGCTTGGTTATGCCAGATCAGTTCATCCCGCTCTGCGAGGAGATGGGTCTGATGAATGCGGTCGGTGCCATGATGATGGGCGAAGCAGCGCGTCAATTGGCGATCTGGCGACGGGATTATCGGGCCGCCGCAGACATGACCGTGGCCGTCAATCTCTCGACCGCCGAACTTGATCGCAAGGATCTGGTGGCCGACGTCATGCGTATTCGCCGGGAGACGGGCCTACCCCCCGGGGCCTTGAAACTCGAAGTCACGGAAGGCGATGTCATGCGCGATCCGGATCAGGCCGCCTTAATCCTCGGGGATCTGCGTGCGGCAGGTGCAGCCATAGCGCTGGATGACTTTGGAACTGGATTTTCGTCACTAAGCTATCTTACGCGCCTGCCGTTCGACACCCTGAAGATCGATCGCTATTTTGTGCGAACCATGGCCACCAATGAAGGGTCAGCCAAGATCGTTTCATCTGTGGTCAAGCTGGGACAGGATCTGTCCCTCGAAGTGGTGGCCGAAGGAGTCGAGAACGCCCAAATGGCCAAGCTGCTGCTGTCGGTGGGCTGCGACTATGGCCAAGGGTTCGGCTATGGCCCCGCCCTGTCGCCGCAGGACGCTGAAGTCTATCTCAATGAAAGCTATGTGGACGGCTTGGCCCCTGTGAAGGCGAGGGGTTAGGCGGCGTTTGCCTTAACCTCATGGTCCGAGCCTAAAAATCCCCCATATCGGGGTTCAAGGTCCGGTACCCCCTGAAAACAGCTCCGCCCGGTCCGAACAGGGGCTGGACCCGGGACCGCTTCTGCGGTCTGCTCAGGCCAACAAACCATGCACCTCGGGAGGCAGACATGACGGCCCATCACATCCGCAGCGAAATCGGCGACGACGGCATTGCCATTTTGACCATTGATCGGGCCGAAAAGCGCAATGCGATTACCTATGCCATGCTTGGTGCCTTCACTGAACAGGCAGCGGCCCTCGGTGCTGATGACCGGGTCCGGGTGATCATCGTCACGGGTTCGGGGGGCACCTTCTGCGCAGGAACTGATCTTGCCGACTTGGCCACTATTCCCGGCGAGACCCGCGGCGTGCGCGGGGAAGCTCATGAGGATGGCAAATGGTGGCCCCTGGTCGCTTGCCCCAAGCCGGTGATCGGTGCCATCGATGGGTTTGCCATCGGCATGGGTGCCGAGTGGTCTAGTCAGTGTGATGTCCGCATCGTCACGGACCGCGCAAGGTTTGCCTGGAACTTCGCCCATCGGGGCCTGGTACCCGATACAGGTGCCGGCAGTTGGATCCTGCCGCGGCTTGTAGGGCCGTCAAAGGCCCTGCGTCTGCTCTATTCCGGAGATCAGATCACCGGCACAGAAGCCTTGGCCCTGGGCTATGCCAACGAACTGGTGGCACCGGAAAACCTCATGGAGGCCGCTATGACCGAGGCGCGGCGGTATCTGAAATCTTCACCCATGTCCCTGCGCCTGATGAAAAAGCTCGTCTGGCACGGGCTGGAGCGGGATATGTCAGAGCATATGCGGGCCCATGTTGAAGCCTTGTCAGGCTGTTTCAAGTCCGCCGATCACAAGGAGGGCGTCGCGGCCTTCCTGGAAAAACGTCCAGCTGTTTTCACGGGCAAATAGCTCGATCCGTGCCCTCGCCGTGTGAATAGACACCCTCTTTGCACGGTGGGCGGTTCCCGCTGAGGGGAAAAGGCTCTGGTGTGCAAGTTGGTGATTGAAGCCTGAGGGTTCGTCGCTATTTGATGGAAACAATATCAGCCCCAATGGAGACTTTCCCATGACCCTCAAGGTCGGAGATAAACTGCCCGCCGCTAACTTCATCGCAGGAACGGCTGAAGGCCCCCGCCCGATGACGACGGACGACATTTTCGCCGGCAAGAAGGTGGCCTTCTTTGCCGTCCCCGGTGCTTTCACCCCGACCTGTTCGGCCAAGCATGTCCCAGGATTCAAAACCCTGGCACCCGAGATCAAGGCCAAGGGCGTTGACTCCATCGTCTGCCTCTCGGTCAATGACGCCTTTGTGATGAAGGCCTGGGGCGAGAACCAAGGCGTCCTCGATACCATCATGATGATTGCCGACCCTGCCGGTGACTTCACTAAGGCCGTGGGTCTTGACATGGATGGCTCGAAGTTTGGCCTGGGCTTGCGCTCGCAGCGGTATTCCATGGTGGTTGAAGACGGCGTCGTCACGTCGCTGAACGTTGAAGAAGGCGGCGAATTCAAAGTGTCGGCCGCAGACTATATGCTGCCTCAACTCTAAGACCCTTGAGGCCGGTCTGGACCCTTCCGGACCGGCCTTGCACTTGACGGGATCGCATTTCGGGTCCGAACTGCCTCCAATACGCAAGGGAGGCGAACATCATGGCCTATGTAGAGGGTCAGACCATCCATGACGCGGACTCGCATGTCATGGAACTGCCAGGCACGATTGATGCCTATCTTGAGCCTAGGTTTCGCGACAACTTCCGAGCGAAGACCCAAGAGGCGAAATATGTGACCGATTGGGCCCAAAAGGCCCGAGATCTGCATGACGACCCGGACTTTCGCGCCGGCGATGAAGCCAATCTCCTGCTCCGCAAGAACTATCAAGCTCTGGGAGCCTTTCGAAACCACGACCGTCCCAAGGCGCTAGATCTTTTGGGGTTTGCCAGTCAGTTGGTCTTCACCACCGCCGCCCTCGGAAATTATGGCCTCGAAGAAGCCGGGGAGGTTGACCTGGCCGTAGAGGCAGCCCGCGCCCACAATCGGATGATGAGTGATTATTGCTCGGTGGACCGACGTCTGCTGGCGACGGGCTATGTCCCCCTCGTTGACATGGCCAGGGCCTCAGACATTGCGCGCGAAGCCATCGACATGGGCTGCAAGGGTCTGATTATTCCCTCGCGCTGCCCCCCGGGTCATTCCCCCAGCCATGTGGACCTTGATCCCTTCTGGGCGCTGGTCCAGGAGGCGGGCCTGCCCATACTTTTCCATGTGGGTGGCGAAGAGAAGATGCACCGCGACTATTTCAACAATGGTCTGCCCCAGGTGCTCGACTTCCACGGCGGCGCCGAGAATTTCACCTCGCTCAGCTTTATGACTATTCCCCTTTCCGTGTGGCAAACCTTGTCTGCCCTCGTGATTGATGGCGTCTTTGACCGTTTCCCGAATTTGAAGTTTGGTGCCATCGAACTCGGTGCCTCCTGGTTGCCCAGCTTGATGAAGTTTCTCGACTCCGGTGTCGCCGCATTCGGCAAGGAGGAACGCCTTCAGAAGCTTTCGGCCAAACCAAGTGAGATTATTCGTCGGCAGTTTCGGGTAACCCCATATCCCCACGAAGATACCGCATGGATCATCGCCAATTGTGGAGAGGAGGTCTGCCTCTTCTCGTCGGACTTCCCCCATGTGGAAGGGGGGCGCAATCCGCTGAAGCGATTCAATGATGCTCTGGCCGGATGCTCCGAGCCCACCCGCCGCCGCTTTTATCGCGACAATTTCATCGACTTGATGGGGGCAGGGCTCGATCCGGCGCTACGGGATATTCCAGGATTGGTAGCCGCTTAAACTTCTGCCGATGTCCTGGTCTGCAAGATCTGGGACGTCGGCATCAGTCTGCTAGGCTTGCGGCGCTGAGGGCTTCGAGATCTGCGCCACCTTCTGTCACGGCATCAGCCAAGCCCGAAGCTAGGGTCAGGACCTGGGAGGCATAGATTCGCGCCAGGGCGCTCTTAGATTTCGACCAGGCGTCATCTCCCGAAGCTGTCGCGAGGGCCTGCTTCGCCAACATGTCACCGCCGATGACATCGCCTGCCAGTTTCAGATAGGCCGTCGCGCCGCTGAGGGCATCTGGCCCCTTGTGTGCCAGCATCCAGTGCGTTGCCCGTTCGAGGGCCCCCAGTGCCGCTTCTAGCCGGTTGGCGACAAGATCCAGGCCAGGAACAGCCCTAAGGTTCACCACCGTGGCCGCAATCTCGCTGCAAATGTCCAGCATGACGCCACCCTCGCGCATGCCTAGCTTGCGGCCTGCCAGGTCCATGGCCTGAATGCCGTTGGTGCCCTCATAAATTGGTGCAATGCGCGCGTCACGATAGTGCTGGGCAGCACCAGTATCTTCGATGAAGCCCATCCCGCCGTGAATTTGGACGCCTAAGGAAGCCACTTCCACGCCCATATCTGTTGACCACGCCTTGGCGATAGGGGTCAGGAGTTCCTGGCGAGCCCGGGCGGCAGCGCGCTCGGCCTCCGTCTGTGCCAGACGGGCCAGATCGGACTGGACGCCGGTGCTCAGGCAGATGGCCCGTGCGGCCTCGATCTTCGCCCGCATCAGGGTCAGCATCCGGCGGATATCAGGGTGGCCATAAATCGTGTCACCGCCCCATGCGGTTCGGCCCTGCTTGCGCTCCTGAGCGAAGGCCAAGGCCTGCTGGAAGGCCCGCTCAGCAATGGCCACGCCCTGGACACCGACCTGGAGACGGGCGGCATTCATCATGACGAACATATGGGCAATGCCACTGTTCAGGTCGCCGACCAGCTCCGCCTGGGCACCCTCAAATAGCATGACGCAGGTCGGTGAGCCGTGAATGCCCAACTTGTGCTCGATAGAACCTGGCCGAAGGTCGTTCAGTGACCCCACGCGGCCCTCGTCGTCGACAATCTTCTTGGTCGCCAGGAAGAGGGAGATTCCCTTCACCCCTGGAGGCGCATCAGGGGTCCGCGCAAGAACAAGGTGGCAGATGTTCTCTGCCACGTCGTGGTCGCCCCAGGTGATATAGATTTTCTGACCATAGATCTTATAGCCACCCTTACCGTCTGGCTCAGCTCGGGTGGTGACAGAGGCCAGATCTGTGCCGGCCTGGGGCTCGGTCAGGTTCATGGTGCCCGTCCATTCCCCGCTGACTAGCTTTGGCAGGACAAGGCGCTTTTGCTTTTCAGTGCCGTGGAGAGCCAGGGCCTCGATGGCACCTTGGGTGAGCATGGGGCAGAGGCCAAACGCCATGTTGGCGGCGTGGATCATTTCGAAGACCGCCAGTTCCATGGCCTTGGTCAGTCCCTGGCCGCCAAATTCTGGCTCGGCAGACAGGGAATTCCAGCCCTGGGCAACAAAGGCCTGATAGGCCTCGGCAAAACCGGGCGCGGCGGTGACCTTGCCGTTCTCATAGCTGGCACCGACCTTGTCCCCCTGGCGGTTCAAGGGGGCGAGTTCGTTTTCTGCGAAGGCTCCAGCAGCTTCCAAGACCGCGTTTACAGTGTCCTGGTCTAGATCCGCAAAAGCATGGCCCACAAGGGCACCATGACCTGCGGTCTGCATGGCCAGGGCTAGACTGCGAAGCGGCGCGCGATAGGTCATGAGGAAGACGTCCTAGGGGCTAAAAGGTCAGTGGCGCATGATCCAGCTTTGGCAGGACATGGCGCGCAAACAGATCGGCTTCTGCAGCGTGCGGATAGCCTGACAAGATGAAAGCGTCCATGCCCAGTTTGCGGTAGGTGTTCAGCTTGCCCAGGACCTGATCGGGGTCTCCCACAAGGGCTGCCCCACAGCCAGACCGGGCGCGACCAATTCCCGTCCAGAGATTATCCTCGGCATAGCCGTCATGGCCCGCACCGGCGCGGAGTTCGGCCTGCCGACGCACGCCGTAGGAGCTGCTATCGAGGGAGCGATTACGGATCGCTTCGCCTTCACTTTCGTCGAGCTTTGAGAGCAAGCGGCTGGCAGCGTCCCGAGCTTCAGATTCCGTCTCGCGGACCACCACATGGACCCGATAGCCGAATTTGAGCGTCCGTCCGTACTTGGCGGCCCGGGCGGTCATGTCAGAGACAATGGCCTCCACAGCAGGCAAGGTGTCGGGCCACATCAGGTAGACGTCAGCCACCTTCGCGGCCGCTTCCCGAGCGTCCTCAGACAGGCCACCGAAATAGAGCGGCACACGTTGGTTGAGGGTTTGGGCAATGCGCGGTGGGTCCAGTTTGAAAGTGTAGAACTCACCCCGATAGTCGACAGCCTGACCGCTCAGGATCTGGTTGAGGAGTTCCATCACTTCGATGGTGCGCTGATATCGGGGCGCCGAGGCAAGTGTCTCCCCAGGAATGTCGGAAGAGATGATGTTCACATTCAAACGGCCGCCGACCATCTGATTGATGGTGGCGATTTGTCGCGCCAGTTGTGGCGGCCACATTTCCCCACATCGCACGGCCAGGAGCAGCTTCATGCGCTTGAGCATGGGGCCGATCGCTGCCGCAAAGGCCGTGGAGTCGATGCCGAGGGCATAGCCAGACGGCAGGAGCAGGTTATCGAACCCCCCCGACTCGGCGGTCAGGGCAATGTTCCGACAATGGTCAAAGCTGGACTGTAATCGCGGATCGGGCGCACCGAGGAACTCATAGTCATCGTCACAAAGGGCACTGAACCAAGCAACTTCACAGGGGTTCATGGCAGGGGCACTCCTCTGGCTGCGGTAAGTACCGCGTACCACTCCTGGCGGCTGTAGGTGAAGCTTAGGGCCCGGGTTGCTTCACGAATTCGGGTAACCTGTTGTGATCCGACAATGGGGATCGGCCGCGCAGGGTGAGCCATAATCCAGCCATAGGCCGCTGCGCTGACAGAAACTCCCGCGCGTTCGGCGACCTTGGAGAGCGCCTCAACAACTGCCCTTGAGCGCTCATCCTGCGGTGAAGCCAAGCGCCCGCCACCGAGGGGCGACCAGGCCAGGACCGCCAGATTGCGCTCAACCGCCTGATCCAAAACGCCGTCATAAAGGGGCTCGATAGCGAGGGGCGAAAACTCGGGCTGTATGGAAGCCAGCGGGAAAGACAGGTGAGCTTGCAGGGCAGAGACCTGAGCCGCCGTGTGGTTTGAAACGCCGAATTCAGCCACCTTGCCCTGGGCGCGCAGGGTCTCGAAGGTCCTCGCGATTTCAGCGGGATGAGCCAGGTGGTCTGGCCGGTGGATTTGCCAAAGCTCAACCCGCTCAACACCCATCCGCCGCAACGAGGCCTCGACAGCGGCGGTCAAATAGTCGGGGCTCGAATTGTAGGGCACGCCCATTTCGATTCCGCCCTTGGTGGCAAGGGTGAAGCGCGCGCGCAGGCCCGGCGCTTCGGCCAGCACCTTTCCCAGCAAGAGCTCGGCGGCGCCGAAGGGCTCTCCATTGTCGGGCCCATAAATGTCGGCGGTGTCTAGCAGGTCAATGCCACAGTCCAGCGCGGTTTCGACCAAGGTCCTGGCGGCCTTTACGTCCTGGCCTTTGAAGCGCCACATGCCCCAGGCAAGGGGCGAAACTGTTAGCCCGCTCTTGCCGAGCGCGCGGCGCTCATGCGACAGGCCAAGATCAGTGAGGGGCATGTGGGCCTCCGATGAAACCATGATGGACGGCAGAATGAACAAGCTGCGCTTTGGTATTGTAGGCGTTGGAATGATGGGTCGCGAGCACATCCGCAACCTGAAACTCCATCCGGAGGCTGAGATTGTGGCCTTGCAGGACCCGGAAGGTGAGTCCCGCCGGCTGGGCATCAAGCAGCTTGGTCACGACGTGCCGACCTTTGAAACCGTCGAGGACATGCTTGCAAAGGCAGAGCTAGATTGCGTTCTGGTGGTCTCGCCCAACTTTACCCATCGCGAGGTTTTGAAGCCGCTGTTTGCGGCAAGCCTGAATATCCTCTGCGAAAAGCCACTCTGCACCACAGTAGAAGATGCCCGCTGGGCGGCTGAACAGGCCCTCAAGCACAAGGCAGTATTCTGGACGGGCATGGAATACCGGTTCATGCCACCCGCCGCCCGCTTTATTGACGCGATCAAGGCCGGGGATGTGGGGCGGTTAGTCCAACTGTCCATCCGGGAGCATCGCTTTCCCTTTCTGGTCAAGGTGGGTGATTGGAATCGGTTCTCCCGCAATACCGGCGGGACCATGGTGGAGAAGTGCTGCCACTTCTTCGACCTTATGCGGCTGATTATCGGCGCTGAACCCGTTCGGGTCTTCTGTTCTGGTGCCATGGACGTCAACCATCAGGATGAACGCTATAACGGCGAGAAGCCCGACATTATCGACAACAGCTTTACGGTGGTGGACTTCGCCAATGGGACCCGCGCCCTCTTGGACCTCAACATGTTCGCTGAAGGCTCTGAAGAGCAGGAAGCCCTGACCGCAGTCGGCGACAAGGCAAAGCTCGAAGCCTTCATCCCGTCTGGGGATCTGGTCCATTCGCCCCGTGTTCCCCTCGGCACGCCCAAGACACCGGTCCGCACCCATGTGCCGGTAGACCCGACCATACTGCAGGCCGGCACCCATCATGGGTCGACCTATTATCAGATTGAGGCCTTCATCGACGCCGTCAGAGGACGCGGTCCGGTCAAGGTGACGGCAGAGGATGGTCTTCGGGCGGTCGCCATGGGTGCGGCTGCAGAATTGAGTGCCAAGGAAAACCGGGTGGTCGAAATGTCGGAGTTCGGGTTTTAATTTGCGCCCGGTGCTGATCTAGGATGATCTGCAGCAGGGGCGAAGACTCCTCTCATATGTAAAAGAGCCGGGCGGAAAGTATGGTCTTCGAATTTCAGCGGGCGCAGTTCGCCCATTTTGGCTACGCGGTGTTTGACAATGTGCTGGAGGGTGAGCCCTTGGCCATTCTCCGGGCACAATGCGCGGCCTTTATGGCGCGGGAAGATGCGCGCATGGATGCCGCCCACGTGGACCAGATGGGCCTCAACCAGCGGGGAAAACGCTATTTTGCCAATGAGTGCCAGAGAGATCAGCCAGCCCTAAGGTCAGTGCTTTTCAGCTCGATCATGGCTGAGATTTGCCGCACGACGCTCGGCGATGACGCCTATTTTTTCTTCGATCAGTATGTGGTCAAGGGGCCGGATGGCGGCTCGGCCTTCAGCTGGCATCAGGACTCCGGCTATGTGGTCGGCAATGGTGGCCCCATTGATCATGCGCCCTATCTGACCTGCTGGTGCCCACTGGACGACGCCACCGTGGAGAATGGGACGATCAGCATATTGCCCTTCACCGAGGTGCCGGAATCGAGAGATCGCATCCTCCCGCACATTCGCGATCCAAAGACCAATGACCTGGTCGGTTGGGACAAGCCAGGCGTCGGTCCGGCCTTAGAAGTCTCGGCGGGTAGCGTGGTGGCGTTTTCCAGTCGGATGCTTCACGCATCTGGGCCAAACCTCACCTCGGACCTGCGCAGGGTTTATCTGGCGCAATACACGCCCGAGGTCATGCTGAACCCCGGCACGCGCCATCTGCGTCGCAATGCCGTTCCGCTGCTCTTGAACGGCAAGCACATCACCCATGGATAAGCCCGCGCCCCTAGACTCCGCATCTGACGACGTGCTGGACCCGAAACTGTTGGCCCGCCGGTGGTGGCTGGTGGGATTGATCGTGCTTGCCGGCATCCTGAACCTGGTAGATCGGCAGATCATTTCGGTGTTGAAGCCGATGATCGAGGACGACCTGCATTGGACCGATGCGGACTACGGAAAGCTCGCCTCCCTTTTCCAGTTTTCTGCCGCTATGGCCTATCTTGGGGTCGGATGGATTGTCGATCGTCTGGGGGTGAAGTGGGCGACCCCGGCTGGCGTTGCCGCCTGGAGCCTAGCGGCAATGGCGCACGGTTGGGCCTTTAGTGTGGGGCAATTCGCGGCCGTTCGGGTGGCGCTGGGTGCCACGGAATCTATGGGCACTCCGTCCTTCGTAAAAACCCTAGCGACGATCTTTAGCGCCCGCCTAAGGTCCTTTGTCTTTGGCATTTCGAACGGCGCATCGGCCCTGGGTTCGATCGCCACGCCCTTGGTTCTCCCCGTGATCGCCGGGGGAAGTCTGGCCTTAGGCTGGGCGGGACTGGGATGGCGAGGGTGCTTTGTGGCCGCAGGGGCCTTGGGTTTTGTCTGGGTTCTGGCCTGGATTGGCGCAACTCGGGGGCTTAATTTTCCGCAACACCAGGAACCTGTCTTGGCCGGCGCAGCGCCTGGTGGTGGGTTCAGAGCTGCGCTCCGGGGGACGGCAGGTCTGCTGTCAGATCGGCGAACACTCGGCATTGCCGGCGCCAAGGTCTTGTCAGACCAGGTCTATTGGCTGCTGCTGTTCTGGGCCCCTGACTTCTTCCACCGGGTTTTCCATGTGGCGCAAAAGGATCTCGGGCCGCCCTTGGCCATTGCCTATGTTGGATCAGCGGTGGGGTCTTTGGCTTCGGGCTGGATTTCAACCCGGCTGATCTCCCAGGGGGTGAGCATTAATCGTGTCCGCAAGGGCGTCATGCTGGTTTCCGCCCTCTTGGTCACTACGGCACCCTTGGCGCTGCTGACCCATAACCTTTGGATGGCGGCAGGACTTCTTGCCTTCATGCTGGCGGGACATCAGGGGTTTTCCGTGAGCATTTTCTCGACCATCGGCGACATTATTCCCAAGGCCAGGGTCGGTAAGGTCACCAGCTTTGGTGCCCTGTGCGGCAACCTCGCGGGCATGGCTATTGTGTTCGTTGCCGGGGAAATTCTTACGGCAGGCATGGGGTATGGACCCTTACTGGCGGTTGCGGCGGTCTCCTATCTGCTGGGCCTTCTATGGCTGCATCTTTTTGTGCCGGAGTTGGTTGCCGCCCCTGAAGACCAAGCGGCGCGATAAGCTTGGCACTGCCAACCGATTATCTCGAGCGCGTCTATGCCGGGGTTCTTGGAAAGCTGATTGGCGTCTATCTGGGTCGGCCCTTTGAGGGCTGGTCCCATGCGCGCATCCAGCAGACCTTTGGCGATATTACGGGCTATGTGCATGACCAACTGAACCTACCCCTGGTCGTTACCGATGATGACGTTGCAGGCACCTTCACCTTCATTCGTGCCCTTGAAGACCACGGCCTGTCCTATGATCTCAAATCTCAAGACGTGGGGAAAACCTGGCTCAATTACATTGTGGAGGGGCGGTCGATCCTGTGGTGGGGTGGGAATGGTATTTCTACCGAGCATACGGCTTGGCTGAACTTGAAACGCGGTCTGCCGGCCCCTCAAAGCGGGTCCATGGCGGTGAATGGCCGCGCCCTTTCTGAACAAATCGGCGCACAAATTTTCATTGATGGATGGGCCCTGGTTTGTCCTGGCCAGCCCAGACGCGCGGCGGCCTTTGCCCAGCAGGCTGGCCGAGTCAGTCATGATGGCGAGTCCGTCCACGCCGCCATGCTCTGGGCGGCTATGGAGGCCCAGGCCTTTGTATCTGACAGTGTTCACGATCTCCTGGAGGTCGGGCTCGGGGTCATTCCGTCCACAAGCGGTATTGCCCTATTGGCCAATCAAGTTCGAGCCTGGTGCGAAACCGACCAGGACTGGCGAGAAACCCGGCGGAGAATTGAGGCTGAGCATGGCTATTGGGCCTATCCAGGGCTCTGTCATGTGGTGCCTAACCACGCCCTCATGCTGATGGCGCTTCTCTATGCACCCGACGATTTTCAGCAGGCGCAGACTATTATCAACACGGCCGGATGGGACACCGACTGCAATGCGGGAAACCTTGGGTGCTTGCTGGGGATTAAGCTTGGCCTGAAGGGACTGGATAGGGTTCCCCATCTGCGTCTGCCCTTGGCGGACCGGATGCTGGTCTCAAATGCAGACGGCGGCGAGGCCGTGACAGACGCAGTTCGGACGGCCTATCGCCTGGCGGGGATTGGCCAAGGGCTTAGGGGCGAGGACGTGGTGGTGCCACCGAAAGGCGGTGCGCGATTCCACTTTACTTTGTCAGGCAGTGTCCAGGGTTTTAGGCGCTCTGATGCCGGGGGTTTGCAAAACCTTGAGTTTGAAGGTGGGCGCGCCCTGGCCTTGGATTTGGCGCGATCAGAGCCCATTTCGGTGATGACCCCGACCTTCGCGCCTCCGGACGTGGTCCGTATGCCGGTCTACGACTTGCTATCATCGCCTCTGGTCTATCCAGGCCAGACCCTGCGTGCACGGGTCGCCGCAGACCCGATGAACCGCAATTCGGTTAGGGTAAGCCTTCGTATCTGCATCTATGACCAAAATGACCAGCTGTACCCAGTTTTAGGCCCGGCGCATGTCCTGACTCCGGGCGCCTCTACCGAATTTAGCTGGAACATCCCTGATCTTGAAGCTTGCCCCGTTGCGGAGGTTGGGATCCAGGTCGAGGGCGATGAGGGCCGGGTTATCTTGGACTGGCTCACCTGGGACGGTTGTCCCAAGTTTCAGTTCGGGCCCGGCCTCCCTGGCGGAGATTTCTGGCGGCGGGCTTGGGTCAATGGCGCCACCCGACTCACGACCCGACCGGCTGGGGTGTTTCGTGTGTCTCAGGACCAGGGTGAAGGCCTTGTTCTGCAGGGTAGCCGGGATTGGTCGGACTATGAGGTCCGGGCGCAGGTCAAGGTCCATCTCGCGCGCCATGCAGGTGTTGTGGCCCGGGCCAGAGGCTTAAGACGACACTACGCCGCGCGCTTAACACGGCAGGGGCAGTTTCAGATTGTGAAGGTCTTTGACGACCTGGAAACTGTCTTGGCGGAGCAGCCAGCAGATTTTTGTCTCGACCGGAGCCTGACATTCAGCCTGTCTGTGAGCGGGCGTGACCTTCTTGCAACATGCGACGGCCTCGTCCTCAATGCCTGCGATCTTGAGGAAAACGCGATTTTGTCAGGCTCAGCGGGGCTTGTGATTGCCGATGGTGCCCTGTCAATGGAAGGCTTCAGTCTGGGGCCATGTTTATGACAGAAGTGACACATTGTATTGTTTCCTCAGCCATTTTGCGGTAAACCGCCCCTTAATAAGCCTCCGCGCTGAAAGCGGTGGTGAAAGGTTTTGGGAGCAAACAACGGCGCTGACGCCTCCGCGCATTCCAGAAATCATCGTTCGCACAAAAGAAAAACTCGGATTTCGGATGGTCTATTGGCACCTATCTAGGGCCCCGAGCCACTCGGATAATCGAGGAAAAAAGGACACTCTCATGAAAAATTACACCAGCTCGACCTCGCGCCGACTGTCGGCACTGTTCGCAGGCGTTGCTGTTCTCGCCGTTTCTCAGGCAGCTTTTGCGGCCGATGCCGCCAAGGACGCGACGACCGTCGACGAACTGACCGTCACGGCTCGGTTCCGCCAGGAGTCGGTCAACACGGTTCCCATCGCCCTGAGCGTTGTCAGCGGTGACGCGATGGCCAAGCGTAACCTGAACAATATGGAAGGCTTGGCTCAGGCCGTTCCCTCCATCGACTTCCGCACAGGCGGCGGCAATAAGGACCGCACCATTTTCGTGCGCGGCGTTGGCACAATCACCACCTCGCCAGGGGTTGAGCCCTCGGTCTCCACCGTTCTGGACGGCATCGTCCTCAGCCGCCCAGGCCAGTCCACCATGGACCTGGTCGATGTGCAGCGGGTGGAAGTTCTGCGCGGCCCTCAGGGCACGCTGTTTGGCAAGAACGCCTCGGCCGGTGTTATCAATATCGTTTCCAAGGACCCGACCAATAGCCCAGCTGGTTATGGCGAGGCCTCCTACTTCTCCGGTAATGAGTACCGGGTGAAGGGCGGCGTTTCTGGCCCAATCATCGACGGTAAGCTCAGTGGCCTGATCAGCGCCATGGCCGCACGCTATGACGGCAATGTCACTGACGTCCTGCGCGGCAGCAAGATCAACGGCTACAGCCGTTCGGGTGCCCGCACCAAGTTCATCGCCACCCCCAGCGACAACCTCACCGTCACCTTTGGCGCTGACTATATTCAAGGCAAGGAATCGACTCCGAACGGTGTCTTTGCCTCCACAAACCGTGTTGCCTATCCGACCGGTGTGGTCACCGCTAATGCGGGCCTTGCGACCTTGCTGGCCGGCTACGGCGTCACCGCCAGTGCTGACAACAAGAAGGCCGTGGCAAGCATTGGCACCCTCGTGCGGGATCGCAATGCGGGTGGTTTCGTCCAACTGGATTACAAGCTTGGCGACCTGAACCTCACCTCGATCACCGGTTATCGCTTCTGGAAGAACCATCAGGTTCCAGACTTTGACAACCTTCCAGTCCTGACCTCGGCCTTCCCGGACGTGCGCGATGACGGCATTGTCGACTCGATTCAGCGTACTCAAGAATTCCGCGTCACCTCGCCTAAGGGCGGCTTCTTCGACTATGTGGCCGGCTTCTACTTCATGGATGCCGAAACCAAGGAAATCTACAAGCGCGAGCTCCGTCGCTTGGTTGGTACATCGACCCTGTTCGACAGTGGACAAGCCAATTACGGGATCGTCGCCAAGAACTATGCGCTCTATGGCGAAGGCAACTTCAACTTCACCTCACAACTCCGCGGCCTGGTGGGCTTCCGTGAATTGCGCGATGAGCTGAGCTATTATCACGTCCGCACGGCGACAACGGCCGTGGCCCTGACGGGTATTCGTCCCTTCCACCAGAGTTCTGGTTCGACCAGCAAGGATGGCTGGAGCGGTCGCGTGGGTCTGCAGTACGACATCAATGACCATCAGATGGTCTATGTGACAGCATCGCGTGGCTATAAGGGCCCGGCCTATAATGCCTTCTTCAACATGCAGGCGCAGGACGAAATCTCTCTGAAGCCGGAGACATCAAACGCTTACGAAGCTGGCGTGAAGGGGAGCTTGTTTGAAGGCAAGCTGATTGGCTCCTTGGCGGTCTTCGATACCAAGTTCCAGAACTATCAGGCCAACTTCACAGACACAGTTCAGGGCGCTTTCGTAACCCGTCTGATCAATGCGGGTGATGTGTCGACCAAGGGTGTGGAAGGCGACTTCACGGCGCGGCCTGTGGACGGCCTGCGTTTGGGCTTCTCATTCGCGCGCACCGACGCCAAGGTCGACAGCTTCAAGTGCCCGACCGGGTCCCCCGTAAGCTGCAATATCAACGGTCAGCCGCTGCCGTTCGCGCCCAAGTGGAAGACGCATTACGAGGCGGAATACACCACCCGCTTCAATGACGACTTCAATCTGCAGGCCTCCACAGACTACAGCTGGAAGTCAAAGACCCAGTACTCGCTGTCTGAGACCCCCGACACGGTTCAAGAGTCCTACGGGATTTGGAACGCCGGAATCGGCCTGGTTGGCACCAAGAATGGCTGGTCGGCTCGCGCCCAGGTCAAGAACATTAACAACCAGCACTACTCGCCCTTCGTGGGCTATGGCTCGGTTGCCGGTGTCGTGCGCTTCGTCCCGCGGGACAATGATCGTTATTACGGTCTGACCCTGCGCAAGGACTTCTAAGACCTCTGATCGTAGCGGAAAAATTGGCTGGAGCGTGAAATCCGCGCTCCAGCCTTTTCTTTGCGCTAGAGCCGCAAGACTTGCTTTGCGATGATGTTGCGCTGAATTTCGTCCGTGCCTCCGGCGATACTTGCCGCGCGGGCTTCGTAATAGCGTGCGATTTCCCGTCGCGCCCAGTCTGGCCCAATCGGATCAGGTTGAGGCTGGTCCTGGGGGTAGTCGATTGCGGGCAACCAAGGCGTGGCGTAGGGGCCTGCGCACTCGATAAAGAACTCGGTCATGCGCTGAACGATATCTGTGCCCTTGAGCTTCAGCATAGAGGATTGCGCCCCAGGCGCTGACCCCGCTGCAACCTCCCAAAGCGTGCGCATTTCGGTCATTTCCAAGGCTTCCAGTTCAATTTCGGCCCAACGAAGCCGACTGGCGAAACCAGGATCTTCAAGGAGACTGCCGCCACAGGATCCAGACAGGTCAGCTGCCGCACGCTTGATATTGCCCAGTAAGGTCATGGACATAGAGACATAGGCCTGTCCTGTGCGCTCATGGGTCAGAAGGCCCTTGGCATAGGTCCAGCCTTCCCCCTCAAGCCCAATTCTATTGGCCACAGGGACCTGGACATTGTCGAAGGTCACCCGGTTAAAGGCATGACGGCCATCAATAGAAATGATCGGCTTCACCTCAATTCCAGGGCTCTTCATATCGATCAACAGGAAGGTAATGCCTGCCTGAGGTCTGCTCTCTGTGGAGGTCCGCGTCAGACAGAACATCCAGTCAGCCAGGTGCGCGCCGCTGGTCCAGACCTTTTCCCCGTCGACAGTGTAGACATCGCCTTGGCGAACGGCCTTGGTCCTGAGGGATGCGAGGTCTGAACCAGATCCAGGTTCAGAATAGCCCTGACACCAAACCACTCGATCCTCGCGGATATCTGGGAGGAAACGGTCTTGCTGTGCCTTGCTGCCATAGCCAAACAGGATGGGTGCCAACATGCCCACCCCCATCCCGGGGATCTGAGGCGGCAATCCTGCGGAAGTTGTCTCTCGCTCCCAGATGAAGTTCTGGCTGGGTGACCATCCTGGACCGCCGAACGCCACAGGCCACTTGTTTAAGGCCCAACCTTTGGAGGCCATGGCGAGCCGCCAACGATCCCGGTGCGCCCGACAATCATCATAGACCTGGCCATCGGGAAAAGTGGCCGCGATCAGGGTCCGCACGTCATCGCGAAACGCCCGATCCTCAGGGGAAAAGTCGAGGTCCATAGACAACCGCCTCCACTATTGTACGCTGCTTACAATAGAGGCGCGCCGCGAAGGGTCAATCGCGCGCAATCGGAGGACGGACATGACACAGGCAGAACCCTTTGCCGTCACAGTGCGGGACGGCGTGACAATTGGCCCGATCCGTAGGCCTACGAATTTTTCCAAAAACGCCGTGGGCTCAATCCATGACGATGCCCGGGCCCAAGAACTCGGCTTTCGCGGCGGCACTGTGGCCGGAAATATCCATTTCGAACAATATCCCCCCCTGCTGATCCAGGTGCTGGGGGAGGATTGGATGCGTACGGGAAGTCTCTCCCTCTACTTCATCAACGCCACCACCGATGGCGAACCTGTCCAAGCCTTTGTCGGTCCGGCTGAACCTCGGCCAGAAGGCGGTCTACGCGCGAAGGTCTGGATGGAAACCCCCGAAGGCGTCCGTGTCAATGAAGGCACGGCCAGTGTCGGCCCGCCGGACGGTCAGTCCGAGCTGCGCCTGCGTCTCAAGACCGTGAAACCCGCCACCGACTTGCGAATCTTCAAGCCCACCAAGGTTGGCGACACCGTGCGGGACATCCCCTCCAGGCAGGACAGTGAAAAGACCTCCCCTCGGATCGCGCAGATTACGGAACCCATGGCCTGCTATGTGGATCCTGGGCTTATGGGCGGACTGGTCGCTGCGCCTTCAGCGGCTATCGATGCCCTACGCGCCGTTGAGCTACCGATGTTTACGGTGGATGGGCCCTATGTGGGCATGTTCGGGGCGATAGAGTTGCAGTTCCTCAACGGCCCGGTCTTGGTGGATTATGACTATTTGGCTGATGGTGAGGTCTTGGCCCTGACCGAGTCCCCTAAGACGGAAGCGGCTTGGTTTGAAAGTTCAATCCGACCGGCATCAGGGGGGCCGCCCGTTGCTCGAATGCTGCTCTTGACCCGGCTTTTGAAAGGCTCGTCTCCCCTTTGGCCCTGACCGGCATACAGAAACGGACGCGCCTCTCCCCCCAGGCACGGGCTGACCAGATTCTCGACCAGGCCGCTGACCTGATACAGCGGGAGGGTCTGTCTGCTGTGACCATGGAGCGGCTGGCCAAAGACGCCGGGATCAGCAAGGGCCTTGTCTACAATTACTTCCCGAGCCGGGACGCGCTCTTGGCGGCGCTCCTGCAGAAGGAACAGGCACAGTTGCGCGATCGAGGCATGGCCGAAGCCCTTCGGGTGGACAGTTTCGAGGCCTTGATCGCGGGGACAACCCGGCTCTACCTCGCACAGACCTATGAGCGCGGCGCTGTCATCCTACCCCTCCTTGCTGATCCCTCTGTGTCGCGCTTGTTGCACGATACCCTGCGGGCGGAGCGCGACCGCACCATCCGCTATTTTGTGCGGGCGGTTCGGCGGCAATACGGCCTTGACCTTGTGACGGCCATTACGGCGGTGGACACGCTGATGACTCTCACGGGAGCCATGGGACGACTTGTGGCCTCAGGGTCTGTGACAGTTGAGGATGGAACCCAGATGTGCGTTCAGCTCTTAACAGGCGGCATGGAAAAACTCGCAAGGTCCATGCAGGCTTCAAGTCCTCAGTAGACTGATCGATTTCACAACTTTCGAAGCTTTTTCCCGGGTTTCCTCAAGCGATTGCCCGACTTTGTAAATTTCCGAACCGAGCCCAAAACCCCGCGCCCCAGCTTGCCACCAGGTTTCCATATCTGCCGGGCCAACCCCACCGACGGCTAGGACCATCACATGGGCTGGCAAGACGGCCCTTAAATGCTTGATATGATTGGGTCCGTAACTTGCCGCTGGAAAGAGCTTGAGGTGCTTGGCCCCGGCATGGACAGCGGTGAAGGCCTCTGTGGCAGTTCCGACCCCGGGGGCAGACCAGAGGCCTAGCCTAAGGGTTTCAAAAATCACTTTTTCATCCGTATTCGGAGAAACAATCAGCTTTCCGCCAACATCTGCGACGGACTTAACTTCGGCCGGGGTCAGGACAGTGCCCGCACCGCAGACACAGACCTCGCCAAACACCTTGGCTAGCTTACCGATACTCACCAGGGGCTCAGGCGAGTTCAAGGGCACCTCGATCGCGCGAAGCCCTGCCTCGAAAAGGATCTGTGCGTGGTCCAAAACCTCATCAGGACGTACGCCGCGCAGTATGGCGATCACCGGACATTGGGCCAGGGCTTCATCAAGCGTCATATCAGACCTCTCATCTTGGCCAGGGCCAGGAGGCCAGTCTTTACCGCCTCATCTCCATCCGCAAGGCAGGTAGACACCTTACGCCGGGCTAGGGCGGTTTCGTATCGCGCACAAAGGGCGGGTGCCCCTAACAGAACGACGCGCTCATCTTCCATGCCAAGAAGGCGCGGTGTGGCGGCAACTTCGGCACCGATCAGGAGACCTGAGAGATAGGACCCTGTAGAGGCCTGATCTGCGCCCCGACCGGCCACCCGCGCGCGGGCGGAATAGATGCGGTTTAACAGGCCATCGCCCTCTGCGGCGGCCTCCAAGCCCTCCATGAAGGCGGTCTCATCGTGAACCTTGCCGTCGCTTCGCAGTATGCTGTGTGCGGACAGGACGGCGAAGAGTTCACCCGTAAAGGCGCTGAGGAACCGGACAATGCGGCCATCTTCAATCACCAGCCACTTTGCGTGGGTTCCTGGCTGACACACCAGCCATCGACCGTCTGCGCGCTCTGGTGCGCCGGCAATCCATCCGAAAGCCTGGGTCTCCTCCCCGCGTAAGACGTCCCCTGCTGGGCTGAGCCCCTCGCAGCGAAGACCCGGAGCAATCCAGATATTCTCGACCGGCGACGCAAACCCGGCGGCGATGGCGGGAAGGTCTGCCGGGCAGTCCACATAGGGAACCGGCGTCCAGCCAATGTTTGAGCCAATACTGCCGCAGAGCAGGGCAGGGAGTGTGTCCGCCTTCAAGGCTGGTCGCACCTCATCTAAGAATCTCTGACCAGCTTCCCCGGGGGCTAGGCGATTGACCCCAAGGTCGAAATCCCGGCGCGCCACGTCGTGGCCATCGGCGTCAAAGGTCCACGCCCTTAGGTTTGTCGAACCCCAGTCACAGGCCAGCAGGGCGGCGGCCATCATGTTCGTCCACCGTCAATCACGAGGTTCTGGCCTGTGATCATGGCCGCCTCGTCGGAGGCCAGGAATAGGGCTAGGGCGGCGACGTCCTTTGGCTGGATCCGCTTTTGCAGGGCGACCTGCTTCATCCAATCGGCCTCCGCCTCCGGGGTCAGCCAAAGGGCCAGCTGCCGCTCAGTAACGACCCAGCCCGGCGAAATAGCGTTGACCCGGATATTGTATTCTCCCCATTCCCGGGACAGGGCCTTGGTGAGGGCATTGACCGCACCCTTGGCCGCCACATAGGCCGGCATGCCTGCAGGGCCGAGCAGGGCGTTGATCGAGCTGAGATTGAGAATGACCCCGCCGCCCCCTGCCTTCATGCCGCCGTGCACAGCCTGGGCAGCCAGAAACGTTGGATCGAGATTGACCGCCAGCTGCTGCCGCCAAAGATCTGCGCCCGTCTCTGTGGCGATGTGCCGAGTATCATCGGCGACATTGTTGATGAGCACCTGAATAGGCCCCAGGTCGCGCGAGGCGGCCGCTAGAACTGCCTGTAGCGCCCCCACATCGGTGACGTCGCAGGCCGCGAACCAGCTACCCGCCAGGGCCGCGCTCAGGCTTGCGCCCGCCGTGGCGTCGCGGTCGAGGAAGCCAACCCTGGCACCTTGAGCGTGAAAACTCCGGACCAAGGCCGCGCCAATGCCCGTAGCACCACCGGTGACGAAGACAGTTTTGTCCTTCAGACTGGGATAGATGGCGCTCATGGGCTGAGTTTCCCGGAAAAGTCGGGCAGGGCCAAGCCAAGTACGCCGGGTTCGAAGGCGAACAGACTGCCAGCCAAGGGCTGGGCCTCAAGGTCTGCCGGGCTCAAATTCTCCCGCGCGGAGGTAACAAAGAGAGTTTCTAGCCTAGGTCCGCCAAAGGCGCAGCTGCTTGGCTGGCCCACAGGCATGGGAATGATCTGGTCTATGCGACCATCCGGGGCGTATCGCACAATCCGCCAGGCACCCCATTGGGCGTTCCAGAGATAGCCCTCTGCATCCACTGCCGAGCCATCTGGCGCTCCAGGTTCGCCCTCCGTGCTTGCGAAAACCGTGCGTGATCCGAGATCGCCCCCCGCTGACATGGGGAACTGCCAAAGAGTCCGCTTCACTGAGTCTGCAAAGTAGTAGGCCTCGCCTTTCGGGCTGCAGGAGACCGTATTGGCGATATGAACGTCATCTAGGATGACATGGGTAATGCCATCGGGGTCTGTGCGAAACAGCTTGCCCAGCCGCTTGCCGCCATCGTCGTCCATGCTGCTCCACCAGAGCCTGCCGGCAACATCGATCTTGCCGTCATTGGTGCGGAAGCCTGGGCCAAGGTCCATAGGCGCTTCAATTGTTAGCTTACCGGTTTGCGGGTCGAACCGGCCCAAGCCTGCCTCGGTGACCAGGATCAGGCCCCCTTGCGCACAGGGCGTGGCCACACTGCCCCTGACGGGGAGGTCATATCCGCCCCGTAGGCCGTCCGCAGGCGCAAGCCAGTTGAGGCGCTTGCCCTGAATGTCGAACCAATAGATCCGTCCCTCTGCGGCAGACCACGCGGGGCCTTCGCCCAATTCATCCTCGCCTTGGGCGACGCAGCGCACATGTGTCAAAGCTTGGCTCCCCCGATTGCCCAAGATCGTATTTTCAGGCCTTCCTTCAATCTGCCGCGACTCGCAAGAGACAGCCCGTTATTTGCGGCGAATGTTCGATTCTTACCCGCGGAGTTCCCCTCATGCGTCTCGGTGTTTGTTATTATCCCGAACAGTGGCCCCAGGACATGTGGGCCGACGACGCTGCGCGCATGGCGGCCCTTGGGATTTCCCACGTCCGGATCGGCGAGTTTGCCTGGGCCCTGATGGAGCCAGATCCCGGGCGCTATGACTGGGCTTGGCTGGACCTGGCGATAGACACCCTAGCCGCCGCAGGTCTGAAGGTCGTCCTTGGCACGCCGACAGCGACCCCGCCCAAATGGCTGGTGGACGCCCACCCCGACATGCTGGCCGTGGGTGAGGATGGCCGCGTCAGGGGCTATGGCTCGCGCCGCCATTATTGCTTTTCCGGCCAGGCCTATCGCCGGGAGTGCGCCCGGATCGTCACCGTCATGGCCGAGCGCTATGGCCGCCATCCCGCCATTGTTGCCTGGCAGACCGATAATGAGTTTGGCTGCCACGATACGACCCTCAGCTATTCGCCCAACGCAGCGGCGGGGTTCAGGACCTGGCTCGGGGCCCGGTATCAGTCGGTCGAGGCCCTCAACCGCGCCTGGGGGGCTGTCTTCTGGTCCCAGGCCTATCGCAGCTTTGAAGAGGTTGAGCCCCCGAACCTGACGGTGACCGAGGCCAATCCCAGCCATCGTCTCGACTATAACCGCTTCGCCTCCGACGAGGTGGTCAGCTTCAACCGCCTGCAGGTGGACATACTTCGTCGCCTGTCGCCGGGCCGGGATATTGTCCATAATTTCATGGGCTTCTATACGGAGTTCGATCATTTCGACGTCGGCCGCGACCTGGATGTGGCGACCTGGGACTCCTATCCCCTTGGCTTCCTTGAGATGTTTGGCGGGTCCAATGAGGACAAGCTGCGCTATCTGCGCCAGGGCCATCCCGACATTTCCGGCTTTCACCACGACCTCTATCGCGCCTGTGGCCGTGGGCGCTGGTGGGTGATGGAACAGCAGCCTGGTCCAGTGAACTGGGCGACCTATAATCCGGCTCCGATCTCCGGCATGGTTCGCGCCTGGACCTGGGAAGCCTTCGCCCATGGTGCAGAGTTGGTGTCCTATTTCCGCTGGCGGCAGGCACCCTTCGCCCAGGAGCAGATGCACGCCGGCCTAAACCGACCTGATAATGTGCTCGACCAGGGGGGGGCTGAAGCCCAGCAGGTGGCAGAGGAGCTCAAGACCTTCCCAGAGCTTGGGCCCTGTCGACGTTCACGGGTCGCCCTGGTGTTTTCCTATGAGGCCGACTGGTTGACCAAGATCCAGCCGCATGCCCGGGATTTTCGAGCGCTCTTCCTGGCTTTTGAGACCTATAGCGCCTTGCGACGGGCGGGGCTGGACGTGGACATACTCGCCCCAGACGGGGACATGTCTGGCTATGACCTGATCGTCGCGCCGACCTTGCCTTTTCTGTCAGAGGAAGACCTTGCGCGCCTGAATGCCTCAGGGGCCGTCATCGTCTGTGGGCCCAGGACGGGCTCGCGCACGAAAGACGGACATATTCCCTCAGACCTTGGTCCAGGACCACTGCAAACTCATCTTGCGGCCAGGGTGGTGCGGGTGGAAAGCCTGCGTCCGGGGGCCGAGCCAAAGGTCATCCTCGACGGCCGGACCTTTGAGGCAAAGCTCTGGCGCGATGATTTGGAAACCGACCTTACGGCCCTAGCGACCTTCGAGGATGGCAAGCCCGCCTGGGTGGCTGATGGGCGTTGGCACTATCTCGCTACGTGGCCTGGGCCAGAGCTGATGGATCAGATAGTGGCCCGCCTTGCGGGGCAGGCAGGCTTGACCCTCACCCCCATGCCGGAAGGTGTAAGGACCCGCGACCGAGACGGCGTGCGGTTTGCCATCAACTTCGCGCCCGAAATGCGATCTGCACCAGCACCTGAGGGTGTCCAGTTCCTGTTAGGCGGTCGCGATCTTGCGCCAGGCGCGGTGGCAGCTTGGGAGATCGCTTAGTGCAAGGTCTCGGCAAATAGGGCCAGGAGTTCGCGCCAGTGACGCTCTGAGGCCTCTTCGTCATAAACCGGCATGTCTGGCGGGGCATAGCCATGCTTGGCTCCGCGATAAATCGTGACCTCAGCGTCCACGCCAGCGTCCTTGAAGGCGGCGTCCAAGCGCGCGCACTGGGCGTCGTCAAAGCCCTTGTCGAAGTCGGCCCCGGCCACAAGGACCTTGGCCTTGATCTTCGGGGCCAGCAGGTGAGGGCTGTCTTCAGCGTCTGTCGCCAGACCGCCGCCGTGGAAGGCACCAACGGCGGCAATACGGTCGGGGAAGTTTCCAGCCGCCCGGATCACCGCTGATCCGCCCATGCAATACCCCGTCGCGCCGACCTTGCTTCCCTTGACCTGGGGCTGGGCAGTGAGAAAATCTAGGAAGGCCGCCGTGTCGGACATGCCTTTTTCAGGGCTGGTGGTCGCGAAGAACTTCCCAAAAAGTGCCCGCCGCTCCTCGTCGGACTTGATGGATTTTATGTCGATGGGCTCATAGGGCCCCGCCCGCCAGAACATGTCCGGCAGAAGGACGAAATAACCAGCGTCCGCCAGTCTCTGGCTCATCTCAAACAGGGCCGGTCGAATGGCCGGAGCGTCCATGTAGAAAATCACCGCTGGCCAGGGCCCTTCGCCACTGGAGGGCGTAAACGTAAAGGCGCGGGCAGAGCCGTCGCGGGTCTCAATGGAAACGTCTGTTCGGCTCACGGGTCTATCCTTTTGCGGCCGCTTTGGGCCCTGCAGGTGATGGCTTCCAATCAAAAGCCAATAGTAGGGTTCTTTGCGAGGGTTCAAAATTGTCGTCTGAAATCAGATAGAAGCGTACCGCACCATCCTTACCGGGCAGTGCGGCGAGGCCCTCGAAATTGTCGACTGTCAGCGGCGGTTGCAGGTCGAGTTGGTCAATAATTCCGCCATCCTCAGCAGCAATGACTAAGGAAATCCGGCTACCCCGAATGGGATCCCAAGCCCGCAGCAGATAGGCCAATCGGCTACCCGGCAGGGGGGCCAGGGCCACCAGCTTAAAGTCATCAGGCTTGCTAATTACCCGGCCCGGTTCGCACCCCTTGGATAGGGTGCAGTTCCAGGTTTCGCCGGAGACTTCGCCGCCCACCATATAGGCGTCTGGCCCCTTGGCTGGATTGGCGGCAAGGCCCTCCATGCCTCCATTATTGGGGAAATTTGCCTGAGGGGATGGAACTTCATGCGGGCTGCCACCCTGGGCAGGGTAGAGCAGAATGCGGTGGTGTCTTTCGAAGCTGATCAGCCGGTCGCCATTCTCGAGAATGGCCAAGCCCTCGGCATCAGACTCCTGCTTGGAGGGCAGGGGCTTGCCATCTACGCCAATGAGGGCGGTGAGCTCGCCGTCCTTCAGGCTAACCAGCCGTCCTTTTGGATCTAGGACCAGCCGCGCTGAAAAGAACCCGCCCTCATCGCTTTCCGCGTAGAGCGCTCCACTGGGCATTACCCGCAAATCAGAAAGCCCATGAAGCTGTGAGGTGGCCTTCGAGGTGATGTTTAGACCGCCTGAATAGGCAAAGTGTCCCACCCGAGAGAGGCTCACGTCATCAGGGTTGAGCGCAACGGCGTCCGCTGACAGGGCAATTGAAGCACCCGCCGCCATCGGCCCCACAGGCAGGGCGGCAGGTTGGGCGCAAGCCCCGACAGCCAATAGCCAAAAGGCCAGGACCCAGGGCTTCACGCCACCGCCTTGCGAACTTCTTTGAACGTCGATCGGCGCACCGGACCTTGAGGTCCCTGGGTGGTGGGAGGTGGTTGAAGCAGACCCGCCATCTTCTTGGTGACGCGCCGGGGCTCTTCATCAAACAGCTCGGCCAGCTGATCGACAATGGCCCCTGCCAACTGCTCGACATCGACAATGGTGACGGCCCGCCGGTAATAGCGGGTCACGTCGTGGCCGATGCCGATTGCTATCAGTTGCACGGGGCTCTTGTTTTCGATCTCCGAGATCACCTCCCGCAGATGCCGCTCAAGATAATGCCCTGAATTCACCGACAGGGTGGAGTCATCCACAGGCGCGCCGTCAGAAATGACCATAAGGATCCGCCGACTTTCCGGCCGGCCGATCATCCGCTGGTGCGCCCACATCAGAGCCTCACCGTCGATGTTTTCCTTGAGCAGCCCCTCACGCATCATCAGCCCGAGATTTCGCCGTGCCCGGCGCCAAGGTGCATCAGCAGACTTGTAGATGATATGACGCAGGTCGTTGAGACGGCCAGGCTGGGCGGGCTTGCCGGCTTTCAGCCAGTCTTCGCGGCTTGACCCTCCCTTCCAGGCCCGGGTGGTGAAGCCGAGGATTTCGGTCTTGACGCCGCAGCGCTCCAAGGTCCGCGCCAGAATATCGGCGCAGATCGCCGCGACCATGATCGGCCGCCCGCGCATGGAGCCTGAATTGTCGATCAGAATGGTCACAACGGTGTCGCGGAACTCGGTGTCGTCCTCCTCCTTAAAGGCAAGGGAGGCTGTGGGGTCGACAATCACCCGGGTGAGCCTTGCGACGTCAAGAATTCCTTCTTCGAGGTCGAAGGTCCAGGTGCGGTTCTGCTGGGCCATCAGCTTGCGCTGAAGCTTGTTGGCGAGGCGAGAGACCACGCTGGAGAGGCTCGCCAATTGCTGGTCCAGATAGGCCCGCAAGCGTGTCAGTTCCTCAGGCTCGCAAAGTTCCTCTGCCGACACCACTTCATCGTGGGCGGTGGTGAAGACCTTGTAGATTATCGGCTTTGCATCGCCCTTGAGGTCGGGACGCGCCGGTTGGTCGCCCTCGCCCATGTCCGGCGGATCATCTGAATCTTCGGCATTCGGGTCCTCTTCAGAGGACATCATTTCGCTGTCGGCTTCCTCGCTTTCGCGGTGGGTCGCCTCGCTGTCATCCATGGCGGTTTGCTGGGGAGATTGGCCTTCTCCGTCGCCGTCGTCGCCGTCCTCAGAGGCTTCGGCCTCGCCCTCTTCGCCGTCTTCCTCATCCTGGTCGGCTTGCTCAGGCGCGTCGGACAGATCATCGCCAAGGGACAGATCGCGAAGAATGGTCCTGGCCACCTTGGCGAAGGCCTTTTGGTCATCCAACGCGTCGATCAGCTTATCAATGTCAGACCCGGCCCTGGCTTCAATATCGGCGCGAAATAGGTCGACCAAGGGCTTGGCCTGAAGCGGAGGTTCAACCCCGGTCAGCCGTTCCCGAACAATAAGAGATACGATCTCAGCGATGGGCGGATTACTCTGCGCCTCGATCGGATTGAATACCTTTTTGGCCCAAGCCGCATCATGAACCGCCCTGAGATTTTCACGCACGCCACCAAGGGCGTTAGCACCCAGGGCCTCAATACGAGTCTGTTCTAGGGCGTCATAGACCGGTTGACCGGCTGCGGATCCAGGCCGCGTGCGCGCATGAATGGCCGGATCGTGATTGGCAATCCGCAGTGCCATCTGATCGGCAAGGCCGCGGATACGGGCAGCGTCGGCCGGCGTCAGGTCCCGCGGTGGGTGGGGCAAGATCGCCCGATTGCCTTGCAGAACCGGTCCCTCGCCCGAATAGACGATTTCCAGATCTGGGCTCTCGGCCAGGGATCGCGTGGCATTGGCCAGGGCGCGCTTGAAGGGCTCGATCGGGCTTTCAGGGTTCTTCGACATGGTGATCCCTCATAGCCCGAGCTTTGACCGTGGCAAAGCGTGGCGCGAGGTTATTTACGCAGATGCCAGCGGCGCGCAGTCCGGAGTGTGTCTTATTCAGGCAGCGGCTGATTTTGGTGGGGCGTGCTCCCCACCCTCAATGACCGCAGAAATGGAAGCAATCATCTTGCCGATCTCGATGGGTTTGGCGACGGTACCATTCATACCCGCCTTGCTGTATTCAAGGATGTGATGGCTCATCACATTGGCTGATAGGGCCAGAATAGGGGTGGCGGTTCGCCCTTGTTGGGCCTCCCAAGCGCGAATTGTCGAGGTTGCTTCGACGCCATTCATCTCGGGCATCTGAATGTCCATGAGGACGAGGTCAAAGGTTTCTCTCTGCAAGGCCTCCACGGCCTCGCGGCCATTTCCAACCATAGTAAGCACGACATTCATCGGCTGCAGCAGAGCACTTAGGATGACCTGATTGGCTTCATTGTCTTCGGCAGCCAGAATTCGGATGGGGCTGCCAGTCTGACCCAGGTCCTGTGTCGGGGCTTCAATGAGACTTATTAGCGATTTAGAGCAGGGCTGGAGGGGCAGTTCGACAGTAAAAATTGACCCAAGACCGAGTTCGCTCTCCAAGGTCATCCGGCCACCCATCAGTGTGACCAATTCCCGTGAAATCGCGAGACCAAGGCCTGTCCCGCCAAACCGCCGGGTTGTCGAGGCGTCCACCTGGCTGAACTTCTGGAAAAGATCGCTGATCCGATCCTTTGGAATACCCATGCCGGTGTCGCGGACCGAAAATTTCAGACCCAAACCCGAAGCTTCAACGTGGACGACGATCTCACCGGCGCGGGTGAATTTCACGGCGTTCGAGACCAGATTTGCGATGACCTGTCGGATACGCGCACCGTCACCGAGCCACATACCCTTGGCTGCTTGCTCAACCTCAAGCTTGAGGGCAATGCCTTTCTGGCTGGCCAGGGGGCTAAAGGTCGAACAGGCGACCTCCATTGCATCGACCAAATCGAACTCATGATTGTCGACGTCCAGACGCCCAGCCTCAATTTTCGAAAAGTCTAAAACGTCATTGAGGACGGTGAGCAGACTTTGACCGGAAGCCTGGATGATGGTCAGTCGCTCAGCTTGGTCTGGTATCAGTTCGCGGCGAGCCATGACCTGAGCCATGCCGAGAATTCCATTCAGAGGCGTGCGAATTTCATGACTCATATTCGCTAGGAATTGCGATTTGGCGATATTGGCCGAGTCCGCCTGATCTTTGGCGCGTACCAAGGCTTCCATGGTCCGCTCAAGGGCATCTTCACCCGCAGCCAGGTCCCGGAAAATACCTTGAATGCGAAGGGCCAGTGTAACCGCAGCTAAGGTCACGATGATCAGGCCCAGTAGCGAGGCCGGTGCAGCAGCCTCAAATGCCATCAGACCAGGCCGGTTTGGCGTCCAGACGACGCTTCTGGCGACATAGCCATTGATGTCCACCAATGGGACTTCTGCGGGTTGTGGTCTTCCATTGGCGACGACCAGATGCAGCGCGCGAACACCAGCTTCACCCGAAAGGTCTCCCACAATTTCAGAATTCAGCCTCTTAAAGACCAGGGTTATTGGGGCTTTGTCCTTACGGGGCGCTGCTTGATTTGACTCAGGAACAACCGTTGCCGCGGCAACCATATAGGTCTGCCCCTCGGAAGTTACGAACCCAGATCTGGAAAGGACAGCATCAATTCCCAATTGGTCAGCGAGGTAGGGAACATTGTTGTTGACCGCTTCCTGGGCGCGGATCTGCGCCACAAGGGGCTGTACGTCTGCAACCCGACGCCGAAATTTCGCGTCCGTCATCTCCGCATCGTGGGACGCCCAAAATTTGACGGGCCGATTGTTAGAATCCAGAACGACGGCCATGTCCTGTTTCAGATTATCCAGGAAATAGTGCCCGACATTAATGTCCGCCCAGGCCAGATCTGGCGTATCTGACAAGGCCTTGTAGGCCTCATCCCAAGCACCGAAGGTTTCCACTTGGCGGGTCAAAAGGTTGGATAAGTCGTCGAGGTGCCGCGAAACAATGTGGCGCTCGTGGGCTAGCTCAGCCTGATCAGCCTTGAGCGTTAGGTAAGCAAATAAGCTGACACCACCAGCCATGACGAGGCCAAGCACGATCATGCCCAGCATCATGATGCGCCTTACCGCTTTTCGCCGATAGTGTTTGTTCGCTGACATGCCCGCTCGGGATTCTCCAGAGCAGGACAATAGGGCGCACCTATCTCAAAACCGTAAACCGCCGAAAGACACTAAGGCAGGCCGTAAAGCCCAGAATCTTCCCTCAATTGGCCTAGGGCCGACCCGTGACGGCAAAGTCCTGTCTCAGGAAACCCGAAGGCGTGCTGTGCTTTCCGGAAGATCCTGACCAAAGGCCCTTTGGAAAAATTCCGCAACCGCGCCGCGCTCAAGCTCGTCGCACTTGTTCAGGAAGGTCATCCGGAAGGACAGGGCAAGATCGCCACCAAAGATTTCGGCGTTCTGCGCCCAGGTAATCACGGTCCGCGGGCTCATGACTGTGGAGATGTCCCCATTCATGAAGGCGTTACGCGTCATATCCGCGACCCGAACCATGGCTGCGATGGTTCGCTTGCCTTCGGCGTTGTCGTAGTGCGGTGACTTAGACAGGACAATGTCAGCTTCAACATCGTGGGCCAGATAGTTGAGCGTGGTCACGATCGACCAACGGTCCATCTGGCCCTGATTAATCTGCTGGGTACCGTGATAAAGGCCAGTCGTATCCCCAAGACCGATGGTGTTGGTGGTTGCGAACAGTCTGAAGAATGGGTTCGGCTTAATGACCCGGTTCTGGTCCAGTAGGGTCAATTTGCCCTGGGCTTCCAAAACGCGCTGGATCACAAACATGACGTCCGGCCGACCGGCGTCGTATTCATCAAACACCAGGGCGATCGGCCGCTGGATGGTCCAGGGCAGTATGCCCTCGCGGAATTCGGTGATCTGCTTGCCGTCCTTAAGGACAATGGCGTCCTTGCCGACCAGATCGATCCGCGACACATGGCTGTCGAGGTTCACGCGGATGAGGGGCCAATTCAGGCGGGCGGCCACCTGCTCAATGTGCGTCGACTTGCCCGTGCCGTGATAACCCTGGACCATGACCCGCCTGTCGAAGGCAAAGCCGGCGCAAATTGCCCGGGTCGTCTCTGCGTCGAACTTGTAAGCCGGGTCGATGTCGGGGACGTGGCTGTCCCGCGTCGAGAAGGCTGGGACCATCATGTCGTCATCGACGCCAAAGGCTTCGCGCAGGGAAACCTTCTTGTCGGGGACAAGGGTGATGAGGTTATCGTCTTGAGTATCGGCTAATGAAGTCATGGCGAGGTTGGATTACAAGGTTCTCAGCCCGATGCAAACGGGTGTTTAATGACCAGAGGTCGGGAAACGACAACTAATGGGGCTGGGGAGGTCCATTACCATGGCGACGAGCACAAATCTGCAGGGCGTGATGCAGATTACCCCCTATGAAAATGGCTTCGGCGCCGAGATTTCGGGCCTCGACCTTGCCAACCCCCTTTCCGAAAGTGCCCGCGCAAAAATTCTTGCGGCCTGGGCCGAACATGCCGTCCTCAGCTTTCGGGATCAGCCCCTGACCCTAGATCAGCTTGAGGCCTTCACCCTCGCCATCGGCCCATTTGGCAAGGATCCATTTATTGAGTCCATGCCGGGTCGTCCTAATGTCCTGGAACTGCGCCGAGAGCCCAACGAGAAAGCCTCCAATTTTGGCGCTGGCTGGCATTCTGACTGGAGCTTCCAGGAAGCCCCCCCAGCGGCAACCCTTTTGCGCTCAGAAGTGACGCCGCCAGTGGGGGGTGAAACCTTCTTCGCCGATGGCCGTCGCGCTTATGATGATCTGTCAGAAACCCTGCAAAGCCTCTTGGCACCGCTGAAGGCCGTGCATTCTGCAGGACGCGCCTATGGGGTTCAGGGAATTTTTGCCCGCGAGACCGAAGCCCGGACCATGAAGATCCTGGTCTCGGAAGACGCCGACACTCAGCTCAGCCATCCCCTGGTCCGCACGCATCCCGTAACGGGTCGCAAGGCGCTCTACATCAGCCCTGTCTATACCGTGGGCATTGAGGGGATGACCGAGAAGGAAAGCCAAGCCCTGCTCACCTTCCTGTTCGCGCACATGATCCAGCCGCAGTACATCTACAGGCATAACTGGACGCAAGGCGCGCTGCTAATGTGGGACAACCGCTGCACCATGCATTTGGCCAAGGGCGGCTATGATGGCCATCTGCGCGTTATGCATCGCACTACGGTGGCGGGTGAAATTCCGGCCTAGTGGGTCATTCGTCTATCCAGGGGTCACGCGGCATATCTCAGGCTCGCGGGCTAGGCCATCCTCGCCTTCCGGAGGATTTGATAGGCCTTAATTACCCTGTGCAGCTTGTGTTCGGCTGACCGGTCACCGCCATTTGAGTCGGGATGGCAGCGTTTAACGAGCTCAATATAGCGAGCCCGGATCTTCGGGGTATCAGCGGTTTCATCGAGGTCGAGGTCTGCCAGAGCATTTCGCTCCAACTTACCCAACTTCCGCCCCTCTGGTGCCGCTGCCGGTCGATTCGGGCCCAGTCCGCTTCCGAACAGGTTGAACGGATCGCGATAGCCCTGCCCCTTGCGGAATCCCGACTCTGCCGCCGCCGCTTCCCGTGAAAAGCGACCGGCCTTAAATTCCCAAGTGGGGCGATCCCCGGCCGCACTCTGGGCCTGGCGTGCGCGAATTTCGCTCTCGCTCATGCCCGCGAAGAAATTCCAATTTCGGTTGTATTCTGCGGCGTGGGCTTGGCAGAACCAGTAGTGCTCATTGGGCAGGTCGCGGGATTTGGGGGCCTTTGCGCTGCCCGCCAATCGACACTCCACATGGTCGCAAACCTTTTCCCCAGGCTTTAGGGCATAGACGTCATCGGTCTGCGCCGCTTCATCTGCTGAAGGCGGACGGACCCGGATATCGACGAACTTCGGCTTGTATTGAAAACCACCGGCCATGGCCTGATTATGAAGCCGTAAAAGACCCTTTCAAGAATTGAAGATTTGTCCAATGGGCGCTATGAATGAAGCTATCCGTTCGAAACTCACCGAGGCCCTGGCCCCGACCTTTCTCGAGGTGGTCGACGATTCGTCGCGACACGCTGGGCATGCAGGTGCTCAGCCAGGGGGCGAAACCCATTTTAATTTGGTGATTGAGGCAGCGGCCTTCGAGGGGCTTTCAAAGGTTGCCCGCCAACGCATCGTCTATCGGATACTGTCAGACGAACTTGCGAGCACGCTACACGCCTTATCGGTGAAAGCGTTGGCTCCTGGCGAGCGCTGATCTATACCTTGATCCGCTTGCCGTTCATTCCAACGGTCGCGCTTGGGAGGCGTGAGTGCATACGAATTTGACCGTCAATGGGAAGGGCCACGCCCTCGACCACGACACCCGGACCACACTTTTAGACGCGCTTCGGGAAACCTTGGGTCTCAAGGGAACCAAGAAGGGCTGCGACCACGGCCAGTGCGGCGCTTGCACGGTCCTGGTGAATGGCGTGCGCATTAATGCCTGCCTGTCCCTCGTGGCCATGCATGATGGCGATGAGGTGGTGACGATTGAGGGGCTGGCGTCAGGCGATGTTCTGCATCCCATGCAACAGGCTTTCTTGACCCAGGATGCTTTGCAATGCGGCTATTGCACACCGGGCCAGATTTGCTCTGCGGTGGCCATGCTCAAAGAGGTGGCTGAGGGTCAGCCCAGTCAGGCGACCCATGACCTTAGCGGTCGCATTTCCCTCACTGACGAGGAAATCCGCGAACGCATGAGCGGGAATATCTGCCGTTGTTCGGCTTACCCGCAAATTCTGGCGGCCATTCGCAGTGTGGCAGGAGACGCGGCATGAAGCCCTTCACCTACGAGCGCCCCAAGGATATCGCCTCGGCGATTAAGGCCATGAGGGCCAATCCGGCGGCGAAATTTCTGGCCGGTGGCACAAATCTTCTAGACCTGATGAAGTCAGAGATTGAGCATCCCCCCCACCTTGTGGACATAGGTCGGCTGCCCCTGGCGACCATTGAAACAACCCGCGACGGTGGTCTGCGGATCGGCGCTATGACCACCAATACACAGGTGGCGTCCGACGCCAGGGTCCGTAGCCTCTATCCAGTTCTGGCTCAGGCCATTGTTTCTGGTGGGTCTGCCCAGCTGCGGAATAAGGCGACGACAGGGGGCAATCTCATGCAACGCACCCGCTGCGCCTATTTCTACGACACTGCAAAACCCTGCAATAAGCGGCTTCCCGGTTCCGGGTGTGCGGCCTTGGGCGGCTTGAATCGCAACAGCGCAATCTTCGGGACCAGCGAAGCCTGTATCGCCACGAACCCGTCAGATATGGGCGTTGCCCTGGCCGTTCTGGATGCGCGGATTGAGACCTTGACCGCCGAGGGCGCGACCCGCTCTCTGGCGGTCGCTGATATGCACCGCTTGCCCGGCGATACACCCGAGATCGAGACGGAGCTTGCAGCCGGGGAACTGATCACCTCAGTCGTCATTCCGCCAGCCCCAGTGGGCGGGCAAGTCTATCGCAAGGTTCGGGACCGGGCTTCCTATGCAGGCGCATTGGTGAGTGTCGCAGCGGTAGCAGGTCGTGTGGCCTGGGGGGGCGTTGCGCTAAAGCCCTGGCGAGCAGAAAAGACCGAAGCCGCCCTGGCGGCTGGCATGGGGATCCCCGAAGCGGTGGGCGCCGAATTGGCCACCGCTGAACCTCGGGGACCCAATAGTTTCAAAATCACCCTGATCGGCCGGCTAACTGCCGCCGCCCTCGACGAGACCCTGGCTGGGAGGCGCGCATGAGCTCGGTAAAGGATTGGGCTGTACCGAACCCGGTTTCGGAAAATCGCTCGGGTATTATCGGCAAGAATGTCGATCGTTATGAGGGGCGTCTCAAGGTAACTGGGACGGCACCCTATGCCTATGAGGTCGAGCCACCGTCCGCCCCGGCCTATGGTCAGGCGGTTAGCGCGACGATTGCCCGGGGGCGGATCGTTGCAATCGACACCTCAGCAGCCTTGGCCTCGCCGGGGGTAAAGCTGGTCTGGACCTCGGAAAATGTGCCAAAACAAGCGGCCCGAGGGGAAAGGGCGAATCCGCGCTCACAGCGGGCTTCCAATCCAGCCATGGGATCCGATGCCGTAGAATTTTACGGCCAGACCATTGCCTTTGTCGCGGCCGACACCTTGGAAAACGCCAAAGCCGCTGCCGCTCTGATCAACGTCACCTATGACACTCAGCCAGCCACCGTCGATTTTCTGGCAAGTCTAGACCAGGCAGAAATGCCGCCGGGCGAGGACGATACAGAGATCGGGGATTTCAGCACTGGGTATCGGGAGTCATCCGTCAAATTGGATGAAACCTATTTCAGTCCTATCGCAAACCATACCCAGATGGAGCCCTGCGCCACCACAGCTTGGTGGGAGGGCGACAAGGTTACGGTCCACACCTCGATACAGATGGTGAAGGGGGGGCAGCACGCGCTTGCAGAAACCTTGGCCATTCCGTCTGACAAGGTCCACCTGATCACGCGCTATATTGGCGGTGGCTTCGGCGGCAAGGGCCAGTCTTATGACGACCTGACCCTGGCGGCTCTGGCCGCCCGGGAACTCAATCAGCCCGTCAAGGTTGCCTATACCCGCCAGCAAATGTTCCAGGCCACGATCCACAGGCCAGCCGTACAAATGCGGGTGCGCCTGGGTGCCGAGGCTGACGGTCGTCTGAACGCCTTCTCGATTGAGGCCATCACCCACTGCGCTCGCAATGTTCCCTTTACGGAACATGCAGCGAATTTCTCCCGTAGCCTCTACGCTTCACCCAATCGGCTGACAGGCCACAGGCTGGTGAGGATGGACCTGCCGGGTGCTGGGCCGATGCGTGCGCCAGGAGAGGCCACAGGCATGCTTAGCCTGGAATGCGCTATGGATGAATTGGCCGAGAAGCTGGGCCTAGATCCTATCGAACTGCGCATCCGCAATGAGCCGACCGTCGATCCCGAAACCGGAAAGCCTTTTTCGGTTCGACAACTGGTGTCTTGCATGCGGGAGGGGGCTCAACGGTTTGGCTGGGAACGCCGTAATCCCTTGCCGGGCAAGGTGCAGGACGGCCGCTGGCTTGTGGGCATCGGCATGGCTGCGGGCATTCGCGGCAACTTCCTCTTGCCTGCCAAGGCCGGCATCCGGATCACAGCTGATGGCACGGTCACCCTGTCGCAGGGCATGACCGATATCGGTACTGGCACCTATACCATCCTGGCTCAGATTACCGCTGAGACCCTGGGCGTGCCTTTAGATCAGGTCCGTGTGGAGCTGGGGGATTCCGACATGCCGCCTGCACCTGGGTCTGGCGGTCAATTCGGTGCTGCGACGGCAGGATCTGCGGCCTTCGAGACGGGCATGGTCATGCGTCGGACCTTGGCCGAAATGGCGACGGGTGATCCAAATTCGCCCTTGTTCGGGGTGGATCCAACCCTGGTCACCTTCGCGAACGGCAATATCGCTCTGGAAAACCGCAGCGAAAGTCTCTCAACCCTGATTGAACGGGTTCAGCCAGAGGGCGTCTATGTGGAGGGTTCAATCTCGCCAGCGGCCGACGCCCGCGACTGGAGCCAGCATACCTATGGCGCGCAATTCGCCGAGGTCGGTGTCGATGTGGTCACCGGCGAGGTGCGTCTAAGGCGCATGTTCGGCGTGTTTGCCGCGGGTCGGATTCTCAACGCCAAGACAGCCAAGAGCCAGATTACCGGCGGCATGATCTGGGGCATAGGCACGGCCTTGACTGAAACCAATCCTATTGATCCCCGCTATGGCAGCTTCCTCAATCAGGACATGGCCGGATATCTGGTTCCTAGCCACGCCGACATCGTCAATGTGGACTCGATGTTCCTGGATGAAGTCGATGACAAGGCCAATCCCCTGGGGATTAAGGGCGTGGGAGAGCTGGGGATTTGTGGAACCGGGGCAGCGATCGCCAATGCGATCTACAATGCCTGCGGCGTTCGCTTGCGCGACTATCCCATGACCCCTGACAAGGTTCTGAAGGGCCTGATCGCCAAAGGCCTCTAGTCCTCTGACCCCGTTTCCAGGGGCGCAGAGACCCTAAGGGCTGTGATCTGATTGCGGACCCGCTTGACCACTTGAAAGCGGTGTCTGTGAAAGATGAAGGTCTGGCCGATCTTTGGAATGGTCTGGGCTTCGTGAATCACAAGTCCCGCCACAGTAACGGCCTGATCATCGGGTAGGTCCCAGTCCAGGGCGCGGTTTAGGTCGCGGATCGGGACCGTGCCATCCACCATGACCGATCCATCAGCCTGTCGACGCACGCCTTGAATTTTGGCGTCATGCTCATCGCCGATCTCACCGACAATCTCTTCGAGAATGTCCTCCAGGGTTACCAGGCCCTGCAAGGCCCCATATTCATCCACCACCAAGGCGAAATGGTTCTGGCGCTTCAAAAAGGCGTTTAGCTGGTCCTTCAGATTGGTGGTTTCTGGGATAAACCAGGGATCGCGGCGAATCTTGTCGATGACCAGGGCCTCGAAATCCCCCTTAGCATCAGAGATGGCGTGCAGCAGGTCCTTGGCGTGCAGGATACCCACAATGTTTTCGGGGTCACCACGGTAGAGCGGCACGCGCGTATGGTCATTGGCCAAGACATGGGCGATCAATTCTGCTGCCGGTAGGTCGGCATCAACCATAGAAATCGAGGTCCGATGGACCATGACCTGGCTGACATCCATGTCCGAAAGGTCCAGCACACCGCCCAACATGCGTCGGTCCCGCTCTTCCACCAGGCCCTCAGAGTGGTGATATTCCACAGCGCCGCGGATTTCTTCATGAGCGGCCAGGACGTCCATCTCCATGCCTAGTCGCACACCAAACAGGCTCAGCGTGCGTCGGACAATCCATTGAATGGCATAGATAATCGGGCCGAACACCCGAACCACCAGCAGGGTTGGCCCTGACAGAAAGCGCGCCACGTCGTCCGACCTCAGAATGGCCAGGGTTTTTGGTAGGACTTCGGCAAAGACCAGGACCAGGACCGTCATAATCCCCGTCGCGGCTGCGACCCCCCAGGGACCAGGAATAGCCGTGGTCAGCACCTCAGTCGTCAGGGCCGAGGCCAGGATATTGATCAGATTGTTCCCCAGCAGGACCGCGCCAATCATGGTCTCCTGGTCTGACAGCAAGCGATTAACCCGCTTAGCTGAACGGTCACCCTCCCGCTCCATTTGGTGCATGCGCGCCCGACTGGCACCGGTCAGCGAGGTTTCAGCAGCAGAGAACATGGCCGATAGGGCGAGAAGCCCAAAGACGATCGGCGCGAGGGTGAGAATGGCGGCCATCAGATCGCACCTTCGCGTTTGAGAAATTCCACAATGCTGTCCCGGGACACATCCTTGGCGACAAAGGCCTCACCGAGCGCGCGGGCCAGGATAAAGGTCAAGCGACCGCCCTCAGCCTTTTTGTCTTGTGTCATGTGGTGGGCAAGGGCATCGGCCGAGAAGGGGGAAGTAGCGACATCTGCCAGTCGGGTGGGCAAACCTGCTGCCCGGATCGCTGCCTCAGCGCGCACGGCATCCTGGAGGGTGCAGAGCCCTTGAGACGCGGAATAGCGGAAGGCCATGGCCGATCCAGCGGCGACCGCTTCGCCATGCAATAGGCCCTCACCAAAGCCGGTTTCGGATTCCAGAGCATGGCCAAAGGTGTGCCCAAGGTTCAGCAGGGCACGGGGCCCCCCCTCTTTTTCGTCAAGGGCGACGATGTTGGCTTTCATTTCGACCGAGCGGGAGACGGCATGCAGCACCGCAGAGGGGTCGTTCGATAGGACTGAAGCGACATTGGCTTCCAGCCACTCAAAAAATCCCACATCACCCAACAGGCCATATTTGATCACCTCGGCATATCCGGCGCGAACCTCGCGGGCGGGCAGGGAGCTCAGAAGGTCAAGGTCGGCCAGGACAAGTCGGGGCTGATGAAAGGCTCCGATCAGGTTCTTGCCCCGGGGGGTGTCGATGGCGGTCTTGCCGCCCACCGAAGAGTCAACCTGAGCCAGGAGGGTGGTGGGAATCTGCACGAAGTCTATGCCGCGCTTGTAGATGGCTGCGGCAAAGCCGGTCAGGTCGCCGATCACCCCACCGCCAAAGGCTACCACCAGGTCACCACGATCCAGTTCGAGGGCCAAAAGGCGGTCACTGACGTCCTCTAAGAAAGCGAAACTCTTGGTTTGCTCGCCGGGAGGCAGGACGATCGTGTCGGCTGTTATCCCCTGGTCGGCAAGCGCCGAGACGAGGCTTGTCCCGTGCAGGCCCCATACGGTCTCGTCAGAGACAATGACCACCCGGTCCCGTTTCAGGAGGGGCCGGATACGCCGCCCGGCCTCCGCTAACAGGCCATGGCCGATCACCACATCATAAGCGCGGCCGGAAAGCCCAACGGGAATGGTTCTGATCACGGTAAGGGGGCCTCAAGATAGGCCGCCAAGGCCTTAATCACATTATCCAGGGTGACATGGTGGGGCGCGTCGCCGGAATCGACCAGAAGGTCCGCCTCCGCATAGATGGGGTAGCGCGTCTCCGCGAGGTCTCGAAGGACGCTTACAGGATCCTTCCCGGTCAAGAGGGGGCGATTGTCCTTGCGTGCCACCCGGCGGGCCAGGACTTCCACATCGGCTCTTAGCCAGATCGAGATGGACTTGCTCTTAATGAGGGCTCGGGTTTCCGCGTTCATGAAGGCACCGCCGCCGGTGGCCAACACATGTGGGGGATCATCCAGCAGGCGGGCAATGACTCTGCGTTCGCCCTCCCGAAAGGCGGCTTCGCCAAGGTCGGCGAAAATGTCGGGAATCGACCGCCCAGCTGCGGTCTCGACCTCAATGTCTGCATCGCGAAATGGCAGGTCTAGGGCTGCTGCGAGGCGTTTACCGACGCTGGTCTTGCCTACGCCCATCAGGCCGACAAGGGTAATGGTGCGGGCGCGGAGGGGGCTGAGCGGATCCATGTGCCTGCCAGACTTACACGATGCCAAGGCCTTCCGCCAAGCTTAGCGCGGCTTGGTCTCGCCGATTGGCCCAGCTCGGCGTACACTCACGCGTCGGTCTTATGGATGTTTGTGATGAGCCAGGGTGAAGGGTGGGTCGAGGCCTTCCTGGAAATGATGTCGGTGGAGCGGGCCGCTGCCAAGAACACCCTGACGGCCTATGCCAAAGACCTCGTCGATGCCCAAGGCTTTCTAAGGGCGCGAGGGTCAGATCTGGCCACGGCCTCAGCCGAAGACATAGAGGCCTATTTCGCTGCCCTCAGCGACCGGGGGCTTTCCCCTGCCACAGCCTCCCGCCGGCGATCGGCTGTCCGGCAATTCTATCGCTTTGCCCTTGGCGAGACCTGGCGTGCGGACGATCCGTCCCGGCGGGTTGACGCCCCAAAACGGGGGCGGGGCCTGCCCAAGGTTCTCAGCCGAGACGAGGTGGATCGATTGATCGCCGCGGCGGGGGCGAAGGATGGGGGGCAGGGCGCGCGCCTGGCCTGCATGGTTGAGCTCATCTACGCCTCGGGCTTGCGGATTTCGGAGCTGACGGCCTTGCCACTGGCGGCTCTGGCTCGGGACCCGGCCTTTCTGATGGTGCGCGGCAAGGGCGAGAAGGATCGTCTCGCCCCGCTAAATCCAGCGGCACGGGCGGCGGTGAAGGTCTATCTTGAGATGAGGAAGTCCTTCCTGCCCAAGGGCGACGCCACCAATCCTTGGCTGTTTCCCTCCCGGGGCAAGGCGGGAAGGCTGACCCCCCGCCGGTTTGCTCAGCTGTTGGACGAGGCAGCAGCCGACGCCGGCATAGATCCGGCCCGGGTCAGTCCCCATGTGCTGCGCCATGCCTTCGCCACCCACCTCCTGGAGGGTGGGGCCGATCTTCGGGTGGTTCAGAAATTGCTCGGACACGCCGACATCGCTACCACGCAAATCTACACGCATGTGGCGTCGGATCGCCTGGCTGAAGTGGTGGCAACCAAGCATCCCTTGGGGCGAAAGTCGTGAAACTCTTGTGACGCGCGCCGATCCGCCCTAGTTTCCGCCCGCGCCTTAACAGGAAAGTACACCCGTCGAATGGCTTCTCATTACCTCGAGTTTGAGCGCCCGATCGCTGAGCTCGAAGCCAAGATCGAAGAGTTGTCCCGTCTGGCCGCCACCACAGGCAGTGGCGAAATGGACGTCGAAATCAGCACACTTCGGGAGCGGGCCGGTGCCATGCGCACCGAGGCCTATTCCAAGCTGGACGCCTGGCAGAAAACCCAGGTCGCCCGCCATCCAGAACGGCCACACTTTGTCGACTATGCCAAAGGTTTGATCGAAGAGTTCGTTGAGCTCCACGGCGACCGCAAGTTTGCCGATGATCAGGCGATTATGGGCGGGCTTGGTCGGTTCCGTGGCCGACCGGTGGTGGTCATAGGCAATGAAAAGGGTCGCGACACCGCCACCCGGGTCAAACACAATTTTGGCTATGCCCGGCCTGAGGGTTATCGCAAGGCGGTCCGCCTCTTGGAATTGGCTGAGCGTTTCCATCTGCCTGTCATCAGCATTGTCGACACCACAGCGGCCTATCCGGGGGTCGGCTCTGAGGAGCGGGGCGTCGCTGAGGCCATCGCCCGGTCAACGGAAAAGTGCCTGATGCTGCAGGTTCCCATGGTGGCTGTGGTCACTGGGGAAGGGGGCTCTGGCGGCGCCCTTGGCATTGCCTGCGGCAACCGTGTGCTGATCTTGGAGCACGCCACCTATTCGGTCATCCCCCCGGAAGGGGCCAATTCCATCCTTTGGCGCGGAACCCGAACCCCGGAAGAAGCTGCCAAGGCGCTGAAGATCACCGCCCAGGATCTGCTGAAGATGAAGATCGTTGATCGGATCGTGCCCGAGCCCCCCGGCGGCGCCCATGCTGACCCCATTGCCATGATCACGGCCGTGGGCGACGCCTTGGAACAGGAACTCGACAGCTTGGAAAAGATGAGCGTCGAGGCCCTGCTGAAGCAGAGGTCTGAACGGTTCTACGCCATTGGGCGCAGTGGGTTGAGCTGACGTCGAGATTATTTTGTCACTGCGACCACCTCTAGCAGCTGATCCACGGTCTCGGCCTTTGTCGCCCAAGAGCACATGAATCTCACCGATCCGTCTAAGCAGCGATAGGCGACCCATCCGGCGGCTGTCAGCCGCTGATGAGCGTCTTCGGGCATGTCCACAAAGACGCCATTGGCCTGAACCGGGTGCATGAGGCTAAACGGCATGCCGTCCGCTAGGCGCCTGGCCATGGCGTTGGCGTGGGCGGCGTGGCGTTCCAAAGCCCCGTCCCGCAACATGCCGATAAAGGGCGCAGCATAGAACCTGCCCTTGGACGGCAGCTGCCCTGATTGCTTGAGGCGGGCGTCGAACCGGCGGGTCAGGGTCTTGTTCAAGATGACAATGGCCTCGGTGGGCGGCATGCCGGCCTTGGTTCCGCCGAGGACTAAAATATCCACCCCGGCAGCGGCTATGGCCTTTTGATTAAACCCAGCTGCCACGGCATTGGCGAGGCGAGCGCCGTCAAGATGTACAGCATGGCCCATGGCCCGGGCGGCGGCGGCGAGGCGGTTCACCTCATGCGTGGCATAGACTGCGCCATATTCCGTGGCATTGGTCAGAGACAGGGCGGCGGGGGACTGCTTGTGGGCTGAGTCCTGCCCTGAGAGGGCTTGATCTAGGGCATCGGGGTCGATCTTGGCGGAGGCCCCCGGTAGGCCGATAATCCCCAGACCGTGTCCGAAAAACCCCGGCGCCCCAGTTTCATCTGTGGTCACATGGGCATGCTCATGGGCCAGTACAGCCTCGAAGGGCCGGCACAGGGCGGCCAGGGAAATGGCGTTGGCCGCTGTGCCCGAGGCGACAAACCGCACCTCAGCATCGGCGTCTAGCCAGGCCCGCACCGCATTGGCGGCCTCGGCTGTGACAGTGTCCGCGCCATAACCTGCCGCCGGGCCGAGATCATTGGCAGAAAGGATCGCCGCCATGGCCTCCGGGGCGGTGCCGGCCGTATTGTCTGATGCAAAATCGTAGCGTGCCATGGTGGAAAAATCCTGATGTCGCTTACGCCCTAAGGCCGCGGGCCAGGGCGTGATTGAGGTCGCGATGCAATTTCCGGGCAGCCCCTTGAGGAATCTTGCCCGCCAATTCCAGCCCCACAGCCCCATGGGTTGCTGCCCAGAATAGGTGGCCGATATCATTGGGATCGCCTGCAAAAATTCCTTCTGCAATCAGGCCCTTTACCCAGTGAGTCTGGGTCTCCCGAGCCCGCTGGGCGGCCGCTGTCAGGTCTGGATACTTGCCCTCGTCGGGCTGATCTAGGTCGAACATCAGCTTGTAGGTGGCGGGATGTTCAAAGGCGAATTTGAGATAGGCCTCGCCGACCGCCGCTCCTTTGGCCCGCCCACCCTCAACGGACTCAAAGGCCGCTTCCAAGGCGTCTGAAAAGCGATTGAAGCCATTCGTCCGCACAGCCGCGAGGATGTCATCCTTATCCTTGAAATACCGGTAGGGTGTCATAGGGCTGACCTTTAGGTCGGCGGCCAGCTGACGCATGGTGACTGCGGCGGGTCCATGTTCTGCAAATAGTCGTTCCGCCGCCTCGCAAAGGCGATCACGGAAATCGATGACATCAGCTTCAGAAAGCACGCGAGGCATTTATCACTCCGAGAGCCCCGTGCCTCTGGACGTCGTCGTCCAGGGGGCAGAGGGGCCTTAATTCATACGCTTAGGACTTGTCCTGATCTGGTGACTCGCGACCACGGATCTGAACGCGCCCTGAAGAAATCAGTCGCTTTTACGTGTTAGAACTTACGAAATAAATTTACAACGTAACAGTCATTGGAGCCTGCATGACCAAATCCTGTGGCCCTCCCGAGCACTCTCAAAGGGGCGGCTTCGCGACACAGGCTCAAGGCGCTAAGGTAGGGTCATGACTGACCCCGCCTCACCCCCAACCACCAGGAGCGCCCTCCAGACCTGGGCGCGGATTTGGCTTAATCGTCCGACCCTATTGGCGGCGATTGCCGTTGGGATTCTGGTCAGCCTGGGCCTTGCCATGTCACCGACCCCGCTGCGCTGGAGCACGCGCGCCATCCTGGCGTGGGATGCAGGCGCGGCCTGGTTCATCCTCGCTATGCTGAGTCATATGACCGGGTCGGGGATTGAGCACATGGAGGCGACCGCCGATCAGCAGGATGAAGGACGGGGCCTGATCCTGGCGGTGGTGATGATCGCCTGCGCCACCAGTATCGCGGCCATCACAGCCGAGTTGGGCTTGGCGAAATCCGCCCATGGATTGGTGAAGCTCATGCATGTCAGTCTGGCCGGCGTAACTGTGGCCCTATCCTGGTTCGTTATGCAGCTGGTTTTCGCCCTGCATTATGCCCACCGCTACTATTCGCCCGACGATCTGCCCGGCCCCAGGGGGCGGGCTCAAGGTCTGAAATTTCCTGGCGGCGAAGACCCAGATTATTGGGATTTTTTGCATTTCTCAGTGGTGATCGGCACAGCTGCCCAGACCGCTGATATTGAATTCACCTCGAAACCCCTTCGACGGATTGGGACGGTCCACAGCCTGATTGCCTTTACCTTCAATACCGTGGTCCTGGCCCTGTCGATCAATCTCCTGGCGTCCTTGGCCTGATGGGAAACGCGCTCATGAAAGCGATCTGGTACGACGCCGTCGGCCCCGCCCGTCAGGTTTTGATCTATGGAGATCGGCCCAAGCCACAGGCTGGCCAGGGCCAGGCCCTCATCCGTGTGCGCGCCTCAGGGGTCAATCCCTCTGACGTGGGTATGCGCGGCAATGGTCCAATGGCCTATCCGCAGATCACCCCCAACAGTGACGGCGCGGGTATTGTCGAAGCTGTGGGGCCGGGGGTGGCTGAGACCTGGTTGGGCAAGCGGGTCTGGTTCTACAATGGCCAACGCAATGGGCGGGCCTATGGCTCAGCAGCCGAATACATCGAGCTGGATACAGACCTCCTGACGCCCCTGCCCGACCCTGTGTCCTTCGCTGAGGGTGCGACCCTTGGCATTCCCTGCATGACCGCCCATCGCAGCCTGTTCCTAGCTGGACCTGTGCAGGGCAAGACGGTCCTGGTGACCGGTGGCGCCGGGGCTGTGGGCCACTATGCGGTGCAGCTGGCCAAGTGGGCGGGGGCCCGGGTGATTGCAACGGTCAGCTCGCCGGACAAGGCAGAGAGAGCCCACGCTGGCGGGGCTGACCATGTGATCAACTACCGCACCGACCCTGTGGCCGAAGCCGTCATGGCCTTTACCCAGGGCGAGGGCGTTCACCACATTGTCGACGTCGACTTCGGCGGAAACCTTGAGGCCAGCCTCGCCTGCTTGAGGGTCAATGGTTCCATCGCCTATTACGCCTCCAAGGGGGCCAGCCTTCCCAAGGTCCCAGCCCTGAGCCTCATGCGGCTAAATGCGACGGTCAGCGGGGTCTATCTGCCGATCTCCCCCCACGAGGCGCGGCGGCGTGCGCAATCAGATATCGCCGCCTGGATCGCCGAGCAGCCGCGACAATTGGCTGTCGCAGGGCGGTTTGCCCTAGAGGACTGCGCCAGCGCTCACGAAAAGGTCGAGGCTGGCGACAAGGTTGGCACAGTCGTGGTTGAGATCGGTGCGGACTGACCGGACATGACCACGCCTGAAGACGCCATTCGCGCCCGACGCCGTCTGACCAACAAGTTTATCGCCGCCCATGATGCCACAAGGCTGAAGCCGTTCTTTGATCCGCAGATCAAGGTCATTGTCGGCGACGGCAGTCTGATCCTCGGCGCGCCCGCCGTCGTTGAGGCCTTTGCAGCCCAGTTCCGCGACCCAGACTTCGTCACCTATGTGCGGACCCCAGCCGAGGTGCGCATCGACGTCGATGGCAGCAGGGCCAGTGAAGTCGGTCGCTGGACCGCCGACTGGCGTGGCACCCCTCAGGTCCACGGCGACTATCTCGCTGCCTGGCGCAAGGTGTTGGGCCAGTGGGTGATTGAGTCCGAACTCTTCATCACCCTCAGCTGATCGCGCCTAGATCAAAGCCCCATGACAGTGCTTGAATTTCTTGCCTGAGCCGCAGGGGCAGGCCTGATTGCGGCCGGTATTCTCCCAGCCGACTGGTAAGGGTGCGGCGGCTCCGGACGCTAGATTTTCGCCCGTCTCAGGATCCACATGGATTTCCTGATAATTGCTGACCGGTGCGGGTTCCGGCTCTGCGAACTGGAACTCGACCGTCATCAACCAGCGGGTGGTGTTCTGGCGCAGGTCCACCAACAGCTTTTCAAATAGGCTGAAGGCTTCGGTCTTGTATTCATTCAGCGGATCGCGCTGACCATAGCCCCGCAGCCCGATGACATTTCGCAGGTGGTCAAGGTGCATCAAGTGCTCGCGCCATTGCAGATCAATCATCTGCAAGAGGAAGCTCTTTTCCACGGCCCGCATGCGGTCTGGAGTCAGCAGGCTTTCCCGTTCCGCGGCCCTGGCATTGGCTGCGTCAAGCAGGCGAGTCTGAATTTCTTCGTTGGCTATGCCCTCTTCGGCGGCCCAGTCAGCGATGGGGAGCTCCAGGCCCAGCAGAGATCTGACCTGGGCATCCAGCCCCTCCACGTCCCACTGCTCGGCATAGGCCTTGGGCGGCAGATGGCGGGTCACCAGATCTTCGACGGTATCCTGGCGCATTTCGGCGATGATTTCCGAAAGGTCTGCCGCATTCATGAACTCGGCGCGCTGCTCAAACACCGCCTTGCGCTGGTCATTGACCACGTCGTCGTACTTCAGCAGGTTTTTGCGGATCTCGTAATTGCGCTGCTCTACGCGCTTTTGCGCCGTGGCGATGGCGCCGTTCAGCCACTTGTGGGTGATGGCCTCGCCCTCCAGAACGCCGAAGGTGCGCATGATGGAGTCCAGCCGTTCGCCGGCAAAAATGCGCAGCAGGTCATCTTCGCATGACAGGAAGAACTTTGACCGTCCGGGGTCTCCCTGACGGCCGGTCCGGCCCCGCAACTGGTTGTCGATGCGGCGGCTTTCGTGGCGTTCAGTGCCCAGGACATAAAGGCCCCCGGCATTCAGAGCCTTTTCCTTCAGGTCCTTGATCTCGGCTTCCAGCTCGGCCTTGCGGGCCTTGGCCTGATCGGGCGTCACTTCAATGCCTTGATCGCGCTGCTCGTCCTGCCATTTCAGGACCCGCATATCGATATTGCCGCCCAGCTGAATGTCCGTGCCGCGACCGGCCATGTTGGTGGCGATGGTCACAGCGCCGGGAATGCCGGCGTCAGCGACGATGGCAGCTTCCTGCTCGTGATAGCGGGCGTTCAGCACGTTATGCGGAATGCCCCTCACCGTCTTGCCGTCGTGCTCGAAGCTGTGGCTCTGCAGGAGGGTCGACAGGGCCTCTGACTTCTCGATGGAGACCGTTCCCACCAGCACCGGCTGGCCGCGGACATAGCAGTCTTGAATCTGAATCAGGATTGCTCGGTTCTTCTCGGCTTCAGTACGATAGACCTCGTCGTCGTCGTCGATCCGGGCCACCGGGCGATTGGTGGGGATTTCCAGCACGTCCATCTTGTAGATGTCGCCAAATTCCTGAGCCTCGGTGGAGGCCGTACCGGTCATGCCCGACAGCTTGGTGTAGAGGCGGAAATAGTTCTGGATGGTCACCGAGGCCAGGGTCTGGTTCTCGGGCTGGATGTGGGCGCCTTCCTTGGCCTCAATGGCTTGGTGCAGGCCTTCCGACAGGCGGCGGCCTGTCATCATTCGACCGGTGAACTCATCGATCAGGATCACCTCGCCGGCTCGGACGATATAGTCCTTCTCGCGGGTGTAGAGGATATTCGCACGCAGGGCCTGGTTCACATGGTGGACCACGGACACGTTGGCAGCGTCATAGAGTCCGGCCGAATCTTCGGCCAGGTGCTTGCCTTCCATCAGGATTTCTTCGATCCGCTCGGCACCCTCTTCGGTCAGGATGACCTGGCGCTGCTTTTCGTCGAAGTCGTAGGTGATCGGGTCCTTGATCAGCTCTTTGATCAGGACGTCGATGGTCTTGTAGAATTCTGAGCGGTCGTCGGTGGGGCCCGAAATGATCAGAGGCGTGCGCGCCTCATCGATCAGGATGGAGTCCACTTCGTCGACGATCACGAAGTTATGGCCGCGTTGGACCATTTCTTCGGCTTCGTAGACCAGATTATCGCGCAGATAATCAAAGCCAAATTCGTTATTGGTGCCGTAGGTGATGTCGGATTCGTATGCCGCCTTGCGCTGACCCTGGCTTAGACCGTGAATAATGGTCCCGACGGAAAGGCCTAAGAAGCGATAGACCTGACCCATCCAGTCGCCGTGAAGCTGGGCCAGATAGTCATTGACCGTGATGACGTGGACGCCCTTGCCGGACAGGGCGTTGAGATAAACCGGTGAGGTCGCCACGAGGGTCTTACCTTCGCCAGTGCGCATTTCAGCAATGCCACCCTGGTGCAGGACAATGCCGCCCACCAACTGGACGTCGAAATGTCGCTGACCCAGCACCCGCCGGGCAGCTTCACGGACGACGGCGAAGGCCTCTTCCAGAAGTTGATCTAGGGTTTCGCCCTTGGCGAGGCGGTCTTTGAATTCCTGGGTCTTGCCCCGCAGTTCGTCGTCGGTCAGCGCCTGAATCTGGGGTTCGAGGGCGTTGATCTTGGCGACACGCGCCGACATGGCCTTGACCTTGCGGTCATTGGAGGAGCCGAAGAAACGTTGGAGGAAGCTCAAGGGGCAGGTCCGGATCTGTGGCGGGGCTGGGGCGGTCAGGGCGGAAAGCCCTCGCCTACCCGGAAATTCCGCTCTTTTCGGGGCGGGCGAGACTTAAGCATGGCCCCCCCTCATGTCAACGCGACAGGGGGCAAGTCGTCATGGGGTCGAGTTCGAAAAAGGGCCCTCCCAAGGTGGAAGGGCCCCTCTAAATTCGAAAATCAGGTCAGTCGTTTAGTAGACTTCGAAAAGACCCGCCGCGCCCATGCCGCCGCCGATGCACATGGAAACCACCACGTGTTTGGCGCCACGACGCTTGCCTTCCTGCAGGATGTGACCTGCCAGGCGGGCCCCGGTCATGCCGAAGGGGTGGCCAATGGCGATAGAGCCGCCGTTGACATTGTACTTGGCCGGATCGATGCCCAGGGTGTCGCGGGAATAGAGGCACTGGCTGGCGAAGGCTTCGTTCAGTTCCCATAGGTCAATATCGGCGACCTTGAGGCCATGACGCTCCAGCAGGCGCGGAATGGCGAAGACCGGGCCAATGCCCATTTCGTCGGGCTCGCAGCCGGCCACGGCCCAACCGCGGAAGGCCCCCATGGGTGACAGGCCGCGGCGGGCGGCTTCCTTGGCTTCCATGATCACGACGGCAGCAGCGCCGTCGCTGAGCTGGCTAGCATTGCCAGCAGTGATGAAATTGCCTTCACCCCGCACAGGGCCCAACTTGGCGAGGCCCTCCAGGGTGGTGTCGGCGCGGTTGCACTCATCCTTATCGACCACATAGTCGACGACGGTTTCTTCCTTGGTGTCCTTGTTGACGACCTTCATCTTGGTCTTCATCGGCACGATTTCATCGGCGAACAGGCCTGCCTGCTGGGCTGCTGCCATCCGGCGCTGCGATTCCAGGGAGTATTCGTCCTGGGACTCGCGGCTGAGGTTGTAGCGCTTGGCGACGATGTCGGCAGTGTCGATCATCGGCATGAAAATGGCGGGATACTTGGCAGTCAGTTCCGGATCAAATCCACCTGCGCCAGCAGCGCCTGCGCCGCCCATGGAAATCGACTCGACCCCGCCGGCGACGACCACGTCAGATCCATCATTGCGCACATAATTGGCGGCCATTGCGATGGTCTGCAATCCTGATGAACAAAAGCGGTTCACCGTCACGCCAGAAGTGGTGATGGGCAGTCCCGCCAGAAGCCCGGCATTGCGGCCAGGATTGGTTCCGCCATGGGCGACATTGCCCAGATAGACGTCTTCGATAGCTGCAGCTTCGACGCCTGACTTGGCCACGGCATGCTTCACTGCATGGGCCGCAATGCTGACGGTCGGGGTCATATTGAAGCCACCGCGGCCAGACTTGGCCAATCCTGTGCGGGCGTAGGAAACAATGACGGCTTCGCGCATGTAATATCTCTCAAATGAATGGGACCGGGTCAGCCTTTCCGTGGCTGAGGGCAATAGAGCGGCGGGACCTTTGCATCCTGCGCGGTAAATGACCAGGGCCCTTTCCCTCTGGACGGAATCGTCTAAAGGGACAAAAAGAGCCCTAATTCAAAAGTTTAGAGCAAGATTTAGTCCGATAAACGGTTCCCAGCTATCCGAACTTGTTCTAGGGACGGGTGAGCGGCCTGACGGGTTTTCAAGGCGAGGCGAATACGCAATGGCACAAACAAACATGGCCTTCCGGTTTGAAAGAGCCGCCGCCTTGATCGGTGCCTTGGTCTGTTGCCTCGTTCTGGTGGCGTGCTCAGGGCGTGATGGCGCAGACAAGCCCCCTGAGCCCGGCGATCAGGCTGTTGCGCGCATTGATGGCAAAACTGTCTGGGTCTCTGACGTTAAACGCGAAGCCATCGCCCAAGGCCTGATTGGCGAGGGCGAACCTTTAGACATTACCTCTGATTTGTTTCGTAGAGTTATGGACGAGGTGGTCGATCAGAAATTGCTGGCGGCTGAGGCCTTGAAGCGAAAACTCGACAAAGATCCTGCAGCCCAGCGTAAGTTGGCCGCCGCTCGGGAACGCATACTCGGCGACATGCTGGTAGAATCCACGGTCTCCAGCGCCGTGAATGAGAACGCGATCCGGGGCCTCTATCAGGAGCAATTGAAGCTCTCGAAACGGTCCGAAGAGATCCATGCTCGACAGATCGTGGTGGCGACCGCCCAAGAGGCCGAGGCCATCAAGAAATTGCTGTCCACGGGTGCCTCCTTCGAGGCCTTGGCTATGGAGAAATCTACAGATGCTGCCACCCGGTTTAATGGTGGGGATCTGGGCTATTTCACCACCGATGTTATGCCGCCAGCTTATGAAGCCAATCTGAAGTCGGCCAAGGTCGGGCAACTGGTCGGGCCCTTCGCCGTCGATGGCGGCATGGCCTTGGTCAAGGTCGAAGATCGCCGGTTGGAGCAGCCCATCACCCTGGAGGCGGCTCGCCCCCAAATCATTCGATTCCTTACCTATGATCAGGTGCGCGACCTGTTGGAAAAGCTGCGCAGCCGCGCCAAGGTCCAGACCCTGATCAAGGCACCTCCGGAAGTGCCCGGCGCACCAAAGGAGCCCGACTCAGCCCAAGCTGTTATGCCTTCCCGCGGCCAGTCCGCCGCCGAGGCCGCCCTCGCGGTTGGACCGACGCGGCCGCCGCAAGTTTCTTCCAAGCCAGCTTCGACAGGGGCCAAACCATGACCCGCCCACCTAAATCAAAAAAGCCCGCCGCCGGCCCTGTGGACGCCATGGGACAAACCCTAGAGCGGGCGCTTGATCCGCTCACCTCAGTCTTGAAACGCGCAGGCCTAGCCCGGGCGGAAAAGTCGGCTGCCGCCGCTGGCCCCGCCAAGTCTTCCCTGCCGGTATCACCCTTGGCTGTGCCTTTTCCCGATATGTCCGTCATTGCCGGCGTGGAAATGGCCACTGGGACAGCAGGCTTTTACAAACACGAGCGTCCTGACCTCCTCGTGATGCGGTTTGCCGAGGGCACCAATGCTGCGGGTGTTTTCACCCGGCACGGGGTTGGCTCAGCGCCGGTCGATTGGTGCAAGAGGAATCTGGCGGCGACCTCCGGGGCCGATGTCCGCGCCCTTGTGGTCAATGCAGGATGTGCAAATTCGTTTACGGGCAAGCCGGGGGCTGATGCGGTTCGCCGCTATGCCTCTGCTATCGCCAAACGGTTTGATTGCCGCCAGCGGGACGTGATGGTCGCCTCCACCGGGGTTATCGGCGTCTTGCTAGATGATTCCAAAATCGTCCAACGTCTGCCAGAGGTGGAAGCCGCCTTGCATGAAGACGGATGGGCCCAGGCCGCCGCCGCCATCATGACCACCGACACCTTTCCTAAGGGGGCCTATGCCGAGGCCCTGATTGACGGGCAGACGGTGAAGATCGCTGGGATCTGCAAGGGCTCTGGCATGATCGCTCCAGACATGGCCACCATGCTGGCCTTTGTGGCGACAGACGCAGCCATAGCTCCGGCGGCGCTCCAAACCCTGGTCAGTCTGTACACGCGCACGACCTTCAACTGCGTCACGGTGGATGGAGATCGGTCGACCAATGATACCCTGCTGCTCTTCGCGACGGGGCAATCTGGTGCCCCGAAGATCAGTCGCGCTGGCGACCGACGCCTTGCCGACTTCCGTGAAAAGCTAGAGGCTGTCCTGCTTGACCTAGCTCAGCAGTTGGTGCGGGACGGGGAGGGTGCCTCTAAGTTCGTGAAGGTGACCATTACCGGTGCCGAGAGCCCGGCCTCAGCCCGCAAGATCGCCCGGACCATTGCCGAAAGCCCATTGGTCAAGACCGCCTTCGCCGGCGAAGACGCCAACTGGGGCCGGATCGTCATGGCGGTGGGCCGCGCCGATGAACCCATCGACCGCGACCGCATCAGGGTCCAGTTCGGGCCCCTGGTCGCCGCCCAGGATGGCCTGATCTCGCCAACCTATGACGAGGCCAAGATGAGCGCCTACATGAAGAATGCTGAGCTTGAAGTCAGCGTCGACGTCGGCGTCGGTAAGGGATCGGCCACAGTCTGGACCTGCGATCTGACCAAGCAGTATGTGGCGATCAACGGGGACTATCGGTCATAGATCAGACGTCTCGCCTTCCCCGTCGTCCAGGCGCCGCAAACCACTACCCCTCAGCCTTTTTAGACGCCTTGGCTGACAGAATACGTGGCCTGGAAACGCCCAACGAAACGACCCTCGTGGCGATTGATGGTTGGGGGTGTGGCGGTAAGACCTCTCTGTGCGAAGGGCTCCTAGACCGCCTTGAGCCTAATGCGGTCTATCTCGGGCTAGATGAGTTCTTCTGGGCTTACCCCTTCCCGCCCCTTGATCCATTTCCACATCAACACCTGCGATGGCGTGAAATTCGGACGACCATTCAAGACCTTCGAACAAAGGGCGTCGCCTATCCGCGCCTCTTCGAATGGGACAATCTCATGATTGGCGAGCCAATCGAGATCACTGCCGGAATTGTTATTGTCGAGGGGCTGTTTTCCCTAAGTCCAGATTTGCGAGCGCTCTACGACCTTAGGATCTGGGTTCAGAGCCGAGTAGAGACACGACTGCCTCGGGTGGCTGCACAGGACGGCGCTGAGACCGTTGATTTCTGGAGCCAAGAATGGGGACACCGGGAGGCGGCGCTATTCGCGAAGGAACGTCCATGGGAGGCGGCCGATATTGTGGTGGCCGGTGCGGAGATTTCCGCCTCAGAGATTGGCGGCATGCTGCGCGACGCGTCAAAATACGCAGCTGAGGTCGATTGATGCGGAAATAGGAGGCGGCGAGATCACTCCCGCCGCCCCGATCTTATCTAGTCTACGGGGCTCCAGCGCTTGGCCGGTTCGGCCGCCCGCTTTGGGCCCTGGAACTTGGCTTGGCTGATCGGCGTCGTGGAGGCGCGTTCGCCGTTGGGACGGCCGCCGCCCGCATTCCCGCCTTGACCACCGCCATTGCCGCCAGCGCGAGCCGGGCGGTTGCGTTGCTTGCGCAAGCCCGGCGGCAGGTCTGAGCGACCTTCCGGCTTGCGTTCGCCGCCGCCGCCATTGCGACCACCGCGGTTTTGATCACGGCCGCCGCCATTGCCGCCGCGCTCACCGCGTTCGCGCTCGCCTGCAGGCGCTTCGGCCGGCATGTGAGCGGTCATGACGGAAAGACCGCGATCGCCGCGACGATCTTCAGACGGGATGGTCTGACGGGTGACCTTTTGGATGTCCCGCAGGAGGTTCCGCTCCTCTTCGCCGCAGAAGGCCACGGCGGAGCCGCCGGCGCCGGCGCGAGCCGTACGGCCGATCCGGTGGACATAGCTTTCTGGCACATTGGGCAGTTCAAACTGGACCACGTGGCTTACGGCATCGATGTCAATGCCGCGGGCTGCGATGTCGGTGGCCACCAGGGCGCGAACCTCACCCGCCTTGAAGGCGGCCAGGGCGCGTTCCCGCTGACCCTGGCTCTTGTCGCCATGGATCGAGGCTGCATCCACGCCGCCCTGCTCCAGAGACTTGGCCACCCGGTCTGCGCCACGCTTGGTCCGCGTAAAGACGATGACCCGCTTGAAGTCTTTTTCGGCGAACAGTTCAGCCAAGAGGGCGCGCTTGCGGGCGCTCTCAACGAAGATGACCTTCTGGTTGACCTTTTCGACCGTGGTGGCCTGGGGTGCTACAGACACCTTCAAGGGATTCGGGTTGAGCAGTTCCCCAGCCAGCTTGCCAATTTCGGTAGGCATGGTGGCCGAGAAGAATAGGTTCTGGCGCTCCTTTGGCAGGTACTTCACCAGCTTACGGATTGGCACGATAAAGCCCATGTCGAGCATTTGGTCGGCTTCATCCAGGACGAAAATTTCGACGCCTGCCAGAGTGATGGTCTTTTCGCCCAAATGATCGAGCAGGCGACCGGGGGTGGCGACAAGCACGTCAACCCCAGGTGCCATGGCCCGCATCTGACCGCCATACTTCACGCCGCCGAACACGACGGCCACGGAGACGCCCATGTGCTTGCCATAGGTCTTGAAGCTCTCGCCGATCTGGGTGGCGAGCTCACGGGTGGGCGACAGCACCAGGACGCGGCAGGAACGGCGATGGGCAGGTTTGCGGTCAGCGGCCAGGCGCTGAAGAATGGGCAGGGCGAAGGCGGCGGTCTTGCCTGTACCCGTCTGAGCTATGCCCAACAGGTCCTTGCCAGCCATAACGCCAGGAATGGCTTGTGCCTGAATGGGGGTGGGCTTGGTGTACCCCTCGTCGGCAAGCGCCTTAAGCAGGGACTTGTCGAGACCGAGGTCGGAAAATTGAGTCAAAACTTCATGTCTTTCACAAATGCGCCGAAAGCGGCCGCAGGCGTCTTGCCTGGGTCGCGGAGCGCGGGTCATTTTAGGAAAGCCCCCGCGTGGCGGGACGATCGATGCGATCTCTTCAGGGCGCTCGACAGTTTGGACCGATCAATAGGGCCAACACGCGACTGGAACGCCGATATCGCCACAGATGCTGCAGCGCAGCGGGGAAGTGGGCTTTTCCACAGGTAAAGTCAAGGTCATGGGACCGAAGGGGTGAGCCGACGCTCTTGCCAAGCCCGCACAACTCCGCAATGGACGACGCATGTCTGATGCAAAAAATATCCTTCTAGTGGCCGCTGCCGCCTTGATTGACGTGGATGGCCGGGTGCTGATCTGCCAACGGCCGCCGGGCAAGGCCATGGCCGGATTGTGGGAATTTCCAGGGGGCAAGGTCGAGGCTGGGGAGACACCGGCAACTTGTCTCATTCGTGAGTTAAATGAAGAGCTTGGCATTACAGTCAGCCAGTCTTGTCTCGCGCCATTCGTTTTTGCGACCCACGATTATGAGTCTTTTCATCTTCTGATGCCACTTTTCCTCTGTCGTCGCTGGGAAGGTCTCGTGACGGCCAAGGAGCACACAGCCATTGCATGGGTGAAGCCGGCGAACCTCACGGATTATCCCATGCCCCCCGCGGACGCGCCCCTGGTTGCCTGGCTGCGCGATCTCATCTGAAGCGTTTTCTCGCCAATGAGCGGGGCGCGACCTTGATCGAATATGGGGTGATTATTGGGGTTCTGTCTGTCGCCCTCGCAGCGTCCTTTGGCCGCTTGCAGGCCTTTCTGATCAACTTGATCACCAACGCAATTACGCTCATTCCCTGAATTGGTTCGATAAGAGCTACGCGTCTATTGGAGCTTGGCACCTTGCAAAGCCCGCAGCTTCCCGCCTGGATCGCTGATTTCCTTGCCCAGGAAGGATTGCCCCATACCTATGCCCTAACGATTCAAACCGTCGTTGAACCCGTAGCCACCCGAATTCAGTCAGCCATGGGGAAGGGTCTCTTCGTCATGGGCATTTGTGGTGCCCAGGGTAGCGGCAAGTCTACTCTGTCTGCCGCCTTGGCTAAGGTTTTGGAGTTGCGGGGCGTGGGGGTTGTCACCCTTTCGCTGGATGACCTCTATCTATCGCACGCTGCCCGCCAAGCCCTGGCAGGCAAGGTACACCCCCTCCTGGCAACCCGCGGCGTTCCAGGAACCCATAATGTGCAGGCGGGTATCCAGCTTCTTCAGGCTCTGGGCCGGGCGGGGCGTGTTCGACTTCCAAGGTTTGACAAGGCAACCGATGATCCCTTGCCACAAGACGCTTGGCCTGAGGTCGCTGCTCCCGTGGATGTGGTCCTATTTGAGGGCTGGTGTGTGGGGGCCCGCGCCCAAGCGCCGGCGGATCTGGTAGCGCCTATCAATCAGCTGGAGTCTGTCCATGACCCCGACGGGAGATGGCGAGGGTTTGTGAACGCCCAACTCCAGGGACCCTATGCTGACCTTTTTGCCAAGCTCGATGCTTTTGTCTTCCTTCGGGCTCCCAGCTTTGACGTCGTGGCGGACTGGCGCCTCGAACAGGAAGATAAGCTGCGCGCACGTCTGCTTAAGGCTGGGGCCTCAATCCAGGGCTTGATGGACGAGGCGGCTGTCCGGCGTTTTGTCGCGCATTATGAACGTGTAACGCGGGCCTTGCTGTCAGAGGCACCCCAGCGCGCCGATGTCTTGATCCAATTGCAAGCCGACCGTTCCATCGGGGACATCGCCTTCTACTAGCTGGTCTCGACTTGGGAATAGAGGGCGCGGGCCTCATCGGGCGGTCCTCTGCGATCGCCTAAGGCCTCCACCCGCACGGCGACGATCCGTCCGCCATTGGCGAAGACCAGTTGGTCTCCAGGCTTCACCGGACGCGCGCACTTGTCGAGCCGGCTTTCCTGCCCAGACCTGGTCAACCGGATCCGACCCTCATCCACAAATCGCGCTGCCAGGGACCGGGTCTTGAAGAACCTAGCGCGCCAGAGCCAGATATCTGAACGAACAGCCGCCTCGCTCATGGCGCAACAGCCTTAGTCCTCCGCCGACGCCTTTGGCGTCTGACCGGGGTGGGTGCGGATTTAAGGGCTTCTAAGGCGGCAAAGGGCGAGGCCGGTCGTACAGGTGTTGGCGTTGAAGGCTTGACCTCCGAGCGCCGCCTCCAGGCTGTGGGCTCGCCGGGCTTAGGTTTTGCGGTTGGCGCGAAGTTGAGAGCGCGAAGTATGTCGCGCATTTGTGCCTCACCCCAGCCGAGCTGAGATGCAATCTCAGGGCCAACCACCGTGCCCTGGCCTTGGCGCGGCGCGGCACGGATGAGGTCATCAAGCCGGTCCAGCTCCGCAATAGGCACACCCCATCGACCGACAGCGCGTAGGCCATGGGCGGAAAGGACCTTTGGGTCGATCTGTCCGCTCGGCAAGGGGCTCAGGCCCTCTGCGGAAGGCCGCCAGCTTCGATCGACAAAACCCTGAGCCAAGTGTCTTGCGTGGGGCTTTAATAGGGCTGGCAGGTAGATGGAAAAGGCGGTCAGTCGAATGCCGAGGCTTTTCAGCATGCGGCGTTCAAGGGGGCTTAAAGCCTTGGCCTCCGCCCGGACGCTGGACCGATCCAGGATCCCGCCAACTTCGATCAGCCGGAAGGCGAGGCCCCGAGCAATGCCCTTGATCTGGCCTGAAGAGAGGGCCTCTTCCAACCTTTTCAGAGGCCCCAGCCGCCGCCCAGCCTCTGCGGCCAGAAAGGCCTCCATGCGTCTTTGCGCCCGCTCCCGGGAGGCGGGATGACCCAGGTCGCCAAAAAGGCGCACCTTTGGCGAGAAGGGGGCACCGCCTGCAATCGCGCCTGCCGCCTGGCCGCGCCAAAGGATTAAGCCCTCTCGCCCCAGACTGAAGGCCGGATCATCATCTGCCGCCAGCTGGCCCAATCGCTTGTTGATTTCAGGCCCTACAGCGGCCGTGGCGGCGGCCCGTAGCGCCTTTTCCGCCAGGAGGGTCTCCCCACGCTCAGCCTCGAACTGAACGCCGGTCAGCCGACCGACATACTGGCCTTCCACAGTCACCGCACCGTCGGACCCGACCCCGGCCAGGACCTCTTCTCGGACCCTCAGGCCATGCATGAGGGCACTTGTCCGGCGATCGACAAACCGGGCCATCAGCTTTTCGTGCAGGGTATCAGAGAGTTTGTCTTCCAGGGTCCGGGTCTGGCCCTGCCAGCCTGACGCATCTGCCAGCCAGTCGGGTCGGTTCGCCACATAGGCCAGGGTCCGCACACTGGCCAGTCGCGCAGATAGCGTGTCGATTTCCCCATCTATCCGGTCCAGGTGGCTTAGCTGATCAGCCATCCACTTTGGAGGGATCCGCCGACCATGATTTGTCAGCCAGAAGAAGAATTCCTTGGCCAGTCTTTGATGTTCCTCTGTGCTGGTCTTCCGAAAGTCGGGCATCTGACAGACGTCCCAGAGCCGGGTGAGCGCGGTCCTGTCCCGGCAGCGCTCGACGATATCGGCCTCTCCAGCCAGACGTTTGAGGGTGATTTCGTCTAGGGATTCTGCCGATAGGGTCAGTCCCTCGCGATGCGGTCCCCTCGCCAGGGATTTCATGAGGTTAGGCAGGGAGGTGAAGTCCAGCTCGGCATTTCGCCATTCAGCGGCGATGACCGGTTCAAACTGATGCTCCTGGACCGACTCCACCAGGTCAGCGTCCATGTCCTCACACTCGCCGGTGACGCCGAAGGTTCCGTCCGTACGATAGCGCCCGGCTCGACCGGCGATTTGCCCGACCTCCTGGGGAACCAGAAATCGCGTCCGCCGCCCATCAAACTTGCGCAGCCCAGCAAAGGCCACATGGTCGACATCCATGTTGAGGCCCATGCCAATGGCGTCAGTCGCAACCAGAAAGTCCACCTCGCCGGACTGGTAGAGGGCGACCTGGGCATTACGGGTGCGGGGACTAAGGGAGCCCATGACCACAGCCGCGCCGCCCCGCTGACGGCGGATGAGCTCAGCAATGGCGTAAACCTGGTCCGCGGAGAAGGCGACGATGGCGCTACGCCTTGGCAGGCGCGTCAGCTTTTTTGACCCCGCATAGCTCAGGTTTGAGAATCGCTCCCGGGTCAGGATTTCGGCCTTGGGCAGCAGTTTTCGGATCAAGGGCGCCATGGTCCCAGCACCCATCAGCATGGTTTCGTACTTGCCTCGGGCGTGCAGCAGGCGGTGGGTGAATATATGCCCCCGCTCTGGATCAGCGCAGAGCTGGATCTCGTCCACGGCCAGGAACTCCACCTCCCGGCTCAATGGCATGGCCTCGACTGTGCAGATAAAATAGACGGCCCGTGGTGGGACGATTTTCTCTTCGCCAGTGATCAGAGCAACCCGGCTTGCGCCTCTTGCCTTAACGACCCGATCATAGATTTCCCGGGCCAGAAGCCGCAGGGGCAGGCCGATCATGCCAGAGGCATGACCCAGCATCCGTTCGACGGCCAAATGGGTCTTGCCAGTATTGGTCGGGCCCAGGACCGCCACAAGACGGGCCGGTGCCGCGCCGGTGGGGCGGTGGCTCATGCGCCGAAGTTGGAGCGGGAATCAGGGCGGGGCAAGCGCTGCTAGGCTCAACCCCCGTGAAATTTCCGTGTCAGCGCGTTTTTGCAGCGGAGATATAGTCGTCGATGACCTTGTCCAGCACCGTCAGGGGAACCCCGCCGGCCAGCAGGCCCGCATCGTGGAAGGCGCGGATATCGAACCTGGACCCCAGGGCTTTTTTCGCGCGCTCGCGACCTCGCAACCACGTGATCTTGCCGACCATATAGCTGGAGGCCTGGCCCGGCCAAACCGCATAGCGTTCGATCTCGGTGATCGCCGCTGGCTCTGCATCGCCGATGTGATCGATATAGTATTTCAGGGCCTGTTCGCGGCTCCAGCGCTTGGCATGCATGCCGCTATCCACAACCAGACGAACGGCGCGGAACAAGGCGTCGTGCAGCATGCCGATATGGCCCACCGGGTCCTTATCATACATGCCCATTTCCACGGCCAGGGTCTCGGCATAGAGGGCCCACCCCTCACTATAGCCAGAGAAGCCTTGGATTTTCCGGATGAGGGGCAGGTCTTCGGCTTCATTTCTTAGGGCAAGCTGCAAATGATGGCCTGGGATCCCCTCGTGATAAGACAGGGTTGGCAGTCCCCATTTCGGATTTTCTGCCGTATCCCGCAGATTGATCCAATAGATCCCCGGTCGGCTGCCATCCAGGGGCGGGGAGTCATAATAACCGCCGGGTGCCCCAGCCTCGATGGCCTTAGGAACTCCGCGGATTTCAAGAGGTGCCTTGGGCAGCTGTCCGAAATAGGCCGGTAGCTTGGCCGTGACGGCCTTGATCAGACCGTTCAGGTGCGCCAGCAGCTCTGCCTTGCCAGCTTCGGTATTGGGGTAGAGCATTTTCGGATCGCTCGCCAAGGCACGGTAGCGCTCACCCACTGTACCCTTGGAATAGCCGATCTTCTTCATCAGGACGTCGGCTTCAGCGCTGAGGCTGGCGACCATGTCCAGGCCCAATTTGTGGACCTCATCAGGGCTGATCTTGGCGGTGGTGTAAAGCTTGAGCGACGTCTCGTAATAGGCCTCACCATCTGGCAGGCGCCAGCAGCCAGCATCGTGCACCGCCTTGGGGCGCAAGGACTCTAAAAGCTCGGCTTGGCGGGCCAGGGCCGGATGGACGCGGTCATTATAGAGAGCTAGAGCCTCCTTGGCCCAATCGCCGGAAATAGACTTCTCCGCCGTCCGCCGGATCAAGCTCTTGACCAGGGTTGTCTCTGAGGCGGGTGTGGCCAGCATAGCTTTGTATTGGCCTAGGGCCCGGTCGATAGCGAAGTCAGGCGCGATGACCCCAAGCCCGGCGTCATGGCGGACAATCTCAGCTTCCGCATCCAGCAAGACGGCGAAAGCACCCATCCGCGCGAGAAAGGCATCGGCATCGGACTTGGTTTCGATCGTGTGCTGGTTGTCCATAAAATCGGGAATGGATTGATAGGCACCGCTTAGCTGGGAGAGGACGAAGGGGGCGCCCGATCCGCCGCCGCCATAATCGAATCGCCGATTGCCCTCGTCTTCCACCTCAAGGGTAAAGGCGACTGTGTCGTAGGTGATGGCGTCGACCCCAGAGATCTTGCTGCGATCAATGGCGCGCAGCTGTGCCAGCTTGCGCGATGTCGTGCGTTTGCCATCGGCGATGGCGGTCAGAGATGCGTCACCCAGTTCTGATTTCGTCCAGGCCAGTGTCCCCTTATCGAGGCCGAGGCTTGAGGTCAGGACTGGGGAGTCCCTCAGGGACATGTCCATGAAGTCGTCGAACAGCGCGTACATCTTGGCCGCTTCGCCAGTGGGCGTTGCTGCCTGGGCGGCGCGGGGCAGGGCGATGATAGCGCCAAAGGCGGCAGCTGAGGCCAGGAGGTTGCGGCGACTTTGCATGATTTGGCTCTTTGGGACGGAAACTCAGCTCCCGAAATCGCACGTCATCGCCCGCGAGACTAGTTCTGAAGAGCCCAGAGGGAGATGCCAGCTCTTCGGTGCGCACACCAATCCCAGATTCCGCAGGTAATTCGCGATAAAAACTGCATAAAATCAATAATGTATGCAGATTTCCCTGCATGAGTCATCCGCTTCGTAAACGGCTATGGTTAATTCTCGGAACGCGGATGAAACGAATCAGGACCGAATCGGTGACTTCCCCCAATTCGGCATATGTTCACTACGACATATTGTAGCTTAACAGCCGTTAACCACAAACCGAACGCTTTGTTGCGAGGGGGGCGGTGGAACAGATTCAGAAGAGTTTGGTGCCGCAGAGTCAGCCCTGCCTTGACGTGGCGACCAGCCTTGCCCTATATCGCCGCTCTTCCGCGCGGGCTTGCCCGTTCGTACCCAATTATTTTGCCTGGATGACTGCTATGTCGCGTCGCTGCGAACTCACCGGGGTCGGCCCCATGGTCGGCCACAATGTGAGCCACTCCAATGTAAAGACCAAGCGCCGGTTCCTGCCGAACCTGGCTCCGGTCAACCTGCAGTCCGATGCCCTCGGCCAGAGCTTTAAGCTGCGTATCACCAATGCAGCCCTGCGCACCCTGGATTTCCGCGGTGGCCTGGATACCTTCCTGGTCAAGGCTGACGACGACGTGTTGTCGCCCCGTGCCCTGAAGATTAAGCGTCAGTTGAAGGCCAAGCTGGCCGAGACCGCCGCCGCTTAAGATTGAGCGAAAGCTCCGAATTCGCAGAGGCCGTCCGAAAGGGCGGCCTTTTTCGTTGCGCCTATGGCAGATGCGCAGCTAACCTACCCCTGCGTCAGGTTCCCCGGAGACGGGGATGAAAAGGGAACTCGGGTGAAAATCCCGGACTGCCCCCGCAACTGTAAGCGGCGAGCCCGCACGTCATATGCCACTGGTGATGGACCCTCTCGGTCCGGACCTGGGAAGGCGACGTGCAAAGGGCGTTGACCCGTAAGCCAGGAGACCTGCCCGGCGCGATCGTCCTTCGACCGGCCGGGGTGCGCCGAGCGAACGGGATTTCCCGAGCGGCGATGTTTCCTTGAGCCCCCGTGCAAGCGGGGGTTCGCCATCGCTTGACCGGGATAGACCCATGAAGACTCTTTTGCTGGCCGCAACGGCCCTCGCACTTATCAACCCCCTCACCGCCAGGGCAGAAACACCCGTCTCTGAGATCGTCATAGTCGGAACCCGAACGCCGCAAGCCTTAGGGCGTCTGGGCCAACAGGTGTCTGTGGTCACCTCAGCAGAGCTCAAGGCTCGGCAAGCCGTGGTGATCTCTGATCTCCTGGCGACCCTGCCTGGGGTCGGCGTCAGTCGAAATGGGGGAATCGGTGGTGTGACCTCTGTCAGAATTCGCGGCGCCGAGACGGACCAGACCGTGGTTCTGGTTGATGGCATCAGGCTGAATGACCCCTCCTCGGCGGGTGGTGCCTACAATTTTGCAAATCTTCTGGCGGGGCCGGTGGCATCCATTGAGGTCTTGCGTGGGGCGCAATCGACCCTGTGGGGCAGCCAGGCCATTGGCGGTGTGGTCAATATCGTGACCCCTTCGCCCACCAAGCCACTGGAAGGTGCGGCGAGCTTGGAGGGCGGGGCCTTCGGTCAGGCCGATGGTCGGCTCAGCATCAGCGGCGTCACGGAGGGCCTGTCCTGGGGCCTTTCGGGGGAAAGCTTTGCCAATACCGGCGTTTCGGCCTTTCGCGGAGGGCGCGAACCTGACGGCTTCCGCCATCAGGGACTGTCGGGTCGGGCCCGTTATGATCTGCCGGGCGAGGTCCGTCTGGACCTTCGGGCCCTATGGTCTCGGGGTCGAGTCAAGATCGACGGCTTCCCACCGCCCGATTACGCCTTCGCCGATGACACCGAATACAGCCGCACTGAAACCAGACTGGGCTATCTCGGTCTCAGCTTCCCCTTGGCGGATGGTCGTCTAAAGAACCGGCTGGGCCTTTCCCAGACCGCTACGGACACAGATAGCTTTGACCCAACCCAAGCTGTGACGTCCCTGACCTATCAGACCCAAGGCGAGACCCGGCGCTTAGAATATCAGGGAGTCATCGAACTCACCCCCAATTGGCAAGCGACCTTTGGTGCTGAGCGGGAGACCTCGCGGTCGCACACCGCGGCCCCCAGTTCCTATGATCCGCACCCCATAGTGGCTGTCGCTCATACGGGGCTTACAAGTGTCTATGCCCAGGCGATCGGGGATGTGGTCTCAGACCTGACCCTGACGATTGGCCTGCGTCATGATCGCCACGACGCTTTCGGCGATCACACCATAGGCCAGGTCGCCATGGCCTGGCGTTTGCCCGATGCGGCCACCATTGTGCGGGCCAGCTTCGCCCAAGGCTTCAAGGCCCCGACCCTCTATCAGCTTTACAGTGAATACGGGACGCCAAGCCTTGCCCCAGAGTCCGCCAATAGCGGCGATCTTGGGGTTGAACACAGGTTCGCGGGTCTGGACGCGAGGATCGCGGCCACAGTGTTTCAGCGTCAAACCCAGGACCAGATCGATTTCGTCTCCTGCGCCTTCGGGGCCACCAGCGCAGTTTGCCGTCCCAAGGGCGTTAGTCGATATGGCTATTACGACAATATTGCCCGCACCCGGGCCCAGGGCGTTGAGCTGACAGCAGACGCCAGGATGGAGGATCTGACCCTCAGCGGTAACTACACCTTTGTGGACGCTACCAATCGGGCGTCTTCAGCGCCCAACAGAGGCAAGTCCCTTGCCCGTCGCCCTAAACATCAGGCAAATCTGAATGCCGATTATCTTACGGCGTCCGGCGTCAGCTTGGGCGTCGGCATCCGTTATGTGGGTGAGAGCTTCGAAGACGCGGCGAACACATACCGATTGAAGGCCTATGCCCTGACCGACCTGCGGATATCCCACCCCTTAAGGGCCGGGCTTGAGGTCTATGGGCGAGTCGAGAATCTCTTTGATCGCCGCTATGAGCCCACCCGTGACTATGGCTCTATGGGGCGCGGAGTCTATGTGGGCATTCGCGGCCGCTTCTAGCCAATTCCGCCATTGGCGCGGGCGATCAAAACCCCTAATCCTTCGCGCCTAAATCCCCCGAGGTCTCAATGAAGCGCATCGTCTCCACCCTAGCTTGTCTGGCCCTATGGTCGGCTTTTTCGGCGCATGCGCAGATTGCCGCCGATCCCGCCACTGCGCGGACCCTGCACGATGGTCCGGTGGTCGGTTATGTGGATGTGGACACCGGTGCCCAGGCCTGGCGGGCCATTCCTTTCGCCAAGCCGCCAGTGGGCGACTTGCGCTGGCGGGCACCCCGCCCGGCGGATACTTGGACCGCGCCGCGGATCTCGACCAAGTCTGCGCCCTGGTGCCCCCAGCAGCTCAGCGCGATGGATGGGGTCGACAAGGCTAAGTTTGGTCAGGTCGCCGGCCAGGAAGACTGCCTCTATCTGGACGTCTATGCCCCGCCCATGACGGGGGAAGCAGCGGCAAAGGCCAAGCTGCCGATCATGATGTGGATCCATGGCGGGTCCAACACCTGGGGGCGTGCTGAGCAGTATGATGGCTCGGCCCTCGCGGCACGGTTCAAGGTGGTGGTGGTGGTGGTTCAGTATCGCCTAGGGGCTCTGGGATGGTTCGCCCATCCGGCCCTACGGGAGGGTGGCGCTATCCCCGAGGATGCTTCGGCCAATTTCGGGACCCTCGACCAGATCCGCGCCCTGGAATGGATTCAGCAGAACGGTGCGACATTCGGCGGCGACACCAGCCGGGTGACGATCTTTGGCGAAAGCGCCGGTGGTCAGAATGTGGCGACCCTGCTGACCAGTCCCCGGGCCAAGGGTCTTTTCCAGCGGGCTATTGTCCAATCTGGCAGCTTCAAGTCGGAGCCCCTGGACCTGGCAGAGGGCAAGACGGTGGTCAGTCCTGTTTCGGGAATTGCCATAGCCCAGAAGATCATCGGGGCGGGACAGCCGGTCACCGCTGCGGCCCTGCGCTCAGCCCCGGTCAGCGCCATCTATGACGCCTATAAGGCCGAGCCCCGTGATCTCGACCCCTTCCGCATTATTGCAGATGGCATTGTGGTTCCGGCGGCCGGCCTCGACTCCGTGCTGGATACGCCATCCCAGTACAACGCCGTTCCGGTCATTACGGGAACCAACCATGATGAGCTGAAGCTCTTCAACGCCCTCAATCCGAAGTTTGTGACCTATGTCGGCGGGAAGCTGCCTGTGGCGCGCGATCCAGCCTTCTATGAGGCGGCGGCCCTCTATCCAAGCCGCATGTGGCGGGCAAATTCCGTGGACGCCCCGGCGGCCCGCATGGCGGCCGGTGGCCATAGCGCGGTCTGGACATACCGGTTTGACTGGAAGGAAGAGGGCAAGATTCTCGTGACAGACCTTGGTCAGTTACTGGGCGCTGGCCATAGCATCGAAATTCCCTTCGTCTTTGGCCACTTCAGGCTGTTAGGCGCCTTCGACTCCCTAGCCTTCACCAAGGACAATGCCCCAGGGCGCATAGCCCTGTCGGATTCCATGATGAGCTATTGGGTGAACTTCGCCGCCACAGGGGCGCCGGGCAAGGGTGTCGACGGAAACCTGCCGGAATGGAAGGCCTGGACCAACGCCAATTCTGCCAACAACCTGATGGTATTTGACAGCCCCAAGGCGGGCGGGGTTCGCATGATCTCTGACCATGAATCCCCGACCCGAATTGCTGACGATCTGCTGGCCGATAAGACAGTGAAATCAGATGATCAGCGCTGCCAGATCCTCAAGAGCCTGGCCCGCGATAACCCCGAGATTAAGGCCAAGGCGGCCAGCTGCGGCTAGGTCATTTCGGAGGTTGACGCGGGGTCGCGCTTGACCTGACCGGCTTGGCTCCGGCTAATCAACCAAAGACTCCAAACCTGGGAAGAAACACCATGAAGCTCTATAATTCCGTCGGCCCTAACCCGCACGTCGTCCGCATGTTCATGGCCGAGAAGGGCCTGGATATTCCCAAGGTCGAGGTGGACATCCGGGCTGGCGAAAACCGCAAGCCGCCCTATGACAAAATCAATGTTGCAGGCCAGACCCCGGCCCTGGAACTGGCCGACGGAGCTGTCGTTTCTGAAATTACCGTGATCTGCGAGTACCTAGAGGAACTGCACCCGACACCGGCCCTCATCGGAACCACGGCTGAAGAGCGCGCCGAGACCCGGATGTGGGTGCGCCGCATTGACCTGAACATCAATGAACCCCTGGCCAATGGCTTCCGGGCGTCTGAGGGCCGCCCCATGTTTGAAAGCCGGATGAAGCTGGTGGGCGCCGAGGGCGCGGCTGACCTCAAGGCGATCGCCCGCGATCGGGTCCTTTGGCTGGACGGCCAGATCGCCGGTCGGGACTTTGTGGTCCCCGGTCGGTTCACCCTGGCTGATATTCTGCTGTTCGGCTTCCTGGGTTTTGGAGCCATGGTCGGCCAGCCCATCCCCGACGAGGCCACCAACATCAAGGCCTGGTTCGAGCGGGTGAAGGCCCGCCCGAGCGCCGCGGCTTAAGCCACCTAACCTGCGGCGGAGATTGGGCCCTTGTCCAACTCCGCCTTCAGGACTTGGCGGTCCAGATCGCCTTCCCAACGGGCAATCACCAGGGTCGCCACCCCATTGCCCACCAGATTGGTCAGGGCGCGACACTCGCTCATGAACCTGTCTATGCCCACCAGCAGGGCCAGGGAGGCGATCGGAATATCGGGCACCACAGCCAGGGTTGCCGCCAGGGTGATGAAGCCGGCCCCTGTGACGCCGCTGGCACCCTTTGAGGTCAGCATGGCCACCCCCAAAATCGTCAGTTCCTGCATCAAGGTCAGGTGGGTATTGGTTGCCTGAGCCAGAAACAGGGTGGCCAGTGTCATGTAGATATTGGTGCCATCCAGATTGAAGCTGTAGCCCGTGGGAATAACCAGGCCAGCAGTGGTCTTGCCCGCACCCAGGGTCTGCATTTTTGCGATCATCTGCGGCAGGGCCGATTCCGACGAACTGGTGCCGAGCACAATCAATAATTCCTCGCGGATATAGGCTAGGAATTTGAAAATTGAGAAGCCAGCAAGGGCTGCGATTGCGCCCAGCACGACCACCACGAACAGGGCTGAGGTGGCGTAGAAGGTGGCGACCAGGGCCCCCAGCTTGAAAAGGGTCGCGAGGCCGAACTTGCCGATTGTATAGGCCATGGCCCCAAAGGCACCGATGGGGGCCAGCTTGACCACCACTGCGATGACGCTGAAAAACACTTGGGAAATATCGTCCAGGGCCTTTGCGGCTTTTTCGCCAGCCGATCCCATTCGGGTGATGGCAAATCCTGTGATAACTGCGATCAGCAGGACCTGGAGCAAGGCCCCCTCTGCGAAGGGCGCAAAAAAGGTCTTTGGGATAAGGTCCAGCAGATACTCCACCACGCCGCCACTGTGCTTGGCCTTTTCGAGATAGCCCGCAGCCACGGAGGGATCGATGGTGCTGGGGTCCTTATTCAGGCCCGCGCCGGGTTTGATGACCTCGCCGACCAATAGCCCGAGCCCCAGGGCCAGGGTGGAGACCACTTCAAAATAGAGCAGGGTCTTGGCCCCTAACCGGCCGACCGCCTTTAGGTCGCTCATCTTGGCGATGCCGCCGGCTATCGTGCAGAAAATCACCGGAGCGATCGCCATCTTGATCAAGCTGACAAAGGCATCACCCAGGGGTTTCAGATCTACTCCAAGGGTCGGCCAAAGGGCACCGACGACCACGCCCAGGACAATCCCGATCAGGACCTGCACATAGAGCACGCGCAAAAGCTTAAACACGCCCATCGACCGTTTCCCCAATCCGACGCCGAACCGCGCCTTCATTTCCAAGGATAGCTGACCACTCAAGACTTGCGAAGACGGCGCATCGACGGACGCTTCGATCACGGCTATGCACCACAATCACCCCATGGCCGACGTCGTGATCTCGAGGCGCCCTTTGACGAAACGCTTAGCCATCTACCATCCCCCAGGGCGTCTGGGCCTGAAACAGAATCCCTTCGGCAAAGACGTCGCCAATCTGCAGCTCTATCGGGCCCTTGCCCAGTATGGGGGCTATGAGCAGATCGACATTCTGTCGGCCGACGCCATCAGCGGTGAGGTCTTGTCGGGGGACTTGTTTCCGACGGAGACGCCGAGCGTGCGCCTGGCGGGGGCTGGATTGCTGGCGACGGACGGCGCTGCAGCCGGTGGAACCCTATTCCGGGGTCAGGCCGATCTCTCTGAACTGGCCTGGAACCGCCGCCGAACCTTGGGGGACAAGGCCTTCAGCCTGGTGGGTCTGATCCATACCCTGGCACCGCCGGCCATGCGTCAGGACATCTCCACGGCCGCCCTAGCCCCTGTCCAGGACTGGGACGCCCTGATCTGCACCTCGCCCTCCGTAAAGGCGGCCATGACCAACATGTTTGACGGTTTGGCCGAGCATCTCAAGGAACGGCTAGGGGCTGTTAGCTCGCCAAGACCCCGCCTGCCGATCATCCCCCTCGGGGTGGACGGCGCACGGTTTGCTGCAATCTCTCAGGATAAAGCCGCCAGAGCCCGTCTTCGCGCCGACCTCAAGGTTCCCGACGACGAGGTTCTGATCCTCTGGGTGGGTCGGCTCTCGTTTTTTGAAAAGGCCTTTCCCCAGCCCATGTTCCGGGCCGTGGAAGAGGCTGCGGCCCTTTGTGGTCAGAAACTGCACTTTGCTCTGGCAGGCTGGTTTCCCAATGGCGATCAGGATCACGCCAGATATGTCCAGGCGGCCCGGGCCTATTGCCCAAATGTGTCGGTGACCTTCGTCGACGGAAATCGCGCCGATCTGGTATCGGACCTCTGGGCCGCCGCCGACATTTTCGTCTCCCTGGTGGACAATATCCAGGAAACCTTCGGCATTACCCCCGTTGAGGCCATGGCTGCTGGTCTGCCGGCTGTGATCAGCGATTGGGATGGCTACCGGTTCACGGTGCGCGACGGGCAGGAGGGATTTCTGATCCCCACCCTGGGCGGGCAGTCTGGTCTATTTGGTGAACTCTTGGCAGCCCGGCACGGGGTCGGCCAGGAGACCTATCAGAGCTATGTAGGGGCTGTGGCCTCTCATACGGCGGTGCATGTGGGCAAGGCGGCGCGGGCAATCGCTGATCTCGCCGCTAATCCAGACCTGCGGCGCACTCTTGGGGCTGCGGGACAGGCCAGGGTGCGCGACACATTTGATTGGCCCGTGGTGGTCGGCGAACTCAACAAACTGTTTGCGCACCTGAGCGAGGTGCGGGCCGCCACTGAAACACCGCCGCCGCCCCGTGCGCGCATCAACCCTGTGCGCGGCGATCCCTATGCTGATTTCGCCGGGTTCGCGTCACAGGTCATCAGTTTTGATACCCGGCTATCCCTGCGGCCCGGTATCAGTGCCGCCGACCTGGATCGCGTCGCCGCTACAGAGTTGGACAATATGTTCCAAAAGTGGCGGGCCCCCATCGCCGACGCCCGCACGATCCTGGCCTACCTGCAGACGTCGGGCCCCAGCCTTGCCAAGGACCTGCTACTAAGCCTTCCCATCTCCCAAAGGCGCGGTGCTATGATGACCCTATCCTGGATGGCAAAGTTGGGCATGATCGACTGGTTAGACGGCTGACAGGTCGCTCTAACCCAGCTAGAACCTAAGCACAGCAGGCCCGGTAGCTCAGCAGGATAGAGCAGCGCTTTCCTAAAGCGAAGGTCGGGGGTTCGAGTCCCTCCCGGGCCGCCACGAAATTCCTTATCCTGTAAGGGTTTCAAGCGTGGTGACGGTCTATAGTTCCTCGCACGTTTTGGGAACAAAGACCGAAAATCTCCGAACTCCGGGACCATCGCCCCGGAATAGTCCCGGACTTTGTTTTGCAACCGTTCTAGGCTGAGGCTTCTGGGATAGTGGCACCAGCCGGACGGCTATCAAGTTGGAGTGACTATGGGAGTACACCCTGCATGGCCTATCCCGCTATCTATAGAAGAAAAGCTGGCCCTCGGTGAGCTAGTAGCGATCCAAGGTCAAATCGAGCACATGATGCGGTTGGCGCTCGACTATTCCACCTATGGCGGGAACAGGGAGCGGAAGAACGGGGGCGAACCAATCTACCCCTATGTCAGCATCCGTGCTGCACCCTTGGGGCTGGCGGTAGGAACATGGATCACGACGCTGCGAAAGAGGCTAAAACGCTCTGATCTCTTGAACGCTGCGGAGGCATTGGCCGCCAGGATCAAGGACCACGTTGAAACGCGAAACGCGTTTATTCACGGCACGTACGCGCATTTTCCACATCACGAAGGAAGGCCAACCGGCATCATTTTCGACGTTCGCGAAGACATGCGCGGTGTTCCTGGCCAGGTGATGGCGTTTAGAGCCAAGGATTGGGACCTTCGTCCCGCCGCAGCGATCCTCGACGCTCGCGACGAAGCTGCAATTCTCTCAACCGACATCCGTCGATTCAAAGACTCAATAGAAACCGCCGATCATCACTAGGGTCTACCAGACATGCTGGACGAACCATTAGCATTCGGACAATGCCTAAACGGCAACCATTCCGGCCGGTAGCTATTTCCCCGGCTGCGGCGCCAGACGAATTTGCTCCCAATTCTAGAAAGACAGTGGATACCGCTTCACTAATACAGCCTTATCGCGCAGGAGGTTTGCCATCTCGCCATCCTGCCACCCACGGGACTAGCCAAGATATAGCTGCGAGCGCCCCCAGGGCGACAGTTGCTCGGATGGTAAACCCTGCAATGTACCAGACCCCTGCTTCCAGTAGACTCATCCTACGGTCCAGTTCTAGCCTCTGATCGCCGGCTGGATTGCTCGGCGGCTAGCTGCTGTAGCTCATCTGCAAATTCTCGCTTCACAGATTCCGCCGCTTGCTGGAAGTAGTAGTTTAGTCGACCCTGCAGAAACCGCGCTTTAGGTCCAGGCTCATGCAAATCTTCTCATCCTGATACGATAGCACGTGCGTGGTTGGGTGATCACGCATAGTGGAAAAAATACATCCGCCTAGAGCGGGGTTTATCCTAGTAAGTTTCTAGAACGGCAAAAAATTTCAGGCTGATTTTTTCGAAAAAATTTCCTCGCGCAATACTTATATACGCGCGCGAACGCGATGATTTACCCCACCCCTCCTACCCCCCCCACCCCTCCTACCCCCCCTGCCAATGCAAGCATCTTTTGCGGCCCCGGCGCGAATCGGCAGGTGCATCGCGATTGGGTAAATCGGAGGGGGTTTAGGGGCATTCGCTGTCGTCTTGATCGGGTCCAACCTCGCAAGCGCATCATGGTTCCCCGCTTGCGATCATGCTGTTAGCCTTGGCTGGCATCGTTTACGGGGACATCGCTTTGGTTTCGGTCTTATCAATGGTCGATGGGTCTCATCTTTTCGCACTGGTCATAGGGGCTTTTCTGGCTGGCTCTGGCTACCTTCTTCAGCGGGCCATTACTGGCGCCGCAACCAAAGAGAAGATCGACCGCTACTCCTCGCTCGCCGACATAGCGTCAAAGATGAAGGCGCAGGGCCTATCTCCCGAGCACATAGCGGCAGTGAGTCGTCTAGTAAGCGGCAAGCGCAGGGAAGTTGAGATCGCTGCTCAGAACTTGGAGGTAGATGCATCCATTGCGGAGACGATAGAGCCAGAAGGCTATTGGACTCAGGGGGCGATGAATGCGCGGGCATCCGCTGCATACAACACTGCGACCGCGCAGCTACATGAGGCGCTTCTAAATCTGTCTCATTATCTCGGAGAGGATCTCTGGGAAGTTCAGGCGGTGTGGGAGCAATTTCGGGACAAGCAGATTGAACTTGCACGGGCGCAATTCGAAGGCGGGAGCCTTGCCCCCTTTATTGCTGCTTCTGAGGGCGAGGCCTTGACCAGGCAGAGGCTGGCATGGGCTCAAGCATCTCTAGAAGAGCTTGCTCATCGATAGGCGCATAAGTTCTAAGTTACGGGCTATGGCGCAAAAGATATGTTGACGCCACATATGAGCCATCTTATGAGCCGGGGAGACGACAGCCCCTAACTTGTGAGCCAGACATGCGTATCGCCTATTATCGCGTCTCGACCGGAGACCAGTCTATCGAAGCCCAGCGCCACGCACTCGGGTCGGACTTCGACAAGGAGTTTGCTGACCAGGGTGTTAGCGGCGGGACCATGGCGGCGGACCGTCCCGACTTCTCCAGGCTCTTAGAGCAAGTCCGCAAGGGCGATACGGTATGTGTCTATGCTGTGGACCGCTTGGGCCGCGACGCCCTGGACGTACAGTCCACTGTCAGGCGGCTAATCGACATGGGTGTGACGGTAGACATTTACGGCCTTGGACAGATCGGCCGCGGCGTTGGCGAGATTATCCTAGCCGTCCTTGCGCAGGTTGCGGACATGGAACGCCACAAGATAAGGGAGAGGACAGAGCAAGGGCGAGCTACCGCCAGGGCGTCCCTTCAGGCCACCGGCAGAACCCACCGGGGGAAAGAGAGCCTAGGCAGACCGTTTGCTCAAGATGGCGCGGCGGTGGTTGCCTGGAGGAAATCGACCGGCGCGAGCATCAAGGGAACGGCGCTACACTTCGGGATTTCCGTGGCGACGGTAAAGCGCTACTGCGCATCTGACGGCGGGACTCGCGACTAGTGGGCAGTCACTCGTGGCTTGCAAGGAACGGCGCCAATCTCCTCCGCCTGATCCCGCGTCATCAATACGAGCGACAGACCAAAACTCTCTAACCATACGTCGCCCATTGGATGGACTTTGATGCGGCCCGGCTCAAGGATAAACCCGGATCTCATGCCAGCTTCCAGCTTACCGGTATAGCGGTCCGCCCAGCCGGCGACTTCGTCAAATTGCTCGCCAGTCAATCCGGCCGCATATCGGAGGTCCGCGAGGAGTCCAGCTATCTCGGAGCGCGAGTTTACGATTGTAGGCGGTAGTTCGGTCTTGATGGTCTTCACGTTGCGAGCCCTCGCTTAGTGGGCGAAGCCTTACCCATCCTAGCCGAGTTTCAAACGCCCGCGTGCAGCGCTCCCGGATTGCCGCCTTTCCTTCGGAGGCATCAAGAATCTCGGCAGGCGGCGGCGCCATCGATGACACCATCGGAACCGGACAAGATGGAGTCGGGCGTGGTGTGGTGATGCATCACGATTTGGACCAGGGAAGCCGGAACAGAAATGCGCGCATCTCCCCCGCCTAGCTCACCTGCAGCCTCAAGAAACACCTTTGCCGCCTTCAGCCGCACGTCTTCAGAACTAGCCGTGCTGGCAAGATGTGCAACGGTCACCCAAGCCTTGTCAGTTTCCGAGCCCAGCCACGCGCGCTTAACAGCGGCGCGAAGGGCTACTACGTGTGGCTTCTTGAGGGCGATTGAGAGAGAAACCGCATTCATTCCAACGGACTTAGCGGCATCGGCTTGTGTGTAGCCCTCTTCAACTATGAGTCTGATTGCGGTCGCCAGCGCGGGCCTTACGCGGCCTTTTGGGACCTTAATCTCTGATTTTGGCGCGTGTTCCATGCCGTTAAACTCAGGCGCGGAACCCTATTTTCCAACGCACGAAGTCAGATTTGCGCATTCCCCAGACCTTACATAGGGCGGGAAGCGTTGGCTTAGACAAGCCTGGGGCTGGTGGGCAATTGCTTCTAAAGTACCAGGCATTGCGGGTGATCAAGCGCGGGTGCCGCCCGTCTTTCACGTTCTTCACTATTCACAGGGGGGTCTTATCAAAGCCGCTAGCCCCCTAGGCTAATGCCTCAAAATCCATAGGTGTTGTGAAAGACGAACAACGTGAATAATGATGATATATCCTTATTATATAAGGGTTTTTGCGACTATCGTTATTCACGTTCTTCACGCGGATTGGCGACAACCTAGCCTATAGGCTGGTGCACCTGCGCGGCGGTCCTTCGTGAAGAACGGTGCAGCCGGTGTGAACTACGATTCACCAGCCGGCTCCTTGTGCCTATCCCGCCAACCCGCGCCTTTACGACGACGTAGCGTCCGAGCGTGAGTTGCACTGTAGGCATCGGGGTCGAAGTCCCAACTTGCCTGAGGTTCGGCGATGGGTTCGGCCGGTGACACTATGCCGAGCGCTGCGAGCACGGATCTCCTGTCAAAGAGGTATCCACCACCGCCGCGATCAATTGGCCTTGGCATGTGGCCCGCATCTATGCGGCGCCATAGCGTGGCAGGAGTGTACCGCGCCAGGGCGCATACCTCCTTGGTAGTCATACGGGGGTGATCGTCGGGCATGGGTGAAGCTCTCGGGCTCAGGGTTTAACCGCAGACGTTCCGTCGGTTAAGTATGCTGACGCCTGTGCCTTTCGACTCAGACGCCATGAGCGGCGCGTCCAAACTGACGCTTGAGGCCATCCCGAAACGGCCTGCTCATGGCATGGGTCTAGCCACACCCTCACGGGGCAGCAAGCATGGAGTCTAGGCCGCCAATGCTACTTTGGTGGCCTTCGTTGCTGCCCCGATTGTTGATATTGCGATGAGGCGACCGGCGTTTTCGCCGATGCTAGATGCGATCTCTGAGGCCAGAAGCTGCTCGCCCTCCCAATCACGAGAGGCAGATTCCAGTCCAGCCTCTGCCAGACGCCGGATACCTTCAGCTAGGGAAAGCGCGGCACTCATCGCGGCAATGTAGCGAGACTTTGGTTCGCCTACCTGTTGGTTGTGTGTAGCTGCGGCTTCAAGCATGGCGCTCCCTCTCGTCGTTTCTAAGTCAGTCCGAACGGGAGACTCATATTTCGCCGTCCACCATTTCGTGTACTACACGAATGCGTTCGCATCGGTCAATGGCTGTGATATTCGAAACGCATGAAACGCCCGACGATACTTCCCCGCCTTGTCCAGGTCCGCCTATCGGATGAGCTAGCCGCCAAGATTGATGACTGGCGCCGCGTTCAGCCGGATATCCCGACGCGCTCTGAAGCAATCCGGCGCCTTGTAGAACTAGGGCTTACAGTTCTCTGTGCGGATCAGTGAGACGGCCACAAGGAGGGCGGACTTGCTATCCGCCGCGGCGCGTTGCCGGGTGACGGGCCGTAGGATTTAAGCTCCCCGGTTCGTCTAGTTAGTACCAATGCTATCGGCTCCCGGTGATTATGCAGCCCGATAGATCGCCCGCGCTGGTCCACCTGAAGGCGGTCTAACTTGTTCGGCAGTGATTTGCCCTGACTCAACTAGACTTTGGATGAAGTCCTTCAGTTCTCTGGCTTTGTGCGAGTGCTGCATCTTGCGAACTAGGAGGCTGTGACTGATCGTCCCCTCACTTTTGATGAGGGCTAGCACCTTTTTTGTAGACCCCTGAGTTGCAGTTTCTGCCATGAGGTCGCCAGCATCCTCCATCATGCGTTCGGCCGACCATAGGGCTAGATCCCGGCCCCATTCCATATCAGCTACCGTGATGCGCGGCGCCATGTAGCTGATACCAATGGCGCGGATAGTCGCTAGCCGAACCGCCATTTCGGCCGTCCGCGACAGGAAAGCGGCGTCCTTCTCCCGAGTCTCGATGTACGCATCTAGCTTGTCGTAGACATGTTCCGCCTGGTCATCGTCCCAAGGGACCGTCATGGCCGGTGCGTTAGATTGTCCGGCGTGCATGGTTGCTGACATAAGCAATCCGCCAATGGAATAGATGTTGATCATCCCCTTGAAGATGGACTCGGGAACCTCGAAGATCGAGGCCGTGGGTTTCTGTTTGGCAGGCCGAGTCTTAGTCGAGATTGTCATAAAGCGGTTTAGGAAGCCGTTCGAAATGTCGCCTCCCTCCACCGCGGCATAGAACTCCTCGGCCGTGCTTACGCCGTAGATGCTAAAGGCGGGCGAAACCAGGGTGCGAGAAGGCATCTGTGAATAGGCAGGCGTTTCGATCTCTCCGAACGAACTACCCCACATTTGCCGCATGATACCGCTGATGGCCTGCTCGTGATTGCCAGACCTTGCCCCATTTACACGCTTCAGAAACGAGCCGAACTCATCCATGGCGGACAAAGTCAGGGGTTGATTTGTCAGGGTATTGATAACCGCGGACATGGACATGAACTGCGACGGGCCATTGTGCGCCTTCATCGTGGCCGCAGTCAGGATGCGCCCGATGCATTTGAGCGGGTGATCCTTGCCAGCGCCGGTCGGAGCGATAGCCAGGACGTACAGGTGTGTCCCGCTGTCTGTTGGGCCTGCCACCTTACGCCCGGCTGCAGTCCCGACCAGGGTAATAGCTGCGCCTAGCGCCAAGCCTCGCTGTGGCCGCTTGGCCGATGCGCAAATCCAGTCCGTGATCTCGCCTAGCAGACCGGGCACTCGAGTCAGGTGTTCGGGTAGCTCGCTGGATTCTTCGGCGGTATTGATTACAGCGGGCGCCGGCTGGCTAACTAAGGGCTGCGATATGTCAGGCTGGAAGGCGGAAACTGTACATGTCGGCGGAACGTGTTCGATTTCCGGCGATTCCTGTACATGTTTCGGTCGCTGATCCAGGACGATCAATTCAGTCGGTGGGAATAGTCGGTCGCGTAGCCAGGTGGTGGCGTCTGCCTGATCCAGCCCTTGCGCCTCCATAACCAGATCAATCGCTGATCCTGTCCAGCCATTGCCAAAATCAGATATCCCGTTCGGCTGGATCGAGAGGTTCCGCTTGCGCTCAGGTATTGGCCGACCTGTGTTAGAAGCCCTCCAGGTCGCGACAGCTTCATAGCCATTGCGCGCAGGGCGAAGGCCGTAAACGTCCAAGTCGTAGACCCAGGCCTCTAAATTCGAGAGGGCCGCCGTCTTGGTTTCGGTGAAAAAGTCATCGTCATCTGGAAGCGCGGACCCTGGCGCGAGAACCTTTTTGGCGCGAGCGGATGAACCACCGCGGACCCAGCCGCACGTTTCCATCGCTTCCTCGATAGCCTGCATATCCTCATCGGTCAGGACGGGAAGTTGCGAGGCGGGGACAGGTCCGGCTGTCCAGACATAGGGCTTGCCTGTCGCCGGGTGGATCGAAGGGGGGACGACAGTTTGGCGCGTGTCGAAGCCGGTCAGCACGTCCAGGATGCGCCCGTCAGGACCATCATAGGACCGGGTCTTGAACCCCTTGGCCGCAATGTATAGCCGCGTCTCACCCTTCTGACCGCGCTTCACCATCGGGGATGATGGCGCGGCGCGTAGCACTGTCTGTAGCACGTCGAAGTCGGTCGCGTCGAAGTCCAGGGCAACAACGTGCATGTCGGGTCCAACGGGTGTTCCCATGACGATACCGGCGTTCGCCTTGGGGTACTTCTCCCACAGGTCTACCTCAAATTTGGACGGAGCGGAGTCGCGGAACCGCTGCCACCGCGACATTCCGCGCCATGCTCCCATGGATAGTTCACCAGGTGCCTTGCCGCGCCCGCCATGGTGGCCGATGTCGTGTGGTATCAGGGGTAGGACGCGGAATCCGAGCGGGGACAGGTCGGCCGACGCAGAGGCGTAAGGGGTGCTGATCACTCAGGCCGACCCTTGCTCACAAATGGTCCCAACATGCCCATCACCGCCTGGACTTCCGGCGAATAAAAGAAGTCAGCGAGACGCTTGAGGGATATCGCTTTGGAGCGTTCGACGGTGTGGGAGTCATCGTAGTCGAACGACAGCATTTTATAGTGGTCCCCGGCGTCGGGTTCGAAGTAATCCTCGTTGAAGGTGCCCATCGTTCAGACCTCCACCTGGGGGAGCGCGCCGGAGCCAGATGGAGTGCGCGCCGCAATCCAGTCATCAATCTCTTTTTCAGGCCATGCGATCCGCGAGCGCCCTATCTTGAGGGGCCGGGGGAAGGTCCCAGCCTTTATCATCTCGTGCATTGTGGTTCGGCTTAGGGTCGTAAGCTCTCGAACCGTTTCGGGGCGAAGTAGTCGGGTAGAACTTGCCATTCGATCTAACTCCTAGAGCGGCAAAAGCGCCGGTAAACGAACTGACCAGAACTCCCCCGAACTTTCGACGCACGGTCATGCGGTCACATTTCGTTAAGTCTCAGAGCTGCTGAATTCATTTGCGGCCCGCCTTGGCCTGCTAATCAATAGGGATGCATGGTGGCACTGAGTGGGCATCAAGACTTAGGGCCGATCACAGAGGCTAGATTTGCAGACGCATTCTCTGCGGGTGCCTTCCTGACAAGCGGTGGTGCGGCTAGGCTCCTTGGCCTTGACGAAAAGACGCTACGCGCTCTTTCTGATGAACCCGGCATTCGTGCGATCCGGGTAGGCAAGCAGCGCCGATATATAGAGGCCGACTTGCGGGCCTTTCTAAGCGAGACCCATGAATGTCAGTCTACAGAACGCCGAAGAGCCGCTACTTCCAATACGATTTTCAAATCGCAGGTCGTCGCTTTCACGGCTCGACCGGCGTCGAGACCCGCGCCAAAGCCGAGAAAGTAGAGCGTAACCACCGCGACAACGCAGCGCTCGGTATTGGCCGAGACGGTCTAACGCTGGATGAAGCCGCCGGCCTTTGGTGGTCTCAAAAGGGACAGCACCGCCGCAAGCCAGAAACGGTAGAGCGGCGCGTTGCTATCATGGTCAGGCTGCTAGGCAAGAATCGCATGTTGCGGGATATCACAACACGTGATGTTGCCAGGGCGATAGAGAAGCGACGCGGCGAGACTTACACGAAGGCGCAAGGGCGCACGGCCAAAGCCTACAGCCTGTCGAACGCAACCGTGAACCTGGACATAGTGGGGACGCTAAGGCCAATCATGTCGCGTGCCGCCAAGGTATGGGAGGAGCCAGGGCTCCGGCCCATTAACTGGCAGGAACTCATACTTCCAGAACCACCGCCCCGCATCCAATATTACACGGATGCGCAGCAAGTGGCCTGGCTCGCGCAGTGCGACGATGCATCACGTATGCCGATGCAGTTGCTCCTAACCTATGGCTTCAGGTTCAATGAACTGTTTTTCGCGCCAGACGCCTTCGACCCTGATGGCCCGCGCCTGATACTTCAGAAGCGCAAGAAAGATCCCCACGTCATCCCACTCCGAGCAGATGACGCCCGCCAGATTGCCGCACGGGTAGGGCGTGCAAGAGCGGCCTCGCTGGATACAATTTGGTTTGAGCAAGGCCCATCAGGCGAGCTAGTGCCGCTGACCTACCACGGCCTGCACGCTAGGCTATTGTCCGCAAGCAAGCGCGCTGGCTTGGCGATGGGCCGGGTCATTCATGGCGCCCGCCACCATGCCGGCACTTCCACCTTGCGAAGAACGGGTAACCTCAAGGTCACCCAGCAATTGCTAGGGCATAAGGACATCAAGTCCACGCTGATATACGCCCACGCGCTCGAGTCTGACCTTCGCGCCGCGGTCGAGGGCGAGTCCCGGAATAATCCCGGAGTGGAAAATTCGGACCTTGAATATGTTGTTCCGAAACAACGCCGTAAGGGAAAGCCCGCGTCGTCTTCCTAAAGCGAAGGTCGGGGGTTCGAGTCCCTCCCGGGCCGCCACGCAGTCGCGGCAACTGGTCTCCACTCCGAAGCGACCCCGCTGAAACCCCGCGACGCCGGGGCGTTCCGCCGCTCAAACCGTCATTCGGCGGTGTCTCCGGCCGCCTGGTCCGGGCATCCGACGACCACCACCAACTTCACCCATGACCAGCTGAACCGGGATGCGGCCATCGCCACGGCGGGGGGCTATGACGCCAATGGCAATCTGACCTCAGATGGCGTCCGGACCTTCAGTTATGATGTGGAGAACAGGCTGATCGGGGTGACCGGCGGCGCCGCGCCCTTGACCATCGCCTATGACCCCCTGGGCCGGATCGCCAAGACCACCTCCGGCGCCGCGGGGACGGACTTTCTCTATGATGGCGCGCGGCTGATCGCGGAGTACAACAGCGCCACCGGCGCCCTGCTGCGCTCCTACGTCCATGGGACAGGGACCGACGATCCCCTACTCTGGTTGGAGGGCGGGCCCTCAGCCTATAATGTCGACAATGTCGGCAATGACCCGCGCTGGCTCTATCGTGATCGTCAGGGTTCGGTGATCGGCACGGCCGGCGCCAATGGCATCATCACCCCCTATACCTATGGCCCCTATGGGGAGCCCCAGTCCTGGGCGGGATCACGCTTCCGCTATACCGGCCAGATCGCCCTGCCGGAGGCTCAGCTCTATCACTATAAGGCCCGGGCCTATGACCCGGGCATGGGGCGGTTCCTGCAGACCGACCCGATTGGGTACGGGGACGGGATGAATGTCTATGCCTACGTGCACGGGGATCCGGTGAATGGGATGGACCCAGATGGGACTGAAATCTGGGGGCCCACTGTGATGGGGTCGCGTTGGGATTCAGCCACAGTTCTCGGACAACTTGGGCTTTCGGGGCGTGGTGTTGTCACAACTGTGGTAGGTGCCCTGCCAGAAGTGATCGACCACGACGATGCAGAAAGGAGAGTCGCATGTCGAGCTGCAAAGAAGAAAGCTGCCGAGCTGGCGGAGCTATTTTCACAGGCCTCTGAATTCCTCACAAAAACTGCTGCGTTAGGGGCGCTTGGCACAATCGGGCTTACAGCGGGAGAGGTTGCTACATTGGGTGCTGATACGCCAGCAACAGCAGCGCTCGGAGCGACCACAACCTTTATAGCTGATGGAGCGTTTGTGACCGGCACGTTGGCCGCTGGCTACAAAGCCTATTCAAGTGGCAACATGACGCCGGTTATTACTACGAGCCTAAAGACGCTTACCCAACTTGCAACAAGCAATGCTGTGGGTAGCATGGCAAAGCAATTGGAAAAGGCATTTCCTGCAGCCGGATCAGCCCTGGACAAAATTATGGATTCGTTGGGAGAGCTCGCAACCCAAGCGGCCGAAGTCAAAAACGAAATTGACAGCAACTGTAAAAATTGAGCAATGACATGAAGAAGCATGAGTTGATGAGATTTATATCTTATTTCATGATTTCATTTGCGGTTATATTATTGATTTTTGGTAGATCAAACACAACAATTATGCTATTTATTGCATTTCTTGTTGCAATAGGATTAAGATTGCACAGTATCTCTAGAATTGTTTGGAGTGAGGATATATCGGAAAGGAGGTCCCGTAGAATTATCGAATTCAGAGCATTTGCAATTTTGAGCGCAATTGCATCGTTTTTCGCCCTATTTTTACTAGACTACTTTAAAATTTATAGTACTGCGCTAGTGTATTTACCTGCAATATTGGGAATGTTTGTAATGATGTCGCTCGCAATTAAAATGTAGTAAGAAAAAATTGCATAGAATTGAAGTAATATTATATATCGTCACAATTATATTGAATGTCGGTGACGCGATGTGAAACTACGGTGCTATTATATTGATAGAGCTATACAGCCCGGAACACCCAAATGGAAAAACTCGCCGGCTTCGTTGTCCCCGGCTCGCCCCACATTGTGATCCAAAGGGGCAATCACCGGGAACCGGATTTCTTCAATGACGGCGACTAAGCCGCCTATCTCGGTCTGATCTCCAAGGCCGCCAGGGCCTCGAGCACAGAGATCTGGGCCTATTGCCTCATGCTCAACCAAGTTCATTTCAACATGATGCTCAGCCATTAAGATGGCCTGCGGGCGACCTTTGTCGAAGCGCTCCGCCGATACAGCGCCCGTATCCATGTCCGCCTCAAGGTGACCGGCCATCTCTGGCAGGGACGGTCCAGCGCACGAGCTCACCTGAAGGGCAAGGATGACGGGGTGGTGATCACGGCACCGATCCTGGCCAGGGTCCCGGACTTTGCAGGTTTGCTGAAGGCAGCGGAGGATGAAGCCGCGATCTGGGCCCTGCTCGCGTCCCGGACTAAGGGCCGCCCGGTCGGGGCAGCGGACTGGATCAAGGCGCTGGAAGCGCAAACGGGACTTACCCTTGCGGCTGGCAAGCGGGGGCCACGACTCGGACCAGCTAGCAGAAGGGAGCAGGCAGGCGACCATCTTCTATTCCCCGACCTTTAGGTCCAAAACGACTGCATGTTCCAAACGCGACCACGCCTGCCCCAAATCGCACTTTTCCTGTGCATCGGCCTTTTCACCCTTCTCGCCCTGAACCCAACAGCAATCGGGTTGGCCAATGACAAGCTTGATCATTTTGCTGCCTTCCTGGTGCTGGGGGTGCTCGTGCGCCTGACCTATCCGGCCCTTGGCGCCCTCTTGACCGGCCTGGGATTGGCCGCCTTCGGCGGTGTGTTAGAGCTCCTGCAGGCAAGCCACTTCATCCACCATGATTGCGACATCCGAGATTGGGGGGCCGACCTGGCGGGCATTGCCCTGGCGATCCTGATTGCAAGGGTGTTCGTTCGGTCAGCCCGCAGGCCCGAAGCCAGCTGACGGCGGCCTGGCGATGCCTGAGCAGTCGGAACTGAGAAAACTCGACCCCAGACTGCCCGCACCGCTGAGGCGAGGTTCACACGAAGGAAGTGGCCACCTCACCCAGCCCCTGGTCGAACCGGCAAAGGATCTCATCGCCCGGATTGACGGCGAAGGCCCTGACAAATGACCCTGTCAGGATGACATCTCCCGGCTGGAAGCTGACGCCGAATTCTCCAAGCTTGTTGGCGAGCCAGGCGACGGCTGTCACCGGATTGCCGAGTACGGCTGAGGCTTCGCCTGAGAATTCCACCTGGCCATTGCGCAGGATCTCACCCTTCACGCGCCTGATGTCGATGGCGTCGAGGCGACGGGGATTGGCGCCCAGGACGGCTGCGCCGCAGGCGGCCAGATCAGCGACGGTGTCGATAATGTTCATGCCCGGCGCCCTGGCGACCCGGAAGTCGACAATCTCGATAGCCGGCACGACAAAGTCGGTCGCCCTGATGACATCCATGGGCAGGACGCCAGGACCCGTCAGGGCCGACTTCATGACGAAGGCGATCTCCATTTCCACCATGGGATCGAAGAACCGCGTGTGAGGGATGGGCGTGGCTTCCGGAATAAAAAGATCATCTGTCATGGCGCTGAAATCGGGCTCGGTTGCGCCGGACATTTCCTGCATAGCCTTGGACGTCAGGCCGACCTTGTAGCCCTTAATCCGGGCGCCTTCGGCGACGCGTCGTTCAACAAATGCTTCCTGAATGCGATAGGAGTCCTCGACCTCAATTCCTGCATAGGCCTTGGACAGCAGGGGCAGGGCTTTGCGTGTGCGATAGGCCTCCACGAGGTCCTCGACGATTTTCAATCGCGTGGCTTGATCAAGCATTGGGGGCTCCAGCGGCGGAAGGATTGCGGACGGCCTCGAGGTCAGCCCGGCAGGACATGGACAGGGCGTTGATGTCGGTGACCACGGAGACCATCTGGAAGCCTTGCTTCAGCCTCAGGGGTGCGACCCTGGCGTTGGACAGGACAGCGGTTGCAATGCCGGCCTTCTTGGCCGCGGCGCATATCCTGGCGATTGCGGCGTCAAAGACCGGGTTTCCGTCATTGTCGCCGGGGGGAAGCCCTAAGGCGATGGAGAGGTCAAAGGGGCCGACAAAGAGCGCGTCCACGCCCGGCGTTGCGGCGATCTGGTCCACGTCCGCCAGGGCTTGAGCGGTTTCGATCATGGGAATGACCGCTACCTTGCTGTTGGCCGAGGCAAAGTATCCCGGACCGTCCCGAAGCCCGACGCGGACAGGTCCAAAGCTCCGACTGCCGGACGGGGGATAGAGGCAGGCCTCCACAGCGCGCCTGGCGTCTTCAGCCGACTGGATCATCGGTATGACGACCCCGAGGGCGCCGGCGTCGAGCACCCGTCCGATAATGCCCGGATCATTCCACGGCGCCCGAACAATGGGCGCAGCCCCGCCCAGGTCTATGGCGCGGATCATGGATAGGGTGGTCTCGTAGTCCATGCAGCCGTGCTGCATGTCGATCAGCACCCAGTCGAATCCCGCCTTGCCGAGAACCTCGGCAGACATGGCTCCGGGCATCATGCACCAGGCGCCAAGGGTTGCTTCCCCGGCCGCCCATCTTGATTTGAGTGACAAGCCCGATCCTCCATCTGCAATGACACCGCTCTTGTGGCGGCGACGCTCAATAAATGAGTGTCATCATAAATGAGGATGGTCAATATGTGCCAGCTTCAGCCCGACGGGGAGGGCGTGGTCAGGCCGGACTGCCTATGGTGATGGCCAGATGCTGCCGCAGGTGGGAGAGGAATTGAGCGCGGGATGTCCGCCCGCCAAGCCAGCCCAGCAGGTCCATATAATAATTGGCGAAGAGGTTCTCGGCGACGCGCCTTGGGTTTGCCTTCAGGTCACAGCGGCCCGCCGCGCAGGCCTGGGTCACCATGTCGGCCAGCCCGGAATGGATGACCTCCAGAAGCTCGGTGATATCGGCCTGCTTGCTTGCGGCGTCTGGGAACATGACTTCCTTCAGCAGGATCCGGGCCAGCTCGGCGTCGCGGGCGTGATAGTCAAGCATGGACGTGAAGACATCCACCAGTTGGTCAAGGAGGGCCGCCTTGCTGGGCTTTGAGAAGGCCGCCCTGGCGGTCTCGATCATTTCATCGCGAAAGACCATGACCAGGAGGTCTTCCTTGGACCTTGCGTAGAGGAAGAGGGTGCCTGTCCCGATATCGGCTTCTTCAGCAATCTGCTGGGTGGTTGTCTCGGCAAAGCCCCGATCATGGAATAGCCTGCGGGCCGCGCCAACGATCCGCTCAAGCTTTTCCTGCTTGTTGCGTTCCCGCCGTCCCAGGGGCGCTTTGCCCGGCTCGGTCACCGACGCCGTTTCAGCGACCGCCGTCTCCAGATTTCGTCTGCCAGCCACGTTTTGGCGATCTCCAGCTCATATTGGTGCGAACAGGCCGTTCGGCTTTCGCAACCTATTGTGAATGTGCCCTTCGCGTCGGTCCACCGCCTTCGTGCGGGAGGCTTGACGCCCCTTGCGTCTTAGATAAACTGACTATAGTCATAAATGAAGATCGTCAGTCTCCAGGATCGGCTGTCGGCGAAGAGGCGACCTTTTGGTTGCGCTCACGGGAGGACGCGAATTGACCAAGAACACTGCCACAGTTGCTGGCGTCGAGGTGTCGACGGACCATTGGATCGACGGTCGTCGCGTGTCCTCAGAAGAGCGCTTTGCGAACATTTCGCCGGTGGATGGCTCCCACCTGGCCGACGTCGCCTCTGCAGGTAGGGCAGAAGTCGACCAGGCTGTGGACGCAGCCCGGCGTGCCTATCCCGCCTGGGCGCAGTTGGGGCCTGAAGGTCGGCTGCCCTACCTGAAGCGCTTCGCGGAAGGCCTGCGAGAACGGGCCAAGGATCTGGCCGCCGTCGAGACCATGGACAATGGATCGCTTCAGGCAGGCAACCTTCATCGCGTCGTCCCAAGAGCTGCCCAGAATATCGAATTCTTCGCCGACTGGGCCATGACCCTCCAGGGGCACGTGATCGACTCTCCGGAAGTGGTCAATCACGTCCGCTATGATCCGGCCGGCGTCGCAGCCCTGATCACCCCCTGGAATGCGCCCCTGATGCTGACCACCTGGAAGGTGGGACCAGCCCTTGCCGCCGGGAACACCGTTGTGGTCAAGCCGCCGGAATGGGCCCCCATGACCTGTTCATTGATGGCGGATATCGCCCATGCCGCTGGAATTCCGGCGGGCGTACTCAATGTGGTGCAGGGCATTGGCGAAACCACGGGCGACGCCCTGGTGAACCATGGGGACCTGAACCGGATCAGCTTCACCGGGTCTACGGGTACGGCCAAGCTGATTGGTCAGGCGGCCGCACGCTCCATCACGCCGATGAGCTCCGAACTTGGCGGCAAGTCGCCCTTCATCGTCTGCGCTGACGCTGATCTGGACGCCGCGGCCCAGACAGTGGCCGGTCAGTATATGAACGCCGGTCAGGTCTGCCTCGCCGGCACCCGGGTGCTCGTGGAAAAGTCGATCGAGGCAGAGTTCCTGGCCAAGGTGCGTGACGCCGCCAGCCACATGGTGGTGGGTGACCCCCGTGACATGGCCACCCGGGTTGGCCCCTTGATCACCAGGGAGCATTTCGACCGGGTTGCTGGATTTGTGGAGCGGGCCAAGGCGGACGGCGCCGAAGCCATCTGGGGCGGCTCGCCAGCCAATTTTGGCGACCTTTACTTCCAGCCGACTCTATTCGCCAATGTTGATCCAGCCTGGGAAATTTCCCAGCAGGAAGTCTTTGGTCCGGTCCTGACCTGGCAGACCTTTGAGTCCGACGATGAAGTCATCGCGGCGGCGAACGGCACCAAATACGGCCTGGCAGGCGTACTCTTCAGTCAGAACGAGGCCAGGGCCATGAAGATCGCCTCCCAGGTCGTCGCTGGCACGCTCTGGGTCAACTGCTTCTTCATTCGCGACCTTGCTGCGCCTTTTGGCGGCAGCCGCGACTCCGGAATTGGCCGTGAAGGCGGTTCTTGGAGCTTCGATTTCTACAGCGACATCAAGAACATCTCGGTCCGTAAGGGCTCATTCGCCGGCAAGGGAGTCTGATATGACCGCCGTCACCGAACTTGGATACCTAACCCTCGGCGTGAGCGACCTGGAGGCCTGGAAGAGTTTTGCGGCAAATGTTCTGGGCCTGGAAGTGATAGACGGTGGAGCTTCCGACACCTGCTATCTGCGGATGGATTACTGGCATCATCGTGTGACCCTGGTCCAGGACGGTTCCGATGACCTGAAGGCGACAGGCCTTCGAGTCGCTGGGCAGGACGAGTTTCGCGACATGGCGAACCGGCTATCTGACGCGGGCGTCGCGGTGACAGTGCTCTCCGAGGCTGAGGCCGAAGCCCGCCATGTGCTCGAAGTCCTGACGGTGACCGACCCCAATGGGCACGACGTGGAGATTTTCCATGGCCCCCTGATTCAGTTCGACAAGCCCTTCCATCCTGGCCGCCGCATGCATGGCCGCTTCAAAACTGGCGCAGGCGGCCTCGGCCACGTGATGCAATCGACCAAGGCCAGCCTTGAGGCGAATTACGACTTCTACCGTTTGCTCGGCATGCGTGGCGGCATTCAATACAAGCTCGAAGTGCCTGGCGCGCCCCAGGCTATCCCCCTGATGTTCATGCATTGCAATGAGCGTCAGCATTCCATCGCCTTCAGCGGCCCGGCCGAAAAGCGGGTGAACCACATCATGATGGAAGTGGAAAACATGCAGGATGTGGGCCTTGCCCATGACCTGGTGAAGCAGTCTGGCCTGCCGATCATTATCGAACCGGGCAGTCACGCCAATGACCAGATGTTCTCCTTCTACTTCAAGAATCCGTCCGGATTCCTGAGCGAGATTGGCTGGGGCGGGCGCTCAGCCGTGCATCAGTCCGAATACTATCAGCGGGACTCCTACGGCCATGCGCCGGTCCCCAATACCATGAAGGGCTTCATGGTCCCGGCCTGAGCCTGACCACGGATCGCCACAAACAAACACATCAAGAGAGGAAACCCCATGTCCGTACTCGATGGACCGCGTGAGGAATGGCGTCGCATCCTGCTGGAAGGCACGCCGCAATGGGTCAGGCCGCAGGGCGATGTCCTGCAACTCGGCGACGGGCGCACTGTGATCGAAGCTGACGCGGTTTACCTGCCGCCGTGCGATCCCACCAAGATCATCTGCATCCACCTGAACTACGAGTCCCGCCGCGTGGAGTTCCACGCGCCGCCCCTGACGACACCAACCTATTTCCAGAAGCCGCTGACCACGCTCAATTCGCATAAGGGCATGCTGAACCGTCCGGCCGACTGTCAGTATCTGAATTATGAGGGTGAGATCGCCGCCATTGTCGGCAAGCCCATGCGCAATATCGCCCCGGCGGATGTTTGGGATTACCTGGCGGGTTTTGCCGTCGCCAATGATGTGGGCGCCCAGGATTTCCGGGACACCGACGCTGGCTCCATGCTCCGGGTCAAGGGCCAGGACGGCTTCTGCCCCATTGGCCCTGGCATTGTTCGGGGTGTTGATATCCGCAAGTCCCAGGTCAGGACCTACATCAATGGCAAGGTCGTCCAGGACGGCCCGGTCTCGGAAATGACCTTTGATATCGCCTACATCATGGCCGACCTCTGCCGGCACATCACCCTTCTGCCCGGCGATGTTGTGCTGACCGGAACCCCTGCCAATTCGCGGCCCATGCAGCCTGGCGATGTGGTTGAAGTTGAAGTCACTGGTCTTGGCCGCCTGACCAATACCGTCCAGGAAATTCCGGCGCCAATCCATGCGGTCGGACATCAGCCGACCGACAGCGAACAGGTCCGGCGTGTGGCTCTGGGCCAGTTCCCGCCGCGCAGCTGAGCCCCAAAGTCGTCAGCCTCACTCAAGGATAATCAGGACCATGAAAGCCTGGACGCCCGACGCCAACATCCTGGACCCGGACATTTTCCCAGCTGAGAAAGGGCCGCCCCATGCCCTTTTTCATGCCTGGCGGCAGTCTGATCCGGTTCACTGGAATCCGGTAAATCCCAGCTATGTTCCCAATGTGCCCGCCGCGTCGATGACGAAGGGGTTCTGGGTGCTCACTCGCTATGAGGACGTCTTCGAGGTCTCCCGGGACCAGGCGCGCTTCAGCTCTCACGATGAAGGCTTCGTGATCTGGGACCTGGAGGACCAGGAGCTCGCCATGCATCAGGCGAACTTCATGGGCATGCGTCCGGTGGATCATGCGGCGGTCAAGCAGGTCGTCCTGCCGGCCTTCTCGCCCAAGTCCCTGGAAGTCATGATCCCGCAGATCAATCGGCTGGCCCGGGAGATCGTCGATGACATAGCCGCCAAGGGATCGTGCGAATTTGTCTTTGAGGTCGCCTCGAAGCTGCCGGTCTATGTCTTCTGCGAGCTGATGGGTATTCCCGAAAGCTATCGCGCCAGGGTGGTCGAACTGGGCAATGCGATGGCCGATGTTGAGACCCGGGCAGAACACAGTCTGGATCCAACCTTCCAGCTGTTCGCCATTGCTGAGGAGCTCTCCGCGCAAAAGAAGAAGAGCCCGGACGGTTCGCTCCTCAGCGTCCTGGTTCATGACACTGAGCTCGGCCTGAACCAGCTCAACATCGATATGCTGTTCCTGGTGTTTGCGATAGCTGGCCATGAGACCACCCGCAGTACGGCGGCGCACTTCATGCATCTCATGAGCGCCTATCCCGAGCAGTATAGACTGCTGCTTTCGGATGTGGACAAGCACCTTGAGAACGCCATCGAAGAAGTGCTTCGTTTCACCTCCACCACCACCAACTTCCGTCGCACGGCCACCATGGACACCGAGGTCGGCGGCCATCCCGTGAAGAAGGGGGACAAGATCTACCTCTCCTATGCGGCGGCGAACCGCGATCCGGCCGTGTTCGAAAATCCTGATGTGTTTGACATCACCCGCGTCAATGCCAGGAAGCACCTATCCTTTGGCACTGGGCCTCATGTCTGCATCGGCGCACGCCTCGCGCGCCTGGAACTGCACGCCCTGCTGAAGCAGATCGTGACGCGGATTCCCGACTATCACGTCAGTGGGGAGCCCGAATGGCTGAGGTCCATCTGGTTCAATGCGATTATCGGCCTGCCCATCACCTTCACGGCGGAGACGGCTGGCTAAGGCACGTCTTGCCAAGGCGAGGAAGACCCGGCCGGCCCCGTCAGCACGACGGGGCCGGTCTTCGTTTGTGGCCCTCAGTCGACACCGAGGGCGGTCATCATTTCAGGCAATTGCTCCCACGGACGTCCCATTTGGGCGAACATGTGGTCGAGGGCGAAGTTGCGGGGCGCGCTCGCCAGATAGAACTTCTCGTAAAGCTCGACACGACCGCCCAGGGCCGAACCGGCGAAGTCCCAGGCCGTTCGGAAGAGCTTGGCCCGCTCCCGGGCGCTCATGCCATTGGCGCCAGGCATGAAGGTATTGATCAGCGGACCGATCTCAGGATTGTCGATAGCGTCCAGGGACGCTGTAGCCAGCAGGTTGTGCGAGCCGATCGCCTTGATGATGTCGTTGGCGCGCACCATCCAGCCCGGCATCTGCGCCCGCAGCGCCCTCAGGGGTGCGTCGTCACAGAAGAAGGCGCCATTGCCCCAGTCACGGGCGTCTGACTCGGCGGCCTTGATTGCAGACCGCGTGAGGCAGCCATAACCCCACAGCTCGCCCAGCATGGCCGCCGTATCGGGCCGCTTGTCGGAGTTTGTGGCCTTGGCCATCCGTGCGCAGAGCTCGTAGGCGAACTCGAGCTTCACAGCGGCGCGAATGCAGGTCTGCTGCATGATGTTGGCGGCCCAGCCGTGGCGCATGAGGCCGTTATAGACATCGATATCGCCGTCGATGAAGACCCGTTCCATGGGGATCTCGACGTCGTCAAAGATCATGAAGGCGTCCTGCTCGTCGAAGCGGCTGGAGAATGGCCGATCGCCGGGATTGCCGGGAACGCCATAATGGTCCCGACACAGGGTGATCAGCCCCTTGGTCCCCATGGGGATCGAGAAGGCCAGCAGGGTCGCCGGATCGACGTTCGGCGGCTGGGGCTGACCGGGATAGACGAACAATTCATCAGCGAACGGGCCCAGGGTCGCCAGGATTTTCGCCCCCCGAACGACAATGCTGTCCTTGGTTCGGCGCACGACCTTCAGCGCCAGCTGACCATTGACGCCTTCCGTGTCAGGCAGGGCCTTGTCGACAACCGGGTGGATAATGGTGTGGGTCAAGGACAGGTCGCCCTCGACCACTTCGCGATAAAAGCGCTTCAGTCGATCGCTGTGAGTGGTGTCGCCCTTGCCATTGAATATGTCGTTTCGCGCGACAAACCCTGCCAGGGTGACATTCACATAGTCCGGCGTCCTGCCGAGCATGCCGTTCGAATACCGGGCGAAACGATCAAAGGCCTTGCGCCGGCGCTGGAGGTCTTCCGCAGTCTTGGGAATGATCAGGCTGGCGCTCATCGGCGCGCCGGTTTCCGGATCTGTAGCCAGGCAGTCTTCGGCGTGGGTGTGCTGCCAATCAAAATAGGCGGCCATGCCGCCAAGGGATCCGGCGAAGGCGGGGCTCGAGAGAACATCGACCTTCTCGCCGCCCAGCCAAACCGTGCGGTTGTCCTTAAGTCCGTCCAGATATTGCTGGCCAGTACGCGCCGTCATTGTCTTCCTCCCTTGCACCGCTTTTCGCGGGTTCCGTCATGCCGCGCCGCCAGGAAAAAGGGCCAACATATCGCCTTATCTGACAGTGATCAGATATGACTGTAGTCATATTTGTGTGGCGTTCAAGTGGTTGAGTCCGCCTTCGTCCATTGTCGCAAGGCTGAACCTGGCGCCAATCGGGGGGTGCGCTCGGCGCTTCAGCGAGCGACTGAGAATTTCTGGCCCTTAGTCTGGAGAAAACTCGACCCCTGACTGCCTGCACCGCCACGCAGTCGCAGCAACTGGTCTCCACTCCTAAGCGCCCCCGTTGAAACCCCGCGACGCCGGGGCTTTCCGCCGCTCAAACCGTCATTCGGCAGTGTCTCCGGCCGCCTGGTTCGGTCTACGCGCATTAAAATCTGTGAGGGTTGCCCTGTTATCGCCTGTAACCGGGAAAATAAATAGGCAGATCAGGGAAGCAAATTCCCCGAAAACAGGGATCATTTCCACGATCTTCTCAGCTGCGATGCCCGGGTGATCTTTGGCTAAGGTCGTTTCGAGTAGGTGGGGAGTTCGGGCAAGAAAATTAGGCTTGATTTGTGGATTCTCTCTCGAGTTAAATCGATAAACAGAAGATTTCATGTCGAGGTAAGATGCCCCGTTCTCCGGTGTTTTTGGTCTTGGGCTTTTGCCTCCTCATTTCGGCATGTGGTGGAGGTGGCGGGGGCGGAAGCGCCTCAACCACAACCCCACCCGTGACGCCGACGACGCCGACGACCCCAACGGTCACCCCGGCGACCTTGGCCCTTTCGAGTCCTGCGGCGACTGAGGGCGGCCTCCTTCCCCAGGCCTTTACATGTGATGGGGCGAGGCTTTCCGTTCCCCTGACCTGGAAGGGGGCCCCAGCTGCAACCAAGTCGTTCACGGTGCTGATGACGACCCTGCCCGGGGATGGGACCACCAAGTGGAACTGGGTGCTTTACAACATCCCGGCCGGAACGACCCGGCTGACCGTCAACACCTCCGGCGTTGGCGTGCTTGGTGCAGCGGATGATGGCGCAGGCAACGCCTATGCGCCCCCATGTTCGCAGGGCCCCGGGGCCAAGATTTACACCTTCACCCTCTACGCCCTGTCCGACAATCTGGTCTTCACCCAGCCCGCGAGCCAGATCACTGGCAAGGTCGTGACAGACGCGTTGACGTCGCTCACTCTCAATTCCTCGACTCTGAACGTCAGCTATACCCGCAACACGAGCACGCCGGCTGGATTGGCCGCGACGAACTGCAGCCTGATCCAGGCCTCCACTGCGCCATGGGCGGCGTCGGTGAGCGTGGATTGCAGCGCAAGTGATTATGGCAAGGTCGCCTCGACCGGCATGACGACCCACACCATGATGAACGGCATCAAGGCGACCAATCTCCAAGTGCCCATCCCCCAGGCCTTTACGGGCACCAACGCCTGGAAGATTCCCCTGACACCTGCCCTTGCAGCAAGCCCCACCTCAGTGATCGATGGCCCGGTGGGCGTCGCCGTCAATGGCGTGCCGATTTTCAATCCGTGCAAGCAGGGCGGATGCCAGAATGGCGACACAAAGGTGCTGGGGGAACTTGACGTCTGCAATGGCCATGCCGGGCGCGCGGACGACTACCACTACCACGCTGCGCCCACCTGCCTGATGGCTGAAGCGCCGAGCACCTACTGGAACACCCACCCTCTGGGTTGGGCTCTCGATGGCTTTGCCATCTTTGGCTACAATAATGCGGACGGCAGCGTCGCTTCGCGGGACAGCGTCTGTGGCGGCAACACTTCGTCCGAACCGAATGGGCCCAGCGGATATAGCTATCACGTCACCGATGCTTCGCCCTATGTCATGTCGTGCCTGCGAGGCGTGCCCAGCCCGGACCTGGCGGGTCAGGCGGCGAAATACAAGCCGCTGAGACAGCCCCCCGTAACGCCATTCGCCGTCTCGAACATGACCCTCGTGACCGACGAGACGGACGGGTATCAAGTGCTGGAGTTCACGTCGGGAATTCCCTTCACGACTACCGAAACCGGGTCGGACAGCTATGCCAACGCCGCCGGAACGTATCGGATCCGCTACAAGGCCCTTTCCGGGACTGCGCTGACAGACGCCCTTGCGCTGAACCAGAACGCCGGAAAGACAAGTTGCTGGAATTTCCAGTTCCTCAACGCTGCAGGAGCCACCAGCCAACCCAGCATCAACTACTGTCGATGAGGGTCTTGTTATCGCTGCGCCGCGTCCGGCCCTTCGTGGCTCTGGTGGCATGGGCATGGGCTTCCTGCGCCTATGGTCACGAGTTGCCCGACAACCGCGCGACGATCATCCTGCGCGAAGACCGGCATGTATCCGTCACAATCTATCTGAATTGGCCCGAAGCGCTGCGAAGGACCCTTTCACCGGCAAGGAGCCTGGCGGAATTTGTCCTCGTCTACTCGGCGATGGACTCGGGCCATTTGAAGTCCGCTCTGGATCGAGCCGAACTGGAACTGGGCAAGGCTATCCAGGTTACAGACAACCACGGGCGAAAGGCGCTTGTGGAAAAATGGGCCTGGCCAACGGATATGGAAACCCAGGCGGAACTTCGGAATCTGGCGGCGCAGCTCCTCATTGCGCCAACGCAGCCGCCCCATGATGACCCTGTGGAGGTCCGAGGAGACCTGGTCATGACTCAAAGACTAGACTCGGTAAGGGTGAAATTTCCCCGGGAATTTGATCGTGTGCTGGTGGTTTCCTACCGCCCCAGCCAGGTCTGGGTTGAGAAGGATCGGGGCCCGACGGAAATTCATTTCTGATGACCGCAGGGTAAGACGCTGAATTACAATCAGTAATTCTTCTTGAGAGGGACTAAGAGGATGACGATCGTGGACATGGTATTTTTGTCGGGAAGCCACTGATGACGGTTTCGAAGCGGTCGTACTTGCTGAAAGTTGTTGTCCTGGCCTGTGGGGTGTCCCTGTTGTCCGCGTGCGGCGGCGGGGGAGGAGGAGGTAGCGCCACATCCCCCGCTCCGACCCCAACTCCGCCTACCCCGTCGACACCCTCGCCGGCTTTCAACGGTGCGATCCTTCTGGGGTCCCCAACAGGAAACTCCGTCAAGCTCAATCTACTTTCTGCGGACCAGAATGGCGTCGTTTCGGTCGCCTTCGGAACGGCCACGGGCGCTTATGGACGCCAGTCGGCCAACGCCAATCTGGTTGCCGGCGTTCCTCTTCAGATCAGCCTGGACGGGCTTTCCGCCGACACTCAGTACTTCTATCGGCTTCAGTTCACTGCGACGGGCGCCAATGCCCAGGCTCAGTCAAATGAGTACGGGTTCCACACGGCCAGGCCGGCTGGCGCCAGTTTCACTTTCACGGTGCAGGCAGATTCCCATCTCGATGAGAACTCCGACCTCGACATCTATCGTGCGACCCTTGCCAATGTCCTTGCTGACCGCGCCGACTTTCATATGGACCTCGGCGATACATTTATGACGGAGAAGTATTCAAAGCCGCTCACCGCCGTTCTGGGGGCCGCGCCCGACCAAAAGACTGTCAATGAACGGTATGCCTATGAGCGTGGGAACTATGGCCAGATCAGCCATTCGATCCCGCTGTTCCTGATCAACGGGAATCATGATGGCGAACTGGGCTGGCTCTCAACCGGGGTTGATCCGAACCTTGCAAGCTGGGCGACACAGGCCCGGCAGAAGTATTTCCTGAATCCGACGCCCGACAGCTTCTACTCCGGAGATTCTGTCGCTGAACCGACAGTCGGGTTGAGAGCCTCGTGGTACGCTTGGCAATGGGGCGACGCCCTTTTCGTCGTGCTTGATCCTTACTGGAACTCCACCAAATCTTCCGGGTCGGACGGCTGGAACCTCACCCTGGGCGACCGACAGTACCAGTGGCTGGCCGCTACCCTGGCCAGCAGCAAAGCCAAGTTCAAATTCATCTTTCTGCACAACCTGGTCGGGGGACTGGATGGCCAGATGCGCGGTGGAATTGAAGCGGCGCCTTATTTCGAGTGGGGCGGAAAGAACCTCGATGGCTCAAATGGCTTCGCCCAGAAGCGACCGACCATGGCCGTTCCGATCCACCAGCTTCTGGTTCAGAACCATGTGACCGCCGTCTTCCATGGACACGACCACCTCTATGCACGACAGGTCTTGGATGGGATTGTTTATCAGGAAGTCCCACAGCCCAGCGCCAAGAATTTCAGCAGCGGACCGAGCCTGGCGACCGACTATCATTATGCATCAGGCGTCATACAGAGCAGTTCCGGGCATATGCGTGTGACCGTGACACCGACCGGGGTGACCGCCCGCTATGTCCGCGCTTGGCTGCCGAGGGACGAGACCGCTCAGAGAAAGAACGGTCAGATCGATGACACCTGGTCCGCAGCGCCCTTCACGCCGTAACAGGTCTACCGGCCGAATCACTTCGGCCCCCCATTGAGGCGAAGCTTAGCCAGCAATCCGCTCCGAAATGATGATCGCAATCTCTGTAATCGGGTCGGCTTAGCCTGTTTTGCCTTCTGGATCGCGCCCATCATCCCGCCGGACCACATAGATCGCCGGAATAACCAGGACGGTCAGCAGGGTCGATGAGCCCAACCCGAACAGAAGGGAGATGGTCAGACCCTAGAAGATCGGGTCGGTAAGGATGACGGCGGCGCAGATCATGGCCGCAGCGGCTGTCAGGACAATCGGCTTGAAGCGGATGGTGCCAGCCTCAAGGAGAACCTCGCGCAGGGATCTGCCATCCCCCTGACTGTGACGAATGAAGTCCACCAGCAGGATGGAGTTGCGGACAATGATCCCGGCCAGGGCGATGAAGCCAATCATCGATGTGGCGGTGAAGGGGGCCTGGAAAATGATATGGCCGATGACACTGCCCACAAGGGTCAGAGGGATGGGCGTCAGGATGTCGGGCTTATCGGCACCCTTCCAGTCGGCCTGCTTGAGGCTATTGTCGACCGCCATCTCCCCTTCCGGCGACGGGAACGGGCGATGGGGCGGTTCCGCAGAATGAAGACCCTTCAGAGATTCGCGACCGTCCACGGCACAGTCCACAACAACTTCAATCAGGAACGCCGCCTCATCAGCCGAGCTCTCTATCGAAAAAGACGCTCAGCCGCCCTGGAAGAGTGGCAAGCCGTCATGGGCTAGGGCTAGGGCTAGGCCGGGGTTGTGCCAATTGCGCCCGACCAGAGACACTTTGGCCTTGGACTGCCCGCACCGCTGGCGGTTTGAAGTTCTTATGACAATCCACGGGCCGTGGAACACTCTGGACGTGCGCGCGCAGGGTGTTTTCAAAAGCTCATTCCTCCCAGGATATGCCGCTTCGCCCCACGCCGAGGGCACCCCAACGCCACCTGAGACTGCAAAGTGCATCCTCCGGCTTCGCCGCCTCAAAGCCCAGTCTCCAACGGGCAATTTTAGCCGACCGCGGTTCGAAGAGGCAATCACTGGGCAGCAGGTCTTCGGGAAACGCCTTGGGCAGGGTTTCACCGGTGGCGAGTCCCGCGAGAAAGCCTGTGAGGTCGCAGTCAAGAACCTCGAAGTCTCCCATGTCCCGATCCCAGACCACGATGCGCCAATCGGCAGGCATGCCCCGGGCAAGCCAGAAAAGGATGTCTCCATTGTCGGTGCTGCCAAAAGAGATAAGTCCACCGGGGCTTGGCCAATATGGAAAGGGATTTTCTTCATAATTCTGAAAAAATTTAGGTATCAGTTGAATGTTGGTGACGAGCCGAACATTCGGATTCCAGGAACTTGGGACTGTAATACTTAGAAATTCCATGAAGTAGCCGCTGCCATATAGGCGAATGAAATCCTTGTAGTCTTCAGGTAGTGGCGTGCCGAGTTCGGCTTCGATCCGTTCCCAGGGGCCAGTGAAGGCTTCAAAGGGTGAGGCGGGCGGCGGAACAGCCAGTACAAGCGCCTCAATAGTCATCGGCGACGCCCTGCAGGGTTTTGAATAATGCGAGGCGCAGGCATGCGACGAGACCCGGGCGCCGCTAACAGGATGTAAGCGGGTGGTAGAACGCCCTTGTGATAGATTGGTGTGGCAGAATATTCGATGACTTCGCCAGATCGTACTCGACGCGCGACCTCATTTTCAAAACCCGACATCTGCGGGTGATTGGCCCCTTTATGCGTCAAGGTGACAAGATTGCGAGAGTCCTTTCCAGACCCTCCAAGTTGCTTGGCAAGAAGATGTCCCCTGGCCTGTTTATCTTCGGCCCTATTGCCCTGATAGCTCGGCGGCGTGCGTCGCCAGTACGCTTTCGACCCAGTGCCAAGCATTGGCTTAGTGAGGGTTGCAGTAACCCCTGTCGCCTGCCCAATTTCGTTCGTCCGCCCGTACCTGATTTGTTGCCGCCTAACTGAAGGTGGTTCGTACTTAGGACGCTGGAAGGAAGGCTGACTTCTAACATTTGCAACTTTGGGTCCACGGACCATTATCGCCGTGTCAAAGGTGCCGCCCGCAACCAAAGCACCGTCGCGGACGTCGGATGAAGCATTTGCAAGAGTAGCGATATCGTAGGCCAGACTGCCCAGAGGATGGTCGGCCATGAAACTTACGCGTTCAATGCTTCGTCTAAGTTGTGCGCGCTGTTGGGGTGATAGCTCTGGAAAATCCACAGGAACCAGAATATTTGCGTGACCATCATCCACTCCTCGATATGTTCTACCGCCGATTGAAACCTGTGATATGAGCCGCGGAGCATTGCGGAGGGTATCGAATTTGGAAAGACGCGGAACTGGCCCCGCAAATATGGAAGGCGGAATTTTGGCGGCAACATCATCGGTGTGAAGCTGCTTCAGCCGCTCCCGTCCCAACGTTGTGACATATTGTTCGTCGGCCAGGTCTGGTACTGACCGGGGTCTACCCTTTGGCATCTGCGCCACTTAGCACCTCTTCGTCATGATCATTTCCGAAACGCCGACGCGAAGCCAATGCATCCCGAATGCCGAGCATTTTGCATAGCTCTCGCAAAAATAGAATAAAAAAGAACAAAAAAAGAACATACTCCTCCGTCTAACAACGGTAATTTTTCGACGACAGCTGGGACACTTCGACCCGTGCGGACCGGTACAGCTGTCTGCGGTACCCCATCTATCCAGAAAGGTGGGACCTCAGTCCCTAAGCTGCCAAGACAGAGACAGGCCGTATCCCGCCTGATAGTTTTCCCGGGGTCAGCTTTTGGCTTCGGGGACATGCCGCACATGGCCAATATTGTCGCAATCGGCGAGTGTATGGTGGAATTGAGCCTTCTTGGAGATGGCGCAGCAGGTCTTGGCTATGCCGGAGATGTTTTCAACACAGCGGTCTATCTCAGTCGGTTTGGTGACCATGTTGACTTTGTCTCTGCCGTCGGGAGCGGCGATCCCTTTAGTCAGGACATTCTGAATAGACTTGAGCAAGAGGGTGTCTCTGCGTCCTTGGTCGCGGAAGTGGGGGGAAAGCTCCCTGGACTTTATGCCATTGCGCGCGACGCTGATGGCGAGCGGCGGTTCTTCTACTGGCGGGAGCAGTCACCCTTTCGGCAGATGTTCGACCGGGGGGATTTTGATCGCATCAGGTCGGCGCTGGTCGCCTCCGACCTGATCTTTCTTTCAGGCATTACCCAGGCGGTGATTGGCGAAGCGGGGCGGCGCAATCTGCATGGTTTGCTGGCGGACGCGAAGTCGATGGGCGTTCAGATCGCCTTTGATCCCAATTACCGTCCGCGGCTGTGGCCTTCTCCGAAATCGGCCCGCGAGGCCCTGGAAGAGATTGCGCCCTACTGCAGTCTGATTTCGGTCAGCCAACCTGACCTTGACGCCATTTATGGAACCGATGCCACCAAGGCGCTCGGCGACTGGGCGAACTGTGGCGTAGAGGTCGTGAACCGCCATGAGGACCGCAAGATCGAGATTTTCGTGGACGGACAAGTATATCATCTACCGGCCCCAGAGGGCGTGCGCGCGACAGACACCACGGGCGCTGGCGACAGTTTTAATGCTGGATACATTTCGGCGCGCTTGAGCGGCCAGGGCTTCGACGCCTCGGTGGCGGCCGGCCGGCGGATCTCCGCTGCCGTGGTTCAGCACTTAGGCGCGATCATTTCTGTCGCAGACATGCCCCGGCCTTAGTCCGATCCTTGGCGGGGGGCCAAATCCGATTCAGGCCAATCGTGACGCTTCTCGGGCCAGGTCCTCGATACGTCTCCAGTCCCCATCCTTGACTGCATCGCTTGGCGCGACCCAGCTGCCGCCGACACAGACCACATTGGGCTGGGCTAGATAATCCGGCGCATTGGCCAGGGTGATCCCGCCAGTTGGACAGAATTTCGCTTGGGCAAAGGGGCTGGCAAAGGCCTTCAGGGCCCCTGTTCCGCCGACAATATTGGCCGGGAAAAGTTTGAAATGATCATAGCCCAGGGCAAGGCCCGCCATGAGCTCCGTAGCCGTCGCAATACCTGGCAGGAGGGGAACTGCGCTATCGGTGAACCTGTGACTCTCGATCAGGCCCGGGCTGACGGCAAACCGGGCACCGGCCTTTTCGACGGCGTCGAGCATATGGCGGTTGAGCACCGTTCCAGCCCCCACCTCACAGCCCTCGACCTCGCCGGCAATGCGTTCGATACAGGCGAGGGCGGCAGGGGTGCGCAGGGTGACTTCCAGGGCGTAGAGGCCGCCGGCCACCAGCGACCTTGCCAGGGGAACGGCCTGGGTGACATCCTCAATGATCAGCACAGGGACGACAGGTGCCAGGGCGAGAATTTCAGATAGGGTTTTCATGATTGAAGGCAAGGTCTCGAGTACGTCTTACCCAAGCGCGGGTAGGACCCATGACCCCTGACTATCATGTCAGCTCAAATCTCTCAAAGCCGCTGTCCATCTTTGTGGTCCAGCCCTATTGCGATGAAATACTGGCTCTGAATTCACGGCGGGCCAATTCTTCGCGTTCAGCGGGGGAGGGGTCGCTCAGCCTTTCAAGGGTCACTGAGTGGATCTTCGCGGTGCACTCATAGATGTGCGGATAGGGACCGACCGGGGCACCTGTATCCAGCCCGACGTCGAAGGTCTCCCCACTCATAGAAAAGACCACGGGTATGGTCCGCTCCAAGCGTGCCGAACCCATCCTTGCCCCATCGATGGTCAGCGTTAGATCGCCGCCTGCGCCCAGACCCCCGTCATAGGCAAAGCCAACCTCCAGCACATGTTCACCTGGCTCCAGCGGGGTGCTTGAGGAGGCGAAGGTCAGATCGCGGCCAAGATAGTTGTAGAGGAAATGCGGCACCCCAAGGTCGTCGAGATAGAGACTCCATCCCGCCATATTGCCGCCCTGGCAGGCGATGACTCCGTGGGCCGGTCCCTGCAGGCCAACCTCGATGCGGGCAATAATGTGGTAGGAACAGTTCTTTAGGTTCACCACCACGGGTTCGGGAATTCGCACATGGGCCTTGGTATAGGTAACAGAGCTCACCTGTCCGACTGCTGAGGGGACGGCGAGACCCGGATCGCGGCGGCGGGAGGGGTCGCGCATGGGATAGACGCCATTACGGCGGGCCTCCACGTCGAACAGGGCTTGCAGTTCCGCCAGCTTCTCCGGGAACTGCGCCGACAGGTCATGGCCCTGAGAGAAGTCCTCAGCGATGTTGTAGAGTTCCCAACGCTCCTGTGGACCATCGAACGCCATGGCGGCGAAGCGGAGCCACGGCACCCGACCATGAAAGCAGGAGGCCATCCAGCCATCGTGGTAGATGGCCCGGTTGCCCAGAATTTCGAAATACTGCGTTTTACGCGCGCTGGCGGCGGAGGCGTCGTCGAAGCTGTAGGTCAGGGGCACGCCATCCATTGGCTGCTGGTCAACCCCGTTCACCCGAGCAGGTGGCGTTATGCCAGCCGCTGCAAGGAGGGTCGGGGCAATATCGATCACATGATGAAACTGTGACCGCAATTCGCCCTGGTGCGAAATTGCCGCGGGCCAACTCAGGGCCATGGCATTACGCGTGCCACCGAAGTGCGAGGCGACCTGTTTCATCCATTGGAACGGGGCGTCCAAGGACCAGGCCCATCCCACATTGAAATGGTTCTCGCAGCGGGCTGTGCCGAAGTCGTCCATATGGGCGAGGAGCCATTCTGGGTCCTCCGGCAGGCCGTTCTGGAAAGAGGGCGCAGCCCAGGCACCGTTCAGCGTGCCTTCAGCCGAAGCACCGTTATCGCCGGTGATATAGATCACTAGGGTATTATCTGCCTGTCCGCTGGCCTCAATGAACTGTAGCAGGCGGGCGATGTGATGATCTGTATGGGCCAGGAAACCGGCAAAGGTTTCCATGAGCCGGCGCGCCACCGGCTTGTAACGATCAGGATAGTCCTCCCAGGCCGGGATTTCTGCCGGGCGCGGGGTCAGCTTCGTTCCCGGGGGAATGACCCCCATGGCCAGCTGCCGCTCGAAAATCTCCTGGCGCAGGACATCCCAGCCCCCATCAAACTGACCGGCGAAGCGGTCGATCCAGGCCTTGGGTGCATGATGGGGCGTATGAACCGCCGGTGTTGGCAGATAGAGAAAGAAGGGCCGGTCGGGGGCGGTGGCGCGAACGCGCTCCACCCAGGCGATGGATTGATCGACCAGATCCTCGGTCAGGTGATAGTCGGGCTTGTCGCGATAGGGGAAGATTGGTCTCGTCTGATCATAGACCGGCGGTTCCCACTGGGACGCTTCGGCGTTGATAATGCCGTAGAACGTCTCGAAACCCATACCGGTCGGCCACCGGTCGAACGGGCCAGCGGGTCCCTGCTCCCAGGTCGGTGTCAGGTGCCACTTGCCGAAACACCCCGTGGCATAGCCGTTCTGGCGCAGGATCTCGGCCACAGTGGCAGAGGACTTGGGGATGACGCTGTCATAGCCGGGAAAACTGTTGGCACCCTCTGGTATACCGCCCATGTGCACGGCGTGGTGATTACGCCCGGTCAGGAGGGCTGCGCGGGTTGGCGAGCACAAAGCCGTCGTGTGGAACTGGTTATAGCGCAGACCTGCAGCCGCGACCGCGTCGAGCCCGGGCGTCGGCACAGGCCCACCGAATGTCCCGAAGGACCCGAAGCCGACGTCGTCAAGCATGATCAGGACAATGTTCGGCGCGTTTTTCGGCGCACCATCTGCCTGAAGTGGCGAGGCCTTAGAGTCTGCGATCAACCGCTCAATATGACCCTGGAAGGGGCCTGGTGTTCGCGGAAGCTCGCCGCCGCTCATGAGCTGGCCGTCAGGCCGGGAATGTCGAAGGCAGCCAGGGCTGCCAATGCGCCCTGGGTGTCACCTTCAAGCGTGGCTACGCCTTCGCGAATGGCGGCGTTGAGCGTTCCCTCGCCGCCAAGTATCCGGGTTAGCTCGCCGTAGGCGATGCGAAGGGTTGCTGTGGCCCCGATCCCGTCAGTGGCCACAGAGACCCAATTACGGACGTGTAGGCCTGCCTGCGGCGCGTCGGTGAAGGCGAAGGCCAAGTGATGGTCAATGCCGCGCGCTCGCTCTGAATCCAATAGGACCCGCAGTTGTTGCAGACATTGGCGGGGGGGCAAGGCGGCCAGGACCGCCGCACGCAGGCGATGCTCCCTTAGGCGCGACAGCGAGGTTGAGCCTTCGATGTCACGGGCGCGGGTCAGGCACCAGTTGCGGATATTGGCCGCCGTACTGCCGTAACCGATATCACGCAGCACGCTTGCCAACAGCTGGCGATCCTCGGCTGCAGCAGCCGTCCCGTTGGTAAGCCATGTGGCAAGTTCCAGAGCCCAGCGCAGATCGCCCTTGTTTTGAGCAGCTTGGGCCTGAGCGCGGACTGTCATAGGCCCACCAAAACCGGCCACCATGCGATCGGCCCGTTCCACGGGCTCCAGGGGGAAAAGCCTGGCCGTGTCATCGTCGAACCAGCCACGTACCCCTGCCGCAATCTGGCGGACATGGTGCTCCGCCACGCCGTAGAACTCACTGGTCAGATAATCGTCGTCGCAGCTAGGTGGCAAGGTGACCTTGTGGGCGATTTGGTCGGCAGTGAGGCCCTGGTTCATACCGCGAACGGTCTGGTCCCACAGCAGCTGGATCGCATCACGATAGCCAATCAGGCGGGTGCGGATTTCCTCGACACCCGAAATGGGCGGACCATGGGCTCCCACCAGATGCTGAGGTGCCAGGTCGATAATATGATCAATGCCGCTCAGCAGGACCTGAGGGTCCCGGTATTCCTCGCCACGGATGGCGAAGATGTTGAACAGCGCTGGCCAGACCAGGTTCTGCACACAGACCCCAGACTCAGGAAACCAAAGGGTAAGCGAGTCGTCGGCGTCTGATGGCGCATGGGCCACCTCGACCGTCAGACCCGCAATTGTCTCGGTTTCGCCGCCCCGCCAGGGGATGGTGACAGGCTTATGGCCTGGCGTGTAGGGCGCGTGGTCTGGATGGCGGAAGGACAGGCCCAGGCCGACATTGACCACCGCATCTGGCCCCTCAGATGGAAGCCGGAGTCCAAACTGGTTTACAAGGCCGCGGGAATAGGCCGGCGCAATTTCGCTCGATACCCGCGCAAGATTGAGGGCGATGCGTTCGTGGCCATAGATCGGCAGGGCCTTGCCAGTTTCGTCAAAGACCGCCCGGGTCCCTCCGACATAGTGGAAATGTGAATAGACCACCGCAGAGATAGGGCTGTCAGTCTCGGTGCGCAGTTCGCGCAGAGCCGCGGCCATTTCCTCGACGCACTCTCCAGTATCGATGGCGATGATCCCGTCAGGACCTTGGATGAAGGTCTGATTCGACAGGCCGTTACCGACCAGGGTCCAAACGCCCGGAGCGACATGGTAAAACTTTCGCGCCAGCCGTTCGGAATGCTCCAGGCTGCGCTGATGGACACGTTGACCGCTTGGGCCGGTAACGACCACAGATGGGTCAGACTCAAAGCTCCGCATGCGGTCCTCCATTGCGACGGTTCTGTTTCGACTATGAACGCCGTTGCTTTGGTCTGTTTGTCATGCCCGCGCCCCGGCGCGCAATGCTGTTCTGTTGTTGGGGCCAGAACGGCAGCTGCAACATTCTGACTTCAACCTGTCCAGTCTGACGATGCAGGGGCGTCCCAAGATGATTTCCATAGAGAAGGTTGCAGGAGCTTAGACGCGCCACGCCAATTCAAACATCGTGACGCCGCCGCTCCAATTGACGATAAGAAGGCAGGTGAGGAGGACGATATCATGATGAAGCTCTATTCCGGGGATCTCAGCCCCTATTCTGCCCGGGTGCGCATGCAGATCTATGCGAAGGGCCTGTCAGAGATCGCCATTGAACGACCCGCCCATTTCGGCACGCCGAAGTTCCGCCAAGACTTTCCCATCGGCCGCATCCCCGTGCTGGATATCGACGGGGACATGATGCCGGAGTCCGAAGTGATTGCTGAGTATCTGGAGGAGATATTCCCCACACCCTCCATGCTGGGCACGACACCGCGGGAGACAGCCCATATCCGGACCATCGCGCGGGTGGGAGACATATATATCCTGAATAATATGTTCATGCTCTCGGCCCAGTCCCGGGCTGAGACCCGCAACCAGGGGATCATCGACCTTCTGGGGGGCCAAGTGGTGCGAAATATCAAGGCCCTAGATCGAATGATTGGTAGGGATGGCTTTGCCTGTTATGGTCGGCTCACCATGGCTGACTGTGCCTTGGTACCCGCCCTCTTCATGGTCGAGAATGTCCTTCCCGCCACTGGCCTTGAAGATCCCATCAAGAAGGCTTCGAATGTTGCTGCCTACTGGGGGGCAATTCAGAAGACCGAACACGCTGCACGCACCCTGGTGGAACTGCACCGTGGCCTAGAAGAACGCCGAGAATTGATCCGTAATGGTACCTTCGCCAAAATGATGGCCAAGGCTGCCGCCGACATGGCAGAGGCTGAAAAGGACTGATCTAGCGCAGCCTGTGCTTTGGGCTCCTATGCGCGATCACGCGCTCATGGGGCTCCATTGTAGCCCGGAAGGCATGCTTAGGTTCCGAGAGCAAACCGCCGAAACCGCGGGTTTCAATGATGACACCCGCGCCTTCCTTTCGATCCCGGTGCGCCATGATGTGGCAAGGCGGGTCGCTTGCGGTTTTCTGGCCAAGTTGGTGGTCGAGCGCCGTCTGATCGAAGATGAAGCTGCAGAGGTTGCTAGGGACTTGGCGTACAATCTGGCCAAACAAGCCTGCTGGCTCTGAGGGCCGCATGTCTCAAAGGGCTAAATCAATGCGACGCCAGCCGTCCACCACTTGATCGCTAATCATCTGGCCCCGCGTGAGTTTGACTTGTCTTTGATCGCCTGGACGCATTACCAGGGCCAGCGGCCCCTCGGGTGGACGGGTTCCCGTGGCCTTTGCGTCAACAATCAGGGCCTCAGGGGTGGCTTCGACGGCTAGGGTCCAATGTCCATGGCTGCCCGAACGCCAAGCCTCGGTCTCACCATCGTCTTCGAAAGAGCTGGCGGTGAAGGTCCCTGTCGCTGGCGCAAAGATCGCAAAAGCCCGGATATCAGCGCGGCGGTCAAAGCTCTGGGCTGCAATATTTAGTGGAAGCGCCGAGCCTTCCCGCACGAGTAATGGCGGCTGGCCCAAGGGCGCGGGGAGCGAAAGAGTTTTGCCACCCTCATAAGACTGACCTGTCCAGAAATCCTGCCAGCCCTCGCCCGCCGGGGTTCGGAACATGCGCTCAGTTTGCCCGGGTTCGACCACAGAGGCGACCAACAGGTTTGGCCCCAGCATCAAATCGTCTCCGTCGATCAGGCAGGCTTGGTCATCGGGAAACGCGTAGAAGGTCGGTCGAAGGATCGGCGTGAAGTCTTGGTGATAGTGCCAGGTCAAGTCGTAGAGGTAGGGCAATAATTGATAGCGAAGCCGGATCAGGTCTCGCACCGTCTCCGTAACCTCAGGGTACATCCACGGCTCGTTAGCGCTACCATCGTCATTCCAGGAGTGGATGCTGAACCGGGGCATGAAGACCCCTGCCTCCACCCATCGAACGAAAAGCTCCGGATCAGGCTTCGGACCTGAGAACCCGCCGATATCGTGTCCTGAATTCGACACGCCGCTAAGGGCCAGGCCCAGCCCCATGCGGATATTGTACTTTAGCGTCTCCCACCCTGTGGCGTTATCCCCTGACCAGGTTTGCACATAGCGCTGCATTCCTGCTGCCCCAGCCCGAGAGACAAGGAATGGGCGCTGCTCGGGCGCATAGGCCAGCTGAGCCTGACGAGAGGCGCGCAACATCAACATCGTCTGCAGAGGTTTGGTCGCCACGGCAGGTTCAGGCGCACCAAACATCTGGGCGAGAGCCAAGGGCGAGGTCACTTCGAACTCGTTATTGTCGTTCCACGTGGCTTCAATGCCGACGGCTAAAAGGTCAGCAGTTACGTGGGTGCGCCACCATGTCTGGGTCGCGGGATTGGTGAAGTCCAGATAGGCCCCGACTCCATCCCAGAACTGAGACCAGGCTGGCTCGCCGTCGGGGTCGAGGATCAGCAAACCTTCGGCTAGAGCCTCGTCAAACAGGGGGTGATCGTGCAGCAGGCAGGGTTTGATATTCGCACACAGGCGTATCCCCGCCTCGCGGAAGCTGCGGGCGAAGCCGGGCGGATCAGGAAATTTTTCCAGATTCCAATGGAAGACATATCGTCGTGGCCCAATCGAGGTGTAGCCACTGGAGAGGTGGAAGCTGTCACAGAGCATGTCGTGCTTGCGGCAGTTGTCTATGAACTTCGCCATCTGCGCTTGAGCATCCGGGGCATCAGTATAGCTCATGGTCGAGCCCGAATATCCGAGGGCCCAGCGGGGTAAAAACGCAGGTCGGCCCGTCAGCCAGGTGAAGCGGCGGGTGACATCGGCCACTTTCGGGCCTGCGATGACATAGTAATCGAGCGCCCCAGTTTCCGCCGAAAAGCTACGAAACAGGCCGTGATAATTGCTGCGCTCCGCCCCAAAGTCGAAGCTGCAATCGGCATAGGTGTCATAGAAGAGGCCAAAGGCCAGTCCGCTTGTTTGATTATGGGTGATGTAGAACGGAATGTGTTTGTAGAGCGGGTCTGAGGCGCGGGCGTCGTAACCCAAGGCGTCCACATTTCCCATGCGAAAGCGGCGATTGGTCCTATCCATTGGGCCAGCCTTCTCGCCCAGGCCGAAATAGCGTTCGTCTGGGTCACGGGTCAGATAGTGGCGCACCCCGTCTCCCCACCAACCTAGGTTATAGGCCTGTGTGGGTCGGTCCTGGGCAATCCTGGTCCATCCGCCTGCGCCGTCGGCCATCTCCCAGCTAAAGAAGAGGCCTTTCAGTTGAACGGTAAGACGAAGACATTTCGTGGTGATCACCACATGGGCGGGGTTTGCGTCCTCGAGTTGGAAGTCAGGGCAAGCAAAGCCCTCCAGGGATTTTCGATCCCGGCCTTGGTCGGGAACGTCCTCAGCACCAGGGGCGATGGCCCAGGTCTTTGAAAGGGCTGAGCCCTCTCTGGGATGGTGTAGGACATGGACAATGTCCTTCTCCAGAACGATGACCTCAACCCTATAGCCAGCTTCAGAGACCAGGGTCACCCGCGCGCCTTCACGCCCCAAACAGCGGAATTGGGGCAAATTGGCGATGGACGCAGTCATGAAAGGGCAGCGCGTCGAGCGTCAGCACGGACCGGGCGCATCAGCACAAAGAGGAAGATAGCTGCGGCAATGTCGAAGACCGCCAGCAGGGCAAAAAGCGGCGAAAAGCCGACTGTGTCTACCAGGGCCCCAACCAACAGCGTGAAGCTCAATCCTCCTGTCCAACCGACCATGCCCACAAGGCCATTAGCTCGCGCAACAGCGGCTTGAGGGAAGACGTCGGTGGTCAAGGTGTTGATCATCACTGACAGCATCTGATGGGCAAAACCGCCAATACAGAACAGGCCGATCGCCATATAGGGGCCTGCGGCAAGGCCGACACAGCCTGGGCCGATCATCAGCAAGCCACCTAAGGCTACGCCACTGGCGCGGGAGGTGAGGAGCCCCATCTTGAAACGTGACATCAGGAAGGGTGAAAGATAGCCGCCTAAAATTCCGCCGGCATCGGAGGCCAAAAACGGCAGCCAGGCAAAGGCCGCTATGGCCTTTAGATCCATACCCCGCTCCCGGGCGAGGTAGAGCGGGATCCAAAAGCTAAAAGTCTGCCAGGCGGGTTCGGACAGGAAGCGCGCAATCGCCAGGGCCCAGAAATTGCGCTGACGCAACAAGGCGGGAATTGGGATGGGTGGCTCTGCCTCAGCATTAGGCGGCAAGGGGGCCAGGGCCCTTTGCTCGCTGCTCAGTGCCCTGTGGCGCGAGGGGCTATCATAAAAAATGAACCATGCCGCCGCCCAGATCAGCCCAAGGCCGCCGGTCACCACAAAGGCTGCGCGCCAGCCATAGGTAAGGGATAGCCAGATCACCACAGGAGGGGCAATCAGTGCGCCAAGCGAGGTGCCGGCGTTGAAATACCCGACGGCGACGGAGCGATCCTTGGCGGGAAACCACTCAGTCACCGCCTTTATACCTGCGGGGATGGCGGCAGCTTCGCTAAGCCCTAAGAGGCCGCGGAAAAAGGCCAGAGACAGCCAGCCCCCAGCAAGGCCATGGGCCATGTTCGACAGCGACCATGCCACCGCAAAAAGGGCGAAGGCAATCTTGAGGCCTAGGGAGTCGATGATCGCCCCACAGATCGGCTGCATTACCGTGTAGGCCATCTGAAAGGCCGCCACCACGTAGGAATACTGCTGAGTTGTGAATGCCAATTCCTTGGTCAGGGTGGGGGCCAGCACACCCAAGGAATTTCGCGCCAGGTAGTTGAGCATGGTGCCCAGGCAAACAAGCGCGATGATCCACCAGCGCAGGCGACGCAAGGGCATCATTGGCCCTGTCCCCAAGGTTTGGAGGTGTTCATTGCCACCTAATGCGTCCTTTTCACCAGTTCCACATGGTGCCGTCCTCGAGACGGGCCACCGGCAACTGCTTGGGTTCATAGGGGTACTTGGCGGCCAGAGCTTCATCGAGATCGACCCCGTGACCAGGGGTGTCCCCGGGAAAGAGCAAGCCATTTTCGAAGTGGTAAGCGTGAGGAAAAACGGCATCTGTCTCTGGACTGTGCCGCATATATTCCTGGATACCGAAATTCGGGACCCAGGTGTCAAAATGCAAGGCGGCCCCCATGGTCACGGGTGAAAGATCTGTGGCCCCGTGGCACCCCGTGCGGATCTGCCAGACCGAGGCGAAATCAGCGATACGCCGAAGATGGGTCACCCCCCCTGCGCCGACGATTGTGGCGCGAATGAAATCGACGAGTTGTTCCTGCAAGAGGTCCTTGCAGTCCCAAAGGGTGTTGAAGACTTCGCCCACGGCCAGCGGCGTGGTCGTATGCTGCCGGATGAGCCGGAAAGCCTCTTGGTTTTCAGCTGGGGTCACGTCCTCCAACCAAAAGAGATTATAGGGTTCAAGGGATCGGCCAAGGCGCGCGGCCTCCATAGGCGTAAGCCGATGGTGGGCATCGTGGAGCAAGTCTACGTCGAAGCCGACGCGATTACGGAGCGCGTCAAACAGCTTTGGTGTGTGATTGAGATATTTGGTGGTGGACCAGATGGTCTCAGTAGGCAGGGCCGCGTCGGCCGGCTCATAGTACATATCGCCCCGGCCAACACCGTAGGCTTTTTCAACACCTGGTATGCCACTCTGTGCACGGATGGCTTTGTAGCCAAGGCCGACATAGCGCTCGACCTCGTCAAGGGTCTCAGCAATATCGGAACCATTGGCGTGTCCATACACCAAGACCCCCTCGCGGCTCTTGCCACCCAATAGGTCGTACAAGGGCAGCCCAGCCATCTTGGCCTTGATATCCCAAAGCGCCACATCGACAGCAGCTATGGCGCGCATGGTCACAGGCCCGCGCCGCCAATAGGCCCCTCGATAAAGCAGTTGCCATGTGTCCTCGATCCGACGGGGATCGCGGCCGATGAGCAGTGGGACAACGTGCTCCCTAAGATAGGCCACCACGGCCTGCTCTCGACCGTTGAGGGTCGCGTCCCCAATCCCATAGACGCCCTGATCGGTGACAATCTTTAGGGTGACAAAATTGCGACCGGGGCAGGTGATGATGACCTTAGCGTCGACGATCCGCATGGTGGGCGAAATCTTTCTTCAAGCTGGCCGTCGGCTGGCCGCGATGGACTGGCGGATTAGTGCCTAGGGAGGATTCTTGATCCTGTCATCTCGCATTTTTTCAGCCCTTGCAGCCTGCCTTCGCAAAGCTGTCTTGGCCGAATTTGTCATGCATATCGCGGCTGGCGCAAATCGATCGATTTCGACGATCACTTAGGTGCGTTGGCGATAGGCTGCCTTCAGGCTACGCCCTAGCTCTAGAGCCAAAATAGCCTTAGGGAATGAAGCCATGACGATCAATCACACAGACGATAACAGCGCTGCTGCCGCGCCCACGGGCTATCTACCCCTTTCAAAAGTGGGGGCGGTCGGAATTGGCAATGCCCTGGAGTTTTACGACTTCCTGTCCTTTGGCCTGTTTTCGATTCAGATCGGGCATACCTTTTTCCCCGCCAGCCAGACGTCCCATGGGCTGCTCTATACCCTGGCGACCTTCGGGGTAGGTTTTGCGACGCGTCCCTTAGGGGGATTCATCCTCGGGGCCTATGGAGACCGGGTGGGCCGCAAGCCTGCCATGATGTGGAGCTTTGCCCTCATGGGCGTTGCGATTTTTGGCCTCGCCCTGACGCCTGGATATGCTCAGATTGGCATTTGGGCTCCGATCCTGTTGGTTTTTTTCCGCCTCCTCCAGGGGTTTGCCCTGGGTGGCGAGGTGGGTCCGTCGACCGCCTTTTTGATCGAGGCGGCACCCCCGCATCGTCGAGGGCTCTATGTTGGCCTGCAGATGGCCACACAGGATTTAGCCGTGCTGGTGGCAGGTATTGTTGGCTTCCTTCTCACCTTGCTGATGACTCCAGCGGTCCTAGACGCCTGGGGTTGGCGCGTTGCCTTCCTGCTGGGGGCGGCCATTGTGCCCTTCGGACTGATCATCCGCAAAAATCTGCCAGAGACCTTTAGTGCCCGTGATCATGGCGTGGTCCCCGAAAAAGGGCCGAGCGAGATTACCAGGCTCTTCGTTCTGGGAGTCCTCATGCTGGGGGCGTCGACCATTGCCTATTATGGTATCGAGTACATCAATACCTATGCGCAAGACACGCTGCATCTGTCTGTAAAGCTGGCCTTTGGCACCACGATCCTGCTTGGCGTGGTGATGGTGATCACCGACGTCCTCTGCGGGTTCATGACTGACAAGGTCGGCCGCAAACCGATCATGATCATGGCTTCGGTGGCCGTCGTCCTGGTGATCATACCGGCCTTTGCTATTCTCAACAGGTTCCCGAGCCCCCCGGTGATTTTTGCCGTGACGGCCATATTGGGCATACTGAGCGCCCTGATCAGCGGACCGGCATTGATCTCCGTGACAGAGAGCCTGCCGATGGCGGTGCGATCTGGTGTCCTTGGAACCCTTTATGCCATTGCTATGTCGGCCTTCGGGGGTACGACACAATTTGTGGCCAAGGGGCTGATCGAACTGACCGGTAACCCCCTTGCCCCAGCCTTCTACATCACCGCAGCCATGGTCATTGGTATCTGTGCCACGCTCATGATCAAGGAAACTGCCCCGGCAAGGGTCAAGGCCACACAGGGGTGAGGCCGGCCCGTCCGAAAACGACGGGCCACCTCCTGATTCCTGCTAGAGCGCACGACGACGCCAGAACGTCATCTGGGCGAGGGTATGCTGGTGCTTGCGTGCTGTTTCCCGGATAACGAAGGGAACATCCTCAGGGCTTCCGACTTCCTCGAAGTGTTCGGCCAGGAGAAGCTGTAACGCCCGATAGGTCGTCCTGGATTCGCCGTTTTCCCGATATCCACCAAGCCAGTTTGCTTTGGGGGTAAACGTCTCCAGCCACGTATAGGGCGAGGTCAGCACCAGGAGGCCACCTGGCTTTATCCGAGTCCCAATGTCATTGAGGAAACGGAGCGGCTCCTGCAATCGATCGATGAGGTTGGCAGCCAGGACCAGATCATAGTCCTTGTATTTCGGCTGCAGGTTTTGCGCATCACCCTGACTGAAATGTAGCCCTGCTAGACGGTCAGCCTCTAGACCAAGGCTAGCCAGGGATGCCTCGCAATACTCCACCAGCTCTCCTTCTACGGGGACTGTATAACGATAGCTTCCCTGGGAGATCAGCTGCCCTGCAGCGTCAATAAATCGGGCTGAAAAGTCGACTCCATCCACATGGGAAAAGTGACGCGCCAGCTCCAGACTGGCGCGACCAACGGCACAACCAAGGTCTAGTGCGCGACCGCCCTCTGGGCAGAGGTCTATGGCCTTCTGGGCTAGGACCTTGGAGAAATTGGGGACGCCGAAATAGGTCTGGCCGTAGTGAAAATCCAGATACTGGCAAACCTGTTCGTCGGTTTCATAGGGGTTTTCCAAGGGGGGACCTTTGTAGCTGGAATTCACGTATCTGAAGCTTGCATGCTGGAAGAAATGGCGGCGAAACGCATAGCGCCCTGAGGCAAGCGCCTCATTGCCAGTGGAAATCCAGCTTCCGCCCTTGATGAGGTCGTGCTTGCCATCGAAGGTTGGCGTCGAGAAATCATCATAACGGGGGTGGACCCGAAATCCTTCATATCCAGAGATCGGTGTGCTGGTCCATTGCCAGGCATTTCCAACAATGTCGTAGAAGCCTTCGCCCTGGGGAAACCGGTCCACGGGGCAAGCGCTGGCGGCAAATTCAAGGTTGATATTGCCGGGCGCGGGGTTCCAATCTGGCTGATCTCCTGGAACCCTTGCGCGCAGCACGGCCCATTCCGCCTCACAAGGCAGCTGGATCGACTGGCCGGTCTCTGCAGCTTTCCAGCGACAGAAGGCAGCAGCTTCAAGGGCATTGACATCCACTGGCCAGTCCCAGGCCATTGGAACTTCAGAGGTCATAAGCCGTAGGTAGAGGTTATCTGGATCTTCAGGGCTTCCCACCCAGAAGGTGGGTTGATCGGCCTTGGCAAAAGACCGCCAGGCCCAGCCTTCAGCAGTCCACCACTTCGGCTCGGCATAGCCGCCGGCAGCGACAAACTCGAAGTATTCCGCATTGCTCACCAGCATGCTGGCAGCTTCAAAAGCCTCCAGTGTGATGCGCAGCTGGCCGAATTCATTGTCCCAGCCATAGGTCTGGTCACGCTTGCCAAGCACGACCTCGCCCCCAGCAAGCGGGACCAGATGGTTGGCAGGTGCAGCCAGACGATCGTGCCGCGCTGCCTGGAAATGTGGCCAATGGGGCTGTGAGCAAACCCAGTCTATGGGCAGCTGACGGATTAGGACACTGGAGGTCTCCAGGTGAATCCTCTCATGCTCAATGCCCATGAGAATGATCCAGGCCGGGCTCTCCCAGGTGATCGGCAGGGACAGGGGCATGCTAGAAATGGTTTCAATGACCAGGGCGCGGACCCTGGCCCGATAGTCCCGCAGAACCGCCACCGAGGGCCAATCATAATGGCTCTCATTGAGGTCATCCCAGCTCATTTCATCAACGCCGATGGCCACCTGGGCTTCTATCTGGGCATCGATACGCTGATTGATCTGGCCGTCGGCCAGAAGCTTGTTGATGAAGAATGCTGCTGTATGGCCGTAATAGAAGATCAGGGGATGGCGCAGGGCTATGGCCTTGGTGAACCAGCCACGATCATCGGCAATACAGTCGTAAAGGCTGTCATAGAGATCAAAGGTTTGGCAGAAATACGCAAGAATTTCCGCGCGCTTTGCCTCAACGGAGCTGCCATCTAAAAGGACTGTTCGAGTGGGGTCTGGCAGCCGTCCTGAGGCAGGCTCAGAGAGATCAAAGGGTCGCACTTAGGTATCCTGCATCCTGACAATCGAACGGCGACCCGGGAGTCGCCAACGCCTCTCCTACGACGTCCTAGCGGCGCAGGATAACAGATATTCGATGACAAGACCCGCGCTTGTCGGTTTCGCTCGGAGCCGACTGAGGTGAAGCTGCCAATGGCGTGGCTCTAAATCAGACTGGCTTGGGGTCTCACAAAGGACAATAGCCTGAGCTTTAAGTCCTGGGCTCATGACGCTTCAAACACCAGTCTGCCTCAAGGCAAATCCCACAATCACCTCCGAACCTGGATTGTCATCTGATCAGTGGCTAGGGGCTGCGCTTGGGCAGGCCTTAAGCGCCTGCGATCCAGAGGTCTTCGGAACGACGCAAAACCGCGCGAGATCCACTGCCTGTTCGATCTGGCCTCTGAACCCTGACTGTATGCGTGCAGCATAGGTCCCAAGATCCCTGTTGGTATCGGATTCCGGCCCCATGTGGGTGACGATGACACTCCGCACCTGCGCTGCGTTTGCGAGCTTGGCGACCTCTGGCAGGTCAAGGTGTTCGTCGCGCATGTGCCCCAGAATATTGTCCAGATTATTGGCGACAAAGGTGGGACTAATCAGGCCTGCAGCAGCTTGGGCGCGGATATTGCGTTCCATGGTCGCCACATCAATCGCCTCTGTCACAAGGACATCTGCGCCCATGGCCAGCTTGGCTACCGCCGCACTTGGGCCGGTATCGCCGGTGAAGACGACAACCGCGTCTGGCGTCTCAACCCGGTAGGAATAGGCGTAACGTCCCGCCCGCTCAGCTGGGGTCATCAGGCTGAAATGCGAATTTTCAGCTGCATAAACGCGAATTTTGTCGTCTTGGAAAACAAGGCCTTCTTTAGCAAGGTCGGTGGCGTCGAATAGGCCCTGCGGTGGCCAGGGTGCGCGGAGATGTTCTGCGGCGAACTGGCCAAAGGGTACACCCAGATAGTCGATCGCGGCTTTTGTCATGGCGACAGTGCCAGGGGGCCCAAATATCCGCATTGGCTTGGAAGCTGTGGCGTCTGCCATAAACGCCGTATTGCCCATCAGGCCGACTAGGTCGAGGTCGTGGTCGGGATGATGATGTGTGATGAAGACCGTATTCACAGCCTCTGGCCTCAGTCCCGCAGCCATGATCTGTCTCACTGCGCCTAAGCCACAGTCAAACAGGTAGAGTCGGCCGTCGACGATCAACAGGTTTGATGGTTCGGACCGATGGGGTCGCAAGGGCGGCCCTCCTGCGGTGCCCAGTAGCACGACCTGAGTCCGCCCACCTGTTGGAGGAGCGTTCACCGGCTGGGAAACTGCTGGCGAGACGCAGAGTGCGATACTGACCGCGCAAAGTACGCCTACCAAACCGGCTCTACCTGCTGTCTTCAATCTGCCTGACATCGTCCTACCACCTCCCCCAATGTAGATTGCCCAAGTCCAAATGTGTGGTTTCCGCAGGGCAGGCACGCCAAATCAATTGGGCGAAATTGGAATCGACCTTGCAGCCAACCGGCGGCTTGTTCTCCAGGTTCCAAGGCTTCCTCCGGGCGTGCTTGTCCGTTCTCAAGCAACAATGCCAGCTTCATAAGCCGAAGAACATCCCATTTTTGATAGGTATCCCAATTTCGGATGTCGCGAAAATCCTCCACAAACTTGTGAAGATGCACGCCTACCTGCCTGACCCGCTTCTGCTGCCACCGCCTTTGGCATCACCACACTCAGCAGCCATTTTATGATCCAGGCCCGCGAGAAAAACCTGTGGCGGAATTTGAATCGACAAATTTCACAGACATCACGAAGAGTTCGCGGTTTCGAATCCGAACCGTCTTTCGTGATCGGCACAGTGGCTACTCTCAGATGGGGGTAGATACATGCGTCTTCAGGTCAGCTTTCGCCAATCCGTCCTATGTGGAGCCGCGCTCATTGCGCTCACGGCTCCGCTGGTTTCCGCCTCAAACGCTCGCGCTGAAGCCGCGGCGTCCGACTCTAAGGCGGTCGGCCTTGAGGAGGTGATCGTCACCGCCCAGAAGCGGTCCGAGAACCTTCAGAAGACCCCGATCTCGGTCTCGGTGGTGAGCGCTCAGGCCATGGAAGACCGTCACATCTATTCCTTGACTGACATGAATGACGGCGCGGCCCCCGGTCTGACAGTCACGCCCTATGCCAGCCGTCCCTTCAGCATTATCTTGAACATTCGCGGTGTCGGGGTCATGGCCGATACAAATCAGCCGTCCGGCGAATCCGGGATCGGGGTCTATCTCGACGGCGTCTATCTGGGGCGTCCGCAGGGCCTCGATGCCGGCCTCTATGATCTGCAGGCCATCGAAGTTTTGAAGGGTCCTCAGGGCACGCTCTTCGGTCGCAACACCTTGGGCGGCGCGCTCAACATCACCACCAAGAAGCCCAGCGGCAAGTTCGGCATGGAAGTTCTGGGGGGTGTCGGAAATTACGGCAGCTATGAGAGCCAGTTCCATCTGAACCTGCCGGAGTTTCACGACGTCTCAGTCAAGCTGGATGGAATGATCCAGGCTCATGATGGCTGGGTGAAAAATCCACTGCAAGATCAGCATGACTGGAGCGAGGTCGCCCGCCGCGGTTTCCGGGCCCAGGTGCGCTGGGCCCCAAGCGATAAGTTTACCGCTGACTATGCCTATGACATCAGTCACACCGAGGACACCACCATCTTCGGCTATGTGGTGAAGGCTGCCAACAACGTCACGATTTCCCCGCTGTCGCGCGTTCCAACCAGCCGGATCGATGTTGCACCGATCGGCGCCATTCTACAGCCCAGCCTTGGCGACCAATGGGGTCACGCCCTGACCCTGAATTGGGATGTCGCGCCTTGGCTAACCTTAAAGTCGATTTCTTCGTATCGGGATCTCTATCAGGACCAGTATTCCCAGCCGGGTACTACCGGGGTCGCAATCACGGCCAGTCTGGGTGCCGGACAGAACTTCCAGCGCCTGTCCATCGCAAAGTTTGAACAAAGTCAGTACAGCGAAGAGCTTCAGGCGATCGGCGAGTTTGATCACCTGAAATTCATTGTCGGCAGCACCTATTTTCACGAACGCACGATTGATCAGGCGCAGGCCTTTAATACCCTGCGCTGGGACACAAGCGGTGTCGCATCGACCATCTCGCAGATTGTCTACACGCCCTTTGGAAACTCGGTCCTGGGCGCAAATGCCTGTATTACGACCCCGGCCAGCTGTAGTTCTAGCTATAACAACTTCTATGGTCAGCCAGGACAAACCACCCTGGTGCGCGGCCTCTATCCCAACATCGGCGTTGACCGCGCCAGCCGGGCCACAACGGACAGTTTCAGCTTCTATGGGCAGGGAACGTGGACGCCCTCCATCCTGGATGAACGGCTACATCTAACCGCTGGCGTGAGCTGGAATGAAGACCGCAAACAGGGCGTTTTGCTCGTCGTCAATAATGCCTTGCCCTACCTGCCTGATGCCAATGGTCAGCTTACCAAGACTCAGGGTGTGATCTCGCGCAGTCAGACTTGGCGACGCGTCAATCCGATGGTCAACTTGGCTTTTGATCTTTCAGAGACAGTATCTGTCTACGGGAAATGGAGCACAGGCTACCGTGCCGGTGGCTTCAATTCTCGCTCGATCGTCTATTCGGCCTACGATCCCGAAGAAATTACGATGTATGAGGTCGGGTTGAAGAGCGAGTTTTTCGACCGTCGTCTGCGCTTCAATATTGCTGGATATACGGGCGATTACAAAAACGTCTATTATAACATTACAGCGAATTACAATACGTTTGCTTCAAATCCGACCACAGGCCAGTTGGTTGTTGTGAGCGGTTCCACGCGAACGATTGAAGACACCTATAACATGAAAGGTGTCGGCAAGGTTTCGGGTATTGAGACGGAATTTACTCTGGTACCTGTCGAAGGATTGACCCTTTCCGGCAGCTATACATATGCCAAGACTGACATGCCGCTCTTTTCTGACCCGATTGCGCGGCCCCAGATCAGCAGTACAGGTGTTGTAACTGGATATGCTGTAAATACACCTACGACATACCACCAGCTGTACACGCCGGAAAACCGGGTCACGGGTTCTATCGACTATCGCCGAGACATACTTGATGACGCTACGCTCCGTCTCCATCTCGATGGAAATTGGAATGATGGTCAATATAGCGCGTCGGGTGACGTCAGTACCGGAACCAAGGATGCCAACGGTAAGACAATATATCTGCCGCAGTTGAAGACCCAGAAGGGTACGATCTTCAATGCCCGGGTTTCCGTCGGTGATATCCAGGTCGGCGAGTTAGGGGCAAAGCTTAACATGGCCATCTGGGTCCGAAATTTGCTGGATAAGAACCTTCTGATTGCCCGAAGCGGCAGCTATGTGCAGGCTTCAAGTAGCGTTTCCGGAAGCTTCAACGATCCGCGCACCTACGGTGCGACAGTGTCCGTCAAGTTCTGACGTCACACTGGGGCGGGCCCCAACTAGACAAGTCACGGACGGGTGCGGCCCCTTGGCTGGCACCCGTCATCTACCCGACATGAGTCAGGGCCATAATCCAAACCGGTCGATGGTTTTACCTGCCGTCTGGCACAGCGAACGGATCATGACATGCGACAGCTGATCGTGCTGCTTTGCACTGGAGGCATTCTAGCAAGCCTTAGCGCCTGCGGTGCCAAGCCTGATGCGGATCGCGCCACAGGCGAACTGCGAATGTCCATGCAGGGGTCCAACGATGACCCAGCCGTCGTGAAGCGGCGTGACGCCTATCAGAAGTACCTTGGAGAGGTCACGGGGCGGCCCGTCAAACTCTATGAGGCCTCCGATTATAACGGCGTCATTCAAGCTCTTGCCTCAGGGCAAGTAGATGTCGCGACCCTCGCCGGCGGCGGCTACGCCAATGCTGATGCCCAAGTCGGAAACAAAGTTGCACCCATTCTGACGACCCGTCGCGCGGATGGCGGGACCGGGTATTACTCCGCGCTCATCGTTAAGGCCGACAGCCCCTTTCGATCGATCAAGGACTTGAAGGGGCACAGCCTGGGTTATGTCGATTTCAATTCGACGTCCGGCTATCTCTATCCTCGGGCGAAAATGCGGGCTGCGGGCATTGACCCTGAAACCTATTTTTCGAAAACCGCATTCGCAGGTGGCCATACCCAGGCGGTTATGTCCTTGGCCAATGGCCAGTTCGACGCGACCTTCGTTCAGGTCTCAGGCGGAGATCCTGAGCATGGGTTCACCACAGGCGCTGTCTATACCATGGCGCGGCGTGGCCTTGTGGATGCCAAGGACTTCCGGACGATCTGGGTTTTGGGGCCTGTTCCAGATACCTCGATCGTCGTGCGCACAGATCGACCCCAATCTCAAATCGACATTGTGAGAGGCGCCATGGCTGCCCTGGCCTATGATCAGCCAGACCTCTGGGTAGATATCGGCCAGCCGGCGGGCTCAGAATATACGGCGATTGATCGGCATCACTATGCCGAGGTCATTGCGCTTCGCAACGCCGATATCGCGCAGCGCCGCCAGGGCCCGAATGAAAAAGGTTCACCCAAATGAGACAGCTTCTCGCCCTCATAGGACTCATGGTTTTTGTTCCTGGCTTGGTTGCAGCGGCACCCTTCCGGTTGGCGTCGCAGGCCAATGTGACCTCACCCTGTCGCCCTCTGACGCCTGATGCCCCTGCTGGACAGCGGGCTCTACACAAGCTGCTAGCTCAGAGACTAGGCGTCGATGTGCTCGACTGCCCCGTGGCCGGGGCTCGCGGTGCAGCCGATGCACTTGTCGCAGGCCAAGTGGATATGGGTCTTCTAGATCCTGCCTCCTACGGATCTGTGTCTGACAAGGTTCGCGCCATTTTGACCTTGCGACCGAAGAACGGATTGATCCGTAGTCAGATTGTTACGGCTGTACGCGCGAGTGGCAGCTTCAAATCCCTTGGGGATGTTCGAGGTCACCGTCTGCTGTTCGTGAGCGCCGCGCCTTATGATCGTGATCAGCCCAGAAAGGCGCTCGCCGACCAAGGTGCTGGGCCATCCTTCTTCTCAAGCGAGACTGTTGCCTCCTCAGCCGATGACGCCCTGGCGCGGCTGCGCAAGCAGGATGGCGACGTCGTGGTGATGAACGCTGACGCCTGGCAGCGCAGTTGTCGCGGGGCCAAGCCGCAGGATCAGCCCTGTGGGGACCTCAGAATTATCTGGAACGGCCGACCTAGGGCAGAGAGGGCTTTTGCCGTCCGTCAGGACATGCCAGCCCAGCTTCGCTATCGGATCATCGGGATTTTTGTCGCCATGCATCTGGAAGCTCCGGATGCTTTCAAAGCTGTTTCCGCATTCGCGCCCGCCAGTGAGAACTTCGATGCCTCAGAAGCTGGCGCGCTATCACCGTCCCGGACGATCCCATAAGTATGTCCGCTGGACCTAACTCCGTCGTCGAGACGTTTGAGCTCGCGCGCCGGCGCGGCTTGCGGCGTCAATGGTTGCAGTCCGGATTGGGGCTGCTGGTCTTCAGCCTGATCCTTGGGGTCTCATTCCAGAGAAGCCAATTATTCAGCTCAGAGATCGGCGGTGATCCGCTGGGCAGGATTGGCGAGTTCCTGGTCCGTATGACCCCAAGCTTGCATGGGGAGGTCCTCTTTGAAAGCCGCTCGACGCCGGGCTCATTGGCATCTTGGTACTATGACTTGCCCGTCTGGCTTGCAGCCATCTGGCAGACCATCGAAATGGCCATTATCGCGACGGTCCTTGGGTCCTTGGGCGCCGTCGTGGCCTCGCTCCTCTGTGCCTCCAACCTCATGCCCTGGCGGCCAGTGAGGTTCATCGTCCGACGTAGTCTCGAAGTCACGCGAACAATGCCGGATCTTGTTCTCGCTCTCATCCTTGTGGCCGCGTTCGGTGTCGGTCCCCTACCAGGGGTCATCACCCTTTCCATTTCGACCATGGGTGGCCTTGGAAAGCTGTTTGCAGAGATCAATGAGGAAGTTGACCCGCGTCAACTGGAAGCTCTGGACGCAGCGGGTGCAGGGACGTTGAACAAGATCCGGTACGGTGTCTTTCCCCAGGTCCTGCCCGCTTATGCCTCCTATGGGCTCTTGCGGCTTGAGGGCAATCTGGCGGCGGCCGGCGCCCTCGGGATTGTCGGTGCCGGTGGCATCGGTCTCGAACTTCAGCGCGCCATTACCTATACCGAATACAATACCTATCTCGCGATCCTGATCCTCATGGTCTCGATGATCTTTTTGATCGATCTCCTATCAGAGACCATTCGGCATCGACTGATCCGGCTGGACGAGGGCGGGCAATGACTCTTGTTGCGCCCAGCGGGGACACTGCGCCGCCCGCCGTGCATTCACCCTGGCCAGGTTTGATCCGCGGCACTTTTGCTACGGCGGCTTGCCTTGCTGCCTTGGCTGCGATGATGATCGACCTCAAGATGGCACCGGAAACCCTCCTCAGCGGGTCCTCCAAGCTTGGACGGTTCATCGCCTCTATGGTTCCCCCCAGCGATGGTGGCGACAGTCTCCGGATTTTGCGATCCCTTGCCGAGACCTTTGCCATGGCCGTGGCTGGTACCGCCTTGGCTATTGTGGCGGCATTGCCCCTGGGGCTCTTGGGGGCAAAGACAGTCGTCAGCAATGGACTACTGCATTTCCTCTTCCGCCGCTGCCTGGATATATTCCGAGGTGTTCCGGCCCTTGTCTGGGCGCTGATTTTTATCTCAGCCTTTGGTCTTGGGCCCTTTGCCGGTGTGGTCGCCCTAGCCTTTGCCGACATTCCTAACCTGGCCAAGCTGTTCGCTGAGACCTTAGAAAATTGCGATCGAGGCCCTGTGGAAGGTGCCAGAGCCTCCGGCGTCTCTAAGATCCTGGAGATCCGTTTCGGCTTGGTTCCTCAGGTGGCTCCAGTTTTGGCTAGCCAATGTCTCTACTACCTTGAAAGCAATTTCAGGCACGCCGCTGTTCTCGGAATTGTCGGCGCCGGCGGCATAGGTTTCGAACTGGATGAGCGGATCAGGATCTTCGCCTTCGATCAGGTCGCCTTTATTGTTTTGCTCTATATGCTGTGTGTCGCGGCGCTGGATTTTGTGTCTCGCCAGCTAAGAGCTCGCCTTGCCTAAGTAGGGCACAAATTTCGAACTTGTGCCTTTGCTGCTTTTGAGTCCGTCACGACGAAGTCACAGCGAGCGCCTAACCTTCCAACTCGCCCAGAAGTCGTCGTTGGGAGCCCCTATGCTTGAATTGAAAGATCTGTCCAAGCGCTTCGGCGATACCCTGGCCGTGGACGGTGTCACCTTGTCTGTCGGGCGTGGTGAACTGGTAGGCGTGATCGGTCGGTCGGGATCTGGAAAATCTACGCTGCTTAGACTGATCAATAGGCTTGCTGAGCCCACCGATGGGTCTGTGGCTTGGGATGGTGCACCGATAAAGGGGCTTTCAGGCAAGGGACTGAGGCGCTGGCGGCACAGCTGCGCCATGATTTTCCAGCAGTTTAATCTGTCGCCCCGACTTGATGTCTTGACCAATGTTCTGGTGGGGGTGGCGGCCAAGCGTCCCCTTTGGACCTCGATGATTAAGTTCTTTCCCGCCTCGGATCGCGCCCGGGCTGTGCTTGAGCTGGATACCCTGGATATGGCATCGGCTGCCCTACAGCGGGCTGGAACCCTCTCTGGTGGTCAGCAGCAGCGTGTGGCAATCGCCCGTGCATTGATGCAGGATCCTAGCATCATCCTTGCTGATGAGCCTGTCGCCTCCCTTGACCCTGTCAATGCAGAAGTCGTCATGGGCGCGTTGCAGCGCGCTTGCCGGGAGCGGGATATTCCGGTCCTGGTGAGCCTGCACAGCCTGGATATTGCACGGCGCTACTGCACAAGAATTGTCGCCATGGCGAAAGGGCGCGTCGTATTTGACGGTCCTCCTTCGGCCCTAACCCAAACAATTGTCGACCAGATTTATGCGGGGCGGAACAATCGCCCGTCGCTGATTGAAGACGAAGCCACAATGGAGGTCGCCGCGGCATGAGCGGAGTCAAACTCTCAGGCCGTTCGCTCAGCGCGGGCGAAATCTATATCGAGCGTTTCCAGGGTGAAGGTGACCCTTTGGCATCCCGTTCGGGTGCGCGTCCGTATGTCGACCCTCAGGCCAGTGTCCACGACTGTATCCTAGGTCCTTGGACCCGCGTAGGTGGACGCACCAGTCTGTCAGAGGTGTCCATGGGAGCCTACAGCTACATCGTCACCGACTCTAGCGCCGCTTACTCCGACATCGGCAAGTTCTGCTCAATTGCCCGGGATGTGCGTATCAATCCTGGTAACCATCCGACCTGGCGCGCCGCCCAGCACCATTTCAGCTACAGGGCTGTGTCCTATGAGCTGGGAGAAGCTGATGACGACGCCTTCTTTGATTGGCGGCGCTCCCATGACGTGACCATCGGCCATGATGTTTGGATTGGCCATGGTGCAACCATACTGGCCGGCGTGTCTGTGGGAACTGGTGCTGTTGTCGGGGCCGGAGCCGTGGTCTCCAAGGATGTCGCGCCCTTCACCATTGTCGGGGGTGTGCCGTCTCATCCGATCAAAGATCGGTTTCCGAAGCCTGTGCAGGATGGTTTACTCCTCCTCGAATGGTGGCATTGGGAGCATGATCGTTTGGCTGGCGCACTGGAAGATTTCCGCGAGCTCGATGCCGAAGCGTTCCTCGAGAAACATGCCTAACAGCGGTCGCCTGATCCTTGTGGTTGGTCCCTCTGGGGTGGGGAAAGACACCCTGATTGAGGCTGCAAAAAGCCGTGGGCTTAGCGGTGTACGAATTGTGATACGCGACATTACCCGCCCTGCCGACCTGGGGGGCGAAGACTATGCGTCGGTCAATGAGGCAATCTTTGAACAGCGCGAGGCCGCTGGGCATTACGCCCTCAGTTGGGGGGCCCATGGTCTCCGCTATGGCATCCCCGCCGATATTCTGGCGGATTTGTCCGAGGGCCGAACGGTGGTCGCCAATGTCTCCAGGGCTGTGCTCGCCGAAGCCCGCCTTAGATTTGAAAACCTGGTTGTTGTCTCGGTGACGGCGCCATCTGATGTCATTCGTTCTCGCCTGCAAGCCCGTGGCCGCGAGACCGAGGCAGAGATCGAAGGCCGTGTCGCCCGCGCGGCAGAGTTTGTGATCGAAGGCCCAGACGTCGTCGAACTTCGCAATGATGGCCCGCGTGAAGCCGCCGTCTCGGCTTTTGTCGCGCTACTCTAGTCGCGGGCTTTAGGACTGGCCGAACGTCATCCGACCAATGATGTCGAAGGGACTTTCGCGATCGGGCTGTCGGAAAATGGCTATGCCGTCAAATAGGTGGGGCCCAGAATCCATACGGAAGTGATCCGACAGAACGGCACCTATGCGGTCAGAGAGCTGCTCATCGCGGATGGCACTGGTCAGGGTCATGTGGAAGCGGAATTCATCAAATATGTAGGGATAGCCCCAGGTCAGCAGCTTTTGGTCCTGATCCTCGGTCAGCTTGGCGCGCCGACGTCGGGCAATGTCATAGTCGGTCAACGGGGCTCGAAACGGGTCAAAGGCCTTCACACAGGCTTCGTGAAGGGCTGACATGTCCTCGGATGGCTCCATAAGACGAAGGGCGTGAAACAAGCCAATGCGGTCAGCGGTGATCTTGGCGGAGAATGCAGAACGGGCGCTAGAAAATGCCGCTGCGAAGGTCAGGAGATCAGTTTCCGTGGCGGTTTCAGCAAGTTCAAAGGGTGCCTTCAAGGTCGCATGAAACCCATAGCCCCTGGGGTCAGAGGTCAGGGCGTCTAGGTCCAGTCCTTCAAGTTCCGGAAAATCTGGACGATCCCTTAACTCGCCGCTGTAGGCATCGCGGCCCAGCCAAGCTGAAGCCTTTTGCCAGAGATCACTTTCTTGCTCTGGGGCATAATAGATGGCGTAACGAGGGCTCATGCGACCCGCATGCCCTCCCGCCAGACTTCCTTGGGTGTTGGCCAACCCTGCGCGCCGCGGGAAACGCGGAGAAGATCTGCTCTTTGCCCGGGTGCAATCTCACCACGGTCCCTAAGGCCGACGCTGCGTGCCGGATTGACGGAGACGGTGGCCATCGCCTTTTCAGGAGCCCACCCCATCAGGCTGATCAGTAGAAACGCCGACCTGAGCATGGACATGGGCACATAGTCAGAGGCGATGATATCGAGGAGATCAGCCTCCGCGCAGGCCCGCGCACTGAGATTTCCCGAATGGCTTGAGCCCCGCACAAAGTTTGGCCCGCCCATTGCGTTCATCATGCCAAGTTCCCGCGCACGCCTTGCGGCCGCTATGGTAACCGGGAATTCCGAGATGGTGCAGCCATCGCGGTGGGCCTCATCCACATGGTCCAGCGTGGCATCATCATGGGCAGCCAGCGGCTCACCCGTTTCTTTGGCAATGGTTACCACCTTGCGTCTGTTCTCGATGGCGACAGAGGGGTCTCGTCCTTCAAAGCGGAAGGTCATCATATTCGAGATCTCTTCAGCACTGTGGCCGGCTTCTGCAAGGTTCCTTTGCATTCGGCCGACATCGGACACTTGTCGCTGGCCAGGCGTGTGGTCCATCACGGACAGAAGTCGAAGCTTAGGATGATCCCGAAACGGCGCAACGAGGTCCATGAGTTCCGGATTGGTCACTTCACACCTAAGGTGCAGCAGATGGTCCGCCCTAAGCGCGCCATCTTTCGCTGCCGCGTCCATGGCCTCAATCATCGGCGCAAGCGCGGTCTTTCGATCCAAGCCGTCCTTCGATCCGTGCAAGGCGAGGCTGTCTAGGACGGTTGTGATACCGGCCGAGGCGCATTGGCCATCCTGCGCCAGGGCCGCGCCATAAGCATCCCAGAGTGCACCCGGACGGGGCTGATAGTGCTTTTCGAAGTTGTCGGTGTGAATGTCGACGAGACCAGCGATCAGGGTGTCGCCGCTCCAGTCAAGAACACCCTTGCCGGCTGACGCGCGGGGTTCAACGGCGATAATGCGGCCCTCGCGGACAATGACGTCCCCGCTGATCTGTCCTTCGGGGGTGATCACTTCCGGGCAGAAAATCCGTAACTCATCCTGCACCATGACTAGGCAGCCGCTTTGAATTCGGCGACGGGGAAAAGGCGTGTGGCGACAGCGTCCCGCACGTCAAGGTCATGGAAAATGCCTATCATTGCCGCACCGCCATCCAGGGCCTCCTGAATGAGATCAACCACAATCGCCCTGTTCTCGGCGTCCAGGGAGGCGGTGGGTTCATCGAGCAGCAGGACTGGATATTGGCGTATGAAGCTGCGGGCGATATTTACCCTCTGCTGCTCGCCACCGGAAAAGGTTGCAGGCGGCAGACGCCAATGGGCTTCAGGCAGCCTCAGCGCCGACAGCATTTTGGCAGCTCGAGCCTCAGCTTCTGCTGGATCAACCCCATTTTCAAGCAGGGGCTCCATGACCAGACGCAGTGTTGAGATCCGCGGGATCACCCTCAGGAACTGGCTGACATAGCCAAGTGTGCGGCGGCGGATATCGAGAATGGTATGGGGGCTGGCCTCGGTTATATCTACATATTCTCCGTCATGCAGAACTCGGACGGATCCAGTCGTTGGGCTATAATTGCCGTAGATGGAGCGCATGAGGGTCGATTTCCCCACGCCAGAGTCCCCAGATAGTACGAGACACTCCCCGGCACTCACTTCCATGCGCAGTTGGCTGAAGACGGGAATGACGGCGGAATCTGCATTGTGAAGAACGAAGGTCTTGCTCAGATCTTCGACGACGATAAGCGGCTGGCTGGGCGAGGACATGGCGGCCTAGATCTGCAAAACGGAAGAGACGAGGAGCTGGGTGTAGGCGTGCTGGGGGTCATCGAGGACCTGATCAGTCAGGCCGGTTTCGACCACTTGACCGCGACGCATGACCAGGAGCCTATCGGCCATTAGCCTAGCGACTGCCATGTCATGGGTGACGATGATCACCGCCAGGTCCAGGTCGCGAACCAGTTCGCGGAGCAGGTCAAGAAGGCGCGCCTGGACGGAAACATCTAGGCCGCCCGTGGGCTCGTCCATGAAGACCAGCTTGGGGCCATGAATAAGGTTGCGAGCGACTTGAATGCGCTGCTGCATGCCACCTGAAAAGTTACGCGGCTTGTCATCAATCCGGGCTGTGTCGAGCTCGACCCGAGATAGCCAGTCCAGGGTTGCCTGGCGCATGGCCCCATAATGGCGCTGTCCCATATTCATCAAGGGTTCGGCGACATTGGCACCACCAGAGACCCGCATACGCAGGCCGTCACGGGGGTTCTGGTGAACGAAGCCCCAGTCTTCTCTCTGCATGCGCCGACGATCGGGTTCAGACAGAGTATATATGTCGCGAAGCCCGAACCGGCGTGTATCGAACTCAATCCGTCCCGACGATGGGGGCAGACGTCCTGATAGACAGTTCAGCAAGGTCGTCTTGCCCGAGCCGCTCTCACCGACGATGCCAAGGACTTCACCAGGGCGCATTTCGAAACTGACATCCATGCAGCCCGGGATGTGCCCGTACCACTTTGACAGGCCATCCACCTTCAGCAGCGGTGCCGGTTCAACTCTAGACATCGCATTCATTGAGCTGCCTCCGGTTCGCCTTGCGCCAGTTGATGGCCAGCCATGGGTCCAACATGACCTTCTGCTCGTCGCTGGCCGCAATGATGACTGTCCGAACACACGAACATTTTGGCCCCGGCATCATCGAGCACAACTTCGTCGAGATAGGCGTCGTCAGCGCCGCAAAGCGCACAGCTCTCTTCCCAGGTCTGAACTTCGAAGGGGTAGTCCTCGAAATCTAGGCTTCGAACCTGGGTGTGAGGTGGGACAGCGTAGATACGCTTCTCACGACCGGCACCGAACAGCAGAATGGCCTCGTTGTCGTCCATCTTGGGGTTGTCGAATTTGGGAATTGGCGAAGGCGACATCAGGTACCGCTCCTCGATCATCACTGGATAACCTGCTGTCGCAGCGATCCGCCCATAGGCTGAAACGTTTTCGTAGAGCGAGACATACTGCAGGCCATATTCCTCATAGGCATGCATGGCTCGGGTTTCGGTTTCGCGGGCTTCCAGGCCACGGAGCGGTTCTGGCTGAGGCACCTGGAAAACCAGGACCTGACCAGCCTTGAGGGTCTGTTCGGGAATACGATGGCGGGTCTGGATGATGGTGGCTTCGGCCGTATCTTCAGTGGTCGCGACATCGGCGACCTTTGCGAAAAACTGGCGGATCGAAACAGCGTTGGTCGTATCGTCTGCACCCTGATCAATGCATTTATAAACATCATCAGGACCAATGATCGCGGCGGTCAGCTGGATACCGCCCGTGCCCCAGCCGTAAGGAACCGGCATTTCCCGAGAGCCAAACGGAACCTGATATCCGGGAATGGCCAGAGCCTTGAGAATGGCTCGGCGGATCATCCGCTTCGTCTGCTCATCCAGATAGGCGTAGTTATAATAGCGCTCGGTCTCATTGGACCGGGGCGTTGAGGTCGCAATCATTCTGCCGCTACCTTGATCGGGTTATTACGTTCGAAGTGCTCACGACGAAGTCGACGGATCAGCTGAAGGTCAGCCTGAAAGTCCACATAGTGCGGCAGTTTGAGATGCTGAACGAAGCCGGACGCCTCGACATTATCTGAGTGATAGAGGACGAACTCCTCGTCTTGTACGGGGGCATCAGCCTGTTCACCAACTTCCCGATGGCGAAGGGCACGATCAACAATGGCCATACTCATGGCCTTGCGCTCGCAGTGACCAAAGGTCAGACCATAGCCCCGTGTGTACTGCGGTGCACGCTCTGCAGAGCCTGAAAAGCCCGACAGCATTTGGCATTCCGTGACACTCAGTTCACCGATCTCAATAGGGAAGCCAAGTTCTTCCGGGACGAATTCGACAGTGACATCCCCAAAACGGATTTCGCCACAGAGGGGGTGTGTGCTTCCCCAGCCCCGCTGAGAGGAATAGGCGAGGCTGAGCAAAAAGCCCTCATCGCCACGGGCAAGAGCCTGGAGCCTTTGGTCGCGCCCAGCGGGGAAGGCCATGGGTTCACGGGTAAGGTCGAAGGGGGCGTCTTCTTCTTCAGGACGTTCATCCCGTTCGAGAAGATCTTCGTGGGCGAAAACCGATCCAATGGTGGGCATAGGGTAGGGCTGTGGGGTCTCTGACAGGGCCGCGGCAGCAGGTAGGGATGCACCCTCTGCAGCCAGGGCAAAGTCCAGTAACCGGTGGGTATAATCGAAGGTCGGGCCGAGGATTTGACCGCCAGGAATGTCCTTGAAGGCTGCAGATATACGGCGAAGCACCGACATTTCTTCGGTTTCCACCGGTTCTGATGCGCCAAAGCGTGGCAGGGTCGTGCGGTAGGCACGCACCAGGAAGATGGCTTCTGGTAAATCGCCGCGAGCTTGCTTGATGGCGAGAGCTGCTAAGTCAGGGTCATAGCAAGACCCTTCCGCCATGACACGGTCGACGGCGAGGGACATTTGCTCGCGGATCTGAGCGACGTCGATTTCGGGCAGGCGGGGATCGCCGCGTCGCACTTCGGCAAGCCAGGCATGGGCGTTGGTAATCGCCTTCTCACCACCCTTTACGGAGACGTAAGCCATAGTCAGACTCCTTCAATATGGACGCGTGTTGATCGGGGTAGGGCCATAAGGCGGTCGCCTGCGACCAGCAGGACATCCACACCAAATTGGAATTGGGCACCGTTCTCAGCAAACTGGTGCCAGAAATCAGCTGGTAGCCCGGCCGGTGAGACTTGGGTTTCACCCTTGATTCCCGGCCCTTTTAGGGTTTTCGGCTCGCCACCGGTCAGGGCGACAACTTCAATAATCAGCGTCGTGGACCTGTCGGGGTACTTTGCATCGCCGATATTGAATTCACCCAGGGCAGGCGCGCTTTCCGGGGCACAGACGACAGCAAATGCGGCTTGCTGAGGGTCGGCCGTGATGGGGCACCCACAATGGAATCGCAGCCAAGCCTGGGCCCGCGCCTGATCGACGGAGGGGTCTAGCCAGACCGGAGTTTCGAAATCAAACAAGGTCAGGGCCACGGCGCCGGCGGCCCGGCCAAGGCCCACAGGCGGTTCAGGGGCAAACCCCAGGTCGGCTATGCTCCCAGGCCGCGCGACGGCATCCATCACGGCCCTGAAAACCGATTGGGATCCGAAGACCGGATCAGAGAAGCCAGACTCAATCTGCGTCAGATCAATTCCCAGGGACATCACGCCGGCCCCCGATCGCGGACCATGGTGAAGAAGTCCACACGCGTTGCCGCTGCCTTTCGGGCCGCAAGGGTGCGTCGCGTTTCATGGGCAGCTTTCAAGGTCTCAATGATGTCAGCTTCCACCAAGGGGCGCAGTGCAACTGATTGCATCATGGCATCCACCGCGGCGGCTATTTCAGCATGTTCGCGACTGCGTCCCGCAACATAGCTGACCCCTGTCTCGCCCGTCTCCAATCGCACGGCGGCCCGGGTCACGGTCATTTCTCCGACATTGAACGGTGCGCCAGCGCCACCCATGCGCCCGCGCACCAGGACCAAGCCATGCTCTGGAGCCCTTAACGCTGTGAAACGCGGCCGCTCTGGAAGGGTGTTCCACGCATCGATGAGATCCTGAGATTTTGCCTTGGCGAGCGTCGACATCCAGTCGCGACGCGCGTCCGGCCCTTGGTTCGAGGTTGTATGGTCAAGCAAGATGCCGACTCCGACAATTGAGCAAGTTGTTGTGTTGTTATGTGTATAGACCTAGTGTAATGGCTAGTTGTGGGCAATAAATGAAGTATGAAGCTTATTTGACAGTAGTAAAACTTGTCTAGACATCCCGAATACATTTGAAATGAGTCGGATAAATCATGATGACGCAGACGCTTTGGCGTAAGATTTCGCAAAATATCGAACGTCAGATTGAGGAAAAAGAGCTATCGCCTGGAGATAAGCTGCCGACGGAATACGAGCTTTCACGTCAGTTCATGGTGAACCGCCATACAGTCCGACGTGCTTTGTCCTATTTGCAAGATAAGGGTTTCATTGAATCTACCCAAGGCCGCGGCACCTATGTTCGTCGCCCCGCACGCCCTATGACCCTCAACCGCCGTCCACGTTTCGCTGAGGCGGTCATTTCGCAAGGTCGGATCCCGAGTGTTCGGGTCCTGCGACTGGATATTCGATCGTCGGAGCCCCATGTGGCCGCAGAACTGGGGCTGGCACCCGGCGCACCGATTGTCTTCCTTGAGCGGTTACGCATCGTGGACGATGAGCCAACGGGGCTCAGCCTTCATCATTTCAGTGCGGAGCGGTTTCCAACCTTCCCTGAAATGTATCGCGCTCGCGGAACCATCACCCAGACCCTGATTGACAGTGGTGTGCCCGACTACACGCGCCGTCGTACATCAATTTCGTCTCGTCTTTCGATGCCAGCGGAAGCCGAGCTCCTGCATGTCCCACGCCATATTCCCCTGCTGATCCAGCGCTATCTGAATGTGGATGGCCTCGGGCGACCCCTCGAATACGGCGAATCTCGCGGCACCGGCGAGGTCACAGTCGAATTTCCCCCTTCCCCTACAGACTGAACATTTGGAGAGTTCCTTGGAGTACGCGCTGAAGAATGCCCGCGTCGTAACGCGTGACGAAGACTTCATCGGATCTGTCCTGGTCCGTGACGGCCTGATTGCATCGGTAGATCGTGGCGTAGCACAGGTGGGGGAGGACCTAGCTGGTGATGTCCTCATGCCCGGCATTATTGATATTCACACCGACAATCTCGAAAAGCATTTCTACCCGCGCCCCAATATCGACTGGGACCCCGTTTCAGCAGCTGTTGTCCATGATGGCGGGTGTCTGTCTGTTGGCGTCACCACCGTATTCGACTCGCTCAGCCTCGGCTCTTTCAATGGATCTGCGGCCCGGGGAAAAGCAAATCTGCATCGCCTGACGGAGGGCCTCGCCACAGCAGCTAAGGCAGACATGCTCAAGGCCGAACATCGCATTCATTGGCGCTGCGAGACGACTTCAGATGTCTTGCGTGAGTGGCTTCTCGATTTCTCGGAACATCCGATGTCGACCATGTTTTCCCTGATGGATCATACGCCTGGGCAGCGTCAGTACCGGAATATCGAAACCTATCTCAGGAACTGGCGCGACAACGGCATGACCCAGGAGGCTATAGATATCCGGCTGGCTGAGTGCCGGGAACGTCAGGCGCGCAATGGCGACACAAATGCTGCTCTCGTGGCTGAGGTCGCCAAGGGTAGGTGTGCCACCTTGATCAGCCACGATGATGAGACTGCTGAACACGTTGATCGGGCCGCGGATTTTGGTGCCACGGTCGCTGAGTTTCCCGTCACGCTAGAAGCTGCAGCCCGAGCTCAGGCCCGGGGCATGACCATTGTCATGGGCGGTCCGAACCTGATGCGCGGCGGTTCCTATTCCGGAAATGTGCCCGCGGCCGAATTGGCAGAGCATAACCTCCTAGAGGCCTTTGCATCCGATTACGTGCCTAGAAGCCTCATCGAGTGTGCCTTTCGTCTCACAACGCCGGGCTTCGATTGGTCCCTCGCTAAAGCTGTCGCGACGGTCACGGCAACGGTTGCAGACGCTGCCGATCTACCTGATCGCGGGGTCATTGAAGCCGGAAAGCGCGCGGATCTACTGAGGGTGAGGCCTGCCGGCACCATGCCGATCCTCAAGGGTGTATGGGCTCAAGGTCTTCGGGTGGCCTAGCCTCAGTCATGTTTTGCGGGTGGTTCTAGACTCGTCTGTGCTGCGGAAGTGAAGTCGGCATCGATCTCCCGCAGAACGGATTCATCAAGTATGCCCGCCGCCTTGGCCAGCCTGATGCGGTTCTTCTCATAGTCATAGTTGGCGGCATTAAGGTCCCTTACGGTCGCATAGACCCGCGCCTCGGCCTCCAGCACATTGGCTTCGGTCCGTATGCCGACCTCGCGGCCGGTCACGGCCGCCTTGCCTTCCAATTGTGCGGATTTTAGCGCTGTCCGCAGGGCTAGAATCCGGTCGACACCACTGGAGAGTCCTAGCCAGGCCTGCTGGGTTTCCAGCCTTGCATTACGCCGGGCGGCATCCATTTCCCGTTCCGCCTGACGCACATCTGCGTTCGCCTCACGGAGCTTGGAAGAATAGTAGCCGCCGGTGATTAGAGGGACGGAGACCTGGGCACCGAGGGCATAGCTTTCGAGCGACCTTGGATTTAGGATTTGCCCCGCGCCGCCATCGAACCAAGACCCCGAATAGGTGGCGACCGCCGTTACCTTCGGTCGTCCAGTCCACTGGTACTGATTGACCGATGCTTTTGCGGAGACCAGCTTGTGGCCAGCGCGCACCACCTCTGACCCTTGGGTCTCGGCCTGGGCCTGCCAAGTGTCGAGGCCACCCTTGGGGGGCTCTGGCGTAAAGCCGTCGGCAAGCCCTGGACCCGTGGCGTAATCTAGGGTGGTGAGTTCACGATACCGCGAGATCGCCACTTGCCGGCGCGCCAGGGCGGAGATTTCAGAGGCAGCAGCTTGGTCGAACTGTGCCTCTGACTCACGGACGTCTGTCACTCGGGCTGTGCCGAGCTCGAATCGCGCCCGCGCCGCCTGGAGTTCCCGTTGCAGTGCTGCCTTATGGCTGCGGACGGCGCGGAGATCATCGTCAGCCGCCCATATCTCCAGCCAGGCGTCAGCAACCTGTGCCATGAGGGTCTGTTGGTCTGCGTTGAAGCCTGTGCGGGCAGCCCTTGCCCGCTCCCGGAGAATGCGGGCCTGCGCCGCGGCTGGCGCATCATAGAGAGGCTGGCTTAGCACCACATCCACCGATGATCGGGTTCCCGTGGCATCGCCCCCAACAAAGCTCTGGAAGGCAGCGGGCACATCTATGGACGCGTTGGAGCGTGACGTGCTTGTGCCGCCTTGGACCTTCAGCTGGGGCAGAAGGAGTGACAGGGCCTGTGCATTTCCTTCGGATCCGGATGTCCGCGCTTCCACGGCGGCAAGATAGTCAGGGTCGTAGCGCATGGCCGCCCGCCAGGACTCAAGCAGAGATTCTGCTCCCGCGGGTGCCGCGCATAGGCCTGCGAATGCGATGGAAGCGAGGGATATTAAAGGCCTCATGTCGCCACCTGGGGTTCGATAGGCGCCTTATCGTTCTGGAACGCGAACAGGTAGAGCGCGGGTACAAAGAAGAGAGTGAGCAGGGTCGCCACGAGCAGGCCGCCCATGGTCGAGAAGGCCATAGGTCCCCAGAATACGGATCGCGTCAGGGGGATCATGGCTAGGATTGCAGCTGTTGCTGTCAGCAGGATCGGTCTGACCCGGTGCATGGTCGCATCGAGAATGGCCGCTTCCAGGGCGACCCCGGCCGCTACCAATTCATCGACCCGCGCCACCAGGATCACAGAATTCCGGATCACCATTCCAAAGAGAGACAGTGAGCCCAGCATGGCCACGAAGCCGAAGGGAATCTGGAACAGAGCCAGGATCAAGGCGACGCCGATCAAGGCCAAGGGCCCGGTGGCGAGGACCAGAAGCATCTTCTTGATATTCTGCAGCTGTACCATGAGCAGGACGCAGATCAGCAGCACTGCGACGGGCAGGACCGAGACAACCTGCGCCTGACTGGTGGCACTCTCTTCAATCGAGCCGCCGACCGTCAGTTTTGCACCTGCTGGCAGACCAGCCTTTACCTGCTCCAGGTCCGGACCTAAGCGCGCGAGAGCCTCAGCTGGCTGCACACCGTCGACGTCAGCAAACACTGTGATGTTTGCCTGTCGATTGCGCCGCCAAAGTAGCGAGGGTTCGGTTGTGGGAAGAAGGCGAGCGACCTGCGACAGCGGGACATAGGCACCGGAGGCTGTTGGGATCTTCGCATAGGCCAGGGTCCCGAGGTTGGTACGCTCAGCTTCGCTCAAACGGGCCAGCAATAGGACCGACTTGTCGCCCTCCCGCATCACTGTGATCGGCGCGCCCTCGAGGGAACCTTCTAGGGCCTGCCGAAGCGCGTCATAGCTAATCCCCAGGGCCCGAACCTTGTCCTCATCGACCTTGAGCTGGACGGTCTTCAGCCTTTCGCCGTAATCCGTCTTCACGCCTCTCAGGTGTGGCGTCCGGCGCAGTAGGGCTTCTAGGGCCTCGGCGGTGGGACGGATTTGCTCATGATTAGCACCAGAGAGACGCAGCTGAATTGGCTGACCAATTGGGGGGCCATTCTCCAGTCCCGTTACGCGGCCGCGGATTTCCGGAAAGCCCGTGGCAAGGGCTGTCTCAATCTTCGTCCTTACCCGTTCGCGGGCCGCCTCTCCCTTGGTGAGGACGACGAGCTGGGCCAAGGCGACATCGGGGGTTTGAACGTCTAAAGCGAGGTAGAAGCGCGGGGCCCCCCCTCCGATATAGGTCGACGTCGAGACAATGTCCTTATCCCCGGCCAGCAGGGTCTCCATGCGACGGGCCGCGCGCTCGGTCGCTGCGAAGCTGGCATTGTGCGGTAGCCGAAGGTCCACCACCAATTCAGGGCGGTCGGAAGCCGGGAAGAACTGTTTTGGTACGGCGATCGCAAAGACCACCATGGCCGCGATGAAGGCACCAGCCGTAGCCGAAATTACCAGGACCCGCCGGTCCAGGCACCAGCTCACCAGGTTACGGAACCGAAGATAGGCGGGGCTGCTGTGGGAGGTTTGATGCCCGCCGTCCTCGCCATGATTGACATGCTTGGGTTCAGGCAAAATCTGGAAGGCGATATAGGGTGTGACCAGCACCGCCACGATCCAAGACAGGATCAATGAGATCGCCACAACATGAAAGAGCGATCGGACATATTCACTGGCTGTGCCTTCGGCAAAGCCAATGGGCATGAATCCGGCAATGGTGATCAGGGTCCCGATCAGCATTGGCGTCGCCGTGGCGGCATAGGCCGAGATCGCCGCCCTGGCCTTGTCCCAGCCCATCTCAAGATGAGACTCGATCGACTCAACGACGATCATGGCGTCGTCCACCAATAGGCCTAGGGCAATGATCAGCGCCCCAAGGGAGATCCGCTGCAGGTCAATACCTGCGCTCTTCATGACGGCAAAGGTCGCACCAAGGACCAAGGGAATGCACAGGGCCACGACGATCCCCGGCCGGAAGCCGAGGGACAGGAAGCTGACGGCCATCACGATAACAACCGCCTCGGCGAGAGACTTGGTGAACTCACCGACGGCAGCTTTCACGACGACGGGTTGATCGGCCACCGTATGGATTGTGACGCCTAGGGGCAGTTCAGTTTGGTATTCGGCAACGACATCGGTCAGGGATTTTCCGAGTTTAGTAATGCTACCGCCCTTGCGCGCGCTGATCGCCAGACCGATCGCCTCCTGGCCGTTCACATGCATCTTCATCTCTGCAGGATCGATCAGCCCCCGCGAAACCGTCGCGATATCCCCCAGCCGGAAACTGCGGCCGTCACTCGCGGTGATCCCAATATTGCGTATGGTGTCGAGGGATGTCAGCGCACCTGACACGTTAAGGCGAATGCGTTCAGAGCCTGTATCGATGAGGCCAGCTGGAGATACGTCATTCGTGGTTTTAATAGCATTGGCGATGAGCTGGGGACTAACCCCCAAGGAGGCCAGCTTCGCAGACTGATACTCGATGAAGATGCGTTCTGCCTGGTCGCCCTGAAGCTCCACCTTGGCCACTTCAGGCACAGCACGAATCCGGTCACGCAATGTGTCAGCATAGGCCTTCAGTTGCGGATAACTGAAGCCATCGCCGGTGATGGCATAGATATTGCCGAAGGTATCGCCGAAGTCGTCATTAAAGAATGGGCCCATCATGCCGATGGGAAACTTCCCCTGGCTCTGGGCATCCGTCAGAGTCTTGCGCACGCGATACCAAACGTCGGGTACCTTTGCCGCAGAGGTATCACTGCGCAGTTGCACGGTGATCGTCGTCGAGCCGGCTCGGGTCGAGCTCTTGGTATAGTCGATCTCAGGGATCCCCTGGAGCGCCAGCTCCAGCTTATCGGTGACCTGGTCGGCCATCTCCGTCGTCCCAGCGCCGGACCAGGTGGCCCCGACGATCATGGTCTTGATCGTGAAGTCGGGATCTTCTTTCCGTCCGAGCCCGTTATAGGAAACGACCCCTGCAATCGTCGTCAAGATGATGAAGAACAGGATGAAGGACTTATGGCGAAGTGCCCAATCTGAGAAATTGAAGCTCATGGCTGGGTGCCAACGGTGCTGGACATCAAACGCACGGCTTGGCCGGGGTGTAGAATGTGCACCCCCGACACGATGACCCGTTCGCCTGTCCCGAGGCCCGACGAAATGAGGGCGTAAGCCTTATCGGCGGTGCTCACCACCACGGCCCGTGGATTGGCCTTGGAGGTCTTGCCGTCATAGATCCAAACCCTGGCAACTCCACCGCGTTGGTCGATCGCCGTCAGGGGCACCCGGAACTGAGGTGGGCCGGGCGGATGGTCAACATAGACCTCGGCCGTCTGACCGAGCTTGACCTCGCCTGCGGGGGCATCAACCGCGATACGGGCATCGAAGGTCCGGGTCTGGGTATTGGCGACTTCCGACAGGGTCTGCACATGTCCCGGATACCGAACCTTGTCATTGGCCCAAATACCAACGGTGATCTTGGGCGAGGCTGTCAGGAAAGCGCGCTGATCTTCTGGGACGCTGATGGCGATCTCAAGGTGATTGGGGTCGGCAACCGTGGCCACTGTTTGACCCGCGCCGACCGTAGCCCCCACTTCGGCGGTGAGCCCCGCTACGACACCAGCACGGGGAGATTTCAATATGGCATAGCCGACCTGGCGGATGGCGGCCTGGCTTTGCGCCCGTGAGCTGCTCAGTTGTGCCGCAGCCTGTGCCGCCGTTGCATTCTGTCGATCAAACTCCGACTGGGAGATGAATCCCTCCGCCAGCAGACGGCGAGCTCTGACCAGGTCCTGAGTCACTGCAGCGGCATTGACCTCAGCCGCAGAGGCCTGAGCTCGGGCCGAGGTCGCCCCCAACTCGGCGTCACCTGGGTCAAGGCGCATCAGCACCTGTCCAGTGGACACACGGTCACCAACTTCGACCTGCCGAGCTGTGATCTGGCCCGTCGTTCGGAAGGCTAGAGGGGTTTCGAAATGCGACCGTACAGACCCCGCATATTCTGCCGCTGGGGTTTGCGACGTCGGCTCAGCAACCAGGGTCAGGACCGGACGGATATTCCCGCTGGGTGCCTCCGATGCCTTTTCGGAACAGCCGTTAAGCGCCGTGGCCGCCAGGACCATCGCCAGGGCCCGCACATACCCTGGCCATGCCGTCTCTAGGGTCTCGTCGTTTCGAGACCGAGGTTTGCTGGGGTGTGAAGGTCGAGTCGACAAGTGAGGCACTGGATATGTCCCGAGGTCCGAGAGGTTAGGGATGTCTGAGAGACACCCACTCAACTGATCGCACGGGAGATGTGCTGACGGACGGGACTGAATCGGACATTTCAGGCCAAAGTCATCACGGGACGGCAGGGCCAGTTGGAACTGAATTATCCTGATCGATCCGCCCTCGACTCAACCGACCCAATCGTCCAGCCGAAGCGCGCGCCTCGAAGTCTAAGTTTCAAAAGGTGCGTGTCGGCAGAAATTGAAGGACGACAATAAATTACAAACCTCTTTCCCCTAGTTTAGCCTCAGCTTCTGCCTCTCGTTTGCAGGTGCAGCCATCCGGTTTTTCAGTCTTAGTTCCTAGATCAAAGTGCTTCCAAGTGACCAATGAACAGACGACCGTAAAAGGTATGATCCCTGCGGCTTGGGTCCGTTTCCAGATGAGCACCCTTGCCGCGGTCGGCGAAGGCTTTGATAGCTACGCGTCGTCCTTTGACATCGATCCCAATGCCAGCTGGTATACGCCGACCGAAAACAAGACCTTGATCATCAACCTCATCGCCCGGCTGGGTGACGAGCATTATGGCCACTGTCGGCAGCCCATTCCGAATGGCGCAACTGAGCTCGCCTTGCGCGTCATGATGACGGCGGGAACTCTAGCTGAAGCTATTGAGCTGCTCATCGGTTTCTCAATGAAACTTTGCCCAACACGGGATTTTCAAAAAATTGATCGGGGCGAAACCTTTATTCTAAAGCTTGAGACCGATGGAATTGACCAAGAACACGCAGCTGCGTGTGAAATAACTATACTTCTAATGTATCTATTTGCCTTGACGTCTTTTAGTGGCGAATTTCTCGTCGCCAGAAAATTTTACACACGGTCAAATTTGTATGCGTCATTTATGAATTACAATAAAGATGCTGACTGCGAAGTCATTTTATCTGACTTCAGTGGATTGGAATTTGACACGGACAAACTTTCCCTGCCCCGCCGCGCAGGCGATGGTGCAGACCCAGTAAGTAACGCCATCCGTTGGGGCCTATTGGCGGACAAGATGCGTCCCGTCATGGAACGCAAGCACCTACCCCTTTTGAATGCAGAAGGACTGCTCCAGCAGGCGGAGGCCAAGGCTAAGGACAGAAATGTCGATACGCGCCAGAAACGCCGGATCGCGCTCAATGAAACCGCCTACTCCGTGCGTGATTTGGAGAAGAGCATCAAGGCGGCCAAGGCTATGGTCCTGATTTCAACCACCAATAAGACGATCAGCGAAATCGGCTTTGAGCTTGAATTTTCTGACGATCGAAGCTTCCGCAGGTTTTTTACCGAAGTAACGGGCTGCACACCGTTGGAGTACCGCAGCGTCTATCAAGAGGCTGCAGCGTCCGAAGGACGTAATCACTTCCGAGCTATATTGGAAGCCGCATCTGCCCTTCGGGTCTGAGGGCCATCTCGAGGAAGAAAGTCTTCTTCCTATGTTTTATATATCATGAATTCTTCAGATCTATTTATGGAAATAGTCACTTGCCAAAGCTAGGCTGAAGGAAGCATATTTATAGGGAAGTTCTCGATTGTTTGGATGCCGCTAAATCTAAGCGTGGCCACAGATTGCTGTATGTCGAGCGACCCATGAAGGTAAAATGTTATATAAAATCAATAAGAACAATAATTTACCTAGATGTAATATCTAAGTTATTTCAGTTGTTGTAATAGTATTTAAGACTGCCGTCTTCAACGCGCAGGGTATGCAAGTGGCCTCATCAAATATGATCGAAGAGGGAATGGTCCCAGCGGCTTGGGTCCGATTTCAGTTAAGTTCCGTGACTTCATGTGGCGAAAGCTTCGATTGCTTTGCGTCATCCTTGGATATCAACCCAAATGCAGACTGGTATACATCGACAGAGACAAAGAATTTAATTCTAAATCTTGCCGTCCGACTTGATGATGAAAACTATGGACACTGTCGGCAACCCATACCGACGGGGACAATGGATCTGACATTTCGTATCATGATGACTGGGGAAACCCTGTCTGAGGCGATTGATCTACTGATTAGCTTTCTAAAACGCCTTTGTCCAACGCGTGTTCTTCGTAAAAAAGAAAAAGATAAGATTTTTATAATTCAGATCGAAACGGATGGACACGATGAAGAACGTGCCGCAGCGTGTGAAATATCAACAATATTGTTATATGTTTACATAATGTGGTCGTTTGTTGGGGAATTTATTCCAGTCAAGAAATTTTACACAAGGTCAAAATTGTATTCTTCGTTGATGAAATACAATAAAGATACAGATAGTGAAGTCGTATTTTCTGAGTTCACAGGCTTAGAGTTCGACAAAAGTGTCCTTTTAATGCCCCGCCGCGCCAGCGACACGTTCGATCCTGTAAACAATATCCTGCGTTGGGGACTATTGGTGGACAAGATGCGTCCTATCATGAGACGCAATCATCTGCCGCTCATGAACGCAGACGGGCTGCTCCATAGCGCCGAAACCAAGGCCAAGAAGCGGAACGTCGATGGACGCCAGCGGCGCCGTATCGCCATTCAGGAAACGGAGTACTCGGTCCGCGATCTGGAGAAGAGTATCAAGGCTGCCAAGGCCATGGTTCTGATCGCGACCACGAACAAGTCCATTAGCGAAATTGGTTTCGATCTTGAATTTTCTGATGAGCGAAGCTTCCGCAGATTTTTCAGCAATACAACGGGATGTACCCCTCTTGAATATCGCCGTGTTTACCAGGAAGCGGCGGCATCTGAAGGTCGCAATCAATTCCGGGCCATTTTAGAAGCGGCGAGGGCCCACCGCGCCTGAGGTCGGTTAAGACGCTACAGGGTTAGCCGCGTCTGCCTTCGCTTTGCTGACGTCTTGAAAAAGCCTGCACCCCAAATGTCCGGTTAGGTCCTGTCCAGGAGCCCTCGCATCTAAAAAACTGACCGAGCTCCCAATTCTAGGGGCTTAATCGAGGTTCGGCATGAAATTTCATCACAACTCCCGCTCCCGCAGGGCGCTGTCCGTTGGTCTTTCCTCGGCGGTTCTCGGCCTGGTTAGCGCTCACGGTGCTTGGGCTCAGGCGGCTAACAGCCCATTTGAACGTAGCGGCTTCTATGTGGGCGTCATCTCCGGAACGGCATTCAGCGCTGGTGTGGATAAATTCTCACAGGTGGGTCTTACGGCACAGCAGGTTGCCGATGCGAAGACCTTCCTGAAGGTCGCCCCAAACAGCGTCTCGACCTATGGCGCGCTGGGAGGCTATCGTTTCAAGGTCGAGGATCAGCCCATCGTGCTGGGCGCAGAGGCCGATATCTCGGGCCTGGGGTCGATCTATCACCGCTCAGAACAGACCTATACCACCAGCAATTCGGACCTTCTGAAGGGTGGGACGTACAAGTTTTCGTCGGGGACGACAGCCAACTACTTGGCGACTGTTCGAGGGACGGCGGGGTATCTCGTGACCCCAAACCTCAACCTTTACGGCACAGCGGGACTGGCGTTTGGTGGGACCGCTACATCGTCCAAGGGCTCTGTCACCTATACGCCGACAGGTTCAACCACATCGGTCACCTATACGCCCCATGGCTCTAAGTCGGCCGACGGCTATGTCGTTGGGGCCGGCGGTGAATACGCGATCAGCAACACCGTGCTGGGGCGCTTGGAATATCTCTACGTGAAGGTCAAGGGTCGGAATGAGACCTATGACATTCCGGGTTCAACCCCTGGGACCGTCAGTATCTCAGATAAGAGCCGTGGCCATTTCAGCGTCATACGACTGCTGTTGTCCTACCAGTTCTAGGAACCTCTTCAGCATCGAATTCCGATGCCAAGTCTTGTCGTGGTCGGTCATCCCCCAAGTCCGGCCTGGGCAATAGGGCCGCCTGCAAAAACAGCAGGCGGCCTAGACTGCCAAGCGCGATCATCCCGACGTCGAGGCTACCAGAAACCTATCACTCGCCCTTCGGCCAAAATCTTAGGAGCAGACCCTTGCCCCTCATTCTAGCCGACCAAAACATGGAACTTGGAATGACCCGTAACAGCCTTATTGCTATGACTTTCGCCGCAATGCTGACCTCCGTCTCGGCACATGCACAATCCACACCCCAGCCCGCACCCACGGTTGCGCCTCCGAAGCCAGGGTTTTCAGATCGTGACGCAGAGGCGCTTCGCAGGGATATTCAAAGCAGTCTGAAGACTGCCGTTGCGCAGAATCTAAAGCTTACTGCCGATGAGGCGACGCGATTTTGGCCGGTATATGAGCAGTACGCCGCTGAAATTATTGCCGTGAAAGCGGCCCAAAAGACGCTCATTCAAGAGTATGCGGTCCAATTCGGAGGCTATGACGACAAGGCAGCGACGCAGTTCATTAAGCGCTGGCTTGAGGTTGATCTTAAGCTTGCTGAACTTCGTGTCAGCGCGATTCCAAGATTCAACAAGGTCCTACCCGGGGTAAAGGCGGCGACCTTCTTCCAAATTGAGCGCACACTGACGGCGGCTATCGACTTGCAGATATCGTCTCAAATCCCACTGCTGCAAAGCCAGGCTGATCGCCCCGTTAACTAAGGCCACGCTTTTGGCCTCAGGCCAGAAGCAGGGCCGTAGCAATGCCGTTGATCACACTCAGCAGGGTTGCGCCGAAAAGATTGGTGTCGATCAGGTGGTCCTTGCCGCCGATTTTGACGCGAAACGGCGCGATGCCGTTCACATCCTTCAGGGATCCGCTGAAGCGCTTAATATTGAATAGGGTGATGAAAAAGGTCAGGGCCCAGTTGAAGTTCAGGATCGCCGCCATCAGGGCATGACCGGCGAAATCTGCCACCCAGACCAAATAGAGAATGAACACCGATACCCCAGACTGGCAAAGCACCTGCCAGACGACGTGAAACCGCGCATGGGGTGTCCACAGGGGGTTGGTGGCGTGGGTGGCGTTGAAGTCAGCCTTCATGGGCGCCAGCCCCGTCGCCAGGGCCACAAGGGTGATGAGGACATTCGCGGTCAGGTTCATGGATCGAGCTCCATAGTGACAGGCCAAAGTCTGGCAAGACCGTAGGTTGGGTGGCGATCAAACGCCGCGGAAGTTCGGCGCGCGCTTTTCCCGGTAGCTGGTGATCCCTTCCCGGAAATCTTCGGTCTTTGTGGCCAAGTCCTGTTCATGGTCAGCGTCAGCGAAACCGACATCATAAGGATCATCCAGGGCCGACCAGACCTGCGCCTTCATGGCTGCCAGGGCCCGGGGGGCGGAGTTGGCGGCAATCTGGTGGGCGTATTGGGTGACGTGGCTCATCAGGGCGTCGTCCGGCAGCACGGCATTGACCAAGCCGAGGCGTTCCGCCTCCGCCCCATCAAGTCGGCGTGCAGTGTATAGCAGGTCCAAGGCGCGTGCCGTGCCGATCAGCCGGGCTAATAGCCAGCCCGAGCCCTTTTCCGCGGGCACGCCCAAGCGCGCAAAGGTCGCGTTCATCATGGCCGAGTGTGCGGCAAAGCGAATGTCGCAGTGAAGGGACAGGATAAAGCCCCAGCCGAAGGCCGGTCCATTTATGGCGGCAATGGTCGGCTTGCGCGAGGTGATCAGTTCGTTCCAGCCGCCGGAGTAGAACCGTGACAGGTCTGGACCGATGTCGTCACCCCACTGTGGTGCCGGGGGCAGATCGTTGCTCAGCGACTGGGCTGTCCCGCCGGCGCCAATAACCGACAGATCAAGGCCCGCACAGAAGCTGCGCCCTGCGCCGGTGATGACAATGACCCGGGCCTCCGGATCGCTGGCCGCCCGCCGCACGGTACGGAAAAACAGGGCCAACATGGCCGGGGTCAGGGCATTCAGCTTTTCTGGCCGGTTGAAGAGGATTGTGGCGACGCCATTGTCCACCGCATAGCCAATGAGATCCTGCTCGCTCATCTTGGTCCCCTAACAGTCACCAGCATCCTTGGGGCCTGAGTCTCGAAATGAGCCCTCAGAGACCCCAAGGTTCATGCAACAAAACACTAAAATTGGGAGATATGTCAAATCTTGATCGGGGTGGTTAGCGACCCATTTTTCTAATGGGCTAGGCGTGCCGTCTTAGGCCGGGTGGGCAGATGCAGGTCCTTGAGTGTTATGTCCTGCCAGGCCACCTCATGGGCCCTTTGTGGGGGGATGTTCAGCATGTTGAGGACCAACTCGGTAACCCTTGACCCGGCCTCCGGCCCCGCATCCCCGCGCAGCCTGGCCGCTAGGGCGGCAAAGACCATGGACACGATCGTGTCGACGAGAAAGGCATCGATTTCCGCAGTGATCTGCCCCTGACGTCGGCCCATTTTCAGGTCCGCGCACATATGGGTTTCCATCTGGCGGTGCATCTCCGGCAGGAAGGATGCTGCTCGGATGATCACCCAGCCCCATAGCGGCTGGCTGCTGGCGAAGGCGATGAATTGGCGGGTCGCAAAGCCAAAGCGATCGAGGGCGTCGTCCAAGCCCACCATGGCCTGGTCAATCTGGTCCGTTATATCCGCGGCAATCCGAGCGGCGACCTCGGCAGCAATCGTGTTCTTATCCCGGAAGTGCACATAGAATGTGCCATTGGCGACCTCCGCCATGCGGGCGATCTCATTGACGGAGGCGGCCTCAAACCCGTCCCGGGCGAAGACCTCGACGGCGGCATCCATCAGACGAGCGCGGGTCCTGGCGCTCTTGTTCTGATGTCGGGCTTCAGCCGTGAACGGCCCCGAAATCATCATTATACGCCGTCCTCGAAGGGAAATGCCTGAAGCTGCTTAGGCTTTGGATTGGCGTCTGGTCAAGCCAATCGCGCCCTTTTGCTGTCCCCCGAACCGTTGACACTCAAAAAAATGGGAGTTATCTCAATATTGGAAAATCTGCTGTCGCGACAAGACAAAAAGGGGGGGTGACATGACCACTGCGCCGATCATGAAGGTCCATGACATGGCCTTTCCGAGATTGCAGGTCCCCGACCTTGACCAGATGGAAGCTTACCTGATGGACTTCGGCATGGTGCGAGCTGAGCGCCGCGCTGATGTGCTGTTTATGCGGGGCTCAGGGACGGCACCTTATGTCCATGTCATTCATCAGGGCTCGCCGGCCTTGATGGGCTTTGCCTTCGAAGCTGTCAGCCGTGAGGATCTTGATCGCTTGGCCGCCACAGAGGGCTTCACTCCGGTGGAGGCTCTGGATGGACCCGGCGGTGGTGTTCGCACTACGGTGCGCGACCCCATCGGCCTGCTGGTCGAGGTTGTCCATGGGATTGCCCAGGTCGAGCCCCGCGGCAATTTGGAGCCTCGTCCCCTGAACATGGGGCAAGCCTTCCAGCGCATTGGCGCAACCCAACGGATCAAGGCCGGTCCAAGCCGCATCAAGCGGTTTGGTCACCTGGCCCTGAATGTCCCTGACCCAGCGGCTATACTGGCCTGGTATCACGCGCGTTTTGGGCTACTCGCTTCAGATCGGGTCAATCTGGCACCGGGTATGCCGGTGGCGATCTTTACCCGCTGCGACAAGGGCGCGGAGCCTGCCGATCACCACTCCATCCTGTTTGCCAGCAATATGTCTGCTGGCGGCGTGTCTGGCCTAAACCACCTCTCCTGGGAAGTCTGCGATATGGACGATGTGCAGGCCGGGCGGGAGCACTTGACCGCCAAGGGGCGGGCCCATGAATGGGGGGTCGGACGTCACCTCTTGGGCAGTCAGATCTTTGACTATTGGCGCGACCCCTGGGGCCATATTCACGAGCATTGGACAGACGGCGACCAGTTCGACGCCACCGTCCCGGCGGGAGACCACTCCATCGACGTGGGTGCCTTGAGCCAGTGGGGCCCCAACATGCCTTCTAGTTTTGGCCGTACCATCCCACCCCAAACCTTATCCAAGCCCGCGTGAGCCAAGAGATGAACGAGATCCAGACCACGGTCCTCATTGTCGGTGGCGGGCCTATCGGCCTCTTGGGCGCTCAGCTGCTCGCGCGACGGGGCATTGAAGTCTTGGTTGCTGAAAAATACCCCCAGCGCCTGGACTCACCCAAGGCCCACGCCCTCAATCCGAGGTCACTTGAGATCTGTGCGGCGGCAGGGCTGCCCATGGACGACATCCACGCCAGGGCGACCCGCAAGGCAGATGGTGCCTATGTTTGGATGATAGAAACCCTCAGCGCCCCGCCCATTGGACAGATTGCCTATGAGCGGCAGGACGATGCAGTGCGCGCTGTCACACCATGGCCCCTGATCAATATCGCCCAGCCACAGTTTGAAGAGGTTTTAGAGGTCGCGGTCCGTGGCCAATCGGGTGTCACCCTTCGTCACGGTTTAGAATGGCAGAGCTGCCTCCAACTGGCCGATGGTGTGACCTCAACCCTTCTAGATCGCGCAACTGGCGAGGTGGTGAAGGTTCGCAGCCGCTATGTCATCGCCTGTGATGGGGCGGGTAGCACCGTGCGTGACAGTCTGGGCATCGCCATGGATGGGCCGGAAGGCATTGCCAATTTCATGACGATTCATTTCGAGGCCAATCTGAGGTCCATCCTCGGTGAACAGCTTGGAATCCTCTATTTCCTTTTTGGTCCCGGCCTGAACGGCACCTTAATTGCCTATGATGTAGAGAAGACCTGGGTGCTTATGCATCCCTGTAGTCCGGACTCGACGCCAGAAGACTTTGACGAGGCAACATGCCGCGCCGCCATCCTCGCTGCCGTTGGCGTGCCCGTCCCAGATTTGCAGATCAAGGGGGTCAAGGGCTGGAAAATGTCGGCCCAGATTGCCCGGAGCTACCGGGATGGCAATGTGTTCCTGGCGGGAGACGCTGGTCATCGCTTTCCCCCGACTGGCGGGCTGGGACTCAATACCGGGATTGGCGACATCGACAATCTAGCCTGGAAGATCGCTGCGGTTGAGGCCGGTTGGGCGGCCCCAGAAATGCTGGAGAGCTACGAGCCAGAGCGCCGCATTATCGCCCAGACCAATATGGGCCAAAGCCTGGCCAACACCTTCCGCCTCGGCGTCTTGTTCGAGGCCCTGGGCTATGGTGCCGACCGAACTGTGGACGAGGCAACCTTCCGGTCCCGCCTTGCGGACCCTGAGTCCCGGACCAAAATCGATGCGGCGGTCACCTTCCAAAAGGATCACTTCGACAGCCTGCGTCTGCAACTTGGCTTTGCTTATGGGGATGTCTTGAAGGATGACGACACCTTACCCATCAGCCAGTTCACCCCAAAATGCGTGGTCGGTGCTCGCCTGCCGCATGTGGAAATCGCCGAAGGTCGTTCAACCCTTGAACTCGTCGATCCCAACGGTTTGACCCTGATCGCAGGGGCCATGGCTGGGGACCTGACCGCCGTGGCCAAAGGCCTTAAAGCGCCCTTGATCCAAAAGACTGAAGGCGCAGATTTTCACGTACCGGGGGAGGCTTGGTCCGCCCGCATGGGCCTAGAGCCACAGGGCGCAGTCTTGGTACGACCCGACGGCCATATCCTGGCCATCACCTCCAGCGGCGGGGCAGAGGGTGTGCAACATCTGGCCGCAGCCCTTTCCACCTATCTCGCCACTCCAGTGGCCGCAGCCTTGACAGGAGTCGCCTGATGGACCTCGGATTGAAAGACAAGCGCGCCCTGGTTTGCGCGTCCTCCCAAGGCTTGGGCTATGCCTGTGCCTTTGCCTTGTCCCGGGAAGGGGCGGTGGTGGTGATCAACGGGCGTGACCCGCAAAAACTTGCGGCGGCTCGGGATCGGATTGCAGGAGAGACGGGCGGTGCGGTTGAAGCGGTCGCCGCTGACATCGGGACGATTGAGGGTCGTAAGACCCTGCTGGAAGCGGCAGGCGCCATAGACATTCTGGTCAACAACAATTCCGGTCCGCCCCCTGGCCATTTCGCCAATTGGGACGAAACCGCGTGGCTGGGCGCAATCGATGCCAACATGCTGCCGGCCTTAATGCTCATTCGAGGCGTTTTGCCCGGCATGCGCGCCCGTAAGTTTGGACGTATCGTCAATATCACCAGCGCCATGGTGAAATCCCCCCGTGGACCGATGGGGCTGTCAACTGCCGCCCGCGCCGCCCTGACCGCGGCCTGCAAGGCCTTGGCGCCAGAGGTGGCCGCTGACAATGTCACCATCAACAACATGCTGCCCGAGCGGTTCGACACTGAACGTCAGCAGCAAATGGCCAAGCTTGCCATGGCTATGAAGAACATCACCTACGAGGAGGCCCGCGCCGAAATCGCAGACTCCATCGCCGCCAAGCGTTTCGGTCAGCCGGAAGAATTCGGCGACGCCTGCGCCTTTCTCTGCAGTGCCCAGGCCGGGTTCATCTCTGGCCAAAACCTGCAGCTGGATGGCGGGTCCTACCACGGCCTGATCTGACCCTTTCATCGGAAAACCTAACGCTATGCGCCTCGCTACCTTTCAACCACTCGACCAAGACGCCTCTGAAATTGGTGTTGTCATTGACGGCGACCAGGTCGTCCGCCTGAACCGCGCCGCGCCCGGCCTTGCGCTGGATATGATTGATCTCATCACCCGATGGGGTGACCTGGAGGCCGAGACCCGCAGACTGGCGGCGGCGGCGACCGACACACTTCCCCTGGTCGACCTGAAGCTTCTGGCCCCTGTTCCGAGGCCTGAAAAGATCATGGCGATTGGCCTGAACTATGCCGACCATATCGCCGAAACGGGACAGGAAACCCCCGCATCTCAGATCTGGTTTTCAAAACAGCTCAATTCTGTGACCGGCCCCTTTGCCCCAGTGGAAATCCCTAAGGCCTCAGCCTTCGTCGACTATGAGGGCGAGATGGTGGCGGTGGTGGGTGTGCGCGGACGCCACATTGACCGGGATCATGCACGGGCGGCGGTCTTTGGTTGGTGTGTTGGCAATGATGTGTCCGAGCGGGCTTGGCAGGGACGTAGCAGCCAGTGGGTGCTGGGCAAGTCGTTTGACACCCATGGGCCCTTTGGCCCTTGGATTACCACAGCGGATGAAATCTCCGATCCGCATGCCCTTGACCTGCGGTGCTTGGTCAATGGCGAGCTCCGCCAAAGTTCCAATACCCGCCATCTGGTATTTGACGTCTGGGCCCAGATCGCCGAACTATCCCAGGTCATGACCCTTGTTCCCGGCGACATCATCTATACCGGCACCCCCGGCGGCGTTGGCATTGCCCTAAAACCACCCGTCCGACTTCGCGCTGGCGATCGGGTGCGGGTGGAGATCGAAGGACTCGGCGCAATTGAGAACCCCTTCGAGCTTGAGGCTTGACCCGCGTCACGCCATCGGATGGAGGGGTCGCTCCAAGCACGGCGAAGATTGTGGCCCTCTGCTGGCTGGTCGCCCTCTGTGAAGGGATGGACCTTCAGGCCGCCGGGGTTGTGGCCGCCAAGCTCGCGCCCGCCTTCCATCTTGGGCCCGGACCCTTGGGCTGGTTCTTCAGCGCCAGTACGGCTGGCCTTTTGATCGGCGCGATCATCGGCGGTCGTCTGGCGGACTATTTTGGACGCAAGCGGATCCTGATTGTTTCGGTCGCAGTCTTCGGCCTGATGACCCTCGCGACGGCCATGTCCGTCACCTTTCCCGTCCTGCTGGCAACGCGTTTCCTAACAGGCCTTGGCCTCGGCGGTGCCCTGCCCAATTTGATCGCGCTGGTGGCGGAAGGTTCCGATCCCCGGCAAAAGAACCTGGCCGTCTCGATCATGTATTCTGGTATGCCCCTGGGGGGCGCCCTGGTCAGTCTGGTGACCTTGGTTTCAGCCTTTGGAACCACCTGGACGTCGGTCTTCTACATTGCGGGATTATCCCCCTTGATGCTGGTTCCGCTCTTGATCCTATTCCTACCGGAATCGCGCCAGTTTTTGGAGACGCGGCAGACGAGGGCGTCCCAGTCGAACTTCGTATCAGCGCTGTTTGATGAGGGTCGTTTAGCCCCTACCATCTTACTCTGGGCCAGCTTCTTCTGCACCCTCCTGGTGCTCTACCTCCTACTCAACTGGCTGCCGACCTTGCTGATATCCCGGGGGCTCACCAAGCCCGATGCAGCCAAGGTCCAGCTTGTCTTCAACCTCATTGGGGCCTTCGCAGCCATGGGCGCAGGGTGGGTTATCGATACCCGCTACCGCCTGCTGGGCATTGTCCTGACCTTTTTAGCCCTGGGTTCAGGCCTAGTCCTGCTGATCACTGTGCCGACATCTCAGGGCTCGGCCCTATTGATCGGTGGTTTGTTGGGTGCTGCAGCCCTAGCCTCGCAGAGCATTCTCTACGCCGTTGCGCCTGATTATTATCCGACCGCCGTTCGCGTGCAGGGGGTTGGCGCTGCCGTCAGCGCTGGCCGATTTGGCTCCATTGCGGGCCCGATCGTAGCGGCCCAACTGCTGGTCGGTGGACGCAGTCCTTCGGACGTTCTGCAAGCTATGCTTCCCCTCGTCGCCATCGGCCTAGCCTGCACCCTGCTCCTCGGCTGGGCAGGAAAACTGACAAGGCCGAGGATCTAGCTGCCGCACAAGGGTGCTTCCGCCTGGGTCAGCCGCGGGTGATTTCCCGTGATCCTAAGGTTTCAGGTGGGCATCATACCAGGCTAACCAACGCTCCATACGATCCTTCAGGAAGCTGGGTCGACGTAGGCCATGGAACTCGCCTGGATAAATGACTAGGCCCGTTTCCACCCCTCGGCTGCGTAGGGCCTGATACATTTGTTCAGAATTGAGCAGGGGCACATTCATGTCCTTGTCGCCGACCATGAACAGGGTGGGCGTGGTGATCCTTTCATTGTGCAGGAAGGGATAGCTGATCCGGGCCCAGACCTCTGGGTGCTCCCAGGGCTTTCCGAGCTCTATTTCGTAGTCACGAATGTATTGGTCGGTGCCGTAACCGGCCATGATGTTCGCAATACTCGCGCCGCTCATGGCGACCTTGAACCGGCTGTCGCTGGCCATCACATAATTGGTCAGCATGCCACCATAGCTCCAGCCGCCGACAGCCAGACGGTCTGGATCTGCAATTCCCCTGGCCACGGCGTCGTCCACTGCGGCCAATGCGTCTTGCACATCCTTGTGGCCCCAATCGGCGTAGATCGCCTTGGCAAAGGACTCGCCTCGACCCGTGCTGCCGCGGGGATTTGATGACACCACCAGATAGCCATGGGCCGCGAGAATCTGTCGGGTCATATCGAACTCAGTGTCGAACTGTGACTGAGGTCCCCCGTGATTGAAGAGCACGGTTGGAAGCTTCACCCCGGGCTTGGCGCTCAAGGGCGCGACCTGGAAACCATGGATTTCAGTTCCATCCTTACTGAAAAATCTTGTCTCCACGGTGGGCGCGATATCGACCGTGGCCAACCAGAGGTCATTCTGTCGTGACACGGGCCACAGCTTGCCATTCTCAAGGGCGTAGACTTCGTTGGGTCGGTCCGGTTGACCCACCAGCAGGGCTGAATGGCCATTGGCACTTGTGGTGAGGTCGCTGAAGACCCGTCGCCCGGCGATCACGGGTGTGATCTTTCCCCCCTTTGGCGATATTGCACCAACCCATTGGGCTCCATCATCCTCAATGGTGAAGGTGATCTTGCTGCCGTCGGCAGACCAGCTGGGCTCGCCGACATTCCGGTCAAGGGTCTGAGTCAGAATACGAGGCGTTCCGCCCGCGGAAGGCAAGACCGCGAGCTTACGAACCCCATATGAGAACAGCTCGACCGGCCCGCCCTGAATATAGGCAATGTTCTTGCCGTCCGGACTCCAGGCCGGATAGCTTCCCCAGTCCGGGTTCAGATCTTCTCCCAGATAGGTTGTCAGCGCCGTGGGCTCTGCTAGCGCTGCGCTGGTGGAGACCAAATAGATATTGTGATCATAGGTCCGGTCAGGATCTGCGCCACGGTTAGATACAAACGCCAGGGTTTTGCCGTCTGGCGAGAATGAGGGCAGGGCCTCGTCAAATTCACCCTTTGTCAGTCGGCTCACCTTTTGGGTAGCCAGGTCATACAGATAGAGGCGGCTGTGATCTGTGCGTTGATAGCCCGAAATATCCTCTTTGAATTTATAGCGGCTGATGACGATGGGCTTTGGCTTGGGCTCACCCTTTGGCTTCTCTGCCCCCTCGGCAAGATCAGGGTCGGGATCATGGATGATCAAAGCCAGAAACCTTGAGTCCGGCGACCAGACAACGTCTTCGACGCTGCCTTTTATCCCTGGCAGCTTTGCCGCCTCTCCCCCACTGCGGGGTAAGATCCAGACTTGGGTATCTTGGTTGGCGTCTGTCCGCGCCGAAAGGAAGGCGAGGCTCTTGCCATCTGGGCTCCATCGCGGGGTTGTTTCGGATTCATTGGACCGCTTGGTCAGTTGGACGACATCCCTGCCATCCCAACGGCTCATCCAGATATGGCTGACCTTCTTGTCGGCTTCGAGGTCGGTGGTGCCAACCACATAGACTACCCATTCGCCCAGCGGATCCACCTGGGGAGACTGTACGGATCGTATCTTAGCGATGTCGCTGGGCGTAATCGGGTTGGCCATCCCATGAGCGCTGATCAAAACAGCGAGGGCAGAAGCAGCAGCAGTCAACAAATGTCTAGAACGCACGCTCGTCTCCGAATGGTTCGATGGCACCTCGATCAAAGTCTATGGTGAATGCGTTCGCGCCAGAGATGCAAGTCGGACTGTGTGGCAATCTTAGATAAAGGCTCGCCAAGCCTTTCGATCCGCACGGCATCCCTGGCGTGTTCTCGCCTTGCCCATCTATCATCGCTCACCAAGCGAACACCTGTTAGGCACTCGGACCCGATAATGCCTAAGACAGAGGCGATTGAGCTACCCGGGCCCGGCATGGCATATTACGAATGGAACATTTCGTAATACTCACGGACATAGCCGCCATGGACGCAGAACCCCTTCCACTCGCTCGACTGAGCCTAAGCATGCCAGCTGCGCTGCTGACACGCCTTGACGCCATGGTGGTGCAGCGCGGCTTGCCCAGTCGATCGCAGATGATTGCCGAAATGATCCGCCGTGAACTGGCTGAGCATGACGAGACCCAGCCTGGCGCCGTCCTTGCCGGCACCATTACCTTGACGTATCGCGCAGAGAGCGGGCGTGTTCGCCACGCTCTAGCCCAGGCTCAGCAGGCCTATTTGGAAGAGGTCATCTCTTCGCACCATGTGTTTCTTGAGGACGATCAATCCTTAGAGGTTCTGCTGGTGCAGGGACCTTCAGAGCGCCTCCGGGGGCTTTGCGATCAGCTACGCAAAATTCGCGGCGTTCAGCAGCTAACCCTGGTTACCACCACAGCCCTGCTGCCACCGCTTCATGCAATGGTTCTAGATCGAGGTGGGGTAAGATCATGAGTGGTACGGCAGATCCCTATGGCGCTCAGGCCCATGCCCGAGCCATGGCGGGCACCAAGGTTGCGGCCATGCCTATCCTTCCAGCCAATGCCAGCGACCTGCCGATCGGTGTGACCAATGCCGACATGGTTTGGGAAGAGACGATCGCTGCCGGCGGGTATGCGGCCAAACACATTTCGCGCGGAACCCGCCTGCGGCTGATCGATGTGCAGGGCGATGCCTGTGCCTCCATGCTTCTGTTTAATGCAGAGCGGCCTATTGAGCGTCTCAATGTGGCTGACACCGTCAAGGTGCAATGGAACGCCTATCTGGGTGAGGGCAAGCTTGTCCTCTCGGACATGGGCAAGGTCATGCTCAGTATTCTGGAAGATGAGGCTGGGACGCACGACGCCTTTTGTGGAGCCTCCAATGCAGCCTCAAACGCGCGGCGCTATGGAACAGGCGACAACTGGGGGCTGCACCCCAATGCCCGTGATCGCTTTAGTCTTGCCGTCGCCAAGTTTGGCCTTAACCGCCGTGATATCCATCCCTGTCTCAATTGGTTCAAAGGGGTGACGGTCGAGGCTGACGGTGCTCTGACCCCCCAGATTGGGCCATTTAAGCCAGGACGAACCCTTATTTTGCGCGCCGAGATGGACCTGATTGTCGTCCTGGCCAACTGCCCCCACGTGCTAGATGCCCGAGCCGATTATAATGCTGGCCTGCTGAGGGTCAGTGGCTGGAATGGCCCTGTGACGCCTACGGATGATCCTATTCGTAACGCAACGCCCGAGGGTCTGCGCGCCTTCCAGAATGTCGAAGCCGACTTCAGACGATGAGCTTTTCATGACAGATCAAGCCCTGCAAGGCCTTGTCCAACCGATCACGCTCGACGATGTCGTTCCCGCGCGCGCGCCCTGGGATGCTGTGGTCCGCAAGGGACAAACCCTGCGTATTGTCGACCTTGAGGGCAATCAGGCCGTCGACTTTTTGATGTATGCCCTCGGCGACGATGCAGAGCGGTATAGTGCCCAGGACACAATGTCGGCTCAGGGCAATATCTTTTTGCGAACGGGGTCTGTCCTTCTGTCAAATGAAGGTCGCCCCATGGCCACGATTACAGCCACCTCTGTGGCCTATCATGATACCATAGGCGGTGCGTGTTCTTGCGAGAGCAACACCCTGCGCTATGGACACCACACCAAGAGCCAGCACGCCTGCGTCGAGAACTTCTTGCAAGCCAATGCGCGGCATGGGCGCGGCAAGCGCGATATGGTTTCCAACATCAACTGGTTCATGAATGTGCCGGTGGAAGCCGATGGGGCCCTGGGCATAGTCGACGGTATTTCAGCGCCGGGCCTGTTCGTCGATATCCGTGCTGAGATGGACCTCGTGGCTATCGTTTCCAACTGTCCGCAGATCAACAATCCCTGCAACGGCTTCAATCCGACGCCAGTGCGCATGATTATCGCAGGATAAGGCATTTGTTCACCAAGGTTCTCATCGCCAATCGCGGCGCCATAGCCTGCCGGATTATTCGCACGCTCAAGACCATGGGCGTCAAATCCGTAGCGGTGTTTTCAGACGCCGACGCGGGGTCTTTGCACGTATCCCAAGCCGACGAAGCGGTGCGGATCGGGCCTGCGCCGGCCGCCCAAAGCTATCTCAATGTTGATGCGATCCTAGCTGCCGCGAAGGCAACAGGTGCTGAGGCGATCCACCCTGGTTATGGCTTCCTGAGTGAGAATGCTGCCTTTGCTGAGCGCTGCGAAGCTGAAGGTCTAAGGTTCATTGGACCGACCCCTGAAAATATTCGCGCCTTTGGCATGAAGCACACCGCCCGGGATTTAGCTCAGGCCTTGGACATCCCCCTGGCACCCGGAACCGATCTATTGTCGGATGCCCAAGCCGCGGTCCAAGCAGCTGAGCGGATTGGTTTTCCGATAATTCTCAAAGCAACCGCTGGCGGCGGCGGCATCGGCATGCGGGTCTGCGAAGACCTGGACGCGGTCGAAGACGCCTTTGCTGCGGTGTCACGGCTTGGCGGCTCTAATTTCGCCGACACGGGTGTATTCCTGGAACGCTATATACGCCGCGCACGGCATATCGAAGTCCAGGTTTTTGGCGATGGCCAGGGACAGGTGATCGCCTTGGGTGAGCGCGACTGCTCTCTGCAGAGACGTAACCAGAAGGTCATTGAGGAAACCCCAGCCCCCCACCTGCCCAAGGCAACCCGCACGGCTCTGATTGAGGCAGCGGTCAAACTGGCTAAGGCGGCCAACTATCGATCTGCAGGTACAGTCGAGTTTCTTTACGATGCTGAACGGGATGACTTCTTCTTCCTTGAGGTCAATACGCGACTACAGGTCGAGCACGGGGTGACCGAACAGGTTACCGGCGTGGACCTCGTGGCCTGGATGATCCGAGGCGCCGCTGGGGACTATGGCTTCCTCACGGCTTGGGATGGTCGAGTAAGGGGCGCATCGATCCAGGCCCGAATCTATGCGGAAGATCCAGGCCAGGACTACCGCCCATCTTCTGGCGTCTTGACCAAAGTCGACTTCCCTACGGAGGCGCGGGTCGACACCTGGATCGTCGATGGGTCAGAGGTTAGCGCGTTTTACGACCCCCTGTTGGCCAAGGTGATTGTGACGGCGGCGGATCGACAGAGCGCCGTGAGCGCCCTGCAGGATGTCCTAGATCGCAGCCAATTGTTCGGTCTGGAGACCAATCTGGAATGGCTACGTCAGGTCGCGCGCAGCCAGGCCTTTGTTACCGGCGAGGTCTCCACCCGAGCCTTGTCGGAACTGATATTTCAGCCGCGGACCATCAGGGTGCTCAGCGGCGGGCCAGCGACAACGGTTCAGGACTATCCCGGTCGCCTCGGTTACTGGGATGTGGGCGTTCCGCCATCCGGTCCCATGGACCCCTTCGCTTTCCGCCTGGGAAATCGCCTTCTGGGCAATGCTGAAGGCGAGGCAGGGCTCGAAATCACTGCCCTGGGTCCGACCCTGAAATTCGATCACCCGGCAATGGTCTGCCTGACTGGAGCAGATTTCGAGGCGCAGCTCGATGGCATACCCGTCGCAGCCTATACCCCCGTCTCAGTGGCGGCCGGGCAAACCTTAAAGATTGGTCGGGTCAAGGGGGCTGGGCTTCGTGGTTATCTGCTGGTTCGCGGCGGTCTCGATATACCGGCCTATCTGGGCAGCAGATCCAGTTTCACCCTGGGGGGTTTTGGCGGCCATGCTGGACGCACCCTTGCAGCGGGGGATGTCCTACATTTGGGCGAAGCTGCGACCCGTGATGCGGCGAGCCCCCTGTCCCTCGACCTGCAACCGCATCTGACCAAGACTTGGCACCTTCGGGTCCTAGCAGGTCCACACAGCGCGCCAGACTTCTTCACGGCAGACGATATCGCCATGATCAGCTCGACCGAGTGGAAGGTGCATTATAATTCTAACCGTACCGGCGTGCGCCTGATCGGGCCCAAGCCCACCTGGGCCAGACGGGATGGGGGCGAAGCAGGCCTTCATCCCTCTAATATTCACGACAATGCCTATGCGATTGGTGCCATCGATTTTACCGGCGACATGCCCATTATATTGGGGCCAGATGGTCCCTCCCTCGGCGGCTTTGTCTGCCCCATGGTGGTGATCCAGGCAGACTTATGGAAAATTGGCCAATTGGCACCTGGCGATACGGCGGTATTTGATCTGGTGTCAGACGCCATGGCGGCACAAGCTGAGCAGGATCAAGACAAACTGATCTCTGATCTGGTCCTTCCCTGCAGCGTCTCTGCATCTCCCAAGTCGGGTGACCCAAGCGACCCCATCCTAGGGGTGATTGATGCGACCGGTCATCGCCCACGGGTCGTCTATCGTCGTCAGGGTGACCGCCATCTGCTGGTGGAATACGGCCCCATTGTTCTGGATCTTGAGCTACGGCTGCGGGTCCATGCCCTCATGCTTGAACTGCAGGCCTTGGACCTTTCGGGCATTATCGACATCACCCCAGGCATACGTTCACTGCAGGTCCACTATGACAGCCGTGTACTGTCCCAGACCCAGCTCCTAGAGGCGCTATCGAAGGCCGAGGACCAATTGGGCGGTCTGGACGACTTCGAAATCCCCAGCCGCGTCGTTCATCTTCCACTGTCTTGGAAGGATCCGGCTATTTACGAGACCATCGACAAGTATATGGCCTCGGTGCGCGACGACGCCCCCTGGTGTCCTGACAATATCGAGTTCATCCGACGGATAAATGGGCTCCAGTCAGAAGACGATGTTCACCAGATCGTCTTTAATGCGCGCTACCTCGTTATGGGTCTGGGTGATGTCTATCTCGGCGCACCGGTCGCAACGCCGGTTGATCCGCGCCATCGGTTGGTGACCACCAAGTACAACCCGGCTCGTACCTGGACCCCACCAAATGTGGTGGGGATTGGCGGAGCCTATATGTGCATTTACGGGATGGAGGGGCCAGGCGGTTATCAGCTGTTTGGGCGCACTATCCAGGTCTGGAATACCTATCGTCAGACAGACGCCTTCATAGAGGACAAGCCCTGGCTGCTACGCTTCTTTGATCAGATCCGTTTCTTCCCCGTCAGTCACGAAGAGCTCACGGAATGGCGGCGCGACTTTCCTTTGGGTAGACGGCAGATTCGCATAGACGAGGAGGTATTCCGATTATCCGACTATCGGAAAATGCTGGCCGAGGGCCACGATAGCATCGCCGTCTTCCAGGCGACCCGGCAGGCTGCCTTCGACGCCGAGCGCGCCGATTGGGAAGCTCGTGGAGAATTTGCGCGGGTCGAAGCCCTTTCGAGCGAAGGTGCCCTGGAAACTGCAGCAGAAGCCATTGAGGTCCCAGGAGGGTCAGACTTGATTGAGGCCTCTCTGGGCGGCAGCGTCTGGAAAATGTTGGTCAAGGTCGGCGATCGCGTCGAAAAAGGCGCTGTCATTGCCGTCATTGAGGCCATGAAGACCGAGTGCGATGTGGCCAGTCCGGCTGCAGGGATTGTACGGCAGGTCTATGCGATGGAGCGCCAACCGATTTCCCCCGGCGCGCCGCTCATCGCCTTGGAGCCGGCGATATGAGCCGCATGTCCATCACGGCCATTGTTGCGGAGGTTTCCGCAGGTGTCCGTACGGCCGAAAGCGTGGCAGCCCAAGCCCTGGCTGCTATCGCTGCATATGATCACATCCAAGCCCACGCTTGGATCTACAGGCCCAGCCCTCAGGCTATCTTGGCGCAGGCGCGGGAGGTTGATCGGCGGATCGCGGCGGGAGAGCGTCTACCCCTGGCGGGTGTGCCCTTTGCTGTGAAGGACAATATCGATGTGGCGGGGATGCCGACCACAGCTGCATGCCCGGCCTATGCCTACCAGCCAGAGACGTCCGCCCATGTGGTGACCCGCCTGCTGGCAGCTGGGGCGGTTCTCATGGGCAAGACCAATCTGGACCAGTTTGCAACGGGTCTTGTGGGAGCCCGGAGCCCCTATGGCGCGCCACAATGTGTCTATAATCGTGATTATGTCAGCGGTGGCTCTAGCTCTGGCTCTGCTGTCGCTGTTGCCGCAGGCTTGGTGGCCTTTGCGCTGGGGACGGATACGGCGGGCTCGGGCAGAGTTCCGGCAGCGTTTAATGGCCTTATCGGGTTTAAGCCGACCAAGGGTAGATGGAGCACGTCCGGAGTTGTCCCGGCCTGCCGGACTTTGGATTGCGTGACCGTCATGACCCACGACGTCGCCGGCGCGGCCCTGGTCGACCAGATTTGCGCCGGATTCGATCCAGCCGACGCCTATTCCCGCCGCGCCCCGGCTGAGATGCCGACACCCAAAAAGACCTTCAGATTTGGCATTCCTAGGCCAGACCAATTGGTGTTCATGGGTGATGAGCAAGCCGAAAGGTTTTATGCCAAGGCTATAGATCGCCTATCAGCCATGGGTGGAATTGCTGTCGAGGTGGATATCGGGCCCCTACTGGACGCAGCCCGACTGCTCTATTCCGGCCCCTGGGTTGCCGAACGGACCGCTGCGATTGAAGACTTGGTCCGCGACAATCCTGCCGCTGTGCATCCAACGGTCCGCGCCATTCTGCAGGGCGGTTTCGGCCTCTCAGCGGTAGAGGCTTTCAAAGGGTTTTACGCCCTGGCCGATCACGCCCGGGCCGCTGAAGCCCTTTGGGCAGAGGTCGATACCCTGCTTCTGCCGACGACCCCGACCATCTACCGTCTGCGCGAAGTTTTAGCCGAGCCCTTTGCCCTGAACGGGGCCCTCGGCTTCTATACCAATTTTGTCAATCTGCTCGACATGAGCGCCATCGCGGTCCCCGCGGGGTTCCGCGACAACGATACCGGCTTTGGCGTCACCCTTGTCGGCCCTGCCTGGGCCGATCGTGCCCTATTGGTCCTGGCCAGCCTTTATGAGGAAATCGAACCCATGCCTGAAGTTCCCGCCCTCGACCTTGCCGGCAAACCCCAGACCGTGAGGTTGGCCGTTGTGGGTGCCCATCTGGCCGGTATGCCCTTGCATTGGCAACTGACCTCCCGTGAAGCGCGCCTGGTCAGCCGAGCAAAGACGGCACCGGTGTACAAGCTGTTTGCCATGGCCCAAACTATGCCGCCAAAGCCTGCCTTGATCCATGTGGGCGAGGCCGGCGCGTCCATCGACTTGGAGGTCTATGAGCTCGGAGTCGAAGCCTTTGGCAGTTTTGTTGTCGAGGTTCCAGCACCCCTGGCCATAGGCACGGTGACTCTGGAAGACGGCACTTCGGTCAAGGGGTTTGTGGCCGAACCCAGAGCGGCGGAGGGCGCGGAGGACATCACGCACCTGGGTGGCTGGCGCGCGTTCATGGCCCGGCAATCGGCCTAAGACACGGTCCGACAAGCAAAAACTGGGTCTTGGATCAAAACTTGCCTTAGCCAATCGCCCGGTTTTCATCGAGCATATGCTCAAGCGCGGCTGGCACACCCTGGCGCTTTTTCTCATCCAGCGGGAAGTCGTAGACAGCGGTGGAGCCATAGCGATGAGGGGCCTGTTCATCATGGCGGCGCTTGTCAAAGGCGATAACCCGCGTGCCCAGCTTGAAGGCCTCCTTGATGTCATGGGTGACCATTAAAATGGTCAGTCCATGCTCGCGCCAAAGTTCGTCGATCAGCACATGCATGTCGAGACGCACCCCGGGATCCAACGCACCGAAAGGTTCGTCCAAGAGCAGGATTCGAGGCCGAGTAATGAGAGCTTGGGCAATGGCCAGGCGTTGCTGCATGCCACCTGAAAGGGTCCGTGGATAGGCTTTGAGGCTATGGCCTAGCCCAACCCGCTCCAGCAAGGCGACCGCCCGATCCCTCGCCGCTCTCCGGGGCCTGCCTAGCAAGCGTCCAAATCCCGGGGATCCTGCGCATTCCAGGCCAAACAATACGTTGTCCAGGGCGTTCATATGCGGAAAGACCGAGTAACGCTGGAAGACTACGCCCCGATCGGGACCTGGCTCAGGGTCCAGAGGTTCTGCATCCAACAAGATATGGCCACGGCTAGGGGCTTCTTGGCCAAGGGCAAGCCTTAGGAAGGTGGACTTCCCGGCTCCAGACGGTCCAACGATCGAAACAAAGGCACCGTCTTCGATATCCAGAGATACGCGCTCAAGGACCACCTTGTCGCGGTACTCAACCCAGACATTGCGAAAAGAGAGAGCGATCATCGCGCAGTCCGTTCGGTATGAGCCCAGGGATAGGCGGCGCGGCTGAAGCTTAAGAGGGCGAAGTCCATGACAACCGCCAGGATCGAAATCCAGACGACATAGGGCAGGATGGTGTCCATCGCGAGGTAACGTCGCACAAGGAAGATCCGGTATCCCAGGCCGACATCTGCGGCGATGGCTTCGGCGGAGATCAAATAGACCCAGGCCGGGCAGAGGGCGAGCCTGAGGGAGTCGATCAGGCGCGGCATGGCCTGGGGCAGGGCCACCCGCACCAAGGTCAGCCAGGTGGACGCGCCCAGGGTCTGAGCTTTGACAATCTGTTCTTCTGGAATTGATGCGACATGGCTGGCCAGGTCACGGACCATGACCGGGGTTATCCCGAGAAAGATCAACACGACTTTAGAGGTCTCGCCCAGACCGAAGATGATGAACAATATCGGGAGTATGGCTATGGGCGGGATGACGGAGATCGTCGCCACCAGGGGGCCTAACCCTGCGCGGACATAGGGCAATAAGCCGATCATCAGCCCCAGGACCAAGGTTGTGATTGCGGAAAGTCCGATGGCGATCCCCAGTCTGCGCAAACTGGCCTTGGTGTCGGCGACCATGGGTACCTCCCCGGTGCGCGGATCGGCCTCGAAGGCCATGATCTGTACGGCCGCTGCCATGGCAGAAGGGATTGGGATAATCTTATCCCTGGGGTTCTCTGCATGGCGGGCAGAGGCCACGAGCAAGTAAAGCAGGATCAATCCCAGGATCGGCAAAAGACCGAGGAGGACCTGCCCGCCGCCACGCGGCCGCGCATTTAAGAGTCGGCGCATGGTGGGGGCTGCCAATTCAAGGTTAAGGTCGCAGGTCCTAGAGCTTTCCGTCCGCGGCCATTTGAACATAGGTCGGGTCGAACCGCAGCTTCACATTGCTTGGATCGCCAAGAACCTTGCCGTTAGGAAAGGCGATGCCGATGTCATCCACCGACTTGGCGCCCTGGCCGAAAAGCCCGATCTGGAAGCTGAACTTGCGCACGCGGTCATTGGCGGTGACCAGGTTGGGGCTAAGGGTGGCGGCGAGGGCTGCCTTTGGGTCAGCATAGAGGTAGGTGGTCTTCAACTGGCTCTCATAGCTTTCAAGGCTTGATCCCGAGAGCTTGGCCATCGCCTCGCGGGCCGCTTTCCCTTGGGCGTCCTGGCGTACCATCAGGGCCGTTGTCTCATACCAAATTCCAGCAAGGGCCTTGGCGAGGTTTGGATTGGCCTTAATGGCGTCAGAGGACACGATCAGGGTATCCAGAATTTCTCCAGGGATCTTCGAGCTGTTGAAGACTTCCTTGGCGCCGGCCTGTTTTTTGACCTCTGATAGCTGGGGGTTCCAGGTCACCAGTGACTTGGTGTCAGCAGCCGAAAACGATGCGACAATGTCAGCATCAGACGTGTTCACAACCTTGACGTCGGAAAGTTTGAGACCTGCGTTTTCCAGGCCGCGGGCCAGAAGATAGTGCGAGACCGAGTTTTCCACCAGATTGACGGGACGGCCCTTAATGTCGGCCATCGAGGTCCCACCTTTAAGGATCACGCCATCATTACCGTTGGAATAGTCGCCAATCATCACCACGGTGGTGTCCTTTCCCGAAGCGGCGGGAATGGTCAGGGCGTCCATATTGGCGGCGGTGACGCCATCTAGCTTGCCAGCAGTGTACTGGTTCAGGCTCTCAACATAGTCGTTGATCTGAACGACCTTGATTTTAACGCCGTATTTGTCGGCCCACTTCTTCACGATCCCCGCTTGGTCGGCATAGGGCCAAGGCATCCATCCGGCATAGATAGACCAGCCGATGGTATATTCTTTCGCTGCGGGGGCTGCTGCAGCCTCAGGCTTCGCTGCGGGCTTCGGGCCGCAGGAGGAAAGGGCCAAACTGCAGATCGCCGCGGTCGCAGCCACACGAATTCCGGAAATCCCCTTGATCATTTTGATCCCTCTCAGACAGACTGACGAACCCCGTCACGCTTCAGGAATTATTACTGATCCTGCAAAACGTAACATTCCAGGCGTCATCCACCTTTCGAGGGCTGGGAATTGAGAGGTGCTGGAAAACTACGCATCGGGCCCAAAGATTGATCGTACGCGCGTCATCTCGTCAGGACACACCGCTGGTTAACCGCCAATCCGATGAGTCCCAAATGTCCTTGGGGGCCATAAACCTGTGTTTACTAAACTCAGTGTCTTTCAGCGAACCGTGAGTCCATCCCTGCGTCGCAGCGAATACCCTGCCATCTTGCAATGCCGCCTAATAATTGTGCGGGGATGATGGGCTTTCCGAAATGATCGTTCATGCCGGCCTCAGCGCTGACCAATCTGTGCTCTGGCAGGACATTGGCGCTCACCGCAATGATTGGCGTAGATCGGTTGAGCGAGTCCATATTTCGGATCGTTCTGGCCGCGGTGGCGCCATCCATCCCCGGCATTTGGAGATCCATCAGAATGACATCGAATTGCGTTTGCTTTGCAGCCTCTAGGGCCGCAGATCCGCTTTCGGCGTCTTCTACCCTATGGCCGGCAGCCTGCAGAACGGCCCGGATAAGTTCTCGATTGGCTGCAAGGTCATCAACGACAAGAATATGGGCGGGGTAGATGTCATCGTCTTCTAAGTTTGGCGATGAGCCCTGATCCACGACCTCAGTGGCGCACGGCGTAGCCGTGATCCAGAAGCTGAATGTTGAGCCGATATGTTCAGTGGAAACGACTTTGATCTCCCCGCCCATAAGCTCGACGAGGTTTTTGGATATCGACAAACCTAAACCTGTTCCCCCATGACGGCGGCTAACGGACTCGTCGACCTGCGAAAATCTCTGGAAGAGACGGCTAAGCCCCTCAGTGGGGATGCCCGGACCCGTATCCGTGACAATCACATGAAGGCGACCGTCGTCGGCATCATAGCCTGCAGCGACCTGCACCCATCCCTCATCGGTGAATTTCACAGCGTTATTGACGAGGTTTAGAATGACCTGGCGCAGTCGTGAACTGTCAGCAAGTAATGCGCTTGGCACATTCGCTGCGATTTCCAGGTCAAGGTCCAATCCCTTCTCAGCCGCTTGACCCGCCGCAACAGCTACCGTGTCTTCGAAAAAGGTCCGCACGTCAAAGGGCTGGGGGTCCAAAGACACCTGCTTTGCGTCGAGTTTGGAGAAGTCCAAAATATCATTGACGACTGTGAGGAGGGCATGGCCGCTCGCTCCAATGCGCCGCGCATAGGTTGCGGCAAGGCTCGGCAGGTCCTCAATTGTGTCCAGCAGCGAGGAGAACCCGATAATGCCTGTCAGGGGTGTGCGGATCTCGTGGCTCATATTTGCCAGGAAGGCGGCCTTTGCTTCCGAGGCGGCCTCGGCGCGAATCTTGGACTCAATCAGGTCGATTTCCAACTGACGCCGGATGGAGACGTCGCGATAGCTGTTTACGATAGAGGTTGGCTGTCCACTCTCATCGCGGATAACGGTTGGGCTCCCTTCCATCCATACATAGGTGCCCCAGGCTGTTAGGAATCTGTATTCCCGTCGCGTGGATGGGTCGAGGATGGTGCCCTGGATCTGGCTCCAGGTGACCCGGATTGCGTGTCCAACGTCATCCGGGTGCACGAAATCGGTGGTTTTGCGGCCCAATACATCTGTTGGGGAATAACCGAGGGATGCCACCGACGGCGAGGCATAGAGGATTTTTCCGTCCATCTGCATCCAAACCACAACGTCCTTGGAGTGGTCGGCAAGCATCCGGAAGCGGGCCTCACTGGCGCTCAGCTGACTGCGACCCTCGGTGAGGTCGTTCTGGACAGATCTGAAGACGAGGAACACCACAAGGGGGCAGGCCAACAGTGTAATGATCTCGAGCGGCTGCCCCTGTTGAATGCGCCACATCGCGCCTGCCAATTGAACGAAGGCGAGTGCCAGGGTCGGGGGCGTAAGGTTCAGGAGGAGGCGTTTTGGATTGGCATGGTCGGCCACCAAAACCTTGAACATGATGACGCCTAAAAGGGTCACGCCAAAGGTCTGCCCAACTCCAGTATGATAGTAGAGGAAGTAGAGCGCGACGGCAGCGTAGCCCGCGCTCAACAGCCAAGAAAAAATCCCACTATATTTCTGTGCCCGAGCTTCCAAAGGCCCAGGCGGCAGGAACCACCTTTGCTCGCCACAGATGAATACCAGGGTCACGGTCAGCCAGATCAGGGCACTGCTAACGCCTGCCATGGGCATGGCGGCGAGGCACACCACAAGGGCGAAGAAAATTCTGGCTATACCTCTTTTAACTAAGGCCTGAAGGCTCGCAGGTATTCCGCATAGAGCATTATCGCGCTCTGGTCTGGGGACCAAAGTCGACACTTCTGTCTGGCTCTGTGAGGCCATTTCCACGCTCCGGAGATCACGGCTCTACCTTACGTGGTGATGCTGAATAAAAGTTTACCAAAAGCTGCGCGGCCTGCCGAACTTGAGTACCCGGGGCAACAGGGTTTGATCCAGGCTCAGCCTAGTCTGTCGGTGCCGCATGGATGCGTAAGATCAGCGACTGACTACAGGTCGCCATCAGGACTCCGTCCGGGGAGAACATGTGAATGGATCCGTGGGTGACGCCGTGTTCAATTGCCTCGATACGAATGTCGCAAAGGACCCAGTCGGTCGGGGTAATGCGGCCAAATCGAACTGTATTGTCGAGGCTATTACCGCCAGCATTATAGCCAATGGCATGTGCCGTCGCCTGAGGCACAAAGTCGGCGATCACCGCAAGGAGTTCCGCCGTGGCGGTTAAACCCTCCCGAGAGCGGACCCAGGTCACCAGCCTGCCGTCTTCGCCTCGGCCGCCTTCAATTTTCTGGCTGGGATAGCGACCCGCAGCGACCCGGGTTTCGAAGCGAGTATGAAGGCCGCCCTCTCCACCGCGCCAATGCTTGACAGGGGTGCAGTCTTCGGGCGGCGGCACCGCTGGTGCCTTTCGCCATTGATCAGAAACACCATCACGTTTGCCCAGGGCTGCGTTGACGGTGAGTATTTCCTGATCGCCAATATGCGCCGTCACACGGACCTGACTTATGCTGTTGCCCACGGTCACTTCACGGACGTCAAAGTCCACGATGTTGCCGGCCCGGGCATAGGAGAGGTACTGGGCCGTCGCCCAGATCACGGGCCTCTTGCAGGTCGCTTCCATGGCGCGGACCGCGGCGGACATCCCCGCTCCGCCAAATAGAAATTCTTTCCCGGCAGGTCCTACTGTGACCTCCGGCGTCACCGGTAGATACCAACGGTGAGAATTGTGCGTGGCCCGAAGGTCAAGGAAGTGAGTGTCCACGGAAAGGCCTTTGAAGACGGATGACTTGGTCCCGGCGGATCAGGTCGCGAGTGTCCAAGGCAGGGCTTGGCCGCCATGGAAGGGAACCAGATCAGCCGCCAGCAATTCGAGCTTATCCGGGACGTTATTCTGAGCCCGCTCCAAGACAACGGAGTCCTCATTCAGGGGCAGGCCATAAAATCGCGGCCCGTTCTCAGAGGCGAAGGCCTCAAGGTGGCCGAGGGCCCCTTCCTCATCAAAGACTGTCGCATAGCTTTCCAGGGCGAAGGGGGCGTTGAACACACCGGCGCACCCACAGGCGGCTTCCTTGTCGCCTATCGGATGGGGCGCGGAGTCGGTGCCGAGGAAGAACTTCGAAGACCCTGAGGTGGCGGCCCGACGCAGGGCCAGCCGGTGAGGTTCCCGCTTGGCGATGGGCAAGCAGTAGAAGTGAGGGCGAATCCCGCCCTCGAACATGGCATTGCGGTTGATCGTCAAATGATGCGGCGTAATCGTCGCTGCCAAATTCGGTCCGCCAGCTTCCACAAAGGCCACAGCTTCGGCCGTTGTAATGTGCTCGAACACCACTTTCAGCCCCGGAAAATCTGCAATCAGTCCCATCAGCAGGGTTTCGATGAACACCGCTTCCCGGTCGAAAATGTCCACATGGCGATCTGTGACTTCGCCGTGCAGGAGCAGGGGCATACCGACGCGCTGCATGGCCTCAAGGACGGGGTAGATGTTGCGGAGATCTGTGACGCCATGGGCAGAATTCGTTGTGGCGTGCGCGGGGTAGAGCTTGCAGGCTCTAAAGACACCGTCTCGATATCCGCGCTCAACCTCTGCTGGGTCGGTAGCATCGGTCAAATAGCAGGTCATCAGTGGCTCAAAGGCCAGTCCAGGCTCAAGGGCCGCGAGGATACGATCGCGGTAAGCCTTGGCCCCTGCGACCGTTGTGATCGGTGGATTGAGATTGGGCATGACGATGGCGCGAGCAAACTGACGGGCCGTGAAATTGACTACCGAGCTCAGCATAACGCCGTCTCGAAGGTGCACATGCCAATCATCAGGCCGCCGGAGGATTAGGCGATCAATAACCTCAGGGACGGATTTTTCGCCTGCAATCGGCATGCATATGCTCAACAGTGGGGCCGTCCAAAATGCCATGGTCGGCGGGTGAAATTCGAGGACTGCCTAACGTGTCAAAGGCTTGGCGAGAAGCTGGAACTGGACCTGACCGTCTTGAAATAGCGCAGAACGATATTTCGACCACGGTTTAGCCTTAGCCGTCGCCCTAGGGTGCCGTAGCGACATCATTGGCCACGGGGAGAACCACCCCGGAAGGGGCCTTGGCGCTGTGATGGATGGACTGGGTCGCCTTACGATAATCCCCTGGCCGGGCGTTGAAGATATTGTCTACGAAGCTTTGCGGATTGCGATCGTAGAGCGGGAACAGGCTAGACTGGACCTGCACCATCAACCGGTGTCCCGGCAGGATCACGTGATCCACATTGGGCAGGTTGAAGCGGTAGAGTTCCACCTTGCCCGGGGTCAGGGCCTTTGGGTTATCCAGGCTGTGCACGTATCTGCCCCGATAGATTTCGATACCGACGGGCAGCTCATATCCCGCCATGATGGGCTTTTCCGTCTGACCGTTTTCAGGCGACGTATTGGGATAGACGTCGATCAGCTTGACCACCCAGTCTGAGTCTGTCCCCGAGGTGGCGGCATAGAGCTCGACCTGCGGGGCTCCCATGATGTGGACAGGGTGATCGAGGGGCGCAGTCTGATAGGACAGCACATCGGTACGGTCGGAAACGAACCTCTGGTCCTTGACCAGCCAGGTTTTCCACTGGCTGCCATCTTCCATATCAATGGGACGGGGCAGAAAAGGGACGGGCTTGGCGGGATCTGAAACATAGTCATCGTGATCGCTCGCCTCTAGGCTTGGCGCTTCGAATGAGGCTGCAAAACCATCGTGTAGATACAGCTTAACCGGCTTGCCAACGGGCCATTGGCTCGATGCCTCCCAGCGGTTGATCCCCGTGGCATAGGTCAAAACGGGAGGGGTGTGCGGGTCTGGGGCGTCCTTCAGATAGTGATCAAAGAACGGCTTCATATAGCGTACGCGGAATTCCTGGGCCGTGTCGCCGGTGAAGGCGAGGGGCCCAAGGCCGATGCCATAGTGGTTGACCCCGGAATGACGCCAGGGACCGATTACCAGGAACACCTTGTCGTTAGTCTTGTCCTTAGGCTCCATGGCCCGATAGACCGCCGGCGCGCCATAACTGTCTTCCTGGTCCCACTGACCCACCACAAGCATGGTTGGAACGCTCAGAGGTTGGTCGGCCATCCACTTATCGACGGCCTGTAAAGACCAGAATTTTGTATAGGCCGGGTTCTGCAAGAGCTTTTGGTTTGAGGGGTACTGGTCCACCCCCCACTTGCGCATGAAGTCGCCGGTGGATCCGGCCTCGAGATAGCGGGTGTAATCGTCGCCGACCCCTGCAGCGATGTTCCCCCCTTCCGCCTTTGCCGTGCTTTGTCCGACGACATAGCCGACAGTCGGGTTACGAAAGGCCCCGTTATGGAAGTCATCGTCACCTATCCAGGTGTCGACCATGGGGCTTTGGGGAGCCACGGCTTTTAGAGCTGGATGGGGATGAATTTCGGCCATCAGGCTTGTGAAGCCAAGATAGGACGACCCGACGACGCCGACCTTGCCGTTGGACTCCGGCGTGTTCTTCACCAGCCAGTCGATGGTGTCATAGGCGTCCGTCGCCTCATCAATGCCGGTCGTATTCAGAGGCCCGACGATCGGCCGGGTCATCACGAAGTCACCCTCGGAATTGTGTAGGCCGCGAATATCTTGATAGACGCGGATATAGTTATCCTGAACGAATTCAGCGTCCATGATCGGCAGGATTTCGGTGATGGACTGGCTAGGTGTACGGCTCGCCGATCCCTTGGCGTCATAGGGAGTCCGCGACAGCAGGATGGGGGCTTTTGCCGTCCCCTTTTTCATCACCACGACGGTGTAAAGCTTCACCCCATCGCGCATGGGGACCATGGCCACCCGCTTGATAAAATCTGCCTCAGGCCGAACGGTTTCGTACTTCGCCACGACATCGGGGGTCATGGGTGTGACCACAGTCTGCTCTGCCGCCGTCGCCGACTGCCATAGGCCGGCGCTCGCCAGGAGGACAAGGATCATGCGGGAAGAACGCGACATGGTTGGCGACCTTACTCAAAAGAAAACGGGTGCCAGCTTCGGCTCCGAGGACAGAGGTCTGGCGGTGGTGTTTAGGCGTCGTCAAAGCCCACAAAGACCGCAGCTTCCTCGACCGGACGGCGTTCAGACACCACGGCATTGGCCGGGAAGGTCTCGTCGGGCCAGCCCAGGGCGATGCTCTTCATGATCACTTGATCATCTGCAATGCCGGCATGCTCACGCACCACAGGTGACTGCATGATGCCTTGGCTGTTGATCACGGCTCCCAGGCCGCGGCTCCAGGCCGCATTGACCAGGGCGGTGGTGACGGCACCACAGTCGAAGGGGGTGTCGTCGCTGGTGCTCAGCACCTTGTCATAGGTGACAATGATGCAGACTGGGGCGTCGAACTGACGGAAACCACGCAGCACCCAGTCTGTCCGGGCCTCCTTGTCGTCCCGGGCAATGCCCATGGCCCCGAACAGCTGCTTAGCCACGCCCACCTGGCGGTCGCGGTGCTTGCCATCAAAGGCCTGACCGGTCCGGAATTCCCGTGACTGCGGTACACCGGCAATATTACGCTCAGTATTGCCCTTGCGGATCCGGTCCAGGGGCTCGCCCGTGATGACGTAAAAATTCCAGGGCTGGGTATTCATCGAAGAGGGTGCACGGGTGGCGAGGGTCAGGATTTCCTCGATCAATTCCCGCGGAACCGGATCAGGCTTGTAACCGCGAATACTACGGCGTCCCAGGATCACATCGTCAAACTGCATTGGCGGCCTCTATCGTGAGCTCATTCGGTTCCAGTAACAGGGGCCGGCTGGATAATCCCACCCGACCTTTAGGTCTCGTTAGGCGTTTCCAGAAACGCCCGAAGCCCTGCGTCCAGTCCGGCTATAACCGCATTGAAAGCCCGCGTCGATAACACAGACCCAACACCTTATGGGCACCAGCGATGAGCTTAGCTTGGCAGATATTCGCCGATCGGAGACCGAGATGGTCCTCGCGGAAAGGCAACCCAGCGGCCACTATCCAACTATTGACGAATTATACAATAGAGGGTCCATTGGCTGAAGGCTCGGGGTGGGTGCCAAATGGAAAAGGCGATGGACGATAGATTGCTTGCGTGGGCAGATGATCCAGACATCGTGGCGCTTCGGGCCCATCTTGAAGCCAATAACGGCATCAAGGGACTGGATATACTGGAACCGACCGATGTTCAGCATGCGGCGGACATTTTCCGCCGCGATGGCTTTGTGGTCATTGCCAATGCATTGAACAGCGAACAGACCGATTTCCTTGCTCAGGGCTGTCATGAAGTCATGACGGAAATCCTTGCCCTAGATGAAGGGCGCAAGGGCAATCGCGGATCTCATCGGTATTCCTTTGGGGGTTCCAGCCTGACCCGCAGCCAGTTGCATCGCCCAGAGTGGCAAATGCTTTTGGATATTCCCGTGGTTACTGAGGTGGTGACAGCGATCTTTCAGTCGTCAAACTACGTCCTGCGGGCTGCCAGCGGCGATTTTTGCCTGCCCGGAGCCATCGGGTATCAACCCCTACATTCCGATGTTCAGGATTGGCGCGACGATACCAAGACGCCCTTCAGCGCTTTCTTTGACCCCCGCCGCCAGCTCACGATTCGGGACCTGCCGTGCCCCTATGTTTGTGTGAACTTCCTACCCCAGGAGGTGACGCAGCTGAATGGTCCAACCCGCCAAATTCCTGGAACCCAACATTCCCGCACGCCGATCCCGACCCTAGCTGAAGAGCCGGAATGGATGCGTCTGAGCACTGTGTGTCCAGCACCGGCCGGAGCCATTATGGTGCGGGATGTCCGCGCCTGGCATGGAGGTACGCCGAACATATCGCAGGCGGCGCGCTCGATCCCCAATCTTGAATTCTACGCCCCCTGGTTCCGGGAGCCTATTGTGCCCGGTATCTCATATACCGATTTCAAGAAACTCTCCGAACATGCGCAGCGATTGGTGCGTCATTGCGTGGCCGATTCAGGGCAAACCCTTGTGACTGGCCCCACTCTGCGCGCGCCATAGATCGGACCTTGAAAGGACTCTCGTGAAGTATCGTCAACTGGGTCGATCAGCCCTTAAGGTCAGCGAAATTTGCCTCGGCACCATGAATTTTGGGCCGCAGACCTCGACGGAAGAGTCCTTCGCAATCCTTGATGCCGCCGTGGACGCTGGGGTCAATTTTATCGACACCGCCAATCAATATGGTGGCCATCTTGGGGTGGGAGCCACTGAAACCCTGCTTGGGCAATGGCTTATGCAGGATAAGGCCCGTCGCGACCGCATCGTCCTGGCGACAAAGGTCCATGAGCCCATGTCGGAGGACGTCAATGATCGGGGCCTTTCGGCGCGCCATATACAAATGGCCTGCGATGCCAGCCTGAAACGGCTGCAGGTTGACCACATTGATCTCTATCAGATGCATCACATCGATCGGCTCGCACCCATGGACGAGATTTGGCAGGCCATGGATCGCCTCCGGGCCCAAGGCAAGATCACCTATGTGGGATCAAGCAACTTCCCGGGTTGGAAAATTGCCCAGGCTAATGAGCAGGCTATGGCCAGGCACCAGCTTGGTCTGATTTCAGAACAAAGCCTCTACAACCTTGTGGAGCGTCGCCTTGAGCTTGAGGTCCTTCCGGCCTGTGAGGCCTATGGCGTTGGGGTGATTGCCTGGAGCCCCCTGGCCGGAGGTCTGCTGGCAGGCCCGACGCTAGATGGACGCGGTCGGCGCGGTGCTGAGCACATGGCCCGAGCGACCGCAGCCCGCTCAACCCAATTGGACGCGTTTGAAGCCTTTTGTCTGTCCATGGACCAGGCGCCCAGCGTCGTGTCGCTTGCCTGGCTCCTGCACCAGAAGGCCATGACCTCGGTCATTATCGGGCCGCGCACCTTGGACCAATTCACTTCGGCCTTGCCCGCCGTTGGGCTCCATTTAGAGGAAGGCCAGCTTCACCGGCTCGACGAGATTTTCCCGGCCTGCGGTCCAGCCCCTGAAGCTTATGCATGGTGACTTGGACCACGGGCTTAGTAGAGATTTCCGAGGGCTATCTCGCCTATCATAGAACCGAAGGCCCAGGACCGTCCGTGGTCTTATCTCATGGTCTAACTGACAATGGCCTGTGTTGGTCGCGGCTTGCGAAAACCCTGGCCGCAGACTTCGATGTCATCATGCTCGACGCCAGGGGGCATGGGGAAAGCTCGCCGATCATCGACGGACAGGCCTTTGACCCCGGTCGGGACATAGCCGAGGCCATAGACCAGCTTGGCCTGGAGGCACCCCTTGTCTTGGGACACTCGGTCGGTGCCCGGGCCGCTGCAGATTATGCCGCCAGCTGTCCTGAGGGGCCCTCAAAGGTGATACTCGAGGATCCGGCTTTCATGCCCCCCTTAGACGCACCAACCCTAGAACGGCGACGAGCCGGATTTCGACGGCAGGTCGAAGCCTATAGCGGCATGTCTCGTGCCGACCTCTTGGCCTTGGGCCACAAGCATCACCCGACTTGGCAAGAAGATGAGTTCCCAGCCTGGATTGATGCCAAAACCCAGGTCGACAGGAATGCCATGCCGGTCTTCGCCCGGGCCTGGCAGGATACCGTCGCGAAGATCAAAGTGCCGACCCTCATCGTCCATGGGGAGGCCAAGCTTGGCAGCCTCGTTTCGCCTGAGATTGCCATTGAGGCCAGAGCGCTGAATGGCCATCTTACGACTGTTGAGATCACCGGAGCGGGGCACAATACCCGGCGGGAAAACTTTGAAGGTTATCTAGAGGCGGTCATTGCATTTCTAAACGCACCCTAGATCGTGGAGTCTCTGATCCGTTTTGGTGATTAATCGGTTGATCAGACGCCTTCATAGCCGCATCACGGGGCGTCATGACCGACCTCTCCCTGCCGATCCGCGTCGCAGCACTCTATCAGTTCTTGCAGATTGCCGACTGCGCTGCCCTCCGCCGTGACCTCATAGCAGTCTGCGCTGATCAGCAGATATCGGGGACGCTTCTTGTGGCCAAGGAAGGGCTCAATGGCACCATAGCGGGATCTCCCGAAGGGGTTGCTGCGGTGGTGGCGCACATCGGCAACCTTCCTGGCTTCAACCGTTTATCGGTCAAGTTTTCAGGCGCTGAGACCCCGCCCTTTTATCGGATGAAGGTTCGTCTCAAGCGCGAGATCGTCACCATGGGCCAGCCCGATATTAATCCCCTCCAGGATGTGGGCCAGTATGTGGCACCGGCAGATTGGAATGCCCTGATCAGCGACCCCAACACCATTCTCATCGACACGCGCAATGCCTATGAGGTCAAGATCGGCACCTTTGCGGGGGCCATTGACCCAGGGACATCGTCCTTCCGTGAGTTTCCAGAGTGGTTCCGCACCCACCGGGAGGCTCTGCTCGCAGGTCGACCATCACCCAAGATTGCCATGTTCTGCACCGGCGGTATTCGCTGCGAGAAGTCTACCGCCTTCCTGAAGTCCGAAGGCCTTGATGCGGTCTACCATCTGGACGGGGGAATTCTGAAGTATCTCGAGACCACGCCACAGGCGCAGAGCCTCTGGCAGGGCGAGTGTTTTGTGTTTGATCAGCGTGTCGCTGTCGGCCATGGCCTTCAGCTTGGGACTCACAGTCTGTGTCATGCATGCCGCATGCCCCTCACGCCAGACGACAAAGCATCAGATCACTATGAAGAGGGGGTCAGTTGTCCAGCCTGTCATGGCCAGCGTGATTCTAGCCAGCAGGCGTCCTACAAAGAACGCCAGCATCAGGTGAAGTTGGCCATGACCCGTGGCGATACTCACCTTGGCGCTCAACTGAAGCCGAAGTCGCGGGCCTAACCGACGGCTGCGCGTTTTCCAGTATCGGTTGGTAAGATCGGCGTGATGGTCTGCCTTTCCCCCGGTGCCAGCTGCAGCGAGTCCCAGCACGAGAAACGCTTTAGGATCGCTTCTAAGTCGGGGGCACCCGCGTCGATGGCGTCAGCCAAGGCGACCTTGAGGGCACCCAAGCACCGCGCCTTGTAGGGGTTAGTCCTGGCCACAAACGGCATGTCCCGGACCTGGATAGACACAGATCCTTCCTCGGCGATTACGGCAGCGGCATTCGCAATTAAATAGGGCAGATAAATCTCACCGATCAGTAGGAGCAGCTTCTCCACGCCTGCGCCGAGGGGAGAGGCGGGGTCGCGCCATTCGCCTTCAATGCCAGAGGCGTCATCAAGGTCATGAACCCATTGGAAGGTTCGGACCGCCTGGCTGCGCATAATGCCTGAGGCTGTGGGGTCAATGGCGCATTGGAAGAGCTGAGCATAGAGGCCAATATCCCCTATAGAGGGGCGTCCGCCGAAGAAGTAGCGGCTGACCTCAAGTTGAGCTTCGACAGCTTCAAGCACTTCGGGATAGGTGGACCGCAGGAGGGGGCGGTTGAGCTCTCGATCGCCCATCTTAGAAAGCACCCCTGTCTGTCGGTGACGGAACCTGGCGACAATGTCGTCGAACTGGGCGGCTGGCATGGCACCGAGCCATCCAGCCATTTGACGGCGAGAGCAGAAGGCCTGATCAATCTCTTCATCCCAACGATAGTCGAAAAACGGCAGGACCAGCCATTCGTCGGCAAAGTCTTCGATCAAGAGGGATAGAAATCGGTCAGTTGGGTTGTCGGGCAGCAGGCTGCGTGCCTCTGGGTGCCGCGTTTCAAGTGCCAGGATCATCGGGGTGGTGTCGGCCCAATAATCGCCCTCCGGAATTTGCATGACCGGGATAATGCCCTTGGCCGCTGCCTTCAGTTCGGGGCTGTCGGCAAGATAGCCCTGGGGCACGACCCAGGCATGGGGAATGTGTCGATAGCGCAGCGCTGCGCGCATCTTCAAAGAAAAGGGCGATCCGGGCCCGCCTAACAAGCGATAGCGCTCATTATTTGCCATTGCCATTTCCGCCCTCTCCCATCGCCCCTTGCCCGAAGCCGACGTTATTTCAGTTCGGTGCCTCTGATTATGGATCGATGTCCATAAGATTACCGGCTTTGACAAGTGGCCAGTTTCGTCCAAATGCCACATATGAAAATCCGGCTGGGTGTCCGCCCGGCGAAACCAGGGGAAAACACAATGGCCGCTGAAGCCCATCTCAATGTCACCCATCTTCAGTGGGGCGTTAAGCAGAGCTTTCGGGGCTATGTGGAGGGGGCCGGCGGCACGATCACCATTGCGGGTGGGACTGAGCGTACACCCGATGGCAGTTTTACCTTTCCCGTCGATGAGGCGGTCCTCTCTTTGAATGCCGAGGGCAAGCTGGAGGGCCGGGCGACCTTCAAGGGCGAGGTTAGCTTCAAGGCCCACGGTGGCATGCTCAATGTTTTTCTCGCCGAACCGATCCTTGAGATCACTGCGGGGGAGGCCAAGCTCTCTGTCGCTGATACGCTGTCTCGCAAGTACCGAACCGAAGTCGCCCGCCTCGACTTAGTAGATATGAGCCAGGATGAAGCTGGGAACCTGACCCTGTCCACCGCCCTGTCTATGGACGGCATTCAGTGGCTGGGTGACCACTATCCGCTCAGAGCACCCCTGGACCCGGCAACCCTGGTGGTCGTTTAGGCCCGCAGGAGGGCACCTGCCAGGAATTCATCGCCCCAGGGATCTGACGCCTTGTCAGGGCAGCAGGGCTGTCTAGAGTCGCAGAAATTTTTGCGGGGCTCCTATGCGTAAATCCTTTGCTTTCTTCACGGCCGCGTCGGTGGCGGCGCTTCTCATGGCCGGGTCGCAGCCCGTCTGGGCCCGAGAGACAGCGCCAGCGGTTGCCTCTGCGCCAGCTCTATCAGAGGATGCGCGCTTCACGGACTTTCTGGATGGCGAGTTTGCCCAGGAGGTCCAGCTGCGTCCGCAATTGGCCACCCGCCTCGGCCTTAAGGACGGTCAGGATCGCCTGGACGATATCAGTGACGCCGGCCTTTTGAAGCGCCTGGCCTGGCGCCGCGATAGTGTTGCGAAGATGAAGGCGCAATTTGACCGATCAAAGCTGTCGGCGACCGCTCAGGCCAATTTTGACATCTGGTCCCAGGAACTGGACCGCGCTGAACTGACTTATAAGTATCGTCGGTATCAGCCCCCCTTCTATTCCTTCCTCTATTCGGTCCATTCCGAGCTACCCAACTTCCTGATCAACACCCACCTGGTGCAATCTGCCTCGGACGCGCATGCCTATAATGCCCGTCTGAAGGCCATACCGAGTGTGCTGGACACCGCGATTGCTCAAAGCCGCCTCTCCACCACTCAGGGCGTCAGGGCACCCAAGTTCGAAATCGAGCGGGTTATTTCCGGCAGCAAGGTCCTGATCAGCGGTACGCCGTTCGACACTGGTCCGGACTCCCCCCTTTGGGCTGACATTAAGGCCAAGGTCGGCAAGCTGCAGGCGTCCGGCAAGGTGACAGATGCCGAGGCCGCCGCCCTGTTGGACGAGGCGCGTCAATCCTTGCTGGGTCTTGCCCCGGCCTATCAGCGGGTTATCGCCTGGGCCCAGGGGGAATTGCCCAAGGCCCCCTCCGGCCGCACCGGCGCAATCTCCCTGCCGGGTGGAGCAGAGTGGTATGCCGCTGCGCTCAAGCTCAATACCACCACCGACATGACGGCCGCCCAGGTCCATCAGGTGGGGCTCTCCGAAGTCACCCGCATTGAAGCGGCGCAAGACGCCCTGGCCCGCGAGGCAGGCTTTAAGGATCGCGAAGCCTATTACGCAGAGCGGGCACGGCTCTATCCACCGACCCCCTGGACCGATGATGCGCGGACGGCATATCTCCGCCTCGCCAACGAGACCATCGCCCACACCCGCACCCTCTTGCCGCAATGGTTTGGCCAATTGCCCGCCTATCGGGCTGAGGTCGTTCGCGAGCCTTCCTTCAGTGAAGTAGCTGGCGGGGCGGCTCACGCTGGTGGACCCAGCCCCGACGGTGCCCGGCCAGGGCGTGTCTATGTTCATCTTCTTGGCAAGACCGATGACCCGGCGGACGTTTACAATCTGATGTGCCACGAAGGCATTCCCGGCCACGTCATGCAGGGTGATATACAGGTCCGTCAGAAGGACGCCCCGAAGTTCCGTAAGTCCTATGGCTATGTGGCCTATAACGAGGGCTGGGCCCTCTATACCGAGGCGCTCTGCAAGGAAATGGGTGTCTATCCAGACATTGCCGCCGACTTCATGCGCCTGGATGCCGAGTTGTTCCGTGGTGCCCGTCTCGTTGTGGATACCGGTATCCACGCCATGGGGTGGACCGAGGATCAGGCCGTTGACTACATGATGAAGACGGGCCGCCGCCCGCCGGACCAAGCCCGGTCCGAGGTCCGTCGCTACATCACCCTTCCGGGCCAAGCGACCGGCTATAAGATCGGCATGCTCAAGATCATGGAGCTTCGTCACAAGGCAGAAGCGCAGTTGGGCCCGAAGTTCGACCTGCGGAGTTTCCATGACCTGGTGGTCGGTGCCGGCTCCATGCCCCTGCCGGTCCTCGAACGGCGGGTCAATGACTGGATCGCGGCACGGCGATAGCCGCGGTTTAGGAAGGGCTGGCCAGAGGACAAACCGGAAACATCGCACAAACCCTTGTGGGCGACCCGATGTTCTCCACTGTTTCTAGCGGTTGGCGATTCGTTCCGGCTTCTGACAGGTTTCTGACTAGAAATCGCGCGTTTTGGGACAGGCAGGATGACCACCATGCATCGTGTATTCGTCGCGACCACAAAGTTTGACCGCCTGGACTACTGGCTGCATCACCCGAGGTCCCTGGAAGGTCTCGAGGCCATGGGCGACGCCCTTCGTCCTGGTGCCAAGGTCATGCTTGTCGGCCCGGCGGGCCAAGAACAGCCCGCCAGACTTGAACATCAGGAAGAGGTCAATTGCTGGGTGGCCTATCCTAGCCCTGGAACCGCCGATTAAGCTTGCGCATGCCGCCGATCCAGCGGCCGTAATCGTTGGTCTTGTTGCGCATGTAATCCAGCACCTCCGGGTGGGGCAGGATGAGGAAGTCTTCGGCTTCGATAGACTTCACCACGACCTCTGCCAGGAAGTCTGGCTCCATCATGCCATCAATGCTGGCAACGCCATCGGGGTTGCCGGCGGTCATGGCCGTGCGCACTGCCTGAGGGCAGAGCACGGAAACCTTGATCCCCTGGTCGCCGTGGGTGATGGCCAGCCATTCAGCCAAGCCGACAGCGGCGTGCTTGGTCACCGCATAGGGTGCAGACCCGATCTGCGACAACAGGCCTGCCGCAGACGCGGTATTCAGCAGGTAGCCGCCGCCACGGGCCGCCATCAGGGGCACCAGGTGACGGGCCGCCCAGACGTGAGCCATGACATTGATGTCCCAAATCCTCTGCCAGTCGGCATTGGGGGTCTCGGCCCCGCCACCAACACCGATCCCGGCATTGGAGCAGAAGAGGTCAATGGGGCCATGTTCGGTCTCGACCGTCGCGATCAGGCCCTTGATGTCGTCCTCGCTAGAGACGTCGACCTTAAAGGCCACGCCACCAATCCCGGCCGCTGTGGCTTGGGCACCGGCCTCGTCGCGGTCAGCGCAGACGATCAGCTTGGCACCTTCCTTGGCAAATCTTTGGGCCATGGCGCGGCCAATGCCGCTGGCTGCGCCGGTGATAACGATGATGCGGTCCTTAAGGTTCATGGTCCCCCCACTCTATGGTTTGCGTATCTGGTGCATGTTTAGCGCCAGATGGCGGCGGATGTCTGCATCGGCCTTTCGAGCTTTCGCCTGAAAAATGGGCTGGGCTGGTTTCGTGGGTCTACCAGCCGAATTTCACTAGCCGCGGAGTGCGCTGCGGCCTTAGCAAGGTGCATCCCGGAGTTACGGAAGGTCTCACATGCAAAGCCGCCGCAATCTGCTGTCTGGCATCGCCCTGTCAACGGGCCTTGGCCTGGCGACAGCCTTTCGACCCAGGGCGGCCCTGGCCCAGGCGGCCACAGGCGGCGGTCAGGCCATGTGGGGCGGTCGGTTCACGGAAAAGCCTGGGGCCTTGATGCAGGAGATCAATGTCTCCATCGATGTGGATCGCCGGTTCTGGCGTCAGGATATCACGGCCTCCCAGGCCCACGCCGCCATGCTGGTCAAACAGAAGATCATTACTGTCGACGATGGGGAAAAGATTCAGGGTGGCCTCAAGACCATCATGGGCGAGATCGAGGCTGGAACCTTCCCCTTCCGCCGGGAGTTCGAGGACATTCACCTCAATGTCGAGGCCCGGCTAGGGGAATTGATCGGTCCGGCATCAGGGCGCCTGCACACCGCCCGCTCGCGCAATGATCAGGTGGCCACAGACTTCAAGCTCTGGGTCCGCGACGCCCTCGACGACATGCAGCTCAAGGTCAAGGACCTGCAACTGGCCCTGGTCACCCGGGCCGAGCAGCACGCCGACAGCCTCATGCCAGGCTTCACCCACATGCAGCCGGCCCAGCCCATCACTCTGGGCCACCACCTGATGGCCTATGTGGAAATGTTTGCCCGGGACGTCTCGCGTATGGCCGACGCCCGGACCCGGATGAATGAGTGCCCCCTGGGTTCAGCCGCCCTGGCCGGCACCTCCTTTCCCATTGACCGAACCATGACCGCGCAAGCCCTGGGCTTTGCCCGGCCTACGGCCAACAGTCTCGATGGGGTGGCCGACCGTGACTTTGCCCTAGAAGCCCTGTCCTGCTTCACACTGTGTGCCGGTCACCTGTCGCGGTTGGCCGAGGAAATGGTCATCTGGTGCAATCCGCAGTTCGGCTTCATCGCCTTCTCAGATTCCTATTCCACCGGCTCCTCCATCATGCCGCAGAAGCGCAATCCCGACGCCGCCGAGTTGGTCCGCGCCAAGTCCGGCCCGATCAGCGGCGACTTCCTAGCCCTCAACACTGTGCTCAAGGGCTTGCCGCTCGCCTATGACAAGGACCTGCAGGAGGACAAGCCGCCAGTCTTCCACGCCTTCGACGCCCTGGACCTGGCCATCCGCGCCATGACCGGCATGGTCCTGGATTTCAAGGCCAACACCCCCCGCATGGCCGCGGTTGCCGCGGCGGGATTCTCCACCGCCACGGACCTGGCCGACTGGCTGGTCCAGAATCTCAACATCCCCTTCCGCGAGGCTCACCATATTTCGGGTGCCGCGGTGAAGATGGCTGAGGCCAAGGGGGTGGAACTGTCCCAGTTGACCCTCAAACAGTACCAGAGCCTCAATCCAGGCATTACCGCCGACATCTACCGGGTCCTCACCGCCCGGGCCTCCTGCGAGGCCCGCACCTCCTATGGCGGCTCGGCGCCCGCCCTGGTGCGTCAGCAGGTGGCCCGGTGGAAGGGGCTGCTGATGGCGAAGGGGTAGGACTTCAGGGCATCATCCTCCCAATCGCCTCCGCCCTCAGTCCCATGAACTGGGCCGCCAGATCGTGGAGCAGATAGACCTCCCGCGACCGTGTCCAGGCCTGGCCGGACTGGGGGTCATAGTCGGCGGGCAGGGGGCGGTCGGCAGCAATGAAGGCGTCCATGCCGGCGGCGCGGGAGACCTTGACGCATCGCTTCGCGTGGTCGCGGTGGGCGACGACGGCGACCCGACCTAGGTCTCCACCCCCCGCCGCAATGGCTGCGGTCGCAACACCGTCCGTGCTTAGATAGATTACCTGACCATCGGGCCCGAGGATGGGCTCAATGGAGACCGCCTCGGTTAATCCGTGTTGCGCCTTAAGGAAGTGGGCCACCTCCCACTGGGCGAAGATCCGCGCCGGGCGTTTGGCGTAGAGGTCGGCCACCACCTTCGCCAGCTGCGCATTGACCGGCCCGGGCTCATCCAGCTTTTCCAGCAGGGGTGCGTCAGGGCTTGGGGCGGGACCCGGCCTTGGTCGGTTGCCAAAGGCATAGGCGACAATACTATCGACCTGCGCCATGGGCGTGGTCGGCGGGCACCAGTTGGCCGCCGCCTCCAGGACATGGGCTGCCATGGCCGCCCCTAGGGCTTCATCCCCCAGTTGCTCAGCGACCAAGCCGGCGAGCTCTTCCCGAAGCCCACTCACAGGGCGAAGGTGAAGCCACCATTGACGGGATAGACCTGTCCGGTGATCCAGGGCGAGGCGTCTGAAGCCAGGAACTGCACCATATTGGCGATGTCCTCTGGCTGGCCCGGGCGGCGGATGATGTACTTCTCCATCTGTCGCTTCAGTCGCTCCTGATCGCCTTCCAGGGTGCGGCGGACCGCCGGGGTGGCGGTCAGGGCGATGGCGATGCAGTTGGCGGTGATCTGGTGGCGGCCCAATGTGCGGGCGACCGAGCGCATGAAGCCCGCCGCACCGGCCTTGGAAGCGGCATAGATTTCCATACTGGCATCCCCCCACCTTCCGGCATCGGAGATGATGGTGATGATCCGACCGGGGGCTTGGCGCTCGATCATGCCGGGAATGACGGCTGCTGTGCAGTTCATCACCCCATAAAAATTGACCCCAATAAAGCTCTGCCAGACGTCGGGTCCCGTCTCCCAGAAGGGCTTGGCCAACTCTGGCGAAGGATTGGCGCCCGCATTGCCGGCATTGTTGACCAGGACGCCGATAGGCCCCAAGGCATCGCGGCCCTGGGCCACCATGTCCTTGACGTTAGCCAGGTCCGAAACGTCCGCCTGGATGGCCACAGCCTTGCCCCCTGCGGCGCGGATTTCCTCGGCAACTGCCTCAGCCCGCTCGAGCACATAGTCATTGACCACCACCCCGCCGCTATTCAGCGCCGCGCCCAGCTGTAGCGCGCTCTGACGCCCCACTCCCTGACCGCCGCCCGTCACCAGGGCCACCCGCCCGCCAAGATCTAGAATATCCGTCATCGTCTCTCTCCCTCAATGCGCGCCGCGTCCGGGCTTGAGGAAATCAACGCCGGGCGGCGGGAAGTTGCAAGGGGCGCGGCCTGCCCCTAGCGTTTATTGAAAATTTTTTGGAGCCGGGCCAGTTCTCGATCCCGATAGTTCGGCATCCATCAATCTGCCCTTCTGAATATGGCCACTGCGTGATTGTTGGCGATGTATAACTCGTCGTCCGGCAGAAGATAGAAGTCAAGCTCATCGCCTGGCTCCGTATCAAAAGGACGGGTAACCGTGACTGCTCCTAGCTCAGGGTTTGTAATTAAAATGCGTCTCTCAACGTAATCCTGCAGTTCTCCACGCATGATCAGGTCATGACCGCGAATGATCACTTCATATGTCGGTTCACTTTCTTCAATCCAGCGCCCCTGAATGATTTCAGGAAAAGGATCGCCATCTTTCATCAAAGGCCAATCATCAAGATTCATATCAATATGTCCTCCTCAGATTAGTTATCTTTAATATTTAAAGGGCGTGTTCAGCACCCGGATTGAGCGAAAGGGAGCTGCAATGGCGCTGGCGGGCGGAACCGCGCCCGGCTCAGTAAAGTGCCACTCAACGACCTTCCCTCGGGCTGGGCTGATTGTCAGCCAGCTATCACAGGAGTGTCAGCCCCGATCACACTTCGGGCGAAGGTGAGCGACAATCCAAGCCACACCCCAATCACTAGAGACCACAGCCGATTCAATAACATCGAGGGTTTCGACTATGCGCCACCATCGGCGTACCCAATCTGCATAGGTCGCATCGAGACTGGTCGGGGCGGGGGCGCGGCATCGAAAAGTTCCACCGCAACAGCCCCTAAAACCACCCCCTCAACCCTACCACCAGGCCGGTGCTCTGCACCTCGCGGCCCTTCGCCCTCGTAAAGTCGGCGGTGTGGCCGAAGGTTTGGTCGTAGGTCACCCCCACATAGGGGGCGAATTCGCGATGGAGTTCGTAGCGGAGGCGCAGGCCTAACTCGGCCTTGGAGAGACCAGAGCCGGTGTCATGGCGGGGCATGTCCTGGGCGGCGAAGTTGAGCTCGGCCCTGGGCTGGAGGATGAGGCGCTGGGTCAGGCGCAGGTCATAGGTCCCCTCGACCCGACCCAATAGATGACCCCGCGGCGACAGGTAGAGACCGCCTTGGGCATGGACCCAATAGGGCAGGGTGGTCTCAAACCCGACGGTGGCATAGGCCTCAGCCGGGCCGGGCTTGACGTCTTGCCGCAAGCCCACCTGCAGGTCGGTGAAGGGGCCGATGGCGCGGGAATAGAGGGCCTGGACCTCTGCGGCCTCGACACCGCTGCGGGTTCCGCCTTCCCCTTGGGTTTTGAAGACCAGACGGTGGAGGTCACCGCCATACCAGGCCTCGCCCTCCCAGTGATAGCCGTCCTCCCCTGACCGGGCCTGATACTCCAGGAGGTCGGCGGCGACCTTGGCCATGGGCATGCCGCCATGCTCGAAGCGCAGCACCTCCCGCGCCTGGGCCATAACGGCGGGGTCATAGGCCTGGTCGGCCAGGAAGTCCGTGGGGCCAGACTTGGGGGCCGGGGCTGCTGGCTGAGCCATGTGGTGGTGGCTGTGGTCCTGGGCTAGGGCCGGGTTAGCCAAGGCCAGGGCGCTGGCAAGGCAGAGGGGCTTGATCACGCCGTGCCCGCCTTGCCGTCGCGGACGGCGAAGACCTGAAACATGCCCGAATGCATGTGATAGGCCATGTGGCAGTGGAAGGCCCAATCCCCGACCTCAGGGGTAAAGTCAAAGCTCACCTTGCCGCCGGGCAGGACCAGGACGGTGTGCTTGCGCGGATGGCGCCCGTCGGGACCAAAGGCCAGCTCGAAAAAGTGGCCATGCAGGTGGATGGGGTGGGCCATCATGGTGTCGTTGATCAGGGTCACCTGCACCCGTTCGCCCGCCGCAAACCGATAGGGGGGCGGCCGCTCGCTATAGTTGCGCCCATCAAACCCCCACATGAACCGCTCCATATTGCCGGTCAGGTGGATGTCGAGGCTGCGAGTCGGGGCGCGGGTGTCGGGGTTTGGCGCGCGGGCGATGAGGTCGGTATAGACCAGCACCTTGTGGCCAGTGTTTTCGAGGCCCTGGCCGGGCTCTGAGGTGCGGTCCATGGGCATGGGGGCTAGCATTTGAACCCCGGGGCCCATCTTCACCTCCGGCCCGTTATTGGGATTGCGCATGGACATATCCATGGTGTGACCGCCCATACCGCCGGCCATCTTCGGCATATCCATACCCATGTCGCGCAGGGTGGCCAGGGGCCGGGCGCGCAGGGGCGGGACCTCTGCGGTCATACCCAGACGCGGCGCCAGGGTGGCCCGGCCCATGCCCGAGCGGTCGACGGCCTCCGACACCAGGGTATAGGCCTTGTCCTCCAGAGGCTGGACGATGACGTCATAGGTCTCGGCATTGGCGATCTGGAATTCGTCGACCTCGACCGGCTCAATATTTTGGCCGTCGGCGGCGACCATGGTTAGCTTTAGACCGGGTATCCGAATGTTGAAAATCGTCTGGGCCGCGGCGTTGATGAACCGCAGGCGCACCCGCTCGCCGGGCTTGAACAGGCCCGTCCAATTGTCCTTGGGACCATGGCCGTTGATTAGGAAATCGAAGACCACGCCGGTTAGGTCGGAAATGTCGGTGGGGTCCATGAGCATCTTGGCCCACTCCTGTCGCGCGGCAAGGGGCTGGTCCCTGCCCGCCAGCAGGCCGCCCAGGGTCTGTTTTTGGTCGTTATACAGGCCGCTCTGCTGCTTCATTTTTTGCAGCAGCTTGTGTGGGTGGATGGGGCTGTAATCCGACAGCATGACCGCATGCTCCCGGTCAGAGACGATGGGGTCGGGTTCAGCTGGATCTATAATCAGGGGCCCGTAATGGCCCATGGGCTCCTGCAGGCCAGAATGGCTGTGGTACCAATAGGTCCCCGACTGGATCAGGGGGAACTCATAGGTGAAGGTCTCCCCGGGTTTGATCCCCGGGAAGGTTAGGCCCGGAACCCCGTCCATCAGAGACGGAACGAGGAGGCCATGCCAGTGGATGGAGGTATCCTCACTCAAGGTGTTGGTCACCTTGATCCGCGCCGTCTGCCCCTGCTTGAACCGCAGAAGGGGGGCTGGAACTGTACCGTTCATGGCGACGGCGTTGCCGACCTTGCCGTCTACCTTCAAGCGGATATGGCCGACGGATAGGTCAATGTCTGGGCCGGTCAGGGTGGGCAGGTTTGGGTCTGAACCCTGGGTCCCGCTGATTGCCCAACTGGGGAAAAGTCCATTAGCTAGCCCAAGGGCTCCCGCCGCGGTCAGTAGCCGTCTGCGGTTAAGGGCTGGGTCGCGCATTGCTGATTATCCGGAAGGGGGGCGCTTCTGGATAGCCCACATCGTCACGCCGTCCACCCTGCGCAACCCCAGACGGACGAAAAACCCGGAAGCGCAGCAGATATCTCAGCCCGTAAACTCTATCTGCCTAGGAGGACGGGTCTGTTTGCGGCGTTTCTGTCATCGATAGGACCCCAGACGCCTAGGACCTCAATTTCGGCCCGGGCCAAGGCGGAGGTGCGCCAGGCAATCGCTCGTCCAGCTTCAACATGGTTTGCTTTGGTTTGGCGACGGCGGGGTATGCGCTAAGTATCAAGGCCGAAATGGCGAGCAACAGGATCGTTCTGCGCATTCTCCAAATTCATCACATGTGACAAAATTTTTCATTTAATTTCAGAAAAAATCTGCCAATATTTTATTATAAAGTAAATAGGAATGTCAATATTAACAAACTACAATAGATTATAATTTAACTGATAAATAATTTTTGATTAATATGAATATATTTATATTAACGCGCTTTTTATATTATCTGCAAACAGCTTTTCGTGACCATGAATCAAGGCGTAATCCCTGTTCAAACTGCGATAAGGCACTGCGAAAGTTTTGGAGCTTCGCGAATGTCGCCCAGCATAATCGTCACCTCATCCGTAATCCTGATCTTCTTGGTTACACCCGCCATGGCAGCAGACGAAGCGGGGCCTCAGAGGCCACCCGCCACAATCCCCTGCGAGCTCTATGCCGGAGAGAGCCAGTTGGTTGAGGGTGCATGCAAGATAACCAACCTTCCCGGCCACGAGATCCGGATCGAGGAAGTCGGTGGCAAGGGCCATGTTCTTCTGGTTAAGCCCGAGGGCTATCACGACCGCATTTTCTGGAATGGCGAGCCGCCGGAGGGCGAGCCGACGACCCTACTTGGTGTTAGCCAATGGTTGCATACCTGTTGGCGCAGCCTGCCCCAGACGGAGGTCCCCTTCACCCTATGTCTGACGCCAACTAGGGGCGCTAGGTAAGGCTTACTGAGGCCCTTGCGGCCTTGCCTTCCAGCCACCTAAGCAAGTCGGCTACCACCTCATCGCGGTTGGTCTCGTTCAGCATTTCGTGGCGGCCACCGGGATAGACCTTGAAGGTCACGTCCATTCCCGCAGCGCGGTAGGTGTCGATCAGGGGCGTAACGGCAGCGAGGCGGTTGTTGATGGGGTCTTCATCGCCCACGAAGACATAGACCGGCAGGGCGGGCTTGATGCCGCTCAGATCAGGTGTGCCCATGGCTTTAGCGGCGACGGTGCGGAAGGAGGCCTGGGATGTTGGGGTGAAGCTGATGCCGCTCAGGGGATCGGCGATGTACTTATCTACCTCGGTCTCATCGCGGCTTAGCCAATCATAATCCGTGCGCGGATTAGGGAAGGCGCTGTTGGCCGTGCCTTCCCGGCGGGGGCCAGGGCCGGAGGTGCCTGAAAGGATCAGGGCGTCGATTAGGCCGTGGTGCTCGGGCAGGAAGGCCTGGGCAAACATGGCGCCCATGGAATGGCCCATGAGGGTGAGGGGCAGGCCGGGGTTTTCCGCCTTGGCCAGTTTGGCCAACTCCGCCATGTCGCTGACGCAGGCCTCCGCACCGCCAGGACCAAAGTCGCCGAAATGGCTCATGCCCGAGGTCAGGCCATGGCCACGGTGGTCGGCGGCGTAAATCAGGAAGCCTGCTTCCGTCAGGGGGGCCAGACGCTCGCGATAACGCCCAGAATGCTCCCCTGCGCCATGGGCCAGCTGCAGCAGAGCCCTAGGCTCTGTGTCGCCCCGCCAGACAAAGCCGGCTAGGGGTGTGCCGTCGGCACCGTGATAGCGGAAGAGTGTCTCGGTCACATGCATGATGGCTCCCTGGCAGCTGGGCTTAACCTTGAGTGGTTTCCTCTGGCCAGGACTTTACGCTGCGCATGAGGACGACTTCCAGACCCTTGGAGTTCGCGCCCGTGTCCAGATAGGACTGCGCCATACCAAACGTCTCCTTGGCCTGCTCAATTGCGATGTCGACGGCCTCTGGCCGGTGCCTCGTCAAACCTAAAACATTACGTATCCAGGAGGGGCGGGCTGAGGGCGTCTGTGCCAGGCCCTGAAGGACACCTCTGGGAACGGGACCCGCGTCATCCCAAACCAGAATTCTGCATCGGATTGTCGGTGTCGGGACCGTGCAATAGTCAAAGGTCAGGTATTGCGAATAGGTCCCGACGACGCGCTGGACCTCAAACTCTTCAATGTCACCGGGATTTGATGGCCTTTGTGATGGCTTCCAGCCTTGCTCCAGCAGGAAGGGAAGAAGGTCTGTCTGCATGGCCGCACGCAGACCGTATTTCGGATGGACAGGCTTTCGACCGCGTTTCTCTAATAAAATCCAACTGTTCGCACGCTCAGTGTCAGCTCTAAAACCGCAGATCTTCAGGGAGACTTCCGGTGGGACGTGATAGAACCAGTCCGTGGTGTCTTCACTTTTGGAGGCAAGTGCCTTCACGCGTAAAAGTACTTCAGCAAGGGCATCCGGTGGATTTCCGGTGGTCATGACTCCATCAACCTCGACCCTGATGTCATGCTCCAGGCGCCAGATCTCTTCGCCGCCTTCGTATCCGTAGCATCGACTTTGGAAGCTCCCTTCCTTTAGTTCCGCCCCGAGGGCGGAGTGATCTGACGAAAGAGATTTCGCAGCGGCAACTGGCTGCAGTTGCGCCGAATTGCGCGCCACCACCACCAACCAGCCCTCTGCCGTCTCGGCGCAGGCAAATTCGCCAAAGTCCCATTTGCTGGCTTCGCCACTTTCTACTAGGTTGAGCCTATCTAGCATGACCTTCCGGTCTAGGCCTTTGACAGCCACCCATCCGACAGCTGCGCTCATTGTACCCCGACCCTGCGATGATGCGCCTTCGCCCTACCGATACCCTGAAACATTGAGGTGTTACCCTATTTGCGATTAACTTTTTATTACTCCACCATAGGTCAAACCATTCGTAAAGAACAAAAATAGAACAATCTGCCTAACCGTTGCGCGCTCAAGTCCGTTGACAGACAGGTTGTCCATGCCCAAAACTAAAGTCATATTTTAAGTACAGTTTGGCGCAACAAGACGCCGGGTCTGGGGGCGAGGGCCACCAGCCAAAATTGGGAAGAAAGCCATGAATATCGCCGTCAAAGTCCCAAGTGCTGACATCGCCGCTGAGATCGCCGCGACGCCCCTGGACCAGTTGAACCCAGCCCGGGTCGATCGCTTTGCCAATGACACCATCTGGCCGGTGTTCGAGCGCCTGCGTCGGGAAGACCCTGTGCACTTCACCCCCGACAGCGAGTACGGCCCCTACTGGTCGGTGACCAAGTGGAACGACATCATGGCGGTAGACACCAACCATGAGGCTTTTTCTTCGGCCGACGGCATAGGCTTGGCCAATCTGGCCGCAGTGGCTGAGCAGGAAAAGGTCATGGGCGCCCGCCGTCGGGGCGGCGCGGGCTTCATTACCATGGACGAGCCCGAGCACGGTCCGGCCCGCAAGGCGGTCAGCCCCACTGTTGCGCCGAACAACCTACACAATATGGCCCCCCAGGTCCGGGAGCGCGCCGGTCTGATCCTCGACAGCCTGCCCATCGGCAAGGAATTCGACTGGGTGGATCTGGTGTCTAAGGAACTGACGGCCATGACCCTGGCCACCCTATTCGACTTCCCCTTCGAGCAGCGCCGCAAGCTACCCTACTGGTCGGATATGATCATGAACATGCCTGGCCACGGTCCCGTCGAGACCTGGGAGCAGAAGGGCATGGCCATGTTCGAGTGCTTTAATTCATTCCAGGAACTCTGGAACCAGCGGGTCAATGCTGAGCCTGCCAGTGACCTGATTTCCATGCTGGCCCACAATCCGGCCACCCGGAACATGCCGATGGAGACCTATCAGGGCAATGTGGTCCTGTTGATCGTCGGCGGCAATGACACAACCCGCAACACCATTACCGGCTCGGTCTATAACCTGAACAAGAACCCCGATCAGTATGCCAAGCTGCGGGCCAATCCGGACCTGGTCACTTCGATGGTGTCGGAAACCATCCGCTTCCAGACCCCCCTGGCCCATATGAGCCGGGTCGCCACCCGGGATGTGGAGCTGAACGGCAAGACCATCCGCAAGGGTGACCGGGTCGTCATGTGGTACATTTCCGGCAATCGCGACGAAGAGCACATCGAGAACCCTAACGCCTACATTATCGACCGCGAGCGGCCCCGCCAGCACATGTCCTTCGGCTTTGGCGTGCACCGATGCGTGGGTAACCGGGTGGCCGAGCTGCAGTTGACCATAATCTGGGAAGAGATCCTCAAGCGCTTCCCCGAGATCAAGGTGGTGGGTGAGCCGGTCCTAAACTGGTCGGCCTTCGTCCATGGCTTCGAAACCCTGCCAGTGATCATTCCCACCCGGAACTAAGATCGGTACGAGGGGAGGGTCAATTGGCCCGCCTTCGGTGATCTTTCAGGCGTTACGGTTGGAGGCTTGATCCCTCAAGCCGAGGCAGATGCTTTTGAGCAGGATGCACAAATCCCGGATGGAGCTCGGGCGGTGATGACCGTCGGCAGGCTGAATCCAAAGGCTGGGCGGGCCTCGCAACGATCGGTCAGATAACTCCAGTGTAAAGCCGCGCTTTCCCAGCCTTGAGCGGTCATTGGGTCACGGGATCTAGCCGCTTGGGCCATTGCGAACCGAGATTTTGTCTTGCAATGCGAAGAACTTAACATCCTGCCATCATGCATGGTTTCAACCCTCGTCATATGATCAGCATCAATTCAAGGTCAGGGAGGGGCGGAACCCACGGCTCTGCCAACGCATTGACCTTCCGCCCCAGGTCGGTGAGCATGGGTCATGGCCGAAATTCCAGTCCGAGACGTCGTTCCCGCCCACCGCTTTGACGAGGCGCGCCTCGCCGCCTGGATGGCGGCCAATGTGGCGGGCTTCAAGGCCCCCCTTCGGGTGCAGCAATTCCAGGGCGGAGCGTCGAACCCGACCTTTCTGCTGACGGACGGCGATGGCTGGCTCTATGTCCTGCGCAAGAAGCCGCCGGGCGCACTGCTATCCAGCGCCCATCAGGTGGACCGGGAATACCGGGCCATGAAGGCCCTGGCCGGACATATCCCCGTGCCGGTCATGCGCGCCCTTTGCACAGACCCGGAGGTCATAGGCACGACCTTCTATGTGATGGACTATCTGGAGGGCCGTATCTTCCGGGACGCTACCTTGCCGGGGCTGTCGCCGGTTGAGCGCGCAGCGATCTATGATGACCTCAATGCCACCCTGGCAAAGCTCCACGCCGTAGACTTCGAGGCGGTTGGCCTGGGCGATTTCGGGCGTCCCGGCAACTATTTCGAGCGCCAGGTCGCCCGCTGGACCCGCCAGTATCGGGACGCAGAGTCTGAACACATCCCGGCTATGGAAGCCCTGATCGCTGAGCTTCCTGGTCGGATTCCGGCCGATCAGTCGGTGACCATCGCCCATGGGGACTACCGGCTAGAAAACGTCATGTTCCACCCCACTGAGCCGCGCCTGATCGCCGTGCTAGACTGGGAGCTTTCGACCATAGGCCATCCCCTAGCCGATCTCGGCTATAATGCCTTCCTATGGCGGTCTCATGCTGCGGGCTGGGGCAGTCTAGATGGGGTTGATTTCGCCGCCAGCGGCATTCCCACAGAAGAGGATTATGTGGCGGCCTATTGCCGACGCACGGGACGCGCAGGGATTGAAGACTGGGCCTTCTACATGACTTTCGGCATCTTCCGGCTGGCCTCGATCAGCCAGGGTGTCTACCGCCGGGTCCTGGCGGGCAATGCCGCCACGGAGGGACGCGACGCCGTGAACGGGACCCCGGCATTGGCAGAGCAGGCCCTCGCCATCCTGCGCGGCTGACCCTTCTGGCACGGGGCGCAGATCTAGGGCTCAGCGCGCCCTCAAATCCCCAACTCTGTCCGCGCCATGATGTTGCGCTGAATCTCGCTGGTCCCACCGAGGATGGTCACCGCCCGGTCATAGAGATAGCGCCCCATGGCTACAGCGGCCGCAGCGTCGTCCCCACTCACCTGCGTCCCCAAGGCCTCGATCGCCAATTCGTCCAGGCGCTGGGTCAGGACCGTGCCCTGAAGTTTCAGCATAGACGCCACCGATCCGGGGGATTCGCCCAGGGCCAGGGCGGAGACCGCCCGGTGCTCGGCCATTTCCACGGCGGTGACGTCGACCTCAGCCTCTGCCAGTTTGCGCCGGAAATCGGGGTCCTGGATCAGGGTCGTGCCCGCCAGGTCTCGAACCCATTTCAGCCTAGCCCATAGGCCCGTGGCGTAATTGCCGCCCCGCTCGAACTCCAGAAGGTATTTGGCCACGGTCCAGCCTTCGTTTTCCCCACCAATCCGCTGGGATTTTGGAACCCGCACATTGTCAAAGAAGACCTGATTGAACTCATGGTCGCCAGCAAGATTGATGATCGGACGCATGGTCAGGCCCGGGGTATTGCGGTCGATCAGCAGGAAGGAGATACCCCGCTGCGCCTTTGCCGTCGGGTCGGTTCGGACGAGGCAGAAAATATGCGTCGCCTGATGCCCAAGGCTGGTCCAAATTTTGGTCCCATTGACGATGTAGTCCTCACCGTCTGACTCGGCGCGGGTTTGTAGTGAGGCGAGGTCAGAGCCAGAGCCCGGCTCTGAATAACCCTGACACCAGCGATGCTCCCCTGACAGGATCTTAGGCAGATAGTGAGCCTTCTGCTCTGGGGTTCCGAAGCGAATAATCACAGGACCGCACATGCGGATGCCAAAGGTATGCGTGCCCGGTGCCCCGGCCGAGGCGCACTCGGACGCAAAAATGTGCCGCTGGGTGGTGGTCCAGCCCGTGCCGCCATGCTCAGTCGGCCAATCAGGTGCCACCCACCCCTTGCGGTGCAGGATTGCATGCCATTTTGCCGTCGGTTCAAGGTCGCAGAACGAACCGGTCTTCGCTGCGGCAGCGGCGCGCAGGTCGTCGGTCAGATGCTCATCTAGAAAGGCCCGAACCTCATCACGAAACTGCAAATCGGCGGGGGCAAATTTCAGATCCATGAGTTTTGTCCTTTGCGACGGGCGAATGGGTCACCAGGGAAGGCCTGGGCCTTGCTGACGATCAGTCCCTTGCGAACGGTTATCGAAACCCTTGGCGATTGGCCACTGGGAGACCTCACACGGATAGAAAAATTTTTGCGGCACGTTGAAGTTGTTGGCTGCGGTCCCAGTGATAAGGGCTCATCGCCCCATCTGGTCGCCCCTGGCGAGGGCCGATTTCACCGTAATTGAACGTCCAATATTTCCGCGCCAAGGGGCTCGGCGTTGACCTAGTGACACTAACCATGCCACAAAATCGTCCAACCTCGGCGGTCTGACCTGGAGATCCTCATGATGCAGTTGAAACGATGGGCTGGAGGCTTGACTGCAGGGCTCTTGCTAACGGCTCTGCCTGGGGTGCCCGCGGCAGACCCTATCGCAACGTCCCCCAAGCGCCCCAATGTGGTGCTGATCCTGGTGGACGACTCGGCCCTGATGGATTTTGGAGCCTTTGGGGGTGAGGCGCATACCCCCAACATTGACCGTCTGGCGGCACGCGGTGCCATGTTCACGGGCTATCACACCTCGCCCCTGTGCTCGCCGTCCCGGGCCATGCTGTTGACTGGCGTGGACAATCATCGGGCGGGCGTGGCGACCATTGAAGAGGTGCTGCCAGCCTCTCAGAAGGGCAAGCCAGGCTATGGCCTGCACATCGAACCTGGCGTTTTGACTGTGGCCGAGCGGCTGAAGCAGGCGGGATATCGCACGCTGATGGCCGGCAAATGGCACCTGGGGCATGACAAGGGTCAGCTGCCCAACGGCCATGGCTTTGACCGCTCCCTGGCCCTGGACGCCTCAGGCGCCGACAATTACGCAGCCAAGCCCTACATGCCCTACTACGCCGACGCGCCTTGGTTCGAGGATGGCGTCCGCGCCCGCATGCCGGCTAGCTATTATTCCTCCGACCTGATTGTCGATCGGATGATCAAGTACCTGGATGAGAAGCCGGCCGGGACCCAGCCCTTCCTAGCCTATCTAGCCTTCCAGGCTGTCCATATTCCAGTGCAGGCGCCCCGCGCGTTCAGCGACCACTATCGGGGCCGGTTCGATGCGGGCTGGGCGGAGCTTCGGCGGCAGCGGGCAGAGCGGGCGCGGGCTCTGGGACTCCTGCCGCCAGGAGCGGAAGCGCTGGGCATGCCGCAATACGCCAAGGCCTGGGCCAGACTGTCGGAGGCCGACCGGCGCAGTTATGCCCGCAGCATGGAGGTCTATTCCGGCATGCTGGAGGCTATGGATGCCAGCGTCGGGCGGCTGATCAGCCACATCGCGGCGCGGGGTGAGCTCGACAATACGGTCTTCGTGGTGACCTCCGACAATGGGCCAGAGCCCAATGACCCCGTCCATGCCCCTGCCATGGACCTGTGGATGGCCCAGCACGGCTATGATCATAACCTGAAGACCTTGGGGGAGCCGGGCAGTCTCAACTATATCGGCCCCGATTGGGCCGCCGCGATCTCGTCGCCGGGCAGCCTATACAAGTTCTACACAGCGGAGGGTGGCATCCATGTCCCCTTGATCCTGTCGGGTCCTGGGGTCGCGCCGGCCACCAGAGTCTCTGCAGCCGCCTTCGTCACGGATGTGACGCCGACCATCCTCGACCTTGCCTCGGCGCCACCGGCCCCGGCCGGATCGGTCAGTGTCGACGGGCGCAGCCTGAGGCCCGTGCTGGCCGGCGGCACCGCCACCGCACACCCCGCCGACGAGGCCGTGGGCATGGAAGTGTCGGGCAATGCGGCCCTGTTCCGCGGTGCCTGGAAGATCGTGCGCAACATGCCGCCCGTTGGCGATGGGCGCTGGCGGCTCTACGACATGGCCACTGATCCTGGGGAAACCCGTGACCGTTCCGGCGACCAGCCAGCCCTGTTCAAATCCATGCAGGCCGACTACGCCGCCTATGAACGCCGGGTCGGGGTCCTGCCGCTTCCTGCGGGCTATAACAGCATGAAACAGGTTGCCGTAAACGCCATCCAGCGTCAGATCGGCTTTGCCCTACCTGCCCTTGGGGCCCTTGTCGCAGGGCTGATCGCCCTGATTGTCGGCGGTATCTGGCTCCGGCGGCGGAGGCGCGCAGCATGACGGCTCAGCCCTATGAATTGCACGGCCTGAAGCTGTCCTACTTCACCGGCAAGCTGGAAGCCTATCTGCGCGCCAAGGGGATTGCCTTCACCTTCGTGGAGATGGACACCGCCGACTTCCGGCGCTGCGCCAAGCAGACGGGGGTCGCCCAGATGCCGCAATTGCGGACCCCGCAGGGGGATTGGCTCACCGATACCACGGCGATCATGGCCAGGTTTGAGGACCAGGGGATTGAGCCACGGCTTCGCCCCGCCACTGCCACCGGCGCTTTCTTAAGCCGCCTGCTGGAGGATGCCTTTGACGAATGGCTCTGGCGTCCGGCCCTCTATTATCGCTGGGCCTTCGAAGAGGATGCCCGCCTTATGGGCCGCCAGATCGCCCGCACCATGCTGCGCGACCTGCCCGTGCCCCTTTGGCTCAAGAGCCTAGCGATCACCACGCGGCAGAAGCAGGAATATCTGCGCGCCGACGGCGTGACCCGTGACAATGGCCCGGCCATTGAACGGCATTATCTGGCGGTGCTGAGCATGCTGGAGCCAGTGCTGGCCGCCCGGCCCTTCCTGTTTGGCGATCGCCCCTGCGAGGCCGATTTTGGCCTGTTCGGTCCCATGTTCCGGCATTTCTCCCACGACCCGACCCCGGCGGCTATCCTGCGGGAGCGGGCCCCAAACCTCCTGGCCTGGACCGCACGCCTATGGGCCGCGACGCCGGACAGGGGCGCAGGGACCGACAGGGTCGGTGATCCGCCCAGCGACCTAAACCCGCTGCTGCGGTGTATCGGGGCGGACTATCTGCCCTACCTGGCCGCCAACCTGGAGGCCGTCGCGAACGGGGCGCCGAAGGTGAGGTTCGAGAGCTTCGGCGGACAATTCGAAATCCCCGCATCTCCCTACCGCGCCGCCTGCTGGCTCGACCTGCGCCGTCAGTTCGCCGACCTGTCGCCTGCGGAACAGGTCGAGGTCGCGGCAAGGCTGGGCGGTGAGTGCGGTTTGGGTGGGCTGGTGCAGGAATTAGGATTGTCGGCACCAGCGGCAGGGCGAGGGATCGCGAACCGGCATTGGGTTTGAGGAGAGAGCTTACCCGCTAAAGCGCAAGGCAACTGCGCCCCCAGCGAATTCAGGATGAGACGCGGGCGTTACGGCAGGGTGTTTCGAACACTGGCACCGTAACTCAGGAGTCAATTGCGACACCCCTCATCGCCCGCGAGCGGGCCCATACATTCAAAACTTGGGTCATGGACCCATCCGATCTGGCCGTTCTTACGCTTTACCTTTGCCCAAAGGCCGAGTGTCGCTGCGACGTCTGGGGGTGGCAGGGAATCCTCCCAGTCGACCGGAGCGTCGGAGTCCAAGATGCTCAATTCGCCGCGGTGCCAGATCGTGGTGAAGCCTTCGCCTTCGTACTCCAACTCATAAATGACCTCACCGGCGCGAAGCCCCCCTGCATTGGCGCGTAAGATTCCGCGCCTCGGTACGAGCCTCGTCTCAACTGCCTCTACGTGAACCCATTCGCCCGGCACCAATGTGCCGATCACGCGGGCATTGTTGACCCGTTGCCCCAGAATTGGCGTCTTCTTGGACGTGCGCCAGTTACGATATGGGCACCCGCCTTCACCCTCGCAGCCGCTAGAGACGTAGACGCTGTTCACTGTAGGCGGGCCGGATATGGCGGGTGTGACTTTCTGCGGGATCGGTTTCGCCGACGCCATTGCCGCGGCCATCGCAAACGACGTGGGGGAGCACCCGATTACAGCGAGGGTCGCGGCGAGTATTGCGTTCCTAAGGACCATCGAGCTCAAACTCCTTATAGGTTCGGCACCGGTAGATTTGTGGGGAATGAACGGGAATTACGCTGACAGTACATGAAA
>CALETE010000079.1 GCA_937920085.1 uncultured Alphaproteobacteria bacterium | reverse complement strand
CCAGCCAGTGGAGCTCACACCTTCTTGGGCAACCTCGCTTTGTTTGAAGGCATAATAGATTGTTGCTGGTACGCTCGACGCGGAATGCGCAGCCATATTCTTTATGGCCTTACCCATTCCTTCGAGGAAAAATGCCTCAGCCGACTCCCGCCCTCCGTGCCTAAATGCTGTTGCGACGAGCTCCTCAGTTTTCGGCGTTGCAAGCACTCCGAAGAGGTCGGGAAAAATTGGCTTCAGCGATACTCGCATCCAACAAAAGAAAAAATCAGATAAATCAGCATAACCTATATTATCATAATAGGGTGGATCACTTGATATGATCGCACCTTCCGGGATTTCAACAGTCTGTGCATCACACTGTATTTCTCGACCAGAATTTCCTGGGATGAATTTTTCAATCGCTTTGAAAACCCACTCCACGTTGCTCAGGAAATTCCCCGTGGCATTGGAATATGGATTTCCTTCAGCGAAATCCCAGGTCATAGGAAGTGCTTGTCGGGCAAATGTGTTTCTGAGGGCTTCCATTTTTGGAGAAGAATCCCAAGAACAGATTGTAGAACCGCGATCAGCGGATCGGTTTATTGCAAAAGCAAGATAGACACTTATTGCCTCTGAATAGGCCTTTGCGCCATCACCATCGTTGGCCAAGGAAACAGATTGCCTTGTCATGCCTGCAGCCGATGCCTCGCTCTCGACCTTCGAGCGCAGCTCAGGAAGTAGATCAATCAATGTCTTTAGTGAAATGATCTGACGATCGGTGAACAGTTTTCCCCAATTCTCAAGACCAAAAGCGTGACAGGTTCCACCCGTTAAACGAGCAGGCGTTTCTCCCTGTAAGTTTTCGCCTCTGAAATTTTGCGCCTCAGTGATAACTGTCGGAGCTAAAGCAGCAGCGATGTGATGATCGTTTGGCGGTAGATAAATACGTCCATTCTTGCCTTCCGCAACGATAGCAATCATTTGCTGACTCATGCGACCGGCCTTGGCCTGTTGACGCACATAATCTGAGGTAATTGCGTCACCGCTCAGCAAGCATCTAAAACTCGCTCGCCCAGATTTTGTACCCTCCTTCGCCTTAGCAACTTCTGATTTGGTACCGCCGCGTCGAATACTATAGGATATCGTTTTTTCCAATTTACTGACGTGCGGTTCGATCCAGACTTCACGGCCGGGCTTGGAACCAAGCAGGAAGCTCGACGCGATGGGCACATAGGTGTCAGCGAAGGCTGGGTCAGGACTAGGAACTGTCCGGGCCCAAATCCATGCAACTACAGTTGCCTTTCCTCCACCGATTTCCTTGGGCAATTCAGCCGGCGGGTAAAGATGGCCGATATGCGTAATAGCTTTGTCCCGTAGCCATTCTCCGTAATATTTCACATCCTCCGCGAGGCCTTCGGCATTCCGGTAGTGGATGCGGTCCTTGATACCCGGATGGACCGGCTTCTGATCCTTGAACTTGGGCGGAATCTCGATCATTGCCTTGCCGATCATCACCGCAACCGGGTTCAAGTCGGACCCATAGGCAGGCAGGCCCAACCGCTGCGCCTCTAGCGGTATCGACCCGCCGCCCGAGAACGGATCATAGACCGGCGGCAGCATGCCACCACAGCTGCGTCGGATTTCCGCTCGCGCCCGCTCTAACACTTCCTCGTTGGTCGAGTTCTCCCACTTAACCAGCTCTTCGATGATCGCGAAAAGCCGCTTGCGCTCAGCATCCTGCAGCTCTTCAGTCGGAAACTGCTCTGGCAGGCTGGAGGGGTCATCCACCAACTGGGCAAACAACACCGCTCGACATGCAGCCAACGGGCGGCGCGCCCACCACAGATGGAGGGTCGATGGGTGCCCATGCCGGATCGACTTCTCCCTAGCCGACGCCGCATTGATGGCCTCCAAAGGGATCGCAACCTCGATGAGTTTCTTTTTGTATGTCATGCTACCCTACGTCGCGTCGTTCTTGAGGTGTCCTGGCAAATATCCGACGACGACACGCTCAGTTTCTGCGTCCCAGAGATAGTATAAGCGAAAGCCTAGCCGTTCATCCCGATTGTTGCTTCCCTTCAGGTGCCAGTCCAATTCTCGGCTAGAATCTTGATATCGAATTAAATATGTGCCGCCGAACTGTTTCGCCTTATTTTCCTGAGAGAAACACTTAGTGTTTTCCAGACCAAGCTCCGCGCAGCGCTTCTCAAACGCCATCTTGAGGTCGTTGCCGCCGATACGACGCATTGGTGCATAGAAGTCTCTCATCATCAGTAGAGATTCGTAGACGAGAGAAATGTCTTTGAAATCCGATTGACGAGCCGCCTTGATGGCCTTCGCGTGCAATTCAACCTGCCCACTCAGGTGGGTCTGCGCCCATCCCTCGATTTCGCCTAAGGTCGTTGGTATGGGCGGTTTGACGGCCGCTGAGCCTTCGGAAAGCACTGCATCGAGTCGCGACTGCAACGCCATATAACTGGCTTTGATCTGGCGAAGCTCAGACAGCGCTTGTTCTCGCTCAGCGTCTGCATTTACAGCCAACTCTAGACTGGTTTCTGCCTCTTGCTTTGCAGCCTTGAGCTCCTCGTCGGCCAGGTGCAAAAGTTCCGCGCCGCCCACTCCCTCGGCCACAGCGCTCTCGCGGGCGCGTTGCGCGGCGACCCGTTTGACCTGCTGGAACGATGGCTGCTCGCGTTCGAGAATATCACGCGGACGAGTAACCCTGAGCGTCTGCTCAACCAGAAAATCGACAAATGTAGAGCCGGCGGAGTCTCCCCAGTCTGCAATGCGCGTGGCAATGGCGACTGGGTGGTCTGTTGGGAGGTGTGCGCTTGGACTAAAGCCGGGATTATAAGTTCGCACGGCCTGGCGATACACTGAGAACTCTCGCCCGACGCGGTCAGTTAAAGCTAATGAAGCCCTGGAAGTAATTATGACCGAATGCACAAATCCTACAGTTCTTCGAATGAACTGACGAACAGGTGTCGCTGTCGCGTCGGTATTTTCGCTCCCCTCTGGTGTGGAGAAAACGACCACGGGATGATTACGATGCTTAGCCTCCAGGAAGGCGACGAGCTGATCAACGTCCTCCTCCGACTCCACCAGCCAGGGGTCAGCCAATGTTCGGCGACCATCAAGGTAAGCTTCCTGCGTAAATGCGATGCCACGGACGAAATTTGGAATTGATCTTGGAATCGGTTCTGAGTTTCCACGCTGGGCACAACTCAGTCGAACGCCGAAGATTGCTTCAGTGGAGTTGCGCTCTCCGATACCGACCTCGGTAGTCCAAACGCGCGATGTGTCTTTGAGACGTTCCCGCAATCTGAACGCCCAATAACGCGGTTCATTCAACTTGATTGCTTCGGCTTGCTCCGAGTTGTCTTGGTCGATCTCGAAGGAATCGCCTTCCCACGCACCATCGGGAAT
>CALETE010000078.1 GCA_937920085.1 uncultured Alphaproteobacteria bacterium | reverse complement strand
CCTACCGTCTGGTGCTGATCACCAAAGGCGACCTGCTGCATCAGGAACAGAAGCTGGCGGCGTCGGGCCTGGGCGACCTGTTCGCCGCCGTTGAGATTGTCAGCGAAAAGGACACCGAGACCTATCGCCGCGTTTTTGAGCGTCACGGCACTGGGGCCGATCAGGCGGTCATGTGCGGAAACTCCCCCCGCTCAGACATTCTGCCGGCCTTGGAAGCCGGGGCCTGGGCTGCCCATGTGCCCTATGTCCTGACCTGGGAGCATGAGCTGGTAGACTTGCCCATGGACCATCCGCGCTTTGCGGAGCTCGCCTCGATTTCAGAACTGCCAGCCTGGGTCTCGAGCCTGGGCTGAGACCATCCAACTGGCAGACAGGATTTTGACGCCATCGGGCCCGTCATGGGCCTCAAGGGCGGCGCGGACAGCGTCGATCACCGCTTCGCGCCTGTCAGGGTTTTCCCGCAGCACAGCGCCCAGTGGTCCGATCTTCAGGGTCGTCGCCAGGGACTGCTCCAGATTGCCACTGCCGATCTTCTGGTCGTGGGGCGTCAGGGTCACGGCTGAAAAACCGGCGGCCTCGAGAATGCCCTTAAGTCGGTCACCGTCTGCAAAGGCAAAGGGTCCCGGTGCATGGGGGTCCTGTGGCTGGCTCGGTGGCAAGAGGTGGGCGACCGCCCGGGTCGGCAGGGACATGAAGAGGTTTTCTGCCGGGGTCCGCCAGCAGACAAAGGAGAGCTTGCCGCCTGGCTTGAGGGCCTTGCGGATATTCTGAAAAGCCGCCGTAGGGTCGGCGAAGAACATCACGCCGAACCGGGAAAGGACCCCGTCAAAGGACTGAGGCTCGAAATCATAGGTCTGGGCGTCAGCTTCTAGGAACTGGGTCTGGGCCAGCCCGGCGGTCTTGGCGCGACCTTCAGCCACGGCCAGCATGGGCCGTGAAATGTCCAGGCCGAGGGCCAGTCCCGAAGGTCCCACGGCCTCCGCCAAGGCCAGGGTCGATTGCCCTGAGCCGCATCCAATATCGAGAATGCGCTGCCCAGGCCTTGGGGCCAGGGCCTCCATGGCCTTCAGACCCAGGGGTTCCAACTGATGGTCCAGGCGCTCTTGCATGGCAGCCCAGGTCTCCCCAGCGCCGGCATTCCAATAGGCGATCTGGTCAGCATTGGCTTCGGTCATGGCGCAATCGGGGCGCAGGCCCGCTCCAGCCAGGCGCGAAGGTCAGGCTCAAGCCGCGGGCCCACAGCCGCGACGACGCTGGCGTGATAGGCGTCAAGCTGAGCCCGCTCGTCGGCCCTCAGCAGATCGACGGCGATCAGACGGCGATCAATGGGCGCCAGGGTCAGGGCCTTGAAGCCCAGCATCTTCCGCTCGCCGCCGGGGATTTCCTCGGGCTCGGTCACGTATTGCAGGTTTTCAATGCGGATGCCGTAGGCACCTTCTTTGTAATAGCCCGGCTCATTGGACACGATCATGCCGGGACGCAGGGCCACCAGGTTTGGCGCCTTGGCGATCCGATGCGGGCCCTCATGGACCCCCAGATAGACCCCGACCCCATGTCCGGTGCCATGGTCATAGTCAAAGCCTTGGGACCAAAGGGCCGTACGGGCCAGGGCATCCAGGGCGGACCCGGTTGTGCCTGCGGGGAAGCGGACCGACGCCAGGGCCAGGTGGCCCTTCAGCACCAGGGTGAAGCGTTCGCACATTTCCCGGCTGGGGGTTCCCAGAGCCATGGTGCGGGTGACGTCGGTGGTGCCGTCCAGATACTGGGCACCGGAATCCACCAGCAGGATCGAGCCCGGCGTGGTCTTCTTGTTCAGGCGCTCGGTGGGCCGATAGTGGGGCAGGGCTGCGTTGGACAGGGCCCCGGCAATGGTGTCGAAGCTGAGGTCCTTCATGGCCCCGCTCTCGGCCCGGAAGGCTTCGAGGCGGGTGACCACTTCCATCTCATCGGGGAAGGTGGTCTGGGCCTCGGTGTCGATCCAGTGCAGGAACTTGGCCAGGGCCACCCCGTCGCGGATATGGGCCTCGGTGGTCCCTGCGATTTCCGTGGCGTTCTTGCAGGCCCGAGGCAGGGCGCAGGGATCGTCACCCCGCACCACCTGGGCACCCGCCGTGTTCAGGGCCTCAAAATACCAAGCCGAGGACAGGGCTGGGTCCACCAGCACCCGCTTACCCTTGAGGGCCCCTAGGGCGGGCTCCAGATCGGCGGGGGTTTCCAGGGAGACCTGATTGCCCAGCCAGGCGGGCAGGGCTTCAGTCACCTTGGCGGGCTCCATGAACAGGCGGGCCGTGCCGTCCTTATTCAACACGGCTTGGCTAATGGGCAGGGGGGAGCGGATCACGTCACCGCCTCGAATATTGAACAGCCAGGCGATGGAGGCGGGCGCGGTGATGACGGCAGCGTCAGCACCCAGGCGCTCCAAGGCTGCGCCGACCCGGGCGCGCTTGTCGGTGGAGTCCTCGCCGGAATAATCGAGGGGCTGAGGAACCACCGGGGCCATGGGCTGGGCTGGGCGATCAGCGCCCCAGGCTTGATCGAGGGGGCTGATCTCTACGGGCTTCAAGACCGCGCCGGACTTGGCAGCGGCGTTGCGGAGGTGGCCTAGGGCGTCAGGGCTGTGCAGGCGCGGATCATAGCCCACCACCTGACCGGCTTTCACGGCGGTCTCCACATAGAGCGGCACACCGCCCTCTACGAGGTCGCGGATTTCGAAGACCGACTGATCCACCTGATCGCGGACCTGCAGGGTGTAGCGGCCGTCCACAAAGACGGCGGCCTTGTCCTTCAGGATCACCGCAGCCCCAGCAGAGCCGGTAAAGCCCGTGGCCCAGGCCAAGCGGTCATTGGCCTGTGGCAGGTATTCGTTCTGATGCTCGTCCTCATGGGGCACGAGAAAGCCGTCGAGGCCCTGGGCGGCCATGGCCTGACGGATCAGGGGCACGTTCTTGGGGCCAAAGGTCGGGTCGGTGGATTCGGTGAAGGTCTGATGCATGGACAGCATCTAAGACCTTCGACCAAGGCGCGCAAAGGGGGCGGTCTTGCCGGACCGCCGATTTTCGGGCATTTTTTGTCTCATGATCGCCCTCGCCGCCCAGGCCTGCTCCAATTTCAACGGTCCCTCCGGGATCGTTCGTCGGCGCACGCCTTAGGCCCAGCCAGACGATCAGATCCCGCCCAATCGGCCGGGATCGCTGACGAAGCCCGCCCGAAACGTCAAAAATCGGAGAGCTTCCATGACTGACACCAAACCCTGGTTTCCCATTGAGACCGAACGACTACGCCTTCGGGAATTCCGCCCTGAGGATGAGGCTGACGTGAATGCCTATGCCAGCCGGCCAGATGTCTCCCGGTTCATGGCCTGGGGTCCAAACACCGAGGATGAGACGCGAGTCTTTCTGGATCGGCACTTCGAAGCTCAGGCCCGGTGGCCCAGGACCGATGTGGGCCTTGCCATGGCCCTCAAGACCGATGATCGGGTCATCGGTTCCATCCGTCTGTGGGTGGTTGATGAAGACAACCGCACGGCCGAGATGGGCTACAGCCTACATGGGGCCTACTGGCGTCAGGGTCTAACGTCAGAAGCGGCCCGCGCCCTGATCAAGGTCGGGTTTGAAACCCTTGGCCTGCATCGCATTGTCGCCACCTGCGATGTCCGCAACCGCGGCTCTTGGGGGGTCATGCGCAAGCTCGGTATGCGCAGGGAGGGGCGGTTCGTGCAAAACAGAATGATCAAGGGTGCCTGGCGCGACACCTATACCTACGCCCTGCTGGCCGAGGAGTGGCGGACTTCCCAAGGTTAATATTATCCGGATATAAATTGACGGAGACGGGAAACCGCGTACAACCCGCCTCCGTCAGTTCGGATCAGGATCATGGAAAACCAGCGAAAGCGCGAAATCACCGCCGCCTATAAGGAACGCAAGGCCCAGCGGGGGATATTCCGGGTGGACTGCGCCGCTTCTGGCGAGACCTGGGTCGGGATCAGCCGCAACCTCGACTCCGCCCAGAACTCCGTCTTCTTTCAACTGCGCATGGGCAGCCACCGCAACAAGGCCATGCAAGCCGCTTGGGCCGCCCATGGGGAGGCGGGCCTGACCTATGCCGTGGCCGAAGTCCTCGAGATCAAGGACGTCAGCCCCTACATCCTCGATCGCCTGCTAAAGGAACGGCTGGCCCACTGGCGGAAGGATTTGGGGGCAGGGTCGGTTGTGGGATAGGGCGACAAAAGCAGGCTCCAAGCCCCAAAGGCTTGCCCCCTTTGGTCAATAACCTTCAAATGTATCTGGGTTGAGTAGGTTGTATAACTCCCTCGCCGAATTCGTCTCGCCAATGTTTTTGAGCGTGTCCTCGTACTCTTTCTGGCCGTCTTCGCCGTAATAGTCTTCCTTTTGGTGCTCCATGGCCTTGCATGCCCGCTCTTGCACTTCCTTCATTGAGATCGGCGGCATGTCCACTAACTCAAACTCAACTCGAGACTGAGGCGGTCCAAAAATCCATAGCAGGCCCAGGAGGGACCCTGCGCGACCTGTCCGCCGAACCGACAACACGCGCCATCGCTTTAGGCGATCATCTACCAGCTCCATACCGATGTGCCATCTGTCCTCAAGCGTGCGAGGACCACACTTGGTCAAACGATCCAGGTCTGGAAACCCATAGAGGTCGCCGTCGGATGAGAAACCAAGGACTGGATATGTGAATTTGATCTCGCTGGAATTCATGAGCGGCGCCAGGGAACAAAAAGAGAATTTGCCATTAGCATATCAAGACTCAAACCTTACCAAGGTCACTTCTTTGGATCTTTCTGGATCTCAAAGGGACGATTTAGATTTTCCCAGGCGTCAGCGGTATAGGCGCCAATAGCGACAGGGACGGTCTTCTGCCAATCCGTTGTCCCATGCCAAACACGCAGCACCGGGTTAAATCTTGGCTCGCCCTTCCATCTACCTGTCAAACGACGATGGATATCCTTTGGCAGAACCTTCAAGAGTGCAAAATGATTGCGCCAATCGGGGACGGAGCGCCCCAGTCCTTTCAAGGCGATGGTGTGATGAATTTCTTTGCCCGGGCCGGAAAGACCAGCTTTCCTAATTGCTTCCGCAGCGGCGCCGGCAGTGACTGATCCCTCCTTCAGGACTCCAATACCTTTCCTCGCCGCCTTAACACCCTTCACGATAGCGCCGACCGGCAGAGCGTCGCCCACAGCCATGGCGGCGTTAAAGGCTGCTCCGCCATAGTTCCCATCCTGCAAGTCGCCAGCGGCCTCCCATGCCGGGCCCACAACCGGGATGAAAGACTCCGCAAGGTTTGGCCGCGGGATCTTCGGTCCCTTTTGAAAATCATCGAGCGCGTCTTGGGCGAAATCTAAGGGCGAAGAGACTTGAGGGGCGCTCAAGTTTGGGCTGCGCACTGATGCAGATTCTGCGGTCGCCCCGGAGGGCTGACGTCCATCGGATTCCGTCTGATTAAAATAGAAACGTCGCGCGTTCTCTGAGTTAGCGCGCCGTTCTTGCTCTATTTCCATAGCTGAACGGCGAAACCACCGCTGCAGCGCCGCACCGCTAAGGCGTGAAGGATCTGATTGTCGTAGAGCCAAAAATAGTTCTCCTTAAAGGGCGTCCTGAAATTGAAATTGCGGCTCAGAAAATCCGTTGAGGCCAGTCAAACGGCCGCAAGCCCATTTCAATTCGGGGACGTGATCGACGAAACGAAATATGACACGGAACCCTCCTTTTGACAAGAACAAAAAGAGAACATTTGAGGGGCGAGGCCAACCCTTTCGCTATTCGAAGTTCCTGTAGCCGGTCGCTCCCGATGCCATTTAAGACAGCGCCAAATGACAGAGAGACCCCATGACCCACCTCCGCCTCACCCTCGGCCCCTACGACTTCACCGGCCGCCTGGAAACCGAGACCGCCCCCAAGACCTGCGCCGCCATCCTCGCTAGGCTGCCCTTCGAGACCCAAATGGTGCACGTGCGCTGGAGCGGCGAGGCGATCTGGGCACCCCTGGGGGATTTGGAGTTTGGGGTCCCT
>CALETE010000077.1 GCA_937920085.1 uncultured Alphaproteobacteria bacterium | reverse complement strand
TTGATCTGTCACTCGGCATCGTTCCAGCAATCGAATAACAAAGAGCCGATGCTCAAATACGAAGTTTGAGTTTGCGTTCCGAACGAGTAATGCCATGCGCTCAAGATCGTCAGCGTCCGCCATGTCTAGCTTTGAGTCCATCATCGATACGACAAGATTGTCGATCCCTGGAAACATCGCTTCGAACAGATGCGCTGCATTGTAATGGAAGTAGTACTCGGCATCTTTCGACAATTTTAGCCATTCCCACGTGCGATCCAGTACTACGGCGGCGCGGTCACTTTCACGGAAGCGAAGCTTGGTCTTAGACGAGTTTCCGTGATTGGAGGGGCGCGATTTGTTAAACCACGTTTTGTTTGAATAGCGCTCGACTCGGCGGAAGAAAAACTCTGCAGTCTCGATGGGAAAATGCTGCGAAGCGAATGCCACAAACTCATGAGTCCAGTGCCCGTCAAGCTCGGGGACGGAGATGAGCTTCTCAAGGAGATCCGTCACATCCTCGGTGCCCATGCTAGCAAGGAGCTGTTGCTGGTGATGCGCGGCTAGAAACATGCCGATATCATCAGCGACTCGCGAGGAGTCGCCGATCCGCGCGCTTCGAACCAGCGAGAGCATGCGTATAGGGTCGTCGATTTGCCATCCCCAGGAAGACTGCAGTGCCGCGTTTACAATACGCCAGTCCTCATCGGCGACGATCATACGCAGGAGCTCAAAATCTACTGCGTCTGGAGCCCGCCGCAGACCACCATAGGCTTGTGCCGCCGCAATTCGGAGTCGCGGGTCCCCGGCGCTTAATAGCCTCTGAATGAGTGACCGTCCCTCTGCAGGGTCGGCGGAAAGGATTTCGGAAACGGCAGATGACGTGAAATGCGCACTGGGGCGACTAGGATCATCGAACGCACCCTCGACGATGGCGCATGAGAGCCCCAAATCTTGGCGCAGCAAATTGCCCATAAGCACGTGACCCGAACTGTCCGCGATACCGGCTTCGATTAGTTCACCTTGGACCTTCTCGACGAACTGAAGGAGGGATTGTGCGTCTTTATGCGTCTGTTTTAGATCGGACACGAGTTGGCCGATCCACGTGTTGACGTCAGCCTCCCAGGTGTCAGGATTTCCACGCCCAAGAAATATCTGGCCGTAGCCGTCGGCCAGTCCGACCCAAGTCCGGAATTCTAGACTGGTCGGCATAGCGTCGAGGATCTGTTTTGCGAGCTTCGAGGTCTTCCCTTGTCCATAGGACGCATGCCAGGAAACCGACCTCGCCAAACTGATTGCGACGGGCGGGTGCAGGCCTTTCGACTTGATCAGCTTGAGAATTTTTTGAAGCGTCGACTCGAATTCCTTTTCATAGAGCGCCCGTACTTCGTCCGGGACGGGTTGATTGAACGCTGGATAGGGTGCGCGCAGCGCACTTTCCAAGACTGCGGCCGCCTTCTGACCGGCCAGCGGGTTATCGCCGATCATCAAATCGAGAAGCTTCTGAATGAGGCGCGCCCTAAGAGGGGCAACAGTTTCGTAGCGCACTACGAATGGCTTCATCGTCATCTGACGATAATCTGACTCAGTAGTGAGCCCATCGCCTTTTAGGATGGGGGATACCACGTCCAGCGGTGTGTAGTTGCCTGTCCAGGCGTCGTTGCGGTCAAGCAGCGACATGCCGAAATCAAAGGCCTTCTCGCTGAACATGAAGGGCTTGTCTTCTTCAACCGCAACGATCTCAGACAGTAGCCGCAACGGATGATCGGTATGCGGGCCGAATGATCGGCCGTCCTCACGACCGAGTAGCCAAAGCAGCTCTGCCGCTTCTTCAAAATGAGCGCCCGAAAAAGCAATCCGATAGAGGATGCGCGAGAAAATCGGAAAGCGATGACCCTTGTCAAGTTGCCGCTGGACGAACGCGAGGGCCTGCGCGGGCTGGTAAAGCGCGACCTCGTTGATCGCATCCAATCGACGATCCCAGAGCTCCTCAATCTCGTCGAGAGAACGCCAAACTTGATCGAGAAGCCGACTGTCAGATGGATCACCCTCATTCCGCCTCCAATCCAATCGACCAAGATTTAGAAGCGTCCGCCCTGCAACCGCATCCTGGCTCGCTCCAAAGACTTGCAGTGCAAGCGGCGTCAGTTCGCCGGCGTCATCAATGCAGCTCTGGTCAATGAGGTAGTCGCCCAGAACGTCTGGCATCAGCCGATAGAACCGGCCGCGTTTGAAGATCACCCCGCCATCCGCGAGGACCTTGATGAGCCGGGTTGAGGCGATTTCGTCAATGCCAGCGACGCTGGACATGATGTTTTTATAGTCAGGTTCTTGAATATCGAAGGGCTGAATGATCGCAAGGATATTCAGCATTTGTGATAGCGCGTGCTGATCGTTGGGGGTGCCAAGATCCCCAACAACGACCTTTTGAAATTTGCCGAGCACGAAGTTTTTCAGCTCGTCTCGTGAGGTCGCGAGAGCGGGAGGTATTGCTTCCTTCGCAATAACTCTGGCCGCCATAACGACGATGAGCGGGCTGCGGCCTGAGATCGCCAAGACGTGCGGCGCCCATTCAGGATTCGCACCGAATTCGACCAGCACTTCGGAAGCCAACTCGCCCAGTTGGGATTTGCTCAACTGCTCCAGGGTCGTCTCAACCAACTGCGATATGCCAAACACGGCTGCCTGCTGTTTGATGCGGCCAGTGCCATAAGGACGTGAAGCAAGGATCAGTCGCGTGCGGTGCGTCGGATTCGCCGCGAATTGAAGTACCGCACCAAGGTCTTCACGATCGTGAGCATCGTCGATGACTAGAACTTTTTCTCCCTGACCCAGTGCGTCGAGATCGGCCGGGACAACCGACGACGTCGGCGACAGAAAGCAAACGCGACATGCGGGGTTGGCGTTCCGAAAAGCCTTCACTGCCTCCTTCACGACGCGCGACTTCCCGAAGCCGCCTGGCGCGGTGACTAAGGCCACCTTGTTTTGAGCGTCAGCGAGCGCCGTCGCGATTTCACGAAGCTCCTCGCTTCGGCCCTTCAAGGCCCAATCGTGACTGAACGCCACATCACGCGCCTCGAAAGGCGCGAAGTAATCTTCGAGCGTCATCCACGGGCCTGGATCTAAGCGACCCAAAAGCTCAAATCTCTTGCCCGGAAAGTACGTATCGACCAGCCGATTTTGAGCTTCCGGATTGAGGCTTCGGACGATCATGGACAGATCCTCCTTATCGAGGATCTCCCACCCGGCATGCTTCGCGATCTCGGTAGTGGCTTGTGGGCTCGCCACGCGGCTGAGGACGAGGAATTTTCTGTCAGCCTTGACCGTATGGGCAGCGACTGCGCGCTGTACTTCGGCGGGTCCGAACGTCTTCACGCGCTTGCATTGGTAGGTCTGGATTTTCCCGTCTGGCGTTGTCGATGTGATGTCGATGCCGTCTTGTTTGTGGCCTGATTGACCCGCGCGTTTCACAACGGCCTTCGGATCACGGGCCTGCAAGACTGCCCAAAGGAACCGTTCGAAAGAATCTGGTGGCAGGTTCTCTAGCGGGAAAGGTCTGTCGAATGTGATCGTGCCGGCGCACGACACTTCAGTCTTGTAGCCGGCCCCAATGAGCAAATCGTCCGCGACGACATCCAGCAGTGCGGCCAGCTTGGAAATATCGTCGGGTTTAGGTCGTGAAGTGCCAGCTTCCCAACGGCTCACAGACTGCTGTGACCGTCCGACGAGCTTCGCTAGCTCTTCTTGATTGGCAATGCCCGCCCTAGCTCGCAGCTCACCGAGAGTTTTTCCAAACGCGACGTAGGGCTTTGGTGCCTTGAGAATCGATTTCATCCACACACAATATATGAGTATGAGTCATTTCGCACTCATTTTATGAGTGGCGTTAGTTAGGTTGTGGAGTCGAGCCCATGTTGCTGCGAGCTTCCCATTTCAGCGAGGCGTCATGGCACCCCTAAGGGGTATCGCTCATTTGCTGAGCGAAGGCCGCAAAAGCATTTGACGCTAATGTCAGTTGAGAATCTGGATTGTCCACCGAGTTGCGGTGACAGTGTACGAAATAGACCGACGATCTTTTTGATCGACGTCCAAAATCAGACGAGACCGTTTTACTCACTGTCGCCGTAACTGCAGCGGGCACATTCGACCCAACCCAGACCCTCACCCGTCACCCAACCTCGGGCATGACCGCGTCCGAAGTCCGCCAGACCCGCCCCGCTCACCAAGGGTAGCTTTCCTCGAAAGGGAGGCGCCCATGGCCACAGTTCGCAGAGAGACCATCATCAACGCTGATCCAGCCGATGTCTGGGACGCCGCGAGGGATGTAGGTGCGCTGCACACCCGCCTGGCTCCCGGCGTTGTCGTCGATACTGTTCTCGACACCAGCGGGGATCACCTGGTGCGGATGGTAACCTTCGCCTCGGGTCAGCAGCTTCGTGAGCGCA
>CALETE010000076.1 GCA_937920085.1 uncultured Alphaproteobacteria bacterium | reverse complement strand
TGAAGGACGCTAAGCACATGACGCACATCGCGGCAGCGCTCAGGGCGAACCCGTCAATTGAGACGGTGGATCGGGCCAAGGGGTAGGACCCCAGCCTCCTGGTTGGCTCCTTACTCAGACCTACAGACTGCTGGGCCGTCACCTAATTTCCGTCTATTAAGTCAAAGCTTGAGGCTTAGCTAATCTCTGCCTTGCGCGGGTCTTTGGTGAGTGGTCCTTGCTGAGCTTCGTGCGTGCTAGTCGAGGAATTTGACCGTGACTGTCTCACTCACAGAGGACGCGGCCCTGTCGCTGTTTAGCCCCGAACCGGGGTTAGTCATTTTGATGTGCGGCGTTGCCGGAAGCGGGAAGACCACCTTTTCCATGAAACTGGCGTCAAAAGGCTTCACTCGGCTTTCAATCGACGAAGTGATTTGGGACAAATTCGGTCGGTACGGGATAGACTACACTCCGGAAGCCTATCCCGGCCATGTGGCTGAAGCGCGGGAAGCGATTAAAGACGATCTGCGTCAGCTACTCCTCCAGAAGCAGCCCGTAGTCGTAGACTCTAGTTTCTGGAGTCGGGCCCATCGCGATAGCTATAAGGACCTCATAGTCAGCGCAGGGGGTACGTGGCGGCTAGTGTACCTAAGCGCGCCTGAAGCCTTGCTTCGTGATCGTCTGGAGGAAAGGGGCCGAAGGTTCGATGCGAATGCGGCCTTTCCCATCGGCGAAGATGCCCTCGCTGCCTTCGTCGAAAACTTCCAGTCGCCCGCCGATGAAGGCGAGGTGGTCGTTGCCGTTAGCTGATCCAAAGACGTTTGAATTCTTTGCAAGCTTTCTGAAGGCTTTCGGCATCGACGATTTACGACTTCGGCCCTTCCAAAGATCAATTTCAACTCGTCGAGGTCAACGAGAAGACGCCTTGCCTATGTGATGTGTGAAGCCGCGAAAGATGCCTAGTCCTCAGCCAGAGCGCGCTCTACCGCTTCGGGGTCCTTGGCGATCACGGTCATAAGCACGGCGGCGGCGATGTCGATGCGGCGGCCTTGCTCCCATCCCTCCAAGGTGCGGGCGGGAACCCTGAAACGGCGTTCGAAAGCCTTGGTGCTCTTGGCGACACTCTTGCGGATCGCCTTGACGCGCGCAGCCGTCATCGGCGCGATCTCCCGACCTGGAAGGGCGATCTTGCCATCCAGATGGTCTCGGACCTCCTGCAGGCTCTCCAGCATGTCCCGGCCAAAGTCGGTGTCGTGCTCAACGGTCTTCATGCCAGTCCCTCGATAAAGGCGCTAATAGCCCTGCGTTGGTCGTTTGAGATCTCCGCCTGCGACGACTTGGCGTAAGCTAGGAGGAGATAGACGGCGTCCCTAACCCGCACCACGACATAGACGGCGCGTCCGCCACCGCTCTTACCCTTGCCAGCCATAGCGAAGCGTATCTTGCGAGCGCCCTTCAATCCCCGGATTACATCGCCCGAATCCGGATCAGCGGCGATGGCGGCCTCAAGGGCGTCTAATTCTTCCTCGGTGGCGCCCATGGCTCGGACGCTGCGGTCGAATGTCTTGGTGCGCAATATCTCCACAGCTCACTCTACGCTATTAGCGTAATAATGCAAACAAAATATACGCAGTTAGCGTAATTCCAGAGACTGGCTTTCCTGGTTTGGAAAACACCAAGACCGCCATTTATCCCCCCAGCAAAGCTCAGCCGGGAGCTTGTGATCCGGACCGGCTCTTCACATAAGCCCGCGCCCGTTCCTTGCTCTCTACAATCGCATCACGGGTTTCAGTGATCAGCCGGCTCACCAGCGGGTCTTTCTGGATGGCCTTCCAATAGGCCAGGAGCTTGGGGTAGCGCTGAAGGGGATCGTCCATGTTGAAGGTGGGCGGGGCCCATTCTGTGGTGAGGATCAGCTGGGGTGCCAGGGCACCGTCGGCCTGGCTGACCGCCTTGCCCACCGCATAGCCGTCTTCGCCAATGAACTGTTCGAGATAGGCCAGGGCGTCGCTGATCTTGCCAAAGGCCTTTTCGATCCCTTCCTGGTCCCAGGTCTTCCGCGGGCGGGCGGAATAGTCGAACAGGGGGACCATGGCCATGACTAGGTAGAAGTCGCAGATCCGGCTCAGCAACCGCATACGGGCCCGCTCAAAGGGATCAGCGGGGCGCAGGGATGGCTCGGGATAGGCGTCTTCGAGATATTCGCAAATCACCTCGCTCTCCGGCAGGGCGCGGCCGTCATCGAGGACTAAAGCGGGTACCCGGCCGATGGGGTTGATCTTCAGATACGCTTCCTTGGTCAGGCCATCGAAGTGAAAGCCCGGCGGCTGAATGATCTCAGCGCTCAGGCCCTTGGCCATGAGCAAGAGGCGGACCCGGGTGGGGAAGGGCGAGTCATAGGTCTGGAAAAGCTTCATAGGGTTCAGGCCTCGGTGGCGATGAAGGTTCGGCGACCGGTCGGTGTGGCGCAGAAGGGGTCGGTGCAGCAGGCGGCGCGTCCGGCGGCAATATAGTCGGCGTCGTGCCACCAGGGCTGGCTGGCAGCGGCGATGGCGAAGGGCGAGGCGGCCCTGGCCTGTTTGGGTTGGTTTAAGAAGGGCCCAATAAGGTTTTGCATATCAAACACTTCACCATTTTTTATAACCTGATTTACTGCAGCAGCATCTTCAATGCGCGACAGGGGATTGCCTTGGCAGATGACCAGGTCGGCCAGGGCCCCCTTGGACAGATAGCCCAGGGGTTGGTCGAGAAACTCCCCGGCGGCCTTGGTGGCGGTGCTCAGCGCCTCCACCGGCGTCATGCCAAAGCGCACCATAGCGCGTAGGTTCATATGTAGGCTGATCCCATTGAAATCGATGGGGGAATCCGTGCCTGTTACCACCTTGCCCCCAGCCTTCAGCATGGCCTTCAGGTGGGCAACATTGCGCGCGAGGGACTCCAGGGCAGGCTTGGTATCGCCCTTGGCGGTCATCTCAACCCTGGCCTTGAGGCGGGCATATTCCCAAGGCGGATAGAGCGCTTGGGTACGTGGGTCCTCTACCAGGGACCGATCCTCGGCATAGAGGGCACCTGCGGAAAACAAGGTAGGCGTGCGCCGGGCACCGCTGGCAGCGAAGAGGGCGGTGACATCCTGATAGCTGGCACCGAGGGAGCTTTGGGTTCGGGAATAGCCAAACCGGCTGGTGGCGCCCATGTGCTCCATGCCGTCCAGGCCAAAGGCCAGGGCTGGGTAGTGGTAGTGCGAGACCACAGGCAGGCCGTGGGCGTGGGCCCAGGCCGTCAGGTCTCGCTGCATATCCAGGGGCAGGCGGACATAGGACTTGATGAGATCATAGTTGAGGGCTGTAACCCGTTCGAGCTCTAGGGCCATTTGCCCAGGCTCGGTCACGGGGCGCATGAAGTTGTAATAGATCCGCCCGCCGTCGATGGCCTCACCCGTCGCGAAATAGCGGGGTCCGATCCGGGCACCGGAATCCAGGGCCTCCCGGTCCTCCACCATGTGATAGGCTGGCGATCCTGGAGAGCGGGTGGTGGTGACGCCAAGGGATAGCCAGAGACGCCCTTCGCGGTCGCCATAGGCATAGCCGGCCATCTGGCGATGGGCATGCATTTCGACAAGGCCAGGCATGACCGTGGTACCGGCGCCAGCCTCAATGAGACGAGCGTCCGTGGGGCCCTGTCCCTTAGGAAGGATATCGACAATCCGATTGCCGTTTATGACGATGTCGAGGTCCTTACGGGTTTCGGTGCCAAGGCCATCCCAGACTCGGTCTGCGCGGACAACCGTCTTTCCCGCGGGCTTGGCGTTAGCCCATTTGAGGTCCAGAGGCACATCCCGAGGGGCGGTGCCATCCAGAGTGATCAGACGCAGCTTTCCGGCCGAAAGGTAGAGGAGGGTGTTAGAGTCACCACCCCAGCTGGGGGCGTCTGTCACCTCGTTGTTCAGCACCTTCGGACGGCCGATAAAGCCCCCCTGAGGATCGACCTCGACCACCCAGAGGCGGCTGGCAAAGACATAGGCTAGGTGATTGCCATCGGGGGACCAGACTGGCCCATCGTCGCCCCTGACCCCCAGGGATTTGTGCGGGGCGTGTGGCTGATAGGTGGCCTTTGAGCTGGCCACATCTACGGTCAGGATTTCGCTCAAACCCTCACGATAGCGCGCCGAATAAGGTTTGAAGGCCGCCATGGCTATGGTCTTGCCATCAGCGCTCCAGCTGGGCCTGCCCGGTTCCCAAATGGCCGGCAGGATTTGGCGGATGGTGCCTGTGGCCACATCGGCCGTGTGTAGCGCGCCGGTTTGATCCAGAAAGGCCAGGGTCTTGCCATTGCGCGACCAAGCCGGAGCCAAGGCGGCACCGGAATGTCGGGTGATCTGGCGGTCCTCGCCGGTAGCGAGGGTGTGCACCCAGACCTGCAGGTCGCCGCCCCGGTCGGTGGAATAGGCCAGGGATAGACCGTCGGGGGACCAGGCTGGATCGCATTTCCAGAACTTGTCCTTGGTCAGCGCCTTGGCCGTACCGCCGATGGGCAGGATCCAGAGATCATTGAGGGCTCTGAAGACGATCTGGGTCCCATCGGGTGAGAGCATGGGACTACCGATCCCGACCACAGGGCTGGGCACGGTCGAGTCGAAGTCTCGGCTCCGCTTGCGATAAAAGGGGCGGGAGACCTGCAGTTTCACCTGAAAGGGAATTGGGTGGCGACCCGTGGCACCCTGGCGCTGGATCTGGCCGTCGGCAGCGAAGACCATGTCGCCATTGGTTAGCCAGGTTGGCCTAAAGGGAAAGACGTCGACCCCAGTGACCAGGACAGAATCGACGGAGCGCAATTCCGCCTTGCCCTCATCGAGGTGGGTAAAGATCAGCTGGCCTTGCGGACTAAAGCTTGGGCTATGCAACTCGCCCGACGCCACTGAGTAGGCGATGGTTTTGACGCCGCTTAGGGTCAGGGTCTCAATGCGACGGCGATCAACCACATAGGCCAAGATCTTGCCATCACGGGACCAACAGGGCTGGCAAGCCTGTCCGTCGGCCTCGGCCACCAGCTTTGGTGGCCCGCCGGTAATCGGCATGATGTGTATGGCGTAACGCCCTGTGGCGTCGGCAGAAAAGGCGATGGTCGTGCCATCTGGCGAAACCCTAGGCTCGCGACAGTCATAGGGCCCCTGGATCAGCTGCGTCAGGCCGTTGCCATCGGCCTGAACTGACCAGATGTGGAAGTTTCCGGCACGATAGGACTGAAAAACAAGGGTTTTTGAGTCTGGTGTCCAGTCAGGCTGGGCTCCATCGGTCAATTCATCCGTCAAGCGCTTGGCAGGGCCGCCCTTGACTGGAACGGTCCAGATGGATCCGTGCAGGTCCATGGCAATCGCAGTGCCGTTCGGCGACGCTGCGACTGCGATATTGACCCCTTCAGTGACCGTGACCCATCGGGAATTGGCGGTCGCACTGGCCGCGGGCTTTGCAATCGTCGTGGCGGCAATCGCCGTACCGCCTAGGGTCAGAATTTTACGACGATCGATGCCGTCCTTAGGTTTCCGGGTCATGGTGTGTCCTAGGCCTTGGCCAGTTGGGCGTGCGGTACAGGGTCCATGCTGTGTGCGGGCATGGGATCGACCGTCACACGGCGCATGTGTCGCCTTTGCCCCGGATAGTCATTGAGGGCGTAGTGCCAGACTGACCGATTGTCCCAGAAGGCGACGGCCCCCGGCGACCACTGGAACCGGCAGGTAAAGGCTTCACTGCGGCAATGCTCGAAGAGGAAGTCCAGTAAAGGCTTTGATTCCCTTGTGCTCCAGCCCTCAAACTTCGTGGTGAAGGCCGGGTTCACATAGAGGGCCTTTCGACCCGTCTCCGGGTGGGTGAGGACGACGGGGTGGACATATTCTCCCACAGCGCCTTCTGCCTCGACCACCTTCATGGAGGCGCGCTTTTGAGCCGAGTGACCGCTGGCGGAGTATTCCCGTCCGGCGGAATGGACAGCGTTCAGAGTATCGAGGGTGGCGCGCAGGGCGGGCGTCAGGGCTTCATAGGCTGCGGCCTGGCTGGCGAAGAGGGTATCGCCGCCCCAATCGGGCAGCTCAATCGCATGCAGAATGGATCCGATGGCAGGCTTTTCCAGAAAGCTCATGTCCGAATGCCAGCCGCCGCCGAAATTGGTCTTATCTGAAGGCTCCTTGATGATCTCCATAACTTCTGGATATGCATCCATTCCAGCCACATACGGGTGGATGTTCAAGGGGCCAAATCGGCGCCCAAAGGCCACCTGCTGATTTGGCGTGAGGGCTTGATCTCGGAAGAAGATGACCTGGTGTTCGACGAAGGCCTGTCGAATTTCGGCGATCACGCTGTCTGGGATATCCTGGGAAAGATCGACCCCGGAAAGCTCGGCACCCAAGGCACCAGAAACCTTGTGTATCTGCAAACCCACCATCTGACCCGCCTCCTCTAGGACCCCTGCGCAAGACCGATAACCGCATGCCCAGACTGCAGTTTCAATACGCCACATCGTCGAAGGGCCTGTAGCCTGCAATAGCCTAGCGGCCCGCCCAGTGATAAGGCGCACCCTCTTTGGGGGATTTGCAATGAACGCGACGGCGCTTTCCTGGCGACATGCTGTGTTGGCTTTTGTGGTTGTTGCGATCTGGGGGAGTAATTTTGTGGTGATTAAGGTGGCGCTAGCCCACCTGCCGCCCCTGACCTTCGCTGCCCTGCGCTTTGGTTTGGCCTTTTTCCCGGCGGCTTTGTTTTTTAAGCGACCTGAGGTCCCCCTACGCAATCTTGCGGCCTATGGCATGCTGATCGGTATTGGCCAGTTCGGGGCCCTCTATATCGCCATGGGCCATTTGATTTCACCGGGCCTCGCCTCTTTGGTTGTGCAGTCCCAGGCCTTTTTCACCATCGGACTATCTGTCTGGCTTACGGGAGAGCGGGTGCGGGGCTACCAGCTTGCCGCCTTGGCCCTTGGGGCAGCTGGTATTGCGGTAATCTTGACCCATACCGACGCCACCACGACGGCCCTCGGATTGGGCATGGTGCTATTTGCTGCGGTGTCCTGGGCCATGGGCAATACGGTTCAGAGGTCGACGCCAAGCGTCAATTCCTTGGCCTTCGTTGTCTGGTCTAGTGTTTTCGCGGTGCCGCCCTTGATTGTCTTGGCCTTCATCTTCGATGGTTGGCCCGCGATCCAGACCGGGCTTATCAGGGCTGATCTTGGGACCTGGGCCGCAGTGCTTTGGCAATCCCTTGGCAATACCCTTTTGGGGTACGGGGCCTGGGGCTTTCTGCTGTCGAGATATCCAGCTGCAACAGTCTCGCCCTGGTCCCTCTTGGTCCCGGTGTTTGGGATGGGCGCATCTGCCATATTGTTGGGCGAAAGTTTGCCGGTCTGGAAGCTGGCCGCCGCCGGTCTTATTCTCTCAGGCCTTGCCGTAACGGTGATCGGCCCGCGCATTTGGTCTGCCAAACCGGCTGCCTAGACGCCAAGGCGGATGACAGGGTGTGGGCTATTCGCTAAGGCCGGACAAACAGGAGATACAGGCATGAATACTGAACAGGTTCTCGACGAATTCCGTGGGGCGGGTGCCCTGCGCGAAGGCCACTTCATCCTGTCCAGCGGCCTGCATTCTGGGACCTTCCTTCAGAAGAACCTCGTGTTCCAATATCCCGACCGCACGGAGCGCCTGTGCAAGGCCCTGGCGGCCCTGATTACGGAAACCGTCGGGCAGGTCGATGTCTGCATTTCACCCGCGGTGGGCGGGATTATTCCTGGCTATGAAACCGCGCGGCACCTGGGTGTACCCTCGCTCTATGTGGAGCGGGAAGGGGGCGAGTTTAAGCTAAGGCGGGCCTTTTCCATTGAACCCGGTGCCCGGGTTGCCATGGTCGAGGACATCGTCTCCACGGGCCTATCGTCTCGGGAATGTGTCGAAGCCATCAAGAAGGCTGGCGGTGAAGTGGTTGTCGCGGCCTGTCTCGTCGACCGCTCGGGGGGCCGCGCTGACCCGGGGGCACCGTTTGTTGCCTTGGCGCGGTTGGATGTCCCGGCATATCCCGCCGATCAGCTGCCCCCCGAACTGGCAGCCATTCCGGTGGAAGATCCCGGCAGTCGGAGGCTTTCCAAGTGAACCTGCTGCGTTTTGGCGTAAACATTGACCACGTGGCGACCATTCGGAACGCGAGAGGTGCTGACTATCCTGATCCTGTCCGGGCCGCAGAACTGGCCATGGCGGCGGGGGCTGATGGCATTACTGCTCACCTTCGCGAGGACCGACGGCATATCTCCGATACGGACATCGAAGCCCTGGCCAGGGTGACCCGCAAACGGGGCATTCCGCTTAACTTCGAAATGGCTATGACGCCTGAAATGGAAGCGATTTGCTTAAGGCACCTACCCCATGCCGCTTGCCTTGTGCCTGAGCGACGGGAAGAGGTGACCACAGAGGGTGGTCTGGATGTTGTCAGCGGCCATAACCGCATTGCCCCAGCAGTCAAAAATTTCGTCGATGCCGGTATCCGAGTGTCATGCTTTGTGGATGCAGATATCGCACAGATTGCCGCCGCCAAGTCCGTTGGTGCCCAGGTGGTTGAACTGACCACAGGGCCCTATTGCGATGCCGTACGAGAGGGCTCGCCTGAGGCCCCACACCTGCTTCGAATGCTATGCGTCGCCGCCGAGGAAGCCGACCGCTTGGGCCTCGAGGTTCATGCTGGCCATGGCATAGACTACGAGACCGTGGGGGCCATTGCCGCAATCCCCCAGATCGCTGAACTCAATATCGGTCACTTCCTGATCGGAGAGTCGATCTTTGTTGGCCTATCTTCGGCGATCGGCAGAATGCGCCTTTTGATGAATGCTGCCCGTGCTGAGGCTGCGGCGTGATTATCGGCATTGGCTCGGATCTGTCGGATATTCGTCGGATCCATCGCAGCCTAGAGCGCTTCGGAAGTCGTTTTACCCATCGGATTTTTACTGAGCTTGAACGCAGTCGATCTGAAAAAAAGACTGACCCAGCCTCCAGCTATGCCAAGCGATTTGCCGCCAAGGAGGCCTGCGCCAAGGCTTTGGGCACAGGCATGAGGGCAGGGGTTTTTTGGCGGGATATGGGTGTGGTGAATATGCGCTCGGGCCAACCCACTATGGCCCTCACCGGAGGTGCCCTGACCCGGCTGAACACTATGACGCCACCGGGACATAAGGCAGTGCTTCACCTGTCCCTGACGGATGATCATCCCTATGCCCAAGCCTTCGTAATCATCGAGGCTGTGCCGCTTTAACCCCCTCGGCTTAAAGATTGTTCACTCGCCAGAATTGCCCTGACGTCGTATGCAGCGGCAGTTTATCTTCGTCCGGTTGGCCGGATTGACCAAGGACCACGCGATGTCTGAAGCCGTTCCCACACCAGAGCCAGCCACAGAAGTGCCCGAGGTCAATGAGACCTGGGAGATTATTAAGACCGTAGCTGTGGCCTTGCTGATCGCTTTGGTCCTGCGGGTCCTGTTGTTCCAGCCATTTACAATTCCGTCTGCGTCCGAGGAGCCCAATCTCTATGAGGGTGACTATGTGCTGGTCACGAAGTTCGATTACGGCTGGTCGAAGCATTCCATTCCGCTAAGTCCAGACCTGTTTTCGGGGCGGATTTTTGGCAGAGCGCCGACCCGCGGCGACGTGATCGTGTTCAAGCTGCCGCGGGACAATAACACCGATTACATCAAGCGGCTGATTGGCTTGCCGGGCGATCGGGTCCAGGTGCGCGATGGATTGCTCTATATCAACGGAAAGATCGTTCCCAGAACCGTCACGGCGACGGTTGAAGAAACCGGCGGAACAGAGTCGATCATTCCGGTACAGCGGGTACAGGAAACACTGCCCGAAGGCCGGAAGATCATGACCAATGATTTCGGGACAAATTACCCCTTGGACAATACCGAGGAGTTCACGGTTCCCCTCGGCTACTATTTCTTCATGGGCGATAATCGTGACAACTCCGCAGACAGCCGCCTATCGGTTTATGACGGCGTTGGCATGGTGCCAGAGGAGAACCTCGAAGGCCGGGCGCGATTTGTGCTGATTTCCTGGAACAAGGGCGCTTCGTTGTTCAAACCCTGGACCTGGGTGCTCAACTTGAACTTCCACAGGTTTGGTCGGGTGGTTCACTAGATCGGCACTCGTCTTGCCGCATTAAGGTCAAGCCGCTAGCTAGGGGCTTGGCTTCGGCCTTTCCCTGGGCAAGCGGACTTACTCATGAATGCCAATCCGACGTCTGCACAGAGCGCTCCGCCCGCGGCCGCCTTTAGAGAACTCGCAGAAATTTTTTGGACGATTGGTTTAGCTCTGATCCTGACTGTGGTGCTCAAGGCCGCGTTGTTTCAGCCCTTCACCATCCCCTCTGCGTCCATGGAACCGAACCTCGTGGAAGGGGACTACATCGTCGTTTCCAAATTTACGTATGGGTTTTCCCGCTACTCCATCCCCTTCAGTCCACCTCTGTTTTCAGGGCGGGTGTTCGGGCGGCCTCCCGAAAGAGGCGACGTGGTCGTCTTCAAACTGCCTAGGGATGGCCGAACCGACTATATCAAGCGGGTGATCGGCCTTCCTGGAGATCGCATTCAGATGAAGGCGGGGGTAATTTTCTTGCATGGGTCGGCAATCCCTAGGCGCGCCTTGCCATCTGTGATGATGGACTCGGGCTATGGCTTTAGCCGCAGCGTCGAACGCTTTGAGGAAACTCTCCCCAATGGCCGACGCTATGTCACCTATGACTACGGAACAGACGGCGATCTCGACAATACCCCGGTCTATGTGGTCCCAAAGGGCAAGTTTTTTATGCTGGGCGACAATCGGGACAACTCCCTAGATAGCCGTGTGCCAAGCGCCATTGGCGTCGGTTTTGTTCCCGAGGAAAATATTGTTGGTAAGGCGCAAGGCATTCTCTTGTCCTGGAATAAAGATGCTCAGCTTCTTGAACCCTGGACCTGGTTCACAGATGCCCGCCCAGAGCGCTTCTTCAGGTCTTTACGATGAACCGACGCCTACAAGCCGTCGCCGAGTTGCAGGTTCTTATTGGTCACCAGTTCGCGGATCAGGACCTCCTTGATCGCGCATTGACCCATTCCAGTGTCGGTAATGGGGGAACCAAGGTTCGAGACAATGAGCGGTTAGAATTCCTTGGCGATCGGGTGCTTAACCTCTTAGCGGCAGAACAGCTTACGCAAGTCCGGCCTGCTGCCCAGGAGGGCGAGCTCTCACGGTGCATGAACCAGCTAGTCAATTCGCACACCTGCGCTCGGATCAGCCGTGCGATTGGTCTGCGTGAGGCCCTTAGGGTTGACGCCAGTGCCACCAAGGTTGGTGCCCGTGATAGCGACCGGGTGCTTGGCGATGCTTGCGAGGCGGTCATGGCTGCCCTCTACCTGGATGGCGGCCTAGAAACGGTGCGGACCTTCTTCCGTCGGTTTTGGGCGGAAGAGTTTAAGGATCTTGATGCCCCCCAAAGTAAGGATTCCAAGACCTTGCTGCAGGAATGGGCTATGGGACGCGGTCTACCCGCCCCCGACTATGTGGTGGTTGACAGCCAAGGACCCTCCCACGCCCCGATTTTCACCATCGAAGTCCGATTGCCCGGCTATGACGCTGAGACCGCCAAGGGCGGCTCTAAGCGTGAGGCTGAAAAAGCAGCTGCAGGCTTGATGCTTACCAAGAGAGAACTCGAACCATGACCCGCGCCGGCTTTGCCGCGATCATCGGCGCGCCCAATGCGGGCAAGTCGACCCTGACCAATCGACTGGTGGGGGCCAAGGTCTCGATCGTCACACAGAAGGTGCAAACCACGCGTTTTCCAGTCCGTGGCGTCGCCATGGCTGGCGAGGCGCAGATCATCCTGGTCGACACCCCCGGAATATTTTCACCTCGGCGCCGACTGGATAGAGCCATGGTCAGGTCCGCCTGGGGTGGGGCTGATGAGGCCGAGGTCGTGGTTCATCTTGTGGACGTCCAGGCAGAACTTTCCGTTGGTGACGGATCGGCTAAGTCTGCTGACAAACGCGCCGTGATCGATGTGGAGACCATTATCGAGGGGCTGAAAGCGTCCAAGAAGCAAGCCATCCTCGCCATAAACAAGATCGACGGCGTCAAGCGCGAGCGCATGCTCGCTGTGGTCCAGCGGCTGTTTGAGACTGGGGTCTATTCGGAAGTTTTCATGATTTCCGCGGCGGACGGTGCTGGGGTTGATGATCTCAAGACACGCCTTGCTGATCTGATGCCCGAGGGTCCCTGGCTCTATCCAGAAGAACAGACGGCCGATCTCCCGGTCAGACTGTTAGCGGCCGAAATGACACGGGAAAAAATCTATCTGCGGGTGCATGAGGAACTGCCCTATGCCGCCGCTGTGGAGACCACCTCCTTTGAAGAACGGGCGGATGGATCAGCCCGAATTGAGCAGACGATCTATGTGGAGCGTGAGAGCCAGCGCCCGATCGTTCTCGGTAAAGGCGGCCAGACCCTAAAGTGGATCGGTCAGAAGTCCCGGGAGGAATTGACTGAGCTCCTTGACCGCCCTGTGCACCTGTTCCTGACGGTGAAGGTGGATGAGCGCTGGGCGGACAAGCGTGAATTCTATGGCGATGTCGGCCTGGACTTCGACGTTTAGGCCAGGGCGATGGAATTCCAGGACGAGGCCTATGTTTTGTCCGCCCGCGCCTTTGGTGAAACTGGCGCGATTGTCGAATTTCTGACGGCCAATCATGGACGCTATGCCGCCCATGTTGCCGGTGGGGCATCACGGCGCATTAAGCCTTTTCTACAGGCGGGTGCCCGGGCGCTCATTCAGTATCGGGCGCGGGTGTCCGAGCAATTGGGGGCAGTGTCGCTGGAGCCAGTGGGGGAGGGGCCATCGGCCTTGTTCGACGACCCGCTGGCCCTGGCTGGTCTGTCTGCTGCGGCTTCTGTGGCCTCTGCGGCGCTTCCGGAGCGAGAGCCCCATCCCGGCGCTTTTTTGGCCTTCGAAGCCCTATCAGCGGCTCTTGCAGTTCCGGAAATCTGGCCTGCCGTTTACGTGCGCTTTGAGGCCGGTTTGCTCGAGCACCTTGGTTTTGGCTTAGACCTTTCGAAATGCGCCGCGACCGGTCAGGTGGACGATCTGATCTATGTCTCTCCGCGCACAGGGCGAGCCGTCAGCCGAGATGCGGGCGAGCCCTACAAGGACAGACTCCTAACCCTGCCGCCTTTTATGCTGTCATCGCAGTCTCGTCTGTCCCCAGGAGACGTCGGCGCAGGCCTGGCTTTGACAGCGCATTTCCTCGAAGCCTTTGTGTTCGGGCCGCTGAACCGGCCCCTCCCGCCGGCGCGGTTTTGGCTGATCGACAAACTTACCGATGCGCAGCGCCTGTGACGCGCGGCGCTGAGACAGCTAAGACGGACCTGAAAACCTCGGTCTGATTCGTTATGTCCAAACCCCTGAGTCCGCCCTCTGGCGGCGATCGCATTATTGACGAGCCCCTCAGCGAAGCTTTGTCGCGGCGTTACCTCGCCTATGCCCTGTCGACGATCACCGGCCGAGCCCTGCCAGATGTCCGCGATGGCCTGAAACCGGTTCACCGCAGGCTGTTATTTGCCATGCGTCAGCTGCGCATGGACCCGAATACCACGGCTAAGAAGTGTGCCAGGGTGGTTGGCGACGTTATTGGTAAGTTCCACCCTCACGGGGATGTGGCGGTCTATGAGGCCCTGGTTAGGTTGGCGCAGGACTTTGCCCAGCGCTATCAGCTGGTGGATGGCCAGGGGAATTTCGGCAATATCGACGGCGATAACGCTGCAGCCATGCGATACACCGAGTGTCGCCTGACCGTTGCTGCCCAGCTGTTGCTCGACGGCATTGACGAGGATGCGGTTGATTTCCGGCCCACCTATGATGGGGAAGACGAAGAGCCCGTCGTCCTACCCGCCGGCTTCCCGAACCTGCTGGCCAATGGATCCAGCGGCATTGCCGTTGGCATGGCGACGTCCATCCCTCCGCATAATGCAGCTGAGTTGATCGACGCCTGTCTGGTGCTGCTGGACAATCCCGATGCGACCACTCTGGCCCTATTGGATCACGTCCAAGGTCCTGACTTTCCGACCGGCGGGGTCATTGTCGAGCCTAAGGCCTCGATGGCCGAGACCTACGAAACCGGACGGGGCGGGGTTCGCCTTCGGGCGCGCTGGTCAAAAGAAGACAATGGCCGCGGGACCTATCAGATCGTCATCACCGAGATTCCCTATCAGGTGAAGAAAGCCGATTTGGTTGAACAGCTGGCTGAGCTGATTGAAGCCAAGAAGGCCCCCTTGCTGGGGGATGTTCGGGACGAGAGCGCTGAAGATGTCCGCCTAGTCATTGAGCCTAAGAGCCGGAATGTCGAACCTGAAGTTCTGATGGAAAGCTTGTTCAAGCTCTCAGATCTGGAAACTCGGTTCCCCGTGAATATGAACGTCCTTAATGCACGGGGCGCTCCGGGGGTCATGGGGCTGAAAGGCTTGCTGCAGGCCTTTCTGGACCATCGTCGTGAGGTTCTTGTTCGCCGGGCCCGTCACCGCTTGGCGAAGATCGAGGCCCGCCTGCATATTCTTGATGGTCTGGTCATCGCCTTCCTTAACCTCGATGAGGTCATCCGGATCGTCCGCTTTGAGGATGAACCTAAGGCCAAGCTGATCGAGACCTTCGACCTCAGCGATATCCAGGCTGATGCCATTCTCAACACCCGCCTAAGGCAATTGGCGCGACTGGAAGAGATGGAACTGCGGCGAGAGCACGCTGAACTCGCTGAAGAACGTGATGGCCTTCTGAAAATGCTCGGATCCGATAAGCAGCAGTGGCGGCTGGTCGGGGTCGGCTTAAAGGACGTCCGTGCGATTCTCGGCCCAGACACTCAGGTCGGCCGCCGCCGGAGCACTTTTGCAGAGGCACCGACCGTCGATGCCGATGCGGCCATTGAGGCGATGATTGTGCGTGAGCCAATCACCATCATCTTGTCTGCCCGCGGCTGGATTAAGGCTGCAAAGGGCCGCGTCGAAGATCCCTCTGAGCTGAAATACAAAGAAGGCGACAAACAGGGCTTTGTTGTTCCTGCAGAGACGACGGACAAGCTGTTGATCCTTGCCTCTGATGGCCGGTTCTTCACCCTGCCATGCGACAAGATGCCCTCCGCCCGAGGCCATGGTGAGCCTGTGAGGCTTATGCTCGATCTCGATGATAAGACCGACATTGTCGACATCTTCATCCATAAGCCCGGTGCCAAGCGCATACTGGCCTCAAAGGAGGGGTATGGATTCCTGCTGCCGGAGGACGAAGCCATAAGCTTCCGGCGGGCTGGCAAGCAGGTCCTGAGCGTGGGTGCAAAGAGTGCGGCCTTCGCCCTTCCAGCCACTGGTGACCATCTGGGGGTCATTGGCGACAACGGAAAGATTCTGATCTTCCCCCTTGAGGAGCTGCCAGAAATGGCTCGGGGAAAGGGTGTTAAACTTCAGACATACCGCGAAGGTGGTCTGCGTGATGCGGTGGTTTTCAAGGCCGAAGAGGGTGCCACCTGGATAGATACGGCTGGGCGAACGCGAGTTTGGGCCGAGTGGCGAGATTGGCTGGGCCGTCGGGCGTCTGCGGGCAAGATCTCGCCCAAGGGGTTCCCGACCAACAAGCGGTTCAGACCAAAGCCCGGTGGCTAGGCGTTGTCACAATTGCCAGCTAAGCTATGCATCTAGAGACAACTTAACTCGTTTCAAAAAATTTTAGGGGGGATATTTATGACGCGTCGTTTCCAATTGCTGGCCAGTGTTGTCATCGCCGCCAGCCTAAGCCTTGCCTCTGCCAGTGTAGAGGCAAAATCTGCGTCCAAGGGCTCTGCCGCAGCGACTGTGGCACCGGAGGCTGTTGGCTTTGACTCTGCACGTCTGCAGAAACTGGACGCGGCCATGGCCAAGGTTGTGGCTGATGGTCGAGTGTCGGGGATGACCACCCTTTTAGTGCGCCACGGCAAGGTTGTTGAGTTCGCCACCTACGGGAAGTCCGACCTGGCCAAGGGCACGGTAACCAAAAAGGACGATATCTTCCGCATTTATTCCATGTCCAAGCCCCTCACTGGCGTGGCCATGATGATCCTCTTCGAGGAAGGCAAGTGGAAGCTGGACGATCCAGTGACCAAGTTCATCCCCGAATTCAAAGACCTCAAGGTCATGACCGGCCTGGATGAAAAGGGAAATATCGTCACGGTTCCGGCGGCTCGCGCCCCAACCATGCGTGAAATCATGAGCCATACGGCGGGTTTCGGCTATGGCCTCGGGGATAAGCATCCCGTGGACAAGCTGTTTCGCGAGCGTCGCGTTCTCGGTTCTGCAAACCTCAAAGAACTGGTCACCAAGGTGGCTGATATTCCGCTGATGTTCCAGCCTGGGACCAATTGGTCCTATTCGGTTTCTGTCGATCTGCAGGGCTATATCGTTGAGAAGATTTCGGGTCAGAAGTTCGGTGACTTCCTTGCGGACCGGGTCTTCAAGCCGCTGAAGATGAACGATACGGCCTTCTACACCGGTCCCCAAAAGGCTTCCCGTCTGGTGGCGCTGTATATGACCGATCCCAAGACCTATAAAATGGTGCCTGCCAACGATCTCTTCGGGAACTCACCCCCAGATTATACCAAGGCTCCGTCCCTGGAGTCCGGCGGTGGCGGACTGGTATCGACCACGACCGATTATGGGCGTTTCGCGCAGATGATCCTCAACAAGGGCGAGCTCGACGGGGTGCGCATTCTGTCTCCAGCGGCGGTCGAGCTGATGGGGACCAATGTTATCCCGCAAAGTGTCCTTGTGAATACCAATGGCACCAGCGGGTCGCGCTTTACAGATGCTGTGGGATTTGGGCTCGACTTCATGGTTGTGAACGATCCCCGCAAGGCTGGTAGCCTTGGCGGCAAGGGTGAGATGAGCTGGGGCGGCGCAGCTGGCACCTGGTTCTGGATTGATCCCACCAATGATCTGTACTTTGTCGGCATGGTCCAGAGACTGGGCGGAACGGGTGGCGAGGACCTGGGAACCCAGGCTCGGACCCTGACCTACCAGGCCTTGACCCATCCGGAAAAATAATAGCGGACGATAAGGATGAGGGGAGGCGGTCGCCGTCCTTGACTTTCGCCCCCCCTCATGCGCCCTTCCGCGCCTCGATTTTTTGAGCTTTAGCGATCCAAATGCACGCCTATCGTAGTCATACATGCGGCGCACTGCGCGCCGCCGACACAGGTCACACGGTCCGTCTTTCAGGCTGGATCCATCGTAAGCGCGACCATGGCGGTCTCGTCTTCATCGATCTTCGTGACCATTATGGCCTGACCCAGCTGGTTCTGGCACCCGACACCCCTGGGTTTGCCGTGGTCGAGCGCTTGCGTGCGGAGAGCGTTATCCGCGTGGATGGCGAGGTCGTGGCCCGGAGCCCCGATACCATCAACAGCAACCTCGCCACGGGCGAGGTTGAAGTCCGGGTTAAGGCAGTCGAGGTTCTATCCGAGGCCGCGGAACTTCCCCTGCCTGTGTTTGGTGAGCCCGATTATCCAGAGGAAATCCGGCTGAAGCATCGGTACCTCGATCTCCGCCGCGAGACCCTGCACAAGAACATCGTCCTGCGCTCCAAGGTCATTCATTCGATCCGCAATCGCATGATCGGTCAGGGTTTCCTTGAGTACCAGACCCCGATCCTGACGGCCTCGTCGCCGGAAGGTGCGCGAGACTTTCTGGTGCCCTCGCGCCTGCACCCGTCCAAGTTCTACGCCCTGCCTCAGGCACCCCAGCAGTTCAAACAATTGCTGATGGTCTCTGGCTTTGACCGTTATTTCCAAATCGCGCCGTGTTTCCGCGATGAGGATCTGCGCGCCGACCGTTCGCTGGAATTCTATCAGCTCGACGTCGAGATGAGCTTTGTTACTCAAGAGGACGTCTTTGCGTCCATTGAGCCGGTCATGCATGGGGTTTTCGAGGAGTTTTCCGACGGCAAGCCGGTGACGCCCTATCCCTTCCCGCGCATCCCCTATCGGGACTCTATCTCGAAATACGGCACTGATAAGCCAGACCTTCGCAACCCACTCGTGATGCAGGACGTATCTGAGCATTTCCGCGGCGGTGGCTTTGGTCTTTTTGCGCGGATGCTGGAATCCTCGAAGAACGCGATTTGGGCGATCCCAGCACCTGGCGGCGGAAGCCGCGCCTTCTGCGATAAAATGAACTCATGGGCGCAATCAGAAGGTCAGCCGGGCCTGGGCTATATCTTCTGGCGGGAGGGCGAAGAGGGCGGCGCTGGACCCATCGCGAAGAACATCGGGACTGAGCGTACGGATGCCATTCGCGAGCAACTTGGCCTTAAGGTGGGCGATGCGGCCTTCTTTGTCGGCGGTGATCCCAAGACCTTTGTGAAATTCGCGGGTCTGGCCCGTACCAAGGTCGGAACCGATTTGTCTCTTGTGGATGAAAACCGTTTTGAATTCGTCTGGATCGTGGACTTCCCCATGTTCGAGATGAACGACGAGACCAACCATGTGGACTTCTCGCATAACCCCTTCTCCATGCCACAGGGCGAGATGGAGGCGCTGACCACCAAGGATCCCTTGGATATCTTGGCCTACCAGTACGATATCGTCTGTAATGGCTACGAGCTGTGCTCAGGGGCCATTCGGAACCATCGTCCCGACGTCATGCTCAAGGCCTTTGAGATTGCGGGCCATTCGCCTGATTTTGTGGAAGAACAGTTTGGCGGCATGCTCAATGCTTTCAAACACGGGGCGCCGCCCCACGGCGGGCTTGCACCTGGCATCGATCGAATCGTTATGCTCTTGGCCAATCAAACAGCGATCCGAGAAGTCATTGCCTTCCCGCTAAATCAGCAAGGGCAGGACCTCTTGATGAATGCGCCCTCGGAAGTGTTCGATAAGCAGCTGAAAGAGCTGCACATCCGCACGGCGCCGCCAATTAAGGTCTAGGTGGCGTCGGGGGCGGCGGGGGTCGCGGAACCCAGCGTGTGGAGAACCCGCGGCATGTCTTGGGGATCAAAGGCTTGGGCAGACGCGTCGTAGCATCTGCGCAGGCTTGGTCGACCTGATCCTGATCTAGGTTTTTAGCGCCTGAAAGGTCTGCGCCATAGAGCGCGGCCTTGTGGAGACTCGCGTCTCGGAAGTCTGCGCCATCGAACTGGGCACCGTTCAGAACGGCTCCATCCAGACTCGCATCGACAAAAACGGCCCGGTCGAAACGGCTGCCTGTTAGGTTCGCACCCTGAAGAGAGGCATCCTTGAAGCTGGCCCCGCGGCCATCCACCTGGCTCAGCACCGCGCCTTGCAGGGATGTGTCGTTTAACTGGGCGCTGGAAAGATCAGCATGGGCGAAGTTTGCGCCTTGGGCCTCTGTGTCCCTAAGGTCAGCTTTTGCCATAATTGCGGCATGGAAGGTGACGCCCCGGGCCTGAACGCCTCGAAGACGGGCACCAGATAGATTTGCATCGGAAAAATTGGCCCCAACAATCTCGGCATCTGTTAGGTCCGCGCGAGAAAGATCTGCACCTGAAAAGTTCGCGCCCAGCACGCGCACGCTGCGCATGTCCGATCCGACCAAGGCAGAGCCAGCGAAGTTCGCCCCAAGGATCTGTGCGCCGGACAGCCTGCGACCAGACAGGTCGCATTTTTCGCAAGCCCCACCGAAGGTTACAACGCGAGCGACGACTCTATCACCATCGCCAACCAAAGCGTGCGCTGCCGTCGATGACATTATTGTGGTTGCAGTGAGCAGTCCGAGCCAGAAATCTGAGGCGTTAATTCGAGACATTGCAGACTTCAACTGCCGGGCATACTGGGCAAAAGCTACTTAATTCGCTGTAATACCAACGAGGTCAGCACGCCGGGATACGTAGCCCCTTGGGGAGCTTAGTCTGACTATCACCACAGGCGCGGTCCAGTTGAGTTTGGGTCAGACCCCGCGCGCGGTCGAGTTCTGCGCCCGAAAAATTCGTGCCATCCAGGCGCGCACCGCTGAGATTGGCACCAGCCATAAAGGTCCCGACAAAACTGGCGTGTGTGAGGTCCGCGTGGGCAAAAGTCGAAGATGAGAACACGCCGCCATAGGCATTGACGTCCCGCAGGTCAGAACCCGAGAAATTCGTGCGACTCATAACGGAAAGGCTGAGATCGGCCTGGCGTATGCGGGCACGCGCATAACTGCGGCCTGAGATTTCCATGCCTGAAAAATCCGCCTGAAACAGGTTGCAGCCTGGGCAGTTGGCACCGCGCTTGGCCGAAGCGATCTGGCCAGAGTTTTGCGCCGCGACGCCGAACGGCGCTGCGATGAGGGCGAGGAGAACCAGGATTGGAACCGACTTCATCTCGTATTTCGTCTCCATTCGTGGCGGGATGTTAGGCGCCACATGCTTAAGAGCCTATGACCATGGTCAAACAGGTTCTTCCTGCTAATCTTCCCCCATGTCCCTTAGATTGCCCCAGTCCCTGCAGAAGGGACTTCAGTTCGAAACGGGCGAGGCGGTTCTCAAGGGTGAGATCGCCTCGGAGAAAGCCTCGACCCTCGGCCGAGCCGGGCGGGCGGTCGAAGAGGCCCTGCTTCGTTTACAGGATGCGGCCCTGATCGCGGAGGTTGGCCGCGACATCCTTTTGAAGGAAGCCTCTGAGGCGGTTTGGAAGTTCTTTATTCAGCGCGATGTTGTGGGCCTGCGCGATCATGCTGCTGTGATCAAGGACTACCAGATCCCCCGGGCTGTCCTGGCGCGGATCGGCGCGCGTTAGGAGAGGGAAAGGCAAATGGCGATCATCACCGTTTATGGGATTAAGGCCTGCGACACGATGAAGAAGGCGAGGTCCTGGCTTGAAGCCAATGGCGTCGACTATAGCTTCCACGACTACAAGACCCAGGGCGTTACTCCAGAGCGCGTGGCTGCTTGGATCGCCCAGGTAGGATGGGAAAAGGTCCTAAACCGAAACGGCACCACCTTTCGCAAACTGGCCGAGGGTGATCGCGCCGACCTTACTGCGGAAAAGGCGATCGCCCTGATGGTCGCGAACCCCTCTATGATCAAGCGTCCGATCATCGAGAGTGAGGGGGGCTTGGTCCTTGGATTCAATCCCGATGACTATCAAACGGCCTTTGGTTAGGCCCTGATCAAGGCACCGGGACCGGTCAGAAGGCTCGAGTAGAATCGTTTGCCCATGAGACGATAGCCCGCTGTATTGGGATGCAGGTTATCGGGCAGCATGTGAGCATCGTCAGCGCCAAAAAGGTCCAAACCGCTGAAATAGCGGATGTGGGCGTCCCCGGCCTTCGTGCGGACATCTACCACCTGTTCGAGCAAGGTCCGCATGGCTTCAAGGGATAGCCCCTCGCCGACATCTTCTCTGCCGGGCGAATAGATGGGTGAGATCACGACAATGGGTGTGGTGGGATGTTTTTCCCGGATAATCGAGATCATGGCATGGGTGGAGTCAGCAAAGGTACGCGCTTTCAGACCGCCGTCAGGCCAGACGTTGATGCCGAGCTTCAGCACGATAGCCCGGGCCTGACTGTCGCGAATAATCCGCGCTGCCAGTCCACTCAGTAGACACGACCCTGCCCAACCTAGGTTCTGATGGTTCAAACCCGCCAGAGCCGCCGCAACGGCGGGCCATCCGGCGCTGGCACCCTCGGCCTCCATGCAATGTGTAATGGAACTGCCGTGGAAAAGGATTTTTGGGCGCGTATCCGGCTCGGTCGTCCATGACGCACCGGGAGAGATGGCGACGTCGGTCAGGGAAATTGTTGCCGCTTGAGGGAGCCAGACTTCTAAACATTTTTCGCCTGCCGGAAGATCCGAGAACTTGACCCTATTGATCTCTTCCCCGGTTAGGCGACCTGATTGAGGGTCTAAAAGGGCACCGCCGTCACCCCACGCCCGTTCCGCCAGTTGACCATCAATGAACAGGTCAAAGGCCCCGCGGCGCTCAGATCCAGCCGCTTCAGGCGCTAGCCTTTGCCGGACGGTCAAACTTAATTCCTGTGCGTCAGTTCGTAGGCGAAGGCGGACCCCCGCAGGGCAAGAGGCAACCCAGCGATTGAAGGGGTCGTAATAGCTTGTCTCTACAGCGGGGAACCGTAGGGGCTGTACCGAATCAGGCCGCAGTCGAAGATCCACATGACCGCAGAGCAGGTCGGGCAGGGCCGCGAGGGGAATGGGTTGCATCTCTGTCTCCATGGGTGAGCCAGTTTGAGCGTGGCCTGGGGAAAAATCTATCCGAGACGTGTTTGCCTTTGGTCCCTGCAGTGCAAATCCCTGAAATCTGCACGATGTGGCTGGCCTTGGTGGCGAAGGCTTTGGGCGGTGCGTTGGTCGCTTAGGATCGCACTGTGACCAACTAGGGATCCTCGCATATTTTCACGGGACCCAGGTCAACCTTCGACTTCAGCGAGCACAGCACCCAGTTCGTGACAAATATTTCATGTCCGTCCCTGCATCTGCTGACAGTGTGGCGTGGCTCCTAACTGTATTGGTGAGCCTCCAGGCTCCTTAACCTAAGGGAAGGTCCTCAGATGGATGTCGGCACAACATTTGTTCTCATATTCGCGATTGTCTTTGCGGCGCTTACGGCACTGCTTCTTGTGCCGAGCTTTATGCGCACCAGAGAGCGGGAAAAGCTGCAAGATACGCTCAAGGCTGCCATTGAAGCGGGGCAACCCTTACCAACCGAGATCATCACCGCCTTGTCGCCCAACGTAAAAGTCAAATCTCCTGCATCGCCACAGCGGGACTTTCGCGTTGGAATTATCTGGGTGGGTGTTGCAGCTGGGGTTGCAGGCCTTGGATTCGCCTTGAGTTTTGGGTCGCCAGACGCGACCTATCCCCTGCTTGGGGTTGCCTGTTTTCCGGGCTTCATAGGTCTTGCCTTCATCCTGATCGCCTACCTAGGTCGCGACCGTAAGTCCTGAATTCAGGGGCGGGGGAGCACAGGTGTCAGGCCTCCAAAGTCTCGCAAGCCACCACGACGTGGACTTGGCCAATCTCGCGGCGGCTGGAGACCGTCGCGCGTTTGGTGAGCTGGTGCGTCGTCACGCGGCGGGGGTGAGAAGCCTATTGAGGCGTATGGGTGCAGCCCCCTCTGAAGCCGATGATGTAGCCCAAGACACCTTCCTCACAGCCTTTGAGTCCGTCAGCGAATTCCGAGGCGAGGGAGCTTTTGCCGGATGGGTAAAAAAAATCGCTGCCCGGCTCTATATCCGGCGGATTCGCAGGGAAAAGCGTTTGGCGCTTCTCGCGGCCGAGTCAGCGGCAGACGAAGCACCGATTAAACTGACAGACGCCGTGACCCGCATGGCCTTAGATGAGGCGCTGATCCAATTGCCGCCGGGCGAACGCATGGCGGTCACCCTTTGCTATGGCGCGGGCATGTCGCACAGCGAAGCGGCAGATGTCTTAAACTTGCCACTTGGTACCGTGAAGTCTCATGTCAAACGTGGTCTGGAGAAACTTAAGGTGCGTATGACGACGCCCGAGACGAATGCACCGAGCGGGAGATTAGCCCATGGTTGATCTGGAGTTTGAACGCAGATTAGAGCGGGATTTTGCCCTGGCAGCGAGCTTCCCCGATGATGTCGCGTTTTGTCGCAGTATCGATGCTCGTCTAAATCAGGACTGGGTGCTGCGTCGTTGGCTGATCGGTGCTGCAGGGGTAACAGGCGGGGTCATTGGTGCCAGCCAGCTGCTGATGAACAACTTTGTCCACCGGGTGGAGGCACTGTCTCAAGGCTCGAGCAAGGTATTGGAAGCGGGCTTCAGTCAGCTGCGGCCGGGTGTGACCCTGCTTGGCTTGGTCTCATCAGACGTATTAGTTGCCTGGGTGGCTGCCGGTTTGGCGGTTGTCGCCATTGGGTTTGTTCTTACCCGCGTGATTGAGGAAATCTGACAAGGTCCAGTCAGGGGCATGGGTCGCCACGGTTCGGCCACTGTTTTCGGTCAATTGAGGTTTCGTCGACGCAAAGAGCCGTGGACATTGCGGCGGGCGGCTTGCCGCTATAGGTTCCGCCGCTCTATCCCTTTGCGCCTTTCGAGCGGAGTTTTTACGTGGTCGATGTCTTTGAAGAGGTTGAAGAGCAGCTTCGCTCAGACCACTACAAGGCGCTTGCGCTTAAGTTTCTTCCCTGGGGGCTTGGTGCCCTTGTGGCGGCACTAGCTATCTATGGCGGGATTGTCGGCTACACCTCCTATCGCGAGAAGGCAGCTTCCAAGGCGTCTGAAAGCTATAGCAAGGCGTTAGAAGCTTTTGACCAAGGCCGTACGGCAGAGGCCAAGGGGCTCTGGACAGAGGTCTCGAATTCACCTTCGAAGGTTTATAAATCCCTGGCGCTTCAGCATCTCGGTGCTCTGCGGCTGTCGGCCAATGACACCCCAGGTGCCGTAAAGTTCTTCGATCAATCTGCTGCCAGCGCGCCAGATCCTCTGATTGGCGATGCGGCCTTACTAAAATCTGCTTATGCACTTTTGGATACTGCCTCCCTGAAGGACATGCAGGCGAGATTAGATCCGCTCTTGAAGGACGGACGCCCCTATCGCGCTGAGGCGCGGGAGGTTTTGGCCTACGCAAAGGTGATGGCAGGGGATATGGCCGGTGCCCGCGGAGATTTTGTTGTGCTGTCCCTCAGTCCTGACGCCCAGGATGGGTCCCGCGAACGCGCGCGTGCTGCCATGTCTTTGATCGACTCTGGAACGGCTAAGTTGACGCCAGCCATTGTCAAAGCTGCCCTTGCCGCCCCACTACCTGAAGTTCTTTCCCCCGGTGCTGGACTTCCCGGCATGCCGCAACAGCCAGGCCCTAACGCCCAATGACGTCCTTGCGCCGGAATGGCATTCTTATTCTTAGCCTTGCAACTCTGCTTGCTGCGAGCGGTTGCGCGACTGTTAAGCGGATCAATCCCTTTCACAAATCTGATGCCGGTCCAGCCGAAGTGGCATCTGCGGGCAAGCGGATCGCGATTAATCCCCCAGATGAAGCGGTGGAGCCCGCTGAAGGCCTGAAAGGCGCAGACTTCTTTCTTCCTGACCCGAAACCGGTTGCGGAATGGGCTCTTCCTGGGGGGACCCCTGAGCAATCCATGGAGCACGTCGACGCTGGGGGCAGTCTGAAGATTTCCTGGCGTCGGAGTTTTGGGAAGAAGTCCGGCAATGGTGGTTTCATCACGGCACCTCCGGTAGCTGGAAATGGCAAGATTTACGTGATGGATGCTGAGGCGACTGTCTCCGCCCATGACGCGAAGACTGGTGCTGAAGTCTGGAAGGTGGATCTTCGTCCTAAATCGAAGCGTGATCGCGAAGGTTTCGGAGGGGGGCTCGCCCTGGCTGACGGTAAGTTGACCGTGTCTTCGGGCTATCGCTTCATTGCCCAGATCAACGCCGATACTGGTGCCCTCCTGTGGCGGACCAATACCGAACAGCCTGTCCATGCCGCGCCAACCGTCGCAGGCGGTCGGGTTTTTGTGGTTGCGATCGATAATACACTTTTGACATTTGATGCCGCCACGGGTGCCGTCGGTTGGACCTATCAGGCGCTTTCTGAATCGGCACGTATTCTGGGCGCGTCGAGCCCTGCTGTTTCAGGCGATACGGTTGTTGCCACCTTTGGCTCAGGGGAAGTTGTTGCCCTGCGGACCGCCAACGGAAATGATCTTTGGAATGAAGCGCTATCTAAGGCGAGCCGGACAAACGCTCTATCCGAAATCCGCGATATTCCTGGCCGCCCGGTGATCTATCAAGGCGATGTCTTTGCGGTAAGCCATTCAGGCCTTCTGGCCGCGACAGACCTTAGGACCGGCCAGCCAAGATGGACGCTACCGATTACCGGTATCACATCCCCCTTGCCCGCTGGCGATGTCGTCTATGTGGTTGATAAGCCTGGAAAGGTTTACTGCATCTCACGGGAGACCGGGCAGATCTATTGGGTCCGAGATCTCAATGAGGGGAAGATCAAGAAAGGGCGCTGGGACTTTGTCACCAAGATTGGCCGTGGCGCTAAGAAGAATGCCGCGAAGCCCCTTTGGTCCAGCCCGATCCTCGCCAGCGGGAAGCTGATCACCGCCTCGGATACAGGGCAATTGAAGGCGATCAATGCGAAGACGGGGGCATTGGAGAAGACCCTTGATCTTGGCCAGCCTGTTCTCCTGGGGCCGATCGCGCTGAACGGCGTTTTGTACATTGTGACCGATGAGGCCCAGCTCATCGCGTTACGTTAGAGCGGGAAGGGTATGAGCCCATGCCGCTTAGGATCGCTATTGTCGGACGGCCCAATGTTGGCAAGTCGACCCTGTTCAATCGCTTAGCCGGCAAAAAGCTGGCGATCGTTGACGACCGTCCTGGGGTGACCCGGGATCGGCGGTTTGCCACAGGGCAGCTGGGTGACCTGGCGCTTGAATTGATTGATACGGCAGGCTTCGAAGACGTCACAGACGAAAGTCTCGAAGCCCGCATGCGGGCTCAGACGGAAATCGCCATCGATGAGGCTGATGTCGCGCTCTTCGTCGTGGATGCCCGCGAAGGCATCACACCCATGGACGAGGTCTTTTCCGAGATCCTGCGTCGGAAGGACAAGCCTGTCATTTTGGCTGCCAACAAGGCCGAAGGCAAAAAAGGCGATGACGGGGTCAATGATGCCTTCCGTCTTGGCCTGGGCGAACCGATCGCGATCTCAGCCGAGCACGGCGAAGGCATGGCGGATCTGTTCAACGCCTTGGTTGAACTTTCCGATGAGCATGAAATCGTCGAGGGCGTCCTTACGGAAATGCCCGTCAAGCTGGCTATTGTTGGCCGACCCAATGCCGGAAAATCGACACTGATCAATAAGTTGATTGGCGAGGACCGTCTTCTGACTGGTCCTGAGGCTGGAATTACCCGCGACGCTATCCCCGTCGATTGGGAATGGGACGGTCGCGCTATTCGACTGGTGGACACCGCAGGTCTTCGTCGGAAGGCGCGGGTCCAAGAGAAACTTGAGAAGCTTTCAACAGCTGACACGATCCGCGCCATAACCTTTGCCGAGGTTGTGGTGTTGGTGATGGATGCGACCCATCCGCTGGAGATCCAGGACCTGCAAATCGCTGACCTGGTGGAACGCGAGGGGCGCGCCCTGGTGTTTGTGGTGGCGAAATGGGACCTCGTGGAGGACCCTAGGGCAACCCTCGATGAGATCACGGAGAAGGTTGATCGCGCACTGCCTCAGTTGAGAGGATCGCCGCTCATTGCCCTTTCCGCCGAGACGGGGCGAAATCTCGACAAACTTATGCCAGCTGTTCTCAAGGCCCACTCAGACTGGTCTACTAAGGTTAAGACGCGCGACCTTAATGACTGGCTAGCCATGGCCATCCAGAGGCACCCGCCTCCAGCCGTGGGTGGACGACGGGTAAAGCCGAAATATATGGCGCAAACCAAGGCGCGTCCGCCGACTTTCGTCATGTTCGCCAGTCGTGCTGACCAATTGCCGGAGCATTATAAGCGGTATTTGATCCACTCCCTGCGCGAGAGCTTCGACTTGCCTGGGGTGCCCATGCGCCTGACCGTGAAGTCGAATAAGAACCCCTATGCAGAGGGCGAAGCTAAAAGTGGGGTCGCCATCGACCGACCCAAGCCCAACCGGAATAAGGTCAAGACGGGGCTGGCCACAAAGAAGAAGGCAGAAGCTGCGGCTAAAGCCAAGGCTGGGGCCACAGGTAGACCCAAGCCCGTCCGGGTAGCTAAGCCCAAACCGACAGGGGCACCCAAGGGCAGGGCGCAGAAACTGGCAAGGCCCGGCGTCAAGCCGAAGCGTGCGGCCCGCGTGCTTTCAGCCACGCCGAAAAATCGACGTTAGACTTAGGCAGGCCCAGGTCTGCCTGAGCCAATTCTACGATCAAGGGGCCAATCTCGACAGGGTCGGGTAGGGTGAGGGGGTCTTCACCGGGCATGGCCTCGGCGCGCATCTTGGTGCGCATGGAGCCTGGATCGATGAGGGCTGCCCGGACAGTCGTATTTTCCATCTCATCGGCCCATGTGCGCACGATATGCTCCATGGCCGCCTTGGATGCTCCATAGGGGCCCCAGAAGGCCTTTGGGCGGACAACCCGTCCTGTCGTGAGAAACAGAGCCCGTCCGCTTGGGGCTGCCTTCAGGAGCCGCTCTGTCGCACGGATGAGCCGGTAGGTGGCTGTGGCATTGACGGTCATTACCCGCTCCCAGACCCCTGGCTCCACATGACTTACCGGGGTCAGAGGCCCGAGCACCGCGCCGCAATGGACGAGGAGGTCCAGGCGACCAAACCTTTCGTGGATGGCGAGACCGAGATGGTCCAGTCCATCAGGCTGTGAAAGGTCGAGGGGTACAAGGGTCGCTGGTTGCCCGGTTCGGTTACGAATTTCGTCGTCTAGGGATTCAAGACCGCCTTGGGTGCGCGCTGTTGCGACAATATGGGCGCCGGCGGTGGCCAGGGCGAGGGCTGTGGCGCGCCCAATACCTCGGCTTGCGCCCGTTACAAGGGCGATTTGTCCGGCAAGGGGTGTCTTGGGATCGGTCATGTCTACTCTTTAGGAATGTTCTGGCGTTACCGGATCGTCCGGTCTTTCCGCATATTGCTGAGCGATGACAGCGCTGACCATGAGTTGAATCTGATGAAAAATCATGATCGGCAAAAGAATTAGGCCTAGGCTTGCGCCAGGAAAGAGCACACCGGCCATTGGGACGCCGCTTGCTAGGCTCTTCTTTGACCCACAGAACACGATGGTGATCTCATCGGCCTTGCCGAATTTCAAAGCCTGGGCAGCGGTGTAGGTGATCAGAAGGACCGCAGTCAGCAAGCCGCCACAAAGCAAGCCCAGCCGGATCAGGTCTACGGCACCGACGCGGTTCCAAATGCCACCGACCACGGCCTCGGAGAAGGCAGTGTAAACCACCATCAGGATGGAGCCTCTATCAACGTAGGACAGAAGCTTGCTGTTGGCAGCCACCCACCCGCCAATCCAGGGCCGAAGGAGTTGCCCGGCAAGGAAGGGAACCAGCAATTGAAAGACAATCGCTTCAGCTGAATGAAGGGATAGTCCGCCGCCATTGGTATGCATCAGGGCGGCCCCAAGCAGGGGTGTAATCGCGATCCCGAGAAGATTTGAAGCTGTCGCTGAGGCGACCGTGGCAGCCACATTTCCACGGGCAATCGCTGTAAATCCAATCGACGACTGAATTGTCGACGGAAGGCATCCTAGAAAAATGAGACCTGGAGCCAGGGCTGCAGGTGTAATCCAATTGGGCAGAGCCGCCAGACCGAGGGTCAAAACGGGAAAGAGCACAAAGGTTGACGCCAGGATTAGCAGGTGCAGCCGCCAGTGTGTCACCCCGGCGATGACGGCCTGCCTTGAGAGCTTTGCGCCATGCAGAAAAAAGACAAGGCCAATAGCGATTTTCGTTGCAAGACCGAAGGGGCCCGCCGCCCTTCCGTGCACGGGAAGGAAGCTAGCCAACACCACCATGCCGATAATCAGCAGGATATAGGTGTCCGGACGCAGGCGAGCGAGGAGGGCGCGAGTTCTAGAAATGATCAGGCGTCCACAAGGAACGATAACTGGCGCTCGGCCGCCTCATTCCGTCCCTCAGCGATTTCCCGGTCCAGAAGCCGGGTCGGATAGTCCCCGGTAAAATAGTGGTCTGTGAATTGGGGTTCTGCAGGGTTTCGAGGCCCTGCATCCATGGCCCAATAGAGGCCATCCACCGAAAGGTATCCCATAGAATCCACGTTCAGATATTCTGCGATTTCTTCGACCGTGTGGGTCGCCGCCAAAAGCTTGTCGCGATCGGGCATGTCGACCCCATAAAAATCGGGCCACTTCAGCGGTGGGGAGGCCGACCGGAGGTGCACCTCAGCAGCACCCGCATCACGAACCATTTTCACGAACCGAACTGCCGTAGTCCCGCGGACGATGGAGTCATCAATAAGCATAACGCGCTTGCCTGCCAGCACAGCACGATTGGGGGATAGCTTCATCCGCACCCCCATATCCCGGGCCCCTTGGGTGGGCAGAATAAAGGTCCGACCAACATAGTGATTGCGGATAATGCCCATCTCAAAGGGCACCCCAGTCTCTTGAGCATAGCCCAAGGCCGAAGGGACACCGGAGTCTGGCACTGGAACAATCACGTCTACCGAGGCTGGGCATTCCTGCGCCAATCGTCGGCCCATCCGTTTACGGACGTCGTAGACCGAGCGGCCGTTCACAACGGAGTCAGGTCTCGCAAAATACACGTATTCCCAAATGCAGGGCCTGGCCTTCGCGGCCGGGAAGGGCCGAAGGCTTTCAATGCCATTGTGATCGATGATCACCATTTCCCCGTGCTCAATATCGCGAACGAAGCGAGCACCGATAATATCCAAGGCACAGGTTTCCGAAGCCAAAACGGGCTTGCCATCTAGCTCACCCAGCACAAGAGGACGGATGCCCAGAGGGTCGCGGATACCGATAAGCTTCTTGTTGGTAAGGGCAATGAGGGCATAGCCGCCCTCGATCTGTCGGATCGCGTCGATAAACCGATCTACGAGCTTGCTGTGCCTGGAGCGGGCCAGCAGGTGAAGGATGACCTCAGAGTCTGAGGTCGATTGAAATATACTGCCATCAGCCACCAATTGCTGGCGCAAGGTCAGGAAATTCGTGAGGTTTCCATTGTGCGCAATGGCAACGCCACCCTGATCTAGGTCGGCGAACATGGGCTGAACATTGCGGATGAAACTGCCGCCTGCGGTCGAGTATCGCGTATGGCCTACAGCCGAATGTCCTGGCAGTCGGGTGTTGAGATCATTGCCAGCAAAAGCATCGCCCACATACCCCATGTGCCGTTCGCTGTGAAAGCCTTGCCCATCAAAGCTGACAATGCCGCACGCTTCTTGTCCACGGTGCTGCAGGGCATGCAGCCCTAGGGCCGTAAGGACTGAGGCCTCAGGCGTATCGAACACCCCAAAGACCCCACACTCCAGCCTTGGAGCGTCATCATCTGGATCTCTGGGTGACCATCGGTCCGGAGGGGTCATCATCGGGCTTTCTCCACCAGATCGTCGATTCCGCCACGGGAGCGGGCGTCATAGCCTGAGCTATCACCAGAGTCACGCTGCGGGTTCACAGAACCGTCAAGAACGGCCCTTGTGAAAGCGGGTTTTAGCTGGCCCGCAGCGTCCAAACCCTTCGGAGCGATTGTCTTGAGGAGGGTACCGGCGACCTCCGTCAATGGGTAGAGTTTTGAGTCCTCAAGCCAGGCGGGCCGCAGGCTGACTGGGGTGGCTGCATTGAAGGCGAGGTTGCAGGCACCCAGAAAAATGAAGGCTCTCAATAAACCAAACCCAAGACCGATGGAGCGATCGAGGGCCCCTAAAACGGGCATGCTGCGAATACCCTGACTAAGGCTCGCGCCGAGCAGGCGTAGCGCAGCGAAGACAAGGATGAAGGTCAAGACGAGCGCACAAACTGTTCCGACCCAGTTTGGATGGATCATTTTATGAGCCATTGGTCCTGTGAAGTGCAAGCCATAGACCGATGCAACCGCTGCCACCAAAAACGACACCGACGAGACCATCTCGCGGACAGCCCCTTGATAGAAGCCGATCCCTGCTGAGATGACCAAAATGGCAAGAACTATAATATCGAACGTCGCCATGCCGCCTAAGTCCAGTCGCCGCCACCGATGCGCGCAATGGCATCGGCTAATCGTTTCACGCCCGACATCTTTAAGGGGCCTCCGTCTAGATCAGAGGGCCCTAGCGCCTGCTTAAATCCCAGCTTCGCGGCTTCCTTGAGGCGGGAGTCCATATGACTGACCCCGCGAATGTCGCCAGAAAGACTGATCTCGCCAAACACCACGCAGTCTTGGGGCAAGGCAACATCCAAAGCCGAGGAGGCGAGGGCTGCAGCGGCCGCGAGATCCGCCGCGGGTTCGTTAATACGAAGCCCGCCTGCGACATTCAGGTACACGTCGCGATTGCCCAGACTGACCCCGCATCGGGCCTCTAGGACCGCTAGGACCATGGCAAGTCGCCCTGAATCCCAGCCGACGACGGCCCTGCGCGGCGTGCCATAGGCTGAGGGTGCCACAAGGGCCTGAAACTCAACCAAAACCGGTCTACTGCCCTCGATTCCGGCAAAAACAGCGGCACCGGCCGCGCGCTCACCTGAAGTGTCGAGAAAGAGGGCTGAGGGATTGCGGACCTCGTTCAGCCCTGAATCGCCCATCTCGAAGACGCCAATCTCATCGGTGGCACCGAACCGATTTTTCACACCGCGGAGAACACGGAACGGATAGCCGCGCTCCCCCTCGAACGCTAAAACTGCATCCACCATGTGCTCGATCACCCGCGGGCCCGCGATGGTGCCTTCTTTAGTGACATGGCCGACCAGGATAACAGCGACCCCCTGTTTTTTAGCCAGTCTGACCAGTTCACCTGCCGCCGCGCGTACCTGGGTCACGGACCCGGGGGCCGCCTCATGAGCGTCGCTCCACATGGTTTGGATCGAGTCGATGACCACAAGGTCGAAGCGGTCTCGCTTCAGGCCATCGAGAATTTCTCTCAGACTGGTCTCGGCGGCTAACCGCACGGGTGCATCGGCCAGACCCATGCGGTGGGCGCGGCCGCGTATTTGCTCAACGGCTTCCTCACCTGAAATATATGCACAGGATGCGCCGCGGCGGGATGCGGATCCAACGACTTGCAGGAGGAGGGTAGACTTGCCAACCCCAGGATCGCCGCCAACCAAAATTGCAGACCCTGGCACGACGCCGCCGCCACAGACCCGATCAAACTCATCAATACCCGTCGCTATGCGAGGCGGTGCCGGAGTTTGTGACTCAAGGCCTTGAAAAACGAGACCGCGGGTCTTTGTCGCCTTGCTCGGGGCCAGGGCGCCAGGAGGTCTGGATTGGGCCTCTTCGACCAGCGTGTTCCAGTTCCCACATGCGGGGCATTGACCGGCCCATTTCGACTGAGCCGCACCACAGGACTGACAGACATAGACGGCACCGTCGCGGGCCATGAGCTCTCCTGAGTCGGGATTGGCCCCGATGGACTATTTTTGCATAAATCTAAGGTCGCCGCCCATGCCGTTTTAGGGGCGGGCGAGCTAGGTTTCACCGACAATGACCCGATCGGCGCGTGCACTGATCCGGACGAGGCATTCATGAGCGACCGTTTTTGCGGCGGTGGCCAAGCGGTCAATGTGGGCGTTATTGCCCATCACCTCGACCCATTCGCCTGGGGCGGCTGGGGTGTCACCAATATCCACCGATGTGAGGTCCATCGTCACAGAGACAATCGGTCTCAAAGCCCCTTTGAACCAAGCGAAGGCCTTTCCTTTTGAAAAGCGCAGTAACCCGTCTGCATAGCCCGCAGCGATTACGGCAAGGCGGGTGGGCTTCGACAGGACCGTTTCGGGGCCATAACCTATGGTCTCACCCGCATCGACACAGCGAATATCGCAAATCGGGGCCTCGAATGTCGCGACCGCCTTTAGCCGAGGATCGGGACGTTCCTTTGGGCCACCGCCGAATAGGCTGATCCCGGGCCTGACGAGGTCGAAGTGATAATCTCGACCTAGAAAAATCCCAGCTGAGGCTGCGAGGCTGGCTGGAACTTGGGGAAAAAGGGCGCGGAGGGGACGAAATTTCGTGAGCTGCTCGGCTGACCTTGAGTCCGAGGGCAGGGTCGCAGACCCCAGATGGCTCATGATCAACTTAAGATCCAAATTCGCCAAGGGATCGGGACCTTGAACAAGGTCGATCAAGCCTTGCGGCGTTAGCCCTTGCCGGTTCATGCCTGTATCAACTTGAAGGGCGATGCTGGGCTTAAATCCGAGGCTTTCCGCCCAGATCTCTGACTGTTTGACCTGATCTAAGCTGCTCAAAACAGGGGTGAGGTTTGCCGCGATAAGGGCGGGGCCTGCACCTGCGACATAGCCATCAAGAACGTAAATTACGGCTGGGCGATCAGGGCCCAAGGCTGACCGAAGAGCCACGCCCTCAGAGAGTCTTGCGACAAAAAATTGTCTCGCACCCTCTCGCCAAAGCCGGCCTGCGACCAAGGCAGCCCCGAGCCCATACCCATCGGCCTTGACAACGGGAGCAGCTTCAACCCCTCCAGCAATTTCGCACAGCACATTGTAGTTCGCCGCGAGGGCGTCGAGATCAATGGTCAATCGGGCGGCAGTGGGGATCATAATGCTCCCCTTAGCGCGGTGCGGGGTCGGGGGCTAGCGGACGTCGAAGCGTCGGGCGTCGCGGGCCAAATTCCCAAACTTTGTGATCTCTTCGTTGAAGGCCAGCTTCACATTGCCAATCGGACCGTGGCGCTGTTTGCCAATAATGATATCGGCCTGTCCTGCAACCTGATCCATCTGTTCCTGCCAAGTCAGGTGCTCTTGGGTGCCTTCCCGGGGCTCCATCCGGCTGAGATAATAGCTCTCTCGATAGATGAACATCACCATGTCTGCGTCCTGCTCGATCGAGCCAGACTCCCGCAGGTCAGAGAGTTGGGGTTTCTTATCCTCTCGATTCTCAACCTGACGTGAAAGTTGAGACAGGGCGATGACCGGAACCGCAAGTTCCTTTGCTAAGGCTTTGAGACTTTGGGTAATCATCGACACTTCTTGCACGCGATTGTCGGAACGGCCATCGCCCCCTGTGACTAACTGCAAGTAGTCTACGAAGATCACGTCTAGCCCGTGCTGACGTTTCAGCCGCCGCGCCCGCGCCGCGAGCTTGGCCATGGACAGACCGCCAGTGGCGTCGATGTAGAGGGGTGCTTCCTGGATTTCTAAGGCGGCATCTCGAATGCGGCCAAATTCGACTGCGTCAATCTCGCCCTTGCGGAGGCGGTCGCCGGAGACACCTGACACTTCCGCTAGAAGGCGCATAGCCAGCTGCTCGGCAGACATTTCTAGGGAAAAGAATGCGACAACGCCCCCTGCGACGCGTTTCTTCGTTCCGTCGGGCTGTGGTTCCCAGGCATAGTGCTTGGCGATATCGAAGGCGATATTGCAGGCCAATGAGGTCTTACCCATAGATGGCCTTGCGGCGAGGATCACAAGGTCAGAGGGGTGAAGACCACCGATCTTTTGGTCCAGATCGATCAAACCACAGGAAATACCAGCAAGGCCGCCATCGCGGCTGTGGGCTTCAGCTGCCATAGCCACAGCCCCATGCAGGGCATCGGCAAAAGGAATAAAGCCCTGGTTGGTCGTTCCGGTCTCCGCCAAAGCGTAGAGTTGGGCTTCGGCGGATTCAATCTGATCTCTCGCCGACTTTTCAGGGTCGGGCGCTGCGGCCGATACGCTAATATCACCGCCAATGCGGATCAGATCGCGGCGAATAGCCAGTTCATAGATGGCCCGGGCGTAATCCTGCACATTCGCGGCAGGGGGCGCACGATCTACAAGGTCGGCGAAATAGCGGACACCGCCCAATTCCTCAAACGCGGAGTCGCGGCTGAACTGTTCGGCCAGCAGGATTGGCTCTGCCAATTGACCTTTACGAATGTGGGTCTCGATGACCGTGTAGAGACGCTGATGAAACGGCTCGTAGAAATGGCGGGCTTGGAGGTAGTCGCCGATCCGCTCGAAGGCTGAGTTATCGTAAAGAATTGTTCCCAGCAGCGCTTGCTCGGCCTCGACATTTGCCGGGGCATGGGGGATCGCGGGGTCGTTGAGGACGGGAACGAAGTCGAGTGCCGGAACAATAGCCATGGACAGAGCATAGCCGAAGCGACGGCGGCGGGCAGGGTTGCAAAGCGCCGCTAGCCGAGTTTCTCACAGGATAAAGCCTTGCCTGTGGAGAACCTGAGTCACAGTCGAGAAGATAAGCGCGGGACCCGTGAGCCCCGCGCCAATGCCTTGCCTACCAGTTGTAGGTTAGGCGTCCGTAGTAATAGCGACCGTTGAAGCCAAAGGGTGAGAAGCCGGGGAAGCCGACCGGACCATTTGTATTCACGTTTGTCGGGGTGGGGTTCGGGTACTCATCGAGGGCATTGTTCACACCCAGGGCAATGCCGACGCCGATTGGCGTTTTATAGCGGCCTTCCAGGTCTAGGACGCTGTGAGTTCCCACGTGGTAGTCTAGGGTAGCCGTCGAGTTATTCGGCACGAGGACGTCGCCATAACGAGAGACCTTTGCGGTGGCACCCCAGTCATTGAGGCTCCAATCCACGCTGGCGACGAACTTGTCGGTTGGTGTGCCCTTTTCGAAGGTCAGTCGGTTGGCGCGATCAAACAAGATCGGTGGTACTGGCAGACCAGACAGAACCGAGGTCGTGGGAACCTTGGTCACCTTAGTCTTGTTGAAGTTTGCCGCACCGGTCAGGTCAAAGCGTCCAATGGACTCGGTGTCCCAGTGATAGCGCGTGACAATGTCGACGCCCTTCGTCTCGGTATTGACCCCGTTGATAAAGAACCGAGCCGCGCCCAGGCCTGCGCCTGCGCCGGGAGGATTGATCAGGTTGAAAATCGCAACTGCCGTAGCCGACCCGGTGGGCGAGCCTTGGATGTTTTCCGAAAGCACAATGCGATTGTCGATTTTGATTTGATAGGCATCGACGGTCAGTTCGAAGGCCCCACGGTGATAGACAGCACCCAGGGAGTAGTTGGTGGACTTTTCAGGCTCAAGCGGCTTGCCGCCCAGGGCCTTTGCTGTCGCGCTTGTGGCTGGGAAGGTGCCGACTTCAACCGGCGTGCTGACGCCCGCAATGGTGATGAAGTTGGTGGATGTCGCGGTGAAATATTGCTGCTGCAGGGCCGGAGCCCGGAAACCAGAGGCAAGGGTACCGCGAAGGGCAAAGCCGTCGGCGAAGTCATAGCGGGCAGAGACCTTGCCCGTGGTGGTCCCGCCAAAATCAGAGAAGTTTTCGTAGCGCACGGCAGCGTCCACATCCAACTTTTCAGTGATTTGGGAGTCGAGCTCGACATAGAGCGCCTCTGAGTGCCGATCCTTGCTGACTTCATTGCTCGGCTTAAAGCCAGGGAAGCCCTGTGCGCCTGCCGCCTTGCCAGCAATCCCGCCGAACACGTAGGAGGCCACGTCGCCGCGGCGGATTTCGTAGTGCTCGTTGCGGTATTCAACACCGAATGCCAGGTTGGCTGGCTTAGCAAAGCCCAATTCGAGGGGCTTTGAAGCGTCTATTTGGGCGACGGTTTGGTCGTACTGCATGACGCCAGCATCGAACACTGTGGGCGAGGTGGCGCCGATGGATGCATTCACGGAATCGCGAACGCCGTAGTGCACCTTGTTCGATCCGTAAACGAGGCCAGCATCGACCTTAAAGCCAGCGACTTCGCCCTTTGCACCACCAGATGCCGTCAGATCGTCAATATCCGTTGTGATCAGCGGCAAGAAGCCACCTGGCCAGATGGCCATGACATTGTTGGCATTATTAGCCAGACGCGGATTGGCCGCGCTATCGGTCTTGCGATTTTGATAGCCAGCGAAGCCATACAGGCTCCAGATGTCATTCACTGGCAAACCGGCATTGGCGTAAAAGCTCAGATCTTCCGACTGGGGGTCGCCATAGCGTGAAGTGACCTTTGATGGCGTCACCCGAGGGTCAAGGTCGCCGCGGCTGGTAGGGTTGCGGAAGCGGTACTCGCCACTGAGGGTCAGGAAGCCGTCAGCCCCGAGGTGGAGCCCCTGCCAGCCGGCAAGGGTGAAGGTCGGGCCATCAACCTTATGCCGACCCGCCACGTTGCGGGCCGTTTTGACCTCGGTGTCATAGTTACCGAAGGTCGAGGAGACGCTGCCGCCTTCGCTGGCTTCACGCAGGTGCATATTGATGACGCCGGCGATCGCGTCTGAACCGTATTGTGCCGAGGCACCATCGCGTAGCACTTCGACCTTATCGATGGCGACTGTGGGAATGGCATTTAGGTCGACGGCGGCCGAACCGCGGCCAATTGAGCCGTTGACGTTGACCAGGGCAGACGCGTGACGACGAAGGCCATTGATCAGAACGAGTGTCTGGTCAGGGGCAAGACCGCGCAGGGTGGCAGGACGCACGCTGTCGGTGCCGTCTGTGATGGAAGGGCGAGGGAAGTCTAAGGAGGGCGCAACAGTCGCCAGGGCGGCGGCCATTTCCGTAGTGCCCTGACGGGCCAGAGACTCTGTAGAGATCACGTCGACGGGCGCGAGGCTCTCAAGCCGTGTGCGGCCTTCCGCCCGGGTCCCGGTGACGACAAGTTCTTCAACTTCAGCAGAAGGCTTTGCGGGGGCTGCAATGGCTGACTGCCCTGCTACGAGCGATGCGGCCGATGCGGCCATGAGGAGAAGCGAGCGGTAGGTCATTATTTTAGGTTTCCCAGTCTGGTCTGGGCGAACACCCCGACACACAGATAAGACCCCCTAGCTAGTGGTTGTGAGCCGTCACGGAAATGACATATATGCAACAGTGCTGAAAAACGCGCCAAAGACTGCTCAAAACAAGGTCAACGTGTGCTTCTTTTGAGCTTTGAGCCACGCGAGCCTGTTTGCGGCAAAGAAAAAGGCGCGGGATTTGCACCCCGCGCCCTCTCAATTTTTAGAATGACCTTAGCCTATCAGGCTTCGGAATAGTCGCCTTCATGGCTACCGGCACCGCCAGCGAGCATGTCCTGAGCGGCTTCTTCTGCCGCCTGGCGATCTTCTTCGAATTGCGAGTCAATCACGTTTTCACCGCGCGCCTGGCGCTCGGCTTCGTCCTGGCTGCGTGCAATGTTCAGGGTCACCGTAACGGTGACTTCCGCATGCAGGCGAACCTTCACTTCATGGAGGCCGAGGGTCTTGATCGGCTTGTCCAGCACGACCATTGACCGTTCAACCTTGCCGCCTTCGGCATTCACGGCGTCGGAGACGTCGCGGCCTGTAACGGAGCCGTAGAGTTGGCCGCTTTCACCAGCCTGACGGATCAGGATGTAGCTGGTGCCATCAAGCTTTTCGCCTGACTTTCCGGCCTGTTCCTTGGTCTTCAGGTTGCGCGCCTCGATGTCAGCCCGTTGGGCTTCAAACACTTTGAGGTTTGCGGCGTTGGCCCGCAGGGCCTTGTGGCGGGGCAGTAGGAAGTTACGGGCATAGCCGTCCTTCACGGTCACAACGTCCCCAAGGACGCCGCGGCCTTCCACACGTTCGAGCAGAATGACTTTCATGGTTCTCTGGCCCCTTACTTCACGACGTAGGGCAGTAGGGCCAGGAAGCGGGCACGCTTGATGGCCTTGGCCAGTTCACGCTGCTTCTTGGCCGAAACGGCGGTGATACGCGACGGCACGATCTTTCCACGCTCTGAGATGTAGCGCTGCAGAAGCTTGACGTCCTTGTAGTCGATCTTCGGTGCGCCATTGCCCGAGAAGGGGCAAACCTTGCGGCGACGGAAGAAGGGGCGGCGGGCGCCGGCTGCGGCCGGAGCGGCGGAGGTTTCGTCGGTCATTGTGATCCCTCCTAGTACATTTCTTCGCGGCGCGGTTCGCGCTCACGATCACGGTCGCGTCGGGCGAGCACCGGGGACAGTTCCAGGTCGAGTTCCTCGACGCGGATGGTCATGTAGCGCAGCACGTCTTCATTGATCGACAGCTGGCGCTCCAGTTCCTTGACGGCCGGCGCCGGAGCGTCCAGGGCCAGCAGGGAATAGTGACCCTTGCGGTTCTTCTTGATGCGATAGGTGAGGTTACGAAGGCCCCAGTATTCGATCTTGGCGACGGAGCCGCCGAGCTCTTCGATGAGAGCCTTAATCGTGTCATTGAGGGCTTCAGCTTGCTGCGGCGAGATATCCTGCCGCGAGATAACAACGTGCTCGTAGAGCGCCATAGTGTCCTTTTCCCTTGTGGGAGGCGGCGCAGGCGACGGCGGGTGACCGAAGATTGCGATGGATCCTGCACGAGGCGATCGGGAGTTTCCCGACCCTTTAATGTTCCGTGCGCAAGACCGCCTTCCGTAGAAGAGCGCGGCTGATAGGTGAAAAGTGTGGGAATGGCAAGGGGTTGGGGATTGTCGCAGGCGGGTTTTAGGGGTAGCGTGGCTCCGCGGCTCAATCAATGGTGGACTTAATGAAGCTCTCGGGACTTTTTCTGGTTTCTGCGGTTGCATTCACTTTGGTAGGTACGGCTAGCCTTGCTGCTGAATCCACTAAGCCGCCAACCCCTCGCCAGCTAGAGCTGGCCCATCGCTATATTGAGCTCATTCATATCGAAAAAACCTACGGCGAGACTATGCGGGCGCTGGGGCCATCAATCTTGGCGAGCATGCCGAAGGAGGCCGGAGCCGATCCTGTTCTCCAGCAGAAGGTTCTCGATGCGGTTAATGAGGCGGCCTCAGACTTTATGATTACAATTGTCAAAAAGATGGAACCCATCATGGCCGAGATCTACTCCGAGGAAGAACTCTCCGACCTCGTGGCCTTCTATCAAAGCAAATCCGGGCGCGCCTTGGTCGACAAGCAGCCCCTCATTGTGGCCAAGATGGGTCCCCTGATGCAGGAAATCATGCCTCAGTTTCAGGCCAGCCTTAAGAACAAGGTTTGCGCGCGAGTTGATTGTAAGGCCTTGGAGGCCAAGAAGTAGAGATCGAGATGGGGAGGGGGACATCCCCCTCCACCAAGACTGGGTACTACTTCTTCGGATGCTTTGCCCGCCAAGCCTTCAGGCTCGACATGGTCTGGTTCACGTGGTCGTCGGCGGCCAGGTTGTCATAGGTCGAAATAACCGTGCCATCGGGAGCGATCACGTAGGAGGTTCGCGCCGACAAAGCCATGGGAAGCGACATGCCGGCCATCTTTAGCGACGAGTCATACGACTTAGCGATTGATGCGCCCGTATCGGCTGCCACGGGGAATTTGCCGCCACAGTGTTCGGTTTCGGCAGAGAAGGCCGCCAGTTCATTGACCTTGCCGGCAGTTACGCCAATCAGGGTCGCACCCTGGGCCTTGAAGTCCTCTGAGGCTTCAGAAAACAGGTGAGCCTCAAGGTTGCACCCCTTGGTGTGGGCCGATGGGAAGAAGTAGAGAACCACGGGCCCCTTCTTGCGGGCTTCGGCCATATTGAAGGTGAAGGGCTTGCCAGCCAGATAGGCCGGAGCGGTGAAGTCAGGGGCCTTGGCACCCGGGGCCAGGCCAGCCAAAGCTGACGTGGCGACGGTCGCCGAAATGGCTAGGGTGGTGAAAAGAGCAGTGCGGTTCATGGGGGGATCTCCTCTTGCCGACATCATACGAACTAGACGACGGTTTGTCTTCGCGGCAAAGCCTGCCAAACGACAGTTTTTGAGGGTTTGTGATGACGGTTTCCCAGGCGGGTCAGGTTCTCGCCGAAATTGATCTGCCGGAACTACCCAACCATTATCGCGGCAAGGTTCGGGATAATTACGACCTACCTGACGGCCGACGCATTATTGTCGCCTCTGACCGCCTCTCCGCCTTCGACCGGATCTTGGCGGCTATTCCCTTCAAAGGACAGGTGTTGACCCAGACGGCTCGGTACTGGTTTGAACAGACCGCTGATATCTGCCCCAATCACGTGCTGAGCTATCCCGATCCGAATGTGGTGGTGGGGCGACGACTCGATATCTTGCCGGTGGAGATGGTGGTCCGGGAATATTTGGCCGGGACCACGGGAACATCGGTCCTGACACTTTACAAGCAGGGTCAGCGGGACATGTACGGCCTGACCTTGCCAGATGGTCTGCGCGATAACGCCAAGCTGCCACAGCCTATCCTGACCCCCACCTCGAAGGAATTTGACGGCGGTCATGATGCGCCGCTCTCGGCAAAGCAGATTCTCGACCAGGGGCTGGTGACGGCGGCGCAGTGGGAAACCATGTCAGCCTATGCCTTGGCGCTTTTCGCCCGGGGTCGTGACCTTGCCGCAGAGCGGGGTATGATCCTCGTCGATACCAAGTACGAGTTTGGACTGGATGGGGACGGGCGGGTCATTCTCGCCGACGAGATTCATACCCCGGATTCGAGCCGTTATTGGTTTGCCGACTCGTATGCAGAGGCCCTGGCCAGCGGTTTGCGTCCGCCGAGCTTTGACAAGGACTTTGTCCGTAGCTGGGTGGCTGAGCGGTGCGATCCCTACAAGGACCCCATTCCAGAAATTCCCGCCGATCTGATCGCGGAGACGTCAAAGGTCTATGTTTCGGCGTTTGAGACGCTGACCGGAAGGGTTTTCGAACCCCCGCCGATCGACGAGGCCATTCAAGACCGCCTGCGGCGGAACCTCTCCTCTTTTTTCTGAAAGGTGTGCCCATGCTGAAAGCTCTTTCCCTCGCTGCGATCCTGCTGGCCAGCGCAGCCCACGCCGAGAATGTCGTCATCCACGCCGGTACGTTGATCGACGGATCTGGGGCCGCGCCTCGGAAATCGGTTTCTGTCTTCATTGAGGGCGACAAGATTTCCCAGGTGAAGGATGGGTTTTCCAACCCCGCCGGCTATCGGGTCGTCGACCTTTCCAAGGCGACGGTGCTGCCAGGCTTTATCGATGTGCACGTGCATATTGGCGCAAAGCTGCCCAGTACGACCAATGCGACAGAGGATTGGGTGACCCACTCAGCCCTGGATCGCGCCTTTGACGATGCTGTCTATGCGCGCGCCATGCTGCAGCAGGGCTTTACGAGTGCCCGGGATGTTGGTGGATCTGATGATAGCGTGGCGGTGCGCAATGCCATCAACGCTGGAAAGATTGCAGGCCCAAGGCTTTGGGTGGCGCTGGAAGCCCTCGGCCCAACGGCTGGCCATGGCGATCCCCGGAGCGGCCTTGATTCAGACCTTTATCATCCAGGGTGGGAGCAAGGCATAGTCGACACGCCAGAACAGGCCCGCATTCGAGTTCGGGAGCACAAGCGCCGTGGCGCGGACCTTATCAAGATCATGCCGTCTGGTGGCATTGCGTCGACAGGTGATGACCCGCGGCAACAGCTGATGACTGATGCTGAAATGCAGACGGCGGTGGAGACTGCTCATAGCCTAGGCATGAAGGTGGCTGCGCATATCTATCCCGCTGCGGCCATCGAAGCTGCGGTGAGGGCGGGGGTGGATTCCGTCGAGCACGGGTCCTTTGCCACAGATGAAGCCCTGGCTCTCATGAAAGCAAAGGGCACCTATCTGGTGCCGACCCTGACCGTGTTCGATGTCTTCTACCGTGCGGCCAGTGAGCATCCCGAGCTCTTGACGCCTGGAACCGCACAAAAGGAATTGGCCAACGACTTGTTGCCAAAACAGAACATGCCACGGGCGCTAAAATCGGGTGTCAAAATTGCCTATGGCACAGACCTTGGGCAAGGCGACCATACATTGGAATTTTCGCTTTTGACTGCCAGCGGCATGGCACCGATGGATGCCATTTTGGCTGCGACCCGGAATGGTGCAGACCTAATCGGTGCATCGGACAAGATCGGTACGATCTCGGCAGGGCATTTTGCAGACCTCGTTGCGGTCAACGGAGACCCCTTAAAAGACATCAGCCTTCTGAGGCATGCGCCCTTTGTGATGAAGGGTGGTGTTGTCTATCGGCAGAATGATGCGCCGACAGGGCAGCCTTGATCAGGCCTGAGCTTCCATTTCCGCCAGCTTGGACTTGTACCCCTCCCGGGCTGCTTTGAAGTGATCGAAGGGGAACCGCATTGGAACCCCCTCGAGGGCTGCTGCCAACATTTCCAGGTGGGCTTCCCAGCCAGCGCAGGACCGCGCGATATCTTCGTTAGCTGGCATGACAAGGGTGAGCGAAAGATGGGAGCCGCCCTCTGCGGTGGCAATCTCCCACCTCAAGGGTCTTAAGGTGGCCCCCGACCCACTCCACGAGTATTCCAGAAGGCGTCCAGGGGAATAGGCTGAAACCTGGCTGTAGATGACAATGCCACTGTCGCCGAAATCCAAGTGCACATGGCCACCGAGGAAAAGCTCAATCTCCCCAGGTGCCAGCCACTGAGCCAACAGGTTTGGCCTGGTCAACATCGCCCAGACCGTCTGCGGAGGGTGGGGGAAGGTACGCCCAAAAATCGCTTCAGCCTCCCCGGCGACAATCGAAATTTCACCCAGCCTTAGGTCGATCAAAGCAGCCTCCAGCATCTCTAGAAATCTGCTGTGAGTAGGCCTCCGCCGTCCAATAATGCCTTGATCAAGGTCAAGCCTCGCTCGACATGGGCAAAAATTCTGGCATGTATCCCGCCATGGAAAATCAGCCTTTTTATGTTCGCGAGGGGGATCATTTCATTCCCCAGGAGTCAGGTCGTGGCCCTTGGGGTAATCGATCTTTGCATGGCCGCGTGGTCATCGGCCTATTGGGCCATGGCTTGGAAGCCCAATTCGGGAGTGATGACTTCACCCCAGCCAGACTGACCGTCGACATGTACAAGCTACCGGGCTTTGAACCGGTGGAGATCCGCACGACCCTGATCCGCGAAGGCGGACGGATTCGGATGACGGAAGCCGAGTTCATTTCAGGTGGCGTCAGCATGGCTAAGGCGACTTGCCAATTCTTGCGTCGAACGGAGAACCCTGAAGGCTCCACTTGGAGCCCTCCGAACTGGGACGTTCCCCTACCAGAAACGATTGAACCCCTGCCAAATACCCGGTCACCTATGGGCGGGATGTGGGCAACCCGGCCCATCGCAGGTGGTTTTGGAGACCCTGGACCCCGCAGGATCTGGATGAGTGAAGTCCGCGAATTGGTGGCGGGAGTTCCCTTGACGCCCTTCCAGCGGGTTGCGGTGGCGGCCGACTTCTGTAGCCCGTTTGCAAACGCATCACGTGATAAAGGGTTGGCCTATATCAATACCGACGTCACCGTTTACCTGCACCGGGCCATGGTGGGCGAATGGGTGGGCTTTGAATCCGTAAACCATCACGCCACCGATGGTGTCGCCATTGGCGAAACCTGGCTCTATGACCGGGAAGGCCCAATCGGTACGGCGACCTGTGCAGCGCTTGCGCAAAAGCGTTTGCCGCCGAAATAGCGTTTGGGGGCAGGGACAGGATTTAGTTCTGTCCCGTCCGGCCCCCGAAGGTCTCGTCAGAAACCCTTTAGATCCGGGTCAAGCACCTGTCCCTCGTCGAGCTGGACCCCGAAGCTATTCAAAATCATCGACACCTGGGTGTATTGGCCAGCCGTAAAGACCACGTCCATGCACTGTTTGTCGGTGAAGTGAGCCTTGAGCGCGGTCCAGGTCGGTGTGGTGATGAACTGGTCGTGATGGAGTTCATCGGCTGCCTGGAGGAGGGCCTTGTCTGATGCGCTCCAATCCTTGTCCTCTGGCCCGACCTTTATGCGCTCAACCTCCTCGTCGGTGAGCCCGTCCCGTTTGCCAATTTCCACGTGTTGCGTCCATTCATAGCCGGACTTGCAAAGATAGCCGGTCCTCAGAATGACGATTTCGCGATCACGAGCAGGCAGGTCGTTTCGCCGAGAGAGAACGTAATTTCCCCAAGCAAGGAACCCCTTGGCTGCCTTCGGCGCGTTAGCCAGGGTTCGAAAGATATTGAGCACGCGGCCGGTGGCGGCCATGGGTGCCAGGATTTCGGTCTGATCTGGATTGAGGTTGCTATCTGCCAGCGCAGCAATGCGCGGTGTCGTTAATCGCATGAAGTTTCCTCTCTAATTCCCTGCAGCCTACATGGACAAGGCGAGGAAATTCAAACCCTCAATATCGCCTTAGAGGGGGAGGTGACGGAACACCCTAATCAGCATGGGTGCCACCTGGATAATCACCAAGGCCCCAAAGACCAGGATCATAATACGACCAACCAATTGGTTCCGCGCAATGCGCTTGGACTCCTCAGGGGTGGTGGGTTCGATTTCGGGCGATTCCATAGCATTCGGTCCTGGCGGTTATCGAACCGTGCAATAGGCGGTCTGTAAGGGCCTGCCAATGGCGCATAAAAAGGGGCCGACACCCATTAGGTGGCGACCCCCGATTTACGTCCGCAACCTAGGCTGCAGCGAAAATTCTTAGGCGTTCTTCAGTTGGACAGCGCTTTCCTTGCCCGAACGCTGGTCGCGCTCAAGCTCGTAGGAAACGGTTTGACCTTCATGAAGGCCATTCAGGTCCGAACGTTCAACGGCCGAGATGTGTACGAACACGTCCTTGCCGCCGTCAGTGGGTTGAATGAAGCCGAAGCCCTTGGTGGTGTTGAACCATTTGACAGTACCGGTAGCCATTTTCAGCCTCCGTAGTGGGTGCGAATCCGCCGGAAGAGCCCGGCGGAGATCGAATCTGAAAAGGTCGGCTTTCAAACATCCCGCGCGAGCGAGTGGGCTTAAAGGAGCGTTGCGCAGCAGAGATCGATGTCTCTATCGTAAATACAAATCCGCAAAAAAACTAGGCGCATAGGTAAATATTTTTGGATCAGACAAAATGTAATCCAAAATTGTATTTAGGTTGGGCATGTAAATTGATGAATTGTCCAAGATTGAAGTGTGAATTTTTTCTTATTTCGCGCATAGTGAGATTTAGGCTGGCTCTCAGACACGGCAGCGAACAGCGCTCCGTAACCTCGGATATCTCGCCGAAACGTCTGTTGTTGGCCCGCAAAGGATCCGAATGCGCCCGAAATCCGCAAGTCCAGTTTCTTCTGGCCAGTCGATTATGAGTCTCCGAACTGAAATCGAGGAGGCCTTGGCCGAGGGGGTGGATATGAGCACCCTCATCCTTCATCTGACACCCCGCGATGATTCAGCCCTGAAGCGTCATCCAGGCGTAGCGGTCGCTGACATCGATTTTCGCAATGGCGAAATGCATTTCCTTGGCGTGAAAGTCCTAAAGGGCGAGACCAGTTCGCTCGAGCGTGTGGCCCCATGACCGTTTTCGGCTTGAATTTTGGGGAGGCCGTCTGATGGGCATGCGTCCAAGTCTTGCCAGAAAACTGGTCAAGGTCGCGCCCGTGAATGGGGCGTGGACTGTCCAACTCGAAGATGGCCCTGTGGATACTTTTGGTACCAAGGACGAGGCTAAGGCCGCCGCTAATAAATTGGCCAGGGCAACCCAAGATGCGGGATCGCCGTGCCGGGTTGATGTCCACGGTGAGCTTGGCTTTGTCGGCTAAGCAAAGCCTGTAACCAGCTTAAAAAGCCGTCCTGGCTATCTCGTCTAGACGGCTTTTTAGTTGCTCAACTTTGTCCTTGACCGACGCTCCCTGCCCATGCGGCACTAGGGCTCGACGAGTATTTTAACATGGGCCTCTGGGTCACCGAGGGTCACAAAGGCATCCGCAACGCCTTCGAGCGCAACCTTGCCTGTCACAACGCCGCTGACATCGATTATGCCCTCTGCGATTTGACGAAGGGTCCCTGAAAATTCTTCCGGGGTATACCCAAAGACAAACGTCAATTCGATTTCTTTGGTGATCGCGATGGCGGGTTCGATCTTATCGGTTTCCATACAGACGCCGGCCACAACAATCTGGCTTCCAGCTGGCGCAGCTTCGATCAGGTGCTGAAGAATGCCGGGGGATCCGACACATTCAAAAACAACCGGATGGCCAAATGTCTTACCCATCATACGGGCTGCGTTTTGGGCGGATCGCGCAGTAGGAACTCCAAAGGCTTCCCATCGGCTATGCGGGCTCTCTTGGGCCGGATCGATTACGACATCCGCTCCTAGGAGCTCAGCGGCCTTGCGCCGCCTTGGGGAGTAGTCGGCGGCGATAACCGGGCCATGACCTTTCGCCTTTAGGCCGGCAATGACCGCAAGTCCCACGGGTCCGCAACCAATGACCAACGCCACTGAGTCTCGATCCAATCGCGCCTTAGCAACCGCATGAGCGCCTACGGCAAATGGTTCAGTCAGCGCAGCCTTATCGGTCGGCAGTCCATTGGGGACTTCGAGCAAAAGCGCTTCAGATAGAATCATCCGTTCGGCAAAGCCCCCCGGCAGGCGGTTAGAATACCCTAAGGCTTCAACACCGGTATCGGTCAGGGTCACGGGTAAGCTCACAACCCGGGTGCCTGCTTTCAGTGACCGAAGGGTTCCAGGCCCATGCTCCAGGATTTCAGCGCAGAATTCGTGCCCGAACACCGTATGCTTGGTGGGATCAAAGCCTGTGCCCATTCCACCCCCGGCACGGGCCGATGTTTCCATCATGTGTTCCATGTGGTGGAGGGCGTGAAGATCGGATCCGCATATACCGCAGGCCAAGGTCCGAACGAGAACCTGACCTGTGGCTGGGGTGAGCTCAGCAATATCTGTGCAGAGCAGCTGCTTGTTTCGCCGAACGACAGCGCGCATGGAAACCTCCCAAACTTGGTTTTGCGTATAGTGAAACGCTAAACTGGAATTGACCAGAGAGTTGCCGGAGCCGGGCTAATCACCTAACCCATCGGCAAGATCGCCGCGCCAGTTTGGCGTCCATAGGGAGTAGATCATGAGCCTCGCCTTTCTGTTTCCGGGTCAAGGCAGCCAAGCCGTTGGCATGGGTGTTGACCTGGCCGAAGCTTTCGGTGCCGCAAGGGAGGTCTTCCAGGAGGTGGATGATGCCCTCGGCCAGAAGCTATTCGCCTTGATGAAGGATGGCCCGGAGGAGCAGCTCACCCTGACGGAGAATGCGCAACCAGCGCTGATGGCAGTTAGCCTCGCGGTTATGCGAACCCTCGAGAAAGAGTTCGGCGTTGCGATTGAGCGTGCCGGATTTGTGGCCGGACATTCCCTTGGGGAGTACTCGGCTCTGGCAGCGGCTGGCGCATTGTCCCTGGGCGATACGGCCCGGCTTTTGAAGCTGCGCGGTCAAGCTATGCAGCGGGCCGTGCCAGTGGGTGAAGGCGCGATGGCCTCGCTCATTGGACCAAAATCCGATGTTGCTTTGGCTGAGGCGGCTGCTGAGGCTGGTTCGGTTGTGGGCGTTTGCGTGGTCGCCAATGACAATAATGCTGGGAATGTCGTGATTTCGGGAGCCAAGGCGGCCGTAGATCTGGCGATCGAAAAAGCTAAGGAGCTCGGGGCTCGGGCGATTCCCCTGAATGTCTCTGCGCCCTTCCACTGCCCGCTTATGCAACCGGCCGCGGACGAAATGGCTGCAGCTTTGGCCACGGCAACCCTTCTTGCGCCGCGGGCACCCTTGGTCGCCAATATTACCGCAAGGCCAACCCTTGATCCCGAGGCCATTCGGAAGATGCTTGTCGAGCAGGTCACGGGACGGGTTCGCTGGCGCGAAACCATGATTTGGTTAGCTGGTGAGGGTGGGGTCACGCGTTTTGCCGAAGCCGGGGCGGGGAAGGTGCTAACTGGCATGGCCAAACGCATCGCCCCAGACGCGGAAGCCACCCCCTTAAATTCACCGGCGGACCTTGAAGCCTTCGCCAAGAGCCTGTGAGGATCAGATGTTCAGTTTAGCGGGTAAAACGGCCCTGGTGACAGGTGCAACGGGCGGTATCGGCGCAGAGATTGCCAAGACCCTTCATAGCCAAGGGGCTCACGTGGTCTTGTCTGGGACCCGTGAGGGTATCTTGGCTGACCTTGCGGCGCAGCTCGGAGAGCGAACCTCTATCGCAGCCGCAAATCTTTCAGATGCCGAATCAGTGGACGGCCTCATCGCTCGCGCTGAGGTGGCAACCGGACAGCTGGATATCTTGGTCGCCAATGCGGGGATCACAAAAGATGGCCTGCTGATGCGGATGAAGGACGAGGACTGGGATACGGTCCTCAAGGTCAACCTCGAAAGCTACTTCCGACTCACCAGGGCGGCCATGCGGGGCATGATGAAGCGGCGGTTCGGTCGCATTATCGGGATCACCTCCGTTGTCGGAGTTATGGGAAACCCCGGTCAGACAAACTACGCGGCATCCAAGGCCGGAATGATCGGCTTTTCCAAGAGCTTGGCTCAAGAAGTGGCGACTCGCGGCATCACGGTGAACTGCGTGGCTCCGGGTTTTATTGAAAGTCCAATGACCGACGCCCTCAACGAATCGCAGAGGGGACAGATCCTTTCGACCATCCCGGCGGCGCGCCTGGGCACGGGTGCAGAGGTTGCAGCAGCCTGCGCCTACCTCGCCAGTGATGAGGCAGCTTACATGACGGGCCAAACTCTTCATGTGAATGGCGGCATGGCAATGATTTGACCTGTTGGCCTCTGGTGGGGGAACATGCTACGGCCACTTTCGAACCCCAGAGGCTGCGGTCTCTAACCACAAGTCTTGCGAGCGGTTGACATCTCGTCGGCGGTCGCAGATGGATCAGTTGAACAACAGGGACCTTTACTCATGTCCGACATCCTTGAGCGCGTGCGCAAGATCGTCATCGAACACCTTGACGCAGATCCAGATAAGGTCACCGAAAAGGCCAGCTTTATCGATGATCTTGGCGCTGACAGCCTCGACAACGTCGAGTTGGTCATGGCCTTCGAAGAAGAATTCGACATCGAAATTCCGGACGACGCCGCTGAGCACATCCAAACGGTGGGCGACGCGGTGAAGTTCATCGGAGAACGTCTGGGCGCATAAAGCCTAGGCATTTTTGCAAAGTTGACCGCCGCGTCCCTTCCCAGAGGCGCGGCGGTTCGCGTATTGGAGCCCGCCATGCGTCGTGTCGTCGTTACCGGGATCGGCCTTTTGACCCCCCTGGGCCAAGGAACCGAACTCAGCTGGAAAGCTATCCTCGCTGGAAAGTCCGGCGCGGGAAGAATCACCCGTTTTGATCCTGAGGTTTACGCCTGTCAGGTGGCCTGCGAGGTTCCAAGGGTCGATGGGCGGGGCGGCGGCGGCCCGGATATTGAGGGCTCTTTCGACCCGGATAAGACCATGGCGCCCAAGGATCAAAGGCGCGTGGATGATTTCATCCTGTATGCTGTCGCTGCAGCCGACGAGGCGGTACGCGACTCAGGCTGGGTTCCTGCCACGGCTGAGGATGCAGAACGCACGGGGGTCATTATTGGCTCTGGCATCGGCGGCCTCGGAACGATCGAGATCAATAGCGTCGAACTGCACGAAAAAGGTCCCCGCAGGATCAGCCCCTTTTTCATCCCATCAGCCCTGATCAATCTGGCCTCGGGTCAGGTATCGATAAAATATGGATTTAAGGGGCCGAACCATTCTGTGGTCACCGCCTGCGCCACGGGGGCACACGCCGTTGGCGATGCTGCTCGCATGATCAAATACGGTGATGCTGACGTCATGATTGCAGGTGGAGCAGAAGCTGCGATTTGCCCGGTCGGCATTGCTGGATTTATTGCCTGCCGCGCCATGTCGACAGGCTTCAATGATGCGCCTGAACGGGCCAGTCGACCCTATGACAAGGACCGTGATGGTTTCGTCATGGGGGAGGGCGCAGGCGTCTTGGTGCTCGAGGAATATGAGCACGCAAAGGCCCGTGGCGCGAAGATTTACGCCGAAGTGGCCGGATACGGCATGGCAGGTGACGCCTATCACATCACAGCGCCTGCGGAGGATGGCGACGGGGGGTTCCGCGCTATGCGTGCGGCGCTTAAGGATGCCGGTGTTGACGCCTCGGACGTCGATTATATCAATGCCCACGGTACCTCGACACCGCTTGGGGACGAGATCGAACTGGGTGCCGTAACCAGATTGCTGGGCAATGCCGCGAGCAAGGCCACCATGAGCTCGACGAAATCAGCGACGGGGCATTTGCTCGGTGCCGCGGGTGCAATCGAAGCAGCCTTCACATGCCTTGCGATCCGCGATCAAATCGCGCCGCCGACCATCAATTTGGAAAACCCGTCCGTTGAAACGGTCATCGACCTTGTTCCCAACACGCCCAAGCCCATGGCCATCAATATCGCCCTCTCCAATAGCTTCGGCTTTGGCGGAACCAATGCCTCTGTGGTCTTTAAGAAGGTCTCGTGACGGGAAAATCTAATCCAAAAACGAGGTCTAAGGCCAAATCGAGGCCGCGTCGGGTTACCCCCGCCAAGAGCCTTCTCGTTGGCTTGATGAGCGGAGGTGCCGCTTTTGGCCTCATTCTGGTCTTGGTCTTTTTGGGTGCGCTCTGGACATACGTCGGCCCTGGGCCTGCTGCGAAAGAGGGGAACGAGACCCTCGTTGACCTACGTCACGGGGCAAGTCTTCCCGAAATTGCATCGGCCTTGCGTCGCGCTGGGGTCATTGGCTCACAGGCCGTTTTTATAACCGCCGCTCAGGTCACCGGCGCAGCGCGTGAGCTCAAGGCAGGTGAATACGCCATAAAAAGTCGGGAATCGGTCAGCGGTATTCTTTCTGATATCCGCTCAGGCAAGATCGTTCGGCGACAGGTGACAATCCCAGAGGGGCTGACCTCAGAGGCAGTCGTAGAAAAACTTGCGACAGAGCCCCTATTGTCCGGCGTTGCGCCGACGCCAGCTGAGGGTAGCATTCTTCCTGAGACCTATGAGTTCAGCCGAGGTGAGGATCGGGCAAGGGTCCTTAAGCGGATGATGGATGCCCAGGATCGGCTGATGGCCCTGCTGTGGCAGAACCGACAGAGTGGTCTACCGTTTCAATCCATGAACGAAGCCATCACCCTTGCCTCGATCGTAGAGAAGGAGACCGGCAAGGCGAGTGAACGCCCGCGGGTCGCAGCTGTCTTCTTGAACCGGTTGCGTCTGGGTATGCGCCTGCAAAGTGATCCAACGGTGATTTATGGCATCAGCCAAGGTCGTCCTTTAGGGCGTGGGCTTTTGGCCTCAGAGCTGGCTGCGCCTTCTGCGTTCAATACCTACCAGATCAATGGCCTTCCACCGACGCCTATTGCCAATCCTGGGCGAGAGGCGCTTGCGGCGGTTTTAGACCCACCCAGGACCAGCGAATTGTATTTTGTGGCCGATGGCACGGGGGGGCATGCTTTTGCGTCCACCCTTGAGGAACATATACGAAATGTCAGCAAGTGGCGGCGAGTCGAGAAGGCCCGGGCGTCAGCTGTAAAGCCAGGCGAAAAATCATGAGCCTTTCTGGCATGACGGGCTTCGGTCGATCTGATGGATCGAACGGCGAATGGGCCTGGTCTGTAGAAGCGCGATCGGTGAACGGGCGTAATCTTGATCTTCGTTTTCGAGGCCCGCCAGGCCTTGACGGGCTCGAGCGAAGGGCCAGAGATGCCGTTCAAGGCCGGTTCCAGCGTGGACAAATTACGGTTGGTGTCACAGCCAAGCGGTCCTTGGCGCGCAGTGCCATCCAAGTAAATTTGGCACAGGCTGAGGCCTATTTGCAGGCTGGGCAGACCTGGATTTCCCGGGGCGATGTTGCCAAACCCACACTGGATGGCTTGCTAGGTTTGCGTGGGGTCCTCGATACCGAGGCTGAGGTGGAGGCGCCGGAGGCTTTAACTGCCTTAGATGCGCTTATCACAGGGTCAATTCATAGCGCGCTTGATGGGTTGCTCGAAACCCGTCTGGAAGAGGGGGCGGGCCTGGAAACCGTCCTTCTTGGACAGCTAACAACCATAGCTGACCTTGTTACCCTGGCCGACGCTAAGGCTAAGGATCAGCCCAAGGTTATTCAGGCTAGGTTTGCGAATCGAATGACCGAGTTGGCTGGCTCTGGCCCTGGTGTTGCTGAACGCATTGTCGTCGAAGCGGCTGCAATGGCTGTAAAGGCTGATGTCCGTGAAGAGCTCGACCGATTGGTGGGGCACGTGCAGGCCGCAAGATCACAGATTGCGGCGTCTGGGCCGGCTGGACGCAGGCTAGACTTTCTGACCCAGGAATTTATGCGCGAGGCCAACACGCTTTGCGCCAAGTCTGCCCTACCGGAACTCACGACTCTGGGCCTGGAACTGAAGGCCACGATCGAGCAGTTTCGCGAACAGGTCCAAAATGTGGAATAGCCGATGAGCCAAGCTGATGAGCATCACAAGCCTTGGGAGACACAAAGGCGCGGTCTACTGCTGCTCATGTCGAGTCCTTCGGGTGCCGGGAAGACCTCGCTGTCTCGGCGGCTCGTCGCCGACTATTCAGATCTGACCCTTTCGATCTCTGCCACCACGCGGTCGCCCCGCCCAGGCGAAGAAGATGGGCGAGAATATCATTTCGTTTCCGATGCGGAATTTGATCGCCTCGTTGCCGAAGACCAGATGCTGGAATGGGCCAAGGTTCATGATCATCGCTATGGAACACTTCGTAAGCCGGTGACTGAGGCCTTAGAAATGGGCCATGACGTCTTGTTTGACATTGATTGGCAGGGTGCCCGGTCAATTACTGCCGCCATGCCTGAGGACTCTGTTGGGGTCTTCGTGTTGCCGCCTTCCTGGTCAGACCTATCTCGCCGCCTACACGCCCGCGCCCAAGACCATGAAGACGTCATCCAACGACGGCTAGTGCGTGGTCGGGAAGAGATTACCCACTGGACCAGCTATGACTATGTCATCGTCAATAAGAATTTCGACAAGGCATATGCAGACCTCAGCCACATTTATCGGGCAGAGCGGATGAAGCCTGGGCGCAATACGTGGATTGGTGATTTTGTCGAACAACTCAGGACAGAGACGCCCTAGACAATCTTCCTAGCCAAGATGATGAGGTGGCGTCGCCCTAGCCTAGGCGTCGTCGCGTTGGGTTTTATCATAGCTGATGAGGTTGGCCTCAAAGTCCTGAAGAATATCGACCACTTCTCCTGTGGGTGCGTTCAGTGCTCTCTCATTTGGAAAACGGTATCGCCAGAAGCTGGAAATATGGGAAATCACTCCCATACGTTCCCCAAGCATCATGAACATTTCTGGGGCCTTGAGAAGAAAGTCGCGAAACGCCATGGGACGACCATTCGTGGTGAGGTCGTCAAAGGCAGTGTCGTAAACTTGGAGGGCTGCGGCAACTTCACGGCGCCGCTGATTGACTGCGGCTAAAAGCCGACCGCGTGCTTCTTCGATATACCGAAGAGACTCACGATCCCGGTGGCCCGTCGCTCGAAGCATGGGCAACTCTTTGATTACAGTTGCTAATTTCGGCGCAAGGTCACTGAGAACCCATTTGTAATAAAGAAAGCCTTTCCAGGAAAAGACGCCCTCACGATAGGCCTCGCCTTCCAAGCGCATGACAATACGCAGGGGCTCCAATCGCTCGTCTATCTGGGTGGATAGAAGGGCTTGGACCATTTTGTCTGCATTTCCCAGACCACTATTGGCGGGAAAGGCTAGGCTAATGAGCTGGTGGATTTGCAGGCCCACATACTCCTGCATCCTTTCCAGATCGGCCTCGGATATCGCGAAATAGATTGGCGCGATCGGAAAGCCCCGGCGGTTGAGGTGTTCTCGTAAGAGGAATGGATCGAGAGACGGAAGCTCATCGAGGGCCAGCATCAACGAAACGTCGCGATGGCTCTTGGTGCTTTCTTCGGCGATTTCATCAATCATCTGGGTCCAGCCTCTTTGTCCGACAAAGAAGGACCGTCCGCCCATCCGAAGATCAGATCTTTCGAAGGGAATGATGATCTTTGTTGCCACCTGCCGTTCGTCGTCGAAAACGAAGCGCTCGTCCGAGCGGAGGCGATGTTTCAGGATAATGCTCTCGTTGAGCACAGGATTGACGAAGAAGGGTGCAGATCTGTGGGTTGGGTCGTCGCGATGCGTCGCGCCGACTGCCGTAAGATTCAGAACGCGGCTCGTAGAGGCGGTCCTCTGAAGGGCACCGAGATTGCGAATTGACCGATCGGGGCTTCTATTGTTCAACTTTTTCGCCCCCGAAGCCCGTCAGCCATTTTGTAAGATTGCATGGGCCATTACCAATGGTCGAGAGCCTGATCTCTTCCGATCTGGTTAACGCTCAATGTCTTAAAATTTTGCCATCGTTCTAGTCCGATGAACCGCAGTGCATGTTTGATGTGATACAAGCAATGGGAGTAACAAGAAGGGTTGTAGCCTGTTTAGCTCCACCTAAAGTCGTTTTTGCAATTTGACCACGCGTCCGCTGCTATGGCTTTCGGTGCGTGGGGATGCTAGATGCGCGGCTTGGTTTTTGGGGCGCGCCCCCAGTCATCGGACATGGAAATGCTCGGAATTCTGCTCGTCTGCCATATCTTGGTCAGCATCGCTTTGATTGCTGTCGTGCTGCTTCAACGGTCTGAAGGCGGTGCACTTGGGATGGGTGGTGGGCCAACGGGCATGATGAGCGCCCGGGGCGCGGGCGATTTATTGACGAGGACCACCTGGATCCTGGCGTCGCTGTTTTTTATCCTGAGCATCAGCCTGACCCTCTTATCGGGGAAGTCCAGGGGCACGACCTCGGTCGTCGATCGGGTTAAAATGAATAACCTCGCGCCGAGCACCCTAAATCGACAGCCTGCTGGACAGGGGCAGGGGGCTCCAAGTTCACCGTCCAGCGCCCCTAGCCCTATTCAGGCACCAACTCCGACCGTAAATAACCCTTTCGCCGGTGAACCTGACCCGGCAGCCCCCTCAAAACCCTAAGGTCGACTCACGTGCAGCATGCAAGAACGCCGCGTTCGCGGATCGAACCCCTTTGCGCGTTTGAATTGGGTTTTGTGATCTGGTCCCGGTCAGCGAAATCGACGCCGAGCTTTCGCCCCGAATCACGGCTAATCTGAATTCCCATGGCCCGGTACATTTTCATCACCGGCGGCGTGGTCTCTTCCTTGGGAAAAGGTCTGGCGTCCGCTGCACTTGGTGCGCTGCTGCAAGCGCGTGGCTACAAGGTACGTCTGCGTAAATTAGACCCCTATTTGAACGTCGATCCTGGGACCATGAGTCCTTATCAGCATGGCGAGGTTTTCGTCACAGATGATGGCGCCGAGACCGATCTAGACCTGGGCCACTATGAGCGGTTTACCGGCGTTAGTGCGACGGGTGCCGACAACATTACGACAGGCCAAATTTATAAGACCATCATCGAGAAGGAGCGCCGGGGGGACTATCTTGGGGCCACGGTGCAGGTCATTCCGCATGTGACTGACGAGATTAAGCAGTTCGTGCTTTCCGACCCAGGCGACGGTGTCGACTTCGTTCTCGTTGAAATTGGCGGCACAGTTGGCGACATCGAAGGCCTTCCGTTCTTTGAAGCTATTCGCCAACTTGGACAGGAGCTGCCTCGCGGCTACGCTTGCTATATTCACCTAACCTTGCTGCCCTACATCAAGACTGCGGGTGAGATGAAAACTAAGCCGACTCAGCATTCTGTGAAGGAACTGCGGTCGATTGGCATCCAGCCCGATATCTTACTGTGTCGCTGTGAGCAGCCTATCCCAGATAGCGAACGGCGTAAGATCGGCCAGTTTTGTAATGTCCGCGAAAGCGCGGTCATTCAGGCCATGGATTCTAGCAATATCTACGGCGTTCCGTTGGACTACCATGCCCAAGGCTTGGATCGTGAAGTGCTGGACGTCTTTGGCTTACGCGATACGGCCCCCGCCCCAGATCTCGCGCGATGGGCGGACATTTCCAATCGACTGACCCATCCTGACGGCGAGGTGAACATTGCCGTGGTCGGCAAATATACCGGCCTGACGGATGCCTATAAGTCGCTCGTCGAGGCCCTTGTGCACGGCGGTGTCGCCAATAATGTTCGGGTCAAACTCGATTGGATCGAGGGTGAGGCCTTTGAGCGGGAAGAGGGTTTGATCGCCGAGCGTCTGGCTGATGTTCACGGGGTCCTCGTTCCTGGTGCGTTCGGGGAAAGAGGGTCTGGGGGAATGATCCGGGCTATCCAATTCGCCAGGGAACATCAGATTCCGTATTTTGGTATCTGCTTTGGCATGCAGATGGCCATGGTCGAGGCTGCGCGCAATCTTGCAGGCCTTTTGGAGGCTTCATCGACGGAGTTTGGGCCAACATCTGAACCCATCGTCGGTTTGATGACCGAGTGGACCAAGGGCAACAAAAAGGAAATGCGTGGGGAGGGAGACGATCTCGGAGGAACCATGCGTCTGGGATCCTACGAAGCCGTCCTAGCGCCTGGATCTCTGGTCTCTAAGATCTATGGGACGACATCGATCCATGAGCGTCACCGTCATCGCTATGAGGTCAATATTGACTACCGCCAAGCAATCGAGGGCGCGGGGTTGAATTTTAGCGGTCTGTCTCCGGATGGAATTTTGCCTGAAATTTGCGAACGGGAGGATCACCCTTGGTTTGTGGGGGTCCAGTTTCATCCCGAACTCAAGAGCCGACCTTTTGATCCTCACCCGCTATTTTCGAGTTTTGTCGGCGCTGCAAAGGTGCGCAGTCGTCTGGTCTAGTTCGAGATTGCGTGCCGCAATTTCGAATGGGTCCGAACGGCTCTTGAATCGATCGAGCGATTAAGGCATACACCCGCGCTCACGTCGGGGGCCCTGGGTCGCCGCATCCATTTTACGCCTGAGAGATTCTCCCGTGGCCGTTCCTAAACGCAAAGTATCCCCGTCTCGTCGCAATATGCGTCGCTCGCATCACGCCCTGGGTGCCAATAGCTTTGTCGAGGACAAGGAAACCGGCGAACTGAAGCGCCCGCACCATGTCGACCTCAAGACTGGCATGTACAAAGGCCGCCAGGTCATCACGCCGAAGCAAGACTAAGGGGCCCGGCGCGCAGGTTACTGCGCGCGGCCTCGGGCCTGGATCCCAGCCCGCCTTTGTTCCACCATGTCTGGTGTGACGCCTTTATTGTGAGCGCGTGAGCGCGCTTGCTCGAGTTCCAAGCCCTCTCGAAGGCTTAACTCATACCCCTCATCGATCATGGCCTTGTAGGTGGTCAGCATGCCCAGTTCGATCTGGGCCATGTCCGAGGCCAGCTTTAAGGCGACGGGAATGAGGTCCTCTGGGGCAACCACGCGATTGGCCAGACCCCAGGCATAAGCGGTCTCAGCATCCAGGAAATTACCTGTCAGCGACAATTCCTTGGCGCGATAGGGGCCGATCAAACGCGATAGCTTTTGCGAGAGCCCCCAGCCAGGGGTAATACCGACCCGTGCATGGGTGTCAGCGAACCGCGCCCGTGTCGAGCAGATCAAGACGTCACACGCCAGGGCCACCTCAAATCCGCCCGTAATGGCCACCCCATTAATGGCCCCGATAACTGGCTTCTTGCAGGCTATGACCGCCCAGGCAGGGTTTTCAGACGGCTCTGTTGCGTTTGCAGCTTTAAGGCCGTCGGGGTCTTCGCCCAGTTCCTTCAGGTCCAGCCCTGCCGTGAAAGCACGGTCACCGGCGCCGGTCAGGACAATGACCTTCACCGCTGGGTCTGCGTCCAGGGCGCTGAGTGTCTTGTGGAGTTCTGCCCGTAAGGCCCTTGAAAGCGCATTCATGGCCTCAGGACGATTGAGCGTCACCAGGGCGACAGCGTTGGTAATCTCCACCAGGATCATAGCCGTTCTCCAAAACGAGGTTCTGAAAGTCCGTTTTCAGCAACCAAAGTCAAGGTCGCGCGATTGCTCGGTCGGACGAAGCTAGCTAAGGCTCGCTGTATAAATTTCCATTCGGAGACCTGCTATGACCGAGATCGTCGACATTACCGCGCGCGAAATCCTCGATAGCCGGGGCAATCCCACCGTCGAAGTTGATGTGGTGCTGGAAGACGGCTCCATGGGCCGCGCTGCCGTACCCTCTGGGGCGTCGACCGGTGCACACGAGGCCGTCGAGAAGCGCGATGGCGACAAGTCACGCTATGGGGGCAAGGGCGTCCTCGCCGCGGTCGATGCCGTGAATGGTGAGATCTATGACGCCCTCTCTGGTTTCGACGCAGAGGATCAACGGCGGCTGGACACTCTCCTGATTGAACTGGACGGCACGCAAAATAAGTCTCGCCTCGGTGCAAACGCTATTCTGGGGGTAAGCTTGGCCGCTGCTAAGGCGGCGGCCTGCGCAGCGGACCTACCGCTCTATAAATACGTTGGGGGCGTCAACGCCCGCGTCCTGCCTGTGCCAATGATGAACATCATCAATGGCGGGGCCCATGCTGATAACCCCATCGACATCCAGGAATTCATGATCCTGCCCACTGGTGCTGTGAGCTTTGCCGAAGGCCTGCGGATGGGGGCTGAGATTTTCCACAGCTTGAAGTCGGCCTTGAAGGCCGCGGGCCATAACACCAATGTTGGGGATGAAGGCGGTTTCGCGCCCAATATCGCGACAGCGGAAGAAGCCTTGGCATTCATCGTGAAGTCAGGTGAGGCTGCTGGCTATAAGGCCGGGTCTGACTTTTTGCTCGGCCTCGACGTGGCTTCAACGGAGTTCTTCAGTGGCGGAAGGTACAATCTTGCCGGCGAGGGTAAGATCCTCGATCCCGCTGGCATGGTGGATTACCTGGCAGCTCTGGTGACAGCTTTCCCGATTGCGACCATTGAAGATGGCTGTGCCGAAGATGATTTCGATGGCTGGAAGCTTCTGACCGATAAGCTGGGCAGCAAGGTGCAGTTGGTCGGGGACGACCTCTTTGTCACCAATCCCTTGCGCTTAGCCGAGGGCATTGAGCGGGGGCTGGCCAATTCTATCCTGGTGAAGGTCAACCAGATTGGCACCTTGTCGGAGACCTTGGATGCCGTCGATATGGCGCATCGTGCTGGCTACACTTCGGTCATGAGCCATAGGTCTGGCGAAACCGAGGACTCCACCATTGCGGACCTTTCAGTTGCTGCCAACTGCGGACAGATCAAGACGGGGTCTTTGGCGCGCTCGGATCGGACAGCCAAGTATAATCAACTTCTCAGGATTGAAGAAGAACTGGGCGATCAGGCAATCTATTTGGGCCGCAAGGCTCTGAAGCGCTGAGGGTTCATCGCCTCGGAAAGCCTTGGTTAAGCATGTGCGAGCAATGTGAACTCATCTTTTTGATCAGGTGATTCCGGCCCAGTGCTCTCCGTTCTTCGCACCTATTTCACAACCTTCGGGTTGGCCCTGCTGATTTCCTACTTCGGATTTCACGCTTTGACGGGTGACCGGGGAATTCTGATGACAGGTGAGCGCGACGCGACGCTTGCGGCCAAGACAGCTGAGCTTCAAGCTATCCTTAGCCAAAGAGAAGACTTGGAGGCTCGCGCGCACCTATTGCGGGACGAGTCTATGTCGGCCGATCTTCTGGAGGAGCGAGCTCGTTCCCTGTTAGGTTTCGCCGATCCAAGGGACTATGTGATCAGGCTGAACCCGTAAGGTCCGGGGGCTGCTCATGCGGGTCACGCCGGACCTCGAAGATAAATACCTGGAGTGACTCATGGCGAGAAGCCCCGCTGTCTCAGCGTCTAAAACGAAGAAGGCTCCGGTCGGGGCTACCGCTACGAAGGACGAGTTGCTCGGCTATTACCGGGACATGCTTATGATCCGTCGCTTTGAAGAGCGCGCGGGGCAGCTATATGGCATGGGTTTGATTGGTGGGTTCTGCCATCTCTATATCGGGCAGGAAGCCATTGCTGTTGGCGTCCAGGCGATCAAAAAAGCCGGCGACCAAGTGATCACCGGCTATCGAGACCATGGGCACATGCTGGCCTGTGGCATGGATCCCCGGGAGGTCATGGCCGAGCTGACTGGCCGGGCGGGAGGGTCGTCTAAAGGCAAGGGCGGCTCCATGCACATGTTCTCGACAACGGCCGATTTCTACGGCGGCCATGGCATTGTCGGTGCGCAGGTAAGCCTTGGCACCGGCCTGGCTTTAGCGAACAAATACAAGGCCAACGGAAATGTCTGCTTTGCCTATTTTGGCGATGGGGCAGCCAACCAGGGCCAAGTTTATGAGAGCTTCAACATGGCCGAGCTGTGGAGCCTGCCGGTTGTCTACGTGATCGAGAACAATCAATACGCCATGGGCACCTCGATAGAGCGGTCCTCGGCAGAGACCCATCTTTATAAGCGCGGCGCGTCCTTCCTGATCCCAGGTGAGGAAGTGGACGGCATGGATGTCGTGGCTGTCCGCGATGCCGCTGGCCGGGCTGCTGAGCACGCGCGTTCGGGCAAGGGCCCCTATATTCTTGAGATGAAAACCTACAGGTATCGTGGCCATTCCATGAGTGATCCGGCGAAATATCGCACACGGGAGGAAGTCGACCAGGTCCGCAAGACCAGGGATCCGATCGACCACCTTCAAGAACTTCTGGAAAAGAACGGATGGGCTGACGACGCGGCCTTGAAGGCCATTGATGCGGATGTGAAGCGGATCGTTGCCGATGCCGCAGAGTTCGCCCGCACAAGTCCGGAGCCCGATCCTTCGGAGCTGTACACAGACGTCTATCTGGAGGCCGCTCAGTGACCGACATCCTTATGCCGGCCCTGTCCCCGACCATGGAAGAGGGGACCCTCGCCAAATGGTTTGTAAAGGCCGGGGACACAGTGCGTAGCGGCGACGTGATTGCCGAGATCGAGACTGACAAAGCGACCATGGAGGTCGAGGCGGTGGACGAGGGCGTGATCGAAGCGATCTTGATCCCCGAAGGTTCTGAAGAGGTGAAGGTCAATACGCCGATTGCTAGGCTTGTGGGGCAAGCGCCGGTTGTGCCGGCGCCAGCACCACCGCCCGTGCCTGTGGTCGCACCCGAACCCGTGAATCTCGCCCCGGCGCCTTCGATTCTGGTGGCCATCCGCCCGGAACTGCCCGCTGACGTCAAGATGGTGAAGATCACCGTGCGCGACGCCCTTCGGGATGCCATGGCCGAAGAAATGCGTCGGGATGACGCCGTCTTCCTGATGGGTGAAGAAGTCGCCCAATATCAGGGAGCCTATAAGGTCAGCCGGGATTTGCTGCAGGAGTTCGGGGACCGGAGGGTCATCGATACCCCCATAACTGAGCATGGCTTTGCAGGTCTGGGCGTCGGGGCTGCCATGGCCGGTCTGAAGCCCATTATCGAGTTCATGACCTTCAATTTCGCGATGCAGGCCATTGATCACATCATCAATTCTGCAGCCAAGACTCTTTATATGTCAGGGGGCCAGATCCGGTGCTCTGTTGTGTTCCGCGGCCCAAACGGTGCTGCTGCCCGCGTTGGTGCCCAACACAGTCAGGACTATTCAGCCTGGTATGCGCAGATCCCCGGGTTGAAGGTCATTGCGCCCTATGACGCCGCGGACGCTAAGGGCCTTCTCAAGGCTGCCATCCGTGATCCCAATCCTGTGGTCTTCCTGGAGCACGAAATGCTCTATGGGACCGAGTTCGAAATCCCGGCAGATGTCGATTGGGTGGTCCCGATTGGCAAGGCCAAGGTTCGCCGTGTGGGTAAGGATGTCACCATCACCGCCCATTCTCGCATGGTGGGTCTGGCGCTGAAGGCTGCGGACGACCTTGCCGCCCAAGGGATTGACGCCGAAGTTATCGATCTTCGCACCCTTCGGCCCTTGGACCACGAAACCATCGTCGAGAGCGTGAAGAAGACCAATCGCCTCGTTACAGCTGAAGAGGGATGGGGCCCTATGGGGGTGGGCGCTGAAGTGGTGGCGCGGGTGCTAGAGCATGCGTTCGACTACCTCGACGCTCCTCCCACGCGGGTTTGCCAGGAAGATGTTCCCATGCCCTATGCGGCCAATCTGGAACTGCTGTCCTTGCCAAGCGTCGAGAAAATCGTTCTGGCCGCCAAGGCGGTTTGCTATCGATGAGTGATTTGAAATGGCACACCGGCGGCTGTCACTGTGGCGCAGTACGATTTGACGTCGCGCTTGTTGAACCAGTGGAGGCTCAGACCTGCAATTGTTCCATGTGTGCAAAGGTCGGCTTTGTTCACATGATTGTCCCGGCCAGCCGTTTCCGTCTGACTGAGGGCGAGCCTGCACTCACGGAATATGTCTTCAACACAGGCGTTGCCAAGCACCTCTTCTGCAAGGCCTGTGGGGTGAAATCCTTCTACCGGCCTCGATCAAATCCTGATGGCTGGTCGGTCAATGCGCGCTGCCTTGACGCTCCCGTCACCCTGAACCTCTCTGAATTTGATGGACAGAACTGGGAGGCAAACGCCGACCATCTCAGCCACTTGTCACAGGAATAGCCATGACCCCCTGCGTGAGCGCCTGACCATGTCTACTGATATTCTAATGCCCGCCTTATCGCCGACCATGGAAGAGGGAATCCTCGCCAAGTGGTTCATCAAGGCCGGGGATACCGTCCGAAGCGGCGATGTCATTGCCGAAATTGAGACTGACAAGGCCACCATGGAAGTGGAGGCGGTCGACGAGGGGGTTGTGGAAGCCATACTGGTTCCTGAGGGGACCGAGGAGGTCAAGGTCAATACGCCCATTGCGCGTCTATCGGGCGGTGAAACAAAGCCTGTGGTCGTGCCAACGGTGCCTGTGATTGCAACACCCGTCGTGACGGTGTCGCCAGCGATGCTCGCGCCTGCGCCACTTGAAACGGCGACCGACAGGGGCGGGCGGATTTTTGCCTCACCCCTGGCCCGCCGGATCGCAGATCAAAAAGGCCTCGATCTGTCTTCGATCAGGGGAACGGGACCCCATGGTCGCATTATCAAGTCTGACGTTGAAACCGCGATTCCGGGCGCGCCTAAGGTCACTGAACAGCCAAGGCCAGCGCCAGTTGCTGTACCTGTGCTGCCAATGGCGCCGCGTCAGGCCCAGTCCCTTGCACAGATGGGCATTGCCGACGGCAGCTATGATTTGGTCCCGCTGGATGGCATGCGAAAGACCGTTGCCCGTCGGATGACGGATAGCTTCAGGGATGTGCCGCACTTCCCCCTGACCATCGACCTGAATATCGACGGCCTGCTGGCGGCGCGGGCGAAGGTCAATGGCATTTTGGAAGCCCAAGGCATCAAGGTCAGCGTCAATGATCTCGTGATCAAGGCTGCGGCAGTGGCTTTGAAGCAAGTGCCTGAGGCAAATGCCAGCTATTCCCCCGAAGGCATAGCTCTGCATCACCATGCGGACATTGCCATGGCTGTGGCGGTGGAGGGGGGGCTTATCACACCGATTATCCGGTCCGCAGAGCTTAAAGGCCTGGCGCAAATCGCGACAGAGGCCAAGGATCTCGCAGTCAGAGCACGCTCAAAGAAGCTGAAGCCAGAAGAATTTCAGGGCGGCACCTTCTCTATCTCCAACCTAGGCATGTTTGGGATTAAGGCCTTCGCCTCGATCATCAACGAGCCCCAGGGTGCGATCTTGTCCGTTGGAGCCGGTGAGAAGCGAGCCATTGTGGTCGGCGATCAATTGGCGATCGCCACGATGATGACTGTGACCCTGACCTGCGATCACAGGGTCGTCGATGGGGCTGTGGGGGCTCGTTGGCTACAGGCCTTCAAGGTTCTGATCGAAGATCCCATCACCATGATCGTTTGAGGCCAAAGCCATGGATTTCGACGTCATTGTTATCGGATCTGGTCCTGGCGGTTACGTTACGGCCATCCGCGCTAGCCAACTGGGCTTTAAGACGGCGATTGTTGAGCGAGAACTGCTAGGCGGTATCTGCCTAAATTGGGGGTGTATCCCCACCAAGGCCCTGCTTAAGTCTGCTGAGGTCTACGAGCAGCTCGGTCATCTTGGCGACTACGGCCTGAAGGTTGAGGGGGCCAGCTTCGACTTCGATGCCGTTGTGAAGCGCTCCCGAGGGGTCTCTACCCAGCTTAATGCCGGCGTCGCCTTCTTGATGAAGAAGCATAAGATCGAGGTGATTGAGGGGTACGCCAAGCTCGAAAAGGGCACAGCGGCCCCAAAGGTGGTTGTCGCCCTGAAGGCTGGCGGTTCCCGCAGCTTGACAGCGAAACACGTGATCCTAGCCACAGGGGCGCGAGCACGGACCCTTCCTGCCATTGGCCTAGTCCCAGACGGTGAGCGAATTTGGACCTATCGAGAAGCCCTAGTTCCGAAGGCCGCCCCTAAATCCCTTCTGGTTATCGGCTCTGGGGCCATTGGTATTGAGTTCGCCAGCTTCTATTGCGCCCTGGGATCGGATGTGACCGTCATCGAGAGCCTGCCGCGCATCTTGCCGGTGGAGGACGAAGAGGTTTCAAAGGCTGCGCAAAAGGCCTTTGAGAAGCGCGGATTGACGTTCCGGGTCAGTGCCACTGTGAAAAGCTTGAGGGCGACTAAGACTGGGGTCAGTCTAGATCTGGATACGGCCGGTAAGACAGAAACCCTGAGTGCAGATGTGGCCATTGTCGCGGTTGGCATTGTGGGAAATGTCGAGGATATGGGCCTGGAGGCGCTCGGCGTTCAAATTGAGCGCACCCATATCGTCACCGACGGCCATGGCGCGACCGGGGTTCCTGGGCTCTATGCCATTGGCGATGTGGCCGGGCCGCCCTGGTTGGCGCACAAGGCGAGCCACGAGGGGGTCCACTGCATCGAGCATATTGCTGGCCTGCCATCCTCTAATTTGACGGCACCTATACCCGGCTGCACCTATTCGACGCCGCAGGTCGCTTCCATCGGCCTTACAGAAGCCCAGGCCAAGGAAGAGGGCATCGAGATCAAGGTTGGTCGCTTCCCCTTTCGGTCCAATGGCAAGGCCATTGCGTCCGGTGAGACCGAGGGCTTTGTGAAAACCGTGTTCGACGCCAAGACCGGTGCCTTGATTGGCGCACACATGATCGGCGCAGAGGTTACCGAAATGATCCAAGGCTATGCCTTGGCCATGACCCTAGAAGCCACAGAGGCTGAACTCCACGCCACAGTCTATCCGCACCCGACCATGAGCGAGGCCATGCACGAGTCGGCCCTAGATGCTTTTGGCAAGGTCCTTCACATCTAGCTTCGATCTAGGCGGCCCGCCGCCCGTCCGTTTCGGCCATGCGTTGAAGGGCCACATAGTCCGTTTTGCCTGTTCCCAGCACGGGAACTTCAGCGATCCGCAGGATCTTCTTGGGCACAGCCAACTCCGGGGCCCCAATCGATTGGGCATGAGCCAGGAGGGTTGAAGAGTCCGCGTCCTGTTGATCGGTGAAAAGGACCAGCCGCTCGCCTTTTTTTGGATCAGGCATAGCGACCACGGCATGGCGCGCTTCTGGCCAGACGGTTGCCGCTAAGTCCTCCGCCGCCGTCAGGGACACCATTTCCCCGCCGACCTTGGCGAAGCGCTTCACTCGACCCAGAATTTTGATCCAATTGTCTTCGGAAATAGACACAACGTCACCGGTATCATGCCAACCGTCCTCGGGTGTCTCTACCGTCCCGTCTGGCAAGAGATAGCCAGACATCACATTCGTTCCGCGAACATAAAAGCGACTACCTCCGGAAATGCCCTCGACGGGCTCAAGGCGCACTTCAATCCCAGGCAAGAGGCCACCCACCGTGCCCCGGCGATTATCGGTCGGCTTATTCACCGCCACCACAGGCGCGGCTTCTGTCATTCCATAGCCTTCAAGCACAGGCACGTTTCCAAAGCGCTCGGTGATCAGGTTGTGGGTTTCTTCGCGAACCTTTTCGGCACCGCAGACGATGAATTTTAGCCCACTCATTTCATCGGGCTCAGCCACCCGAGCGTATTGGTTCACAAAGGTGTCGGTCGCCAACAATATCGACGCCTTGCAGTCCTTTATGAGAGGCGGAATGATTTTTGTGTGCAGGGGCGAGGGGTATTGGAAGGCCTTCATGCCTGTCAGGATCGGCAAGAGAACCCCTGCCGTCAGGCCAAAGCAGTGGAAGGTGGGGAGGGGATTGAACATGACCCAGTCAGGGTCGAGATCGATGTGAGCGGCAATTTGCAGCACATTGGCCACCAGGTTGGCCTGGCTCAAAACAACACCCTTGGGCGTACCAAAGCTGCCCGACGTGAAGAGAATAACGCCGGGGTCGGAGGCCTGGGCTTTTGCAAGAAAGGCCTGTGGTATCAGGCCAGCGGTGGCTGCAAAGAGTTTGTCAGCCAAACCAACGCTTTCGCGGACGTCTTCGAGATAGACGACCTTGGCCACGGACTCGAGGGCGTCGGTCAGGTCATGCAACTTGCCTTGCTCAATGAATTTTCCGGCGGTCAGGACGTGTTTCACCCCAGCCAGTTCACAGGCCGCTTTCAGGTTTCGAAGGCCTGAGGTGAAGTTGAGCATGGTCGGTATCCGACCAAAGGCGTGAAGAGCAAAAAAGGTCACCACCACTGCCGAGCTTGCCGGGAGCATAACGCCCACCCGCTCGCCCGGTTGCGTCATCGCTGCAATCTTGCGGCCCAATGCGAAGGCCCCTCGGACGAGGTCGGTATAGCTGAGCGGGTTACGGTCCTGATCTTCGAGGATCATCTTCTTTGCGCCGAATTTGGTGCGGGCGTCCAGCAGGGCTTGAAATACGGTGCGCTCTGCGGCGCGCGGATCAAATATTTCCGACAAGTGCTTTGTCCTCCCCGACCGATTGTCGGCTGTCTTGAGGCTAGCCTAGCCAGTGCGCAAAGCCTTGAAAAGGTCCGTTACCTTCCGTGAGCGCAACTTCCATGGGTTAAGCGAGGCATCATGCACAATTCAAAGGTCGGAATTCTGATCCGATCCTGAGATTGTATCCTTCGACCTCTGGTCCTCGCTAAGCGGGCTTGGGACCGAAGGGATGGCTGGCGCATTCCGATCTGGTCCGACACGTCTAGCGGCATCCGCTTTCACCGCAATAAAGCGAACGATGGCGTCAAGCCAGGGACCTCGCCACGTATCCTGTTCCAAGCTTAGCGCTGGCCTCGCGTCTATCAGAGGGATCAAGGAACAGGTTCCGATTGCCCCGCAGAGGTCGAGATCCTTCGTAAGGGCGGGGCCGGGGCTAAGAATGAGGGTTGTTAAGCCTAGGCCCTTAGCATTCCTGCGCGCGTCCTGGTCGAATTGGGTAGCTTGACGCAACCATCTTGAACTCGGCCCAGAGCCACGAAGGTCGGGATTGGCAGTCATCCACGATTGCGTGACATGCCCACGCCAAGGATCATGGGTTTTTGCCGATTGGAAAGCATCTGGGGTCGATTGCGACCACGGTCGCCATTCTGCGGTGCTCTTCATTGAGGGCGAGGAGAGGACCAATCCGTCGACCTTAAGGCCGGTCTCTACCGCGCTGAGCGCAAGAATTGCACCCTGACCCTGGCCTAAGAGGATAACGGGTGTATCGCCGTTTGGCCGCACTACGATCCGAAGTAGAGCCTTCACGGCGGCAATATCTGGCGCAAAGGAGGCCACATCAACCCGGTCACTCGGCGCGCGAATCCGCCCTGATCCACATTCAGAGGCGCGGTCTAGGACCCACACGGAATAGCGCCTGTGGGTAAGGTCTGTGGCGGTCTCAAACCACGCTTCAGTGCAATCTTGAGTGTCTGGCAGGATTATGATTGTCGCCCTTGGCACGCGCCAAGTGGACACCACGCCGTATCTTTGAGGGGGATTTGACCCGACCTGTATGAACCCCCAAGCCCACCCCTCGGGCTGGAAAAACCGAGAAGCCAAGTCAGGGGGCGTGCGAGACTCGGCAAAAGGCTGCACCGGAACAGGGCCATAGCACCCTGCTGCCAGTCCGCCGATCATGACGACAAGGACTACACGCCAAAACATACACCTATCAGCCCATTTTCCTTTGATGGTGCAAGGTGTGCCTTTGCGGCTTGATCCGGGACCTCTGAAGGACGATCTATGGCGCATGGCTACAGTGATCGATACGCGGCAGGGCCCAAGAGCCCGTCACCCTGAGAAGCAGGCGCGACCAGACACGCCAGTTCTTCGGAAGCCGGAATGGCTTAGAGTTCGAGCGCCTGGCTCGGCGGGCTATAATGCGACGCGGGAGATCGTGAAAACCCATGGCCTGACTACGGTCTGTGAGGAAGCAGCCTGCCCAAACATCGGTGAATGCTGGACCCAGGCCCACGCCACCATGATGATTATGGGGGAAATCTGCACCCGAGCCTGTGCCTTCTGTAATGTGTCGACAGGTAAGCCCAATGCCTTGGACCCTACGGAGCCCGATAGAGTCGCTGACGCTGTTTTGAAAATGGGCCTAAAGCATGTCGTCATCACCTCTGTTGACCGGGATGACTTGGCCGACGGCGGGGCGGCCCACTTTGCCGCAGTGGTTCGTGCCATACGACAAACGGCAAGCCTTGCGACAATCGAGATCTTGACCCCTGATTTCCTACGCAAACCGCCCCAAGCGGCAGAACTGGTCATCGACGCCAAGCCTGATGTGTTCAACCACAATCTGGAGACTGTGCCCCGGCTCTATCTTTCGATCCGTCCTGGTGCTCGGTACTTCCATTCCCTGCGCTTGTTGGAGAGGGTGAAGGAGCGCGATCCCCTCCAATTTACAAAATCGGGTTTAATGGTGGGTCTTGGGGAGACCAAGGAAGAGGTCATGCAGGTTATGGATGACATGCGCTCGGCGGGGATAGATTTCCTGACCATTGGCCAATATCTCCAGCCGACGCGCAAGCACGCGGCCGTGGATCGTTTTGTCACCCCAGACGAATTCAAGGCCTATGAAGAGATTGCCTACGCCAAGGGCTTTATGATGGTGTCTGCCAGTCCCCTGACGCGGTCTTCACATCACGCAGGCGAGGACTTTGCTCGGCTCAAGGCTGCGCGTCTCGCAAAGACCGGAGTTTAACGGCGCTGTGCGTCATCAGGTGACAAAGAGGCTGCCGTATGCGCCAGAAAAACTCTTTGACCTGGTCGGGGATGTGGATCGGTATCCGGATTTTGTACCCTGGATCAATGGCATGCGCACCTGGAACGCGCGTGTCGACGATGACGGCGTCTCATGGGTTGATGCTGAAGCCAAGGTGGGTTTCAGTTTCCTAAAAGAGCGGTTTTCCACCCGGGTAAGACGTGACCCTAGGGCCAATCAGATCGACGTAGGGCTAATTTCCGGGCCCTTTGATCGCCTGCGAAATCGATGGATATTTGAACCCAACGAAGGCGGGTCCGAAGTCAGGTTCGACATCGATTTCGCCTTCAAGTCCAAGATGCTCGACAAGCTGTTACAGACGAATTTCGAACTCGCTGTCGACCGCCTGATGGCCTGTTTCGAAGACCGAGCTCGGGCTCTCTACGGTCAGGACTGAGCCACGCGCTCCCGCAGGGCCTCCAGCGCCACTTGCACTGCAGCCATCTGGATTTCCGAACGGGTTTCGAGTTGGAAAAATTCCTCACGGTGATGCAGGCCGTGATTGGTGCGGGCTGTGGCGATATGCACTGTGCCAACCGGCTTCATCCTCGTGCCACCGCCAGGACCAGCAACCCCGGTAATGGCGACGGAAATGTGGGCATTAGAATTTTCGAGCGCGCCTTCGGCCATCATTCGCGACACAGGTTCCGAGACGGCACCTAGATCAGCAATCAGCTCACCAGGGACGTCCAATAATTCCTGCTTTGCGCGATTGTTGTAGGTCACGAAACCCCGCTCAAAGACGTCTGAAGCCCCAGGGATATTGCATATCGCCGCCGCGACGAGACCACCCGTGCAACTTTCAGCCGTGACGATCCGCAGGGACTTGGTGCGGGCCTCATCGATCAGCAGGCGGGCCAGGGTTTCGATCTCGAGGGAAAACATGGCTGAGTCTCCGGGTAAGTTAAGTAAGTGTCAGATAGCATCAGAATATCGCTGTGGCTTCTGAAACACGCTGAGTCGAGCCCATGACGTTGCCGGATGACCAATCGCCCCCAAAGGCCTTAGCCTCGGAGTCGATTTTCGCCCTGGCGATTTTTGTCAGCGCCGCATTAGTGTTCACCGTAGAGCCCATCGTCGGCAAACTGATGTTGCCCCTTCTGGGGGGTGGCCCTTCGATCTGGAATACCAGTCTCGCTTTTTTTCAGGGCATGCTCCTGCTGGGTTATGCCTACGCTCACGTCTTGCAGAAAATCCCTTCGCTAAAATTCCAGACGCGGATTCACATCGCACTTTTGGTGATGGCGGCCCTGACCTTGCCCTTGCAGGTCAGCAAGTTGGTGGGCCAGCCCAATACCGACCATCCAGTGCTTTGGCTCTTGGCAGCCTTAACCTGCTCGGTGGGCGCGCCGTTTGCGGTTCTATCGGCTACGGCTCCCCTCGTTCAGGCATGGTTCGCACGGACCGCCCAAAGCGAGACGGGGCCAGAGCCCTACGCCCTCTACGCGGCGAGCAATATCGGCAGTCTGCTCGCCCTCCTGGCATATCCACTGATCATAGAGCCTCTGACGCCGCTTCATGCCCAAACCTTGGGGTGGTGCGTCGGATATTTCGGCTTCTTTATTTTGCTGTCGGTCCTGACGCTTCAAATCAACCGCATTCGGTCGCGCCCCCGGTTGGCGCAGACCCCTGTGAGCCGCGCGCCAGGCTGGAGTGAGCGCGGACTGTGGGTGATTTTGGCAGCGATACCCTCAAGTTTGATGCTCGGGGTGACCAGCTATGTCACCACCAATGTTGCCTCTGCGCCATTTCTCTGGGTCATTCCCTTGGCGCTCTATTTGTTGACCTTCATATTCGCCTTCTCGTCGCGGCAGATACTTCCTCAAGATGGTGTTCTGACCTTTCAGGCGGCTGCGATTGTCGCCTGCATCGCCTTTGTGGCCTTTGTTCCAAACAATCTCGTTCTATCTCTGCTCACCCACCTCGGTTGCTTCTTCCTCACAGCCCTAGTCTGCCATCAAGCGCTCGTAGCGCGTCGCCCGCAATCAGAGCATTTAACGGAGTTCTATCTCTGGATGTCCGTTGGCGGCGTTGTCGGAGGTGGGTTCAACGCGTTTCTGGCGCCGGTGATTTTCAACGATGTCTGGGAATATCCGTTGGTCCTGGTGTTCTCCTGCCTTGCCAGGCCCTGGGGGCGCGGCCCGTTTCTACGTTGGCGTTGGATCACTCTCGGGATCGGCTTGATTGCAGCCCTGTCTTTTCCGGTCTTCCGACAGGTTGAAATTCAGCTCGGCGGCTCATCGATGGGTATGTTTCGCATTGTCGATCCGAGCATCGCCATGCTCATCCCCCGGGTTGGCATTGCGACCGCCCTGGTCTGCGCCTTTGTTCTGAGGCGGAGGGCTCAGCTGTTTGCTGTCATGGCTTTGGCGATTGCGATCTCAACGCAGGTTTCGGGCCTGACATCCGAAAGCCAAAATCGCTGGCGCAGCTTCTTCGGGGTCCTGAAAGAGTCCCACATGAAGGTCCCCCAGCTGGGTGGGGACGTGGTCATGCTGGTTCATGGCACGACCCTGCATGGCGCCCAGGCTCAAGCGCCACAATTTCGCTGTCGCCCCTTGGTCTATTATGCCCCGGAAACCCCAATCGGGCAGGTCTTCACGGGCCTTGAGCAAACCAAGCCCGCCCTGCGTATCGGCGCTATCGGGTTAGGGGCCGGGACTGTCGCAGCCTATGTGCGCCCAAGCGACAAACTCACCTTTTTCGAAATTGATCCCTTGGTGGTCAAGGTTGCCACGGATCCCAAGCGTTTTACCTATATCAGCCAATGCTCTAAGGGCCCGATCGACTATGTCATAGGCGACGCAAGGCTTACCCTGGCTCGGCAACCAAAGGACCTCTTCGATATCCTCCTGGTGGACGCCTTTTCCTCTGACAGTGTCCCGGTACACCTTATGACGGTTGAAGCGGTAAGGGGTTATCTGTCGCACATTAAGCCAGATGGGGTCGTGGTCATGCACCTATCCAACCGCAATGTTGATTTGATCGGCCCCGCCATGGCTGTCGCCCGTCAAGCTGGCGGAATTGCCAGAGTGCAAAGCCACGTGATCAATCCAAAAGCCCCGGCCCTTTGGGAGTCATCGGAAGATGCGCTTGTCATTGCACGTAACCGGTCTGCCCTTGGTGCCTTTGACGAAGATCCCCGCTGGAGCCCTACGAACCCCTTCCTCGTAGACCCCTGGCGGGATGATTATACGAACTTGGTTGGGGCAATTATTGCAAAGGCGCGCCAGAAGGCCAGCAACCCTTAGGCAGGAAGATCCACGGTCGCGACCGCCTGGGCCATCAGGCCCTCGCCTCGGCCGGTAAATCCCATACCCTCGGTCGTGGTCGCCTTCACGCTCACCTGGTCAATATCAATGGCTAGGATATCGGCAAGGCGCTGGCGCATGGCGTCCCTGTGGGGGCGGATCCTCGGCTGCTCACATACCAGGGTCACATCGACATTGGCGATCCGACCGCCCCGGCGCAGTACGCGCTCCGCGGCGAAGGCTAGGAATTGGTCTGACGCCGCGCCCCGCCATTTTGGGTCAGTGGGCGGGAAGTGCTCGCCGATATCGCCCTCACCTAGGGCACCGAGCAGGGCATCGGTAAGCGCGTGAAGGCCTGCATCTGCATCCGAATGGCCCATCAATGTCTGGCTATGGGCGATCTCGACCCCACAAAGCCAAACAGCGTCTCCAGGTCCCCAACGATGGGCGTCAATTCCAAAGCCAACGCGCGTGGTTCGCCGCCCTTGCACCAAGGCTTCTGCCATATCGAAATCCTCTGGATAGGTCAGTTTTAAGAGGCTGGGATCGCCTGGGATGAGCGCAATTTTCCCACCGGCATGCTCCACAATTGAGGCATCATCCGTAGGCTCCCGACTTGCTGGCCAGCTAAGGTAGGCTTGACGGAGCATGCCAAGGCGAAATGCCTGGGGTGTCTGGGCGCGCCAGAGCCCGTCCCTCGATACAGTTTCAACCCCGTCCTGCGTCGTCCGCTTCAAGGTGTCTGCAACGGGGATGGCGGGGATGGCCCCATCGGCAGACTTTAGAGCCTCAACCAGTTGCCCAATGTGCTTGGCGGTGAGGAGTGGGCGCGCGGCATCATGGATCATCACAATGCGGTCGTCCGGCATATCGATGGCCCCTAGGCCTGCCTGTACAGAGAGCGCACGGGTTGCGCCCCCAATTATGCAGCGACAGCCGTCGATCCCGGCGAGCTCCTGCTTTGCGGCATCCTCCCAGCCAGAGGCGACCACGACCACAATGTCTTCAACCCCGGCGGCGGCGAAGGCATCTACGGACCAAAGCAAGACGGTGCGTCCTGCCAGGAGGCGCCAAGGCTTGGGGATGCCGGGTCCAGCGCGAAGGCTCGCACCTGCGGCGACGACGATAGCGGAAACCTTCATGGGGGCTGTTTAGGCCGCCTAAAGCCCTTGTCCAGCCCGCCAGCGTTGTAAATCCAAACTCAGGGCTTTACCTGCCGATGGATGTTGCCTAAAAAGAGGGCGCATGAGGTGATCATTTTATGAGCAATGGGCTCAAAATTGGCGAAACAGCTGTCGGTGGCCGGGTCTGGATCGCGCCTATGACAGGGGTGTCTGATCTGCCCTTTAGACGGGCAGCTTCTCGCCTGGGTGCAACCTATGTCGCAACGGAAATGGTGGCCAGTGCTGATTTTGCCCGGGGGCGTGCTGACATGGTCCGCCGCGCGGCCGTAGGTGAAGGTTTGCCGCTTATGGTTGTTCAGCTGGTTGGGCGTGACCCCGACCATATCGCAAAAGCTGCACGGCTCGCCGCTGATGCCGGTGCAAATATTATAGATCTAAATTTTGGCTGCCCTGCCAAGGAAGTCACCAGTGGCGCTGCGGCGGGCTCAGCCTTAATGCGGGAGCCAAAGCTAGCCGCCCAACTCATGGCAGCGGCAGTTGAGGCGGTAAATGTCCCCGTCACCGTTAAAATGCGGCTGGGGTGGGACCTGACTTCAAAAACAGCACCTGAACTCGCGAAGACGGCCGAGTCATTGGGGATAAAAGCCGTAACCGTTCATGGTCGCACCCGTTGCCAGTTCTATAAGGGGGCTGCTGATTGGGAGGCCGTCGCAGACGTGAAGACCGCTGTTGGCATTCCCGTAATCGTCAATGGGGATATCCATGACGTCGACACCGCTCAGCGGGCCCTTGCGCAATCGGGTGCAGATGGCGTGATGGTCGGTCGAGCAGTTTATGGCCGCCCTTGGATTGCCGCAGAAATTGAGGCTGGACTAAATGGGATGGCCTTCCGTGCGCCAGACCAGGTTGAACGGCTGGCCATTGTCCTCTCCCATTTCGAGGAATGCTTGTCGTTCTATGGCGAACGCATCGGACTGAAGGTCTTCCGAAAGCATCTTGCCGCCTATGTCGATCAGGCACCCAGCGCGCTTGACGCAGCCTCACTGAGATTGGAGCGGCAAAGCCTTTGTCGCATGGAGGATCCAGCGCTTATCGTCGCCGGGCTCACCGCACTTTGGCAGCAGCCTTGGGAGAAGTTGGCAGCATGACGTCTCGATTTCAAACATCTGCCCTGACCCCGGATTTGAGCGCCCTCAAGGCAGCGGCTTTCGATTTTTCTCCCGAGCCCGCCCTTGTAGTCAGCGGGGATGGGGCCTTGGTCGCCGCCAATGAAGCCGCGGAGCGGTTGTTTGGTCAGGGTCTGAGCCTGCTATCCCGTGGCCGGTTCGGTGCGGCTTTGCCGCAGGGCTCTGCCTTGGTCTCCTTGCTTAATCGAGCCTTGGAAGAAAATGCGCCCGTTCGAGAACGTGGGGTTGAGATCTCTCTCTTCGGCCTTCCGTCCTTCGAAGCCGATGGAGCGGCTGTGCCCTTGGGAGACGGCTCAGTCCTTCTGACCCTTCATGTAAAGAGCGGGCATTTTGCAGCAGAGCGAGGCGGTGCCGAGGCCGCAGGCTTGAGAACAATTGTCGGGCTTGGTCGCATGCTGGCCCACGAAATTAAGAATCCCCTGGCTGGAATTCGCGGTGCCGCTCAATTGCTTAAGGCTGGCGCGCGCTCAGAGGACACGCCCCTCGCACAATTGATCGTCGACGAAACCGATCGCGTCCGGCGTCTTGTGGATCGCATGGAGGCATTTTCTGATGATGCCCTTCCAGATTGCAAGCCGATCAATATTCACCAGGTGCTCGACCGTGTGCGGGCTTTGGCCGCCAATGGGGTCGCCGACGGCTTGGTTCTGCGAGAGCGGTATGATCCCTCCCTGCCACTGACTCCGGGAGATGAAGACCAACTCATCCAGGTCTTCCTGAATCTTGTGAAGAATGCCGCCGAGGCCGCGCACTCCCGAGGCGATAATCGCGGTGAGATCACAATTCAGACGGCCTTCCGGCATGGTGTTCGGGTTCGGGCCGCTCAGGGACAAAATTTGCGCGGTGCGCCCCTGGAGATCCGCATTCAAGATAATGGACCAGGGGTACCCGCCCATTTGCGCGAAAGCCTGTTCCAACCGTTTGTCACCACCAAGGCCAATGGCGCCGGCCTAGGACTCGCCTTGGTGTCAAAGCTGGTATCCGCCCATGGCGGTCTCATCGACTTTGACTCCGAGCCGGGACGCACGACATTTCGCGTGCTGCTGCCGATTGTTACGGATGAGGACACCCAGGCATGAGCACCAACAATGCCAACAAGAAAATACTCATCGCCGACGATGACGGTTCGATCCGACTGGTCCTAAGTCAAGCCTTTACGCGTCTCGGGTATCAAGTGCGCGCGACGGGCAATGCAACCACCTTGCTGAAGTGGGTCTCGGAAGGCGAGGGGGACCTCGTGATTACCGACGTCATGATGCCCGATGAGAATGTCTTCGATGTGCTTCCGCGCATCCGCAAAGAGCGTCCTAAGCTGCCCGTGATCGTGATGAGCGCCCAAAACACGCTGCTCACCGCGGTTAGCGCTGCCGAAGTCGGGGCTTTCGATTATATCGCCAAACCCTTCGATCTAGACGACATGACCTCTGTGGCTCGCCGGGCCCTATCTCGGCCCGCCGATAGTGAGGCGTCCAAGGCTCAGGCGCGTGCCGTCCGGGATGAACGCCTTCCGCTGATCGGCCGATCTGGCCCCATGCAAGATGTCTACCGAACCATAGCGCGCCTTGTTGGTGCCGATCTCACGGTCTTGATCACCGGAGAAAGTGGAACGGGTAAGGAATTGGTCGCCCGCGCCTTGCACGACATGGGTCGTCGAAAGGATGGCAAATTCGTTGTCATCAACTTGGCTGCAGTCCCACGGGAACGTGTGGAGGTTGAACTTTTTGGCCGTGAGGACGGGGACTATGGCAAGCTCGTCGAGGCCGATGGTGGAACCCTGTTCCTAGATGAAATCGGCGACATGCCCTTGGATGCGCAGACGCGGCTGCTGAGGGTCATTGATGGCACTGAAGCCGCGATCAATCCCAAGACCGGACGCAGGCCCAATGCCCGTATTATCGCCGCGACCAATCGCGATCTCCGCGGACTGATCCAGCAGGGCCTGTTTCGGGAGGACCTGTTTTTCCGTCTGAATGTTGCCCCCCTGCGTCTGCCACCCCTACGGGATCGCACAGAGGACATTCCTGATCTCGCTCGGGCCTTTTTGCTTCGCGCAAACCGGGAGGGTTTACCTTCAAAAACGATCGATGGCAGCGCCCTTGACCGGCTTAAAACCCACGCGTGGCCTGGCAATGTTCGGGAGCTTGAAAACTTAATCCGTCGGGTTTGCGCCCTTTATGGCGAAGACCTGATTACAGCGCGGATCGTTGATAAGGAACTCGCTGATCATCAGGCACCGATCATTGGGCAGGAGGGGCCGGTCTCCCTGGCCCAGCTGGTGGAGCGGCATCTGTCTGGCTATTTCGCAGAGCAGCTCGATGGGATTCCGCCGGTGGGGCTCTATGACCGCGTCCTAGAGGAAATTGAGCGGCCCCTGATCCATCTGACCCTGGCTGCCACCCGTGGTAATCAGGTACGAGCAGCTGAAATTCTGGGACTGAACCGGAATACCCTCAGAAAAAAGATCCAGGATCTGGGCGTGGAAATGAGGTCTGGGCGCCGCTAATAAGTGCCCAATCTGCCACATGGGTGTTGAATTCAGGGTACAGGTGAGACTATCTTGCCACGCCGATGACCTTTGCTGCACACCCGATTGAGGCGAATATCTCCAAAGCCGCCCGGATATGGCGGCTTGTGCAGTCCCGTTACGCCCTTGTCGGGGCCTATGTCCTGGCGCTGCTTTTAACGGCCATCGCCATCCTATTGGCAGCTTCTCCACCGGAAACCGGCCCCTTGGCACCGGCGAGCCGGAATATTCTGATCATCCTTGGTTTTAACCTCGTCTTGATCCTGTTCCTGGCTGCGGCGGTTGGCATCCGGTTGCTGGAGCTTTTGGACGCGCAATCTAGCGATGCTGGCGCTCGGCTGCATTTGCGATTTGTCACGACCTTTGCCTTCGCCGCCATGGCACCAGCCCTTGTGGTGTTTTTCTTCTCAGGCGTGCTGGTGAATCGCGGCGTGGATGATTGGTTCTCGACCCGCGTTCAGACAGTTGTCGAAAATTCTGCGACCGTCTTTCGATCCTATATGGAAGAACAAAAGCGCTATGTGAGCGATCATGTCGCGCTGATGTCTGACGATCTCAATCGGGCATCAGGGGCGCTTCAGACCAGCCCAGTGACCTTCAGCCATTTCCTGGCACAACAGGCTGCTGACCAAGGGTTTCAGGCGGCCTACCTCATTGATCGTCAGGGCCGGGTTCTAGCGCGTGCAGAAATCGGTAAGGCACCTACCTACGCCATTCCGCCAGAATCCGGCTTCAAAGCTGCAGATGAAGGAGACATTTTCGTCTCATCAGATCTAAGTCGAAGTCTCTATCGGCTGAAGTCTTACGCCGACGCCTATCTCTATCTGTCGAGGCCCATCGGGAATGGCATTGTCGATAATCTGACAGAGGCGGAAGCCTCCCTTGGATCCTACCGGGAGGCCGCGCAAAGTCGTCAACGCATTCAGACTGTGTTCGCCCTATCTTACGCTGAAACGGCGTTGCTGGTTTTGGTGGGTGCGGTCTGGCTTGGTATGGCTGCTGCAAATGCGATTTCTGGACCTGTCAGTCGACTGGTTCAGGCCGCTGGCAAGGTCGCTGGAGGTGATCTTTCGGCCAGAGTTGATGCCGACAACGACCCAGAAGAGATCGCCGTCTTGTCTCACGCTTTCAACAACATGACCCGGGACCTACAGCAGCAGCAGCATGCCCTGACCTTGGCCAGCGACGAAGCACAACAGCGTAGCCGTTTCATTGAGACCGTACTCTCTGAGGTCTCGGCCGGGGTCCTTGCCACCGATGCTCAGGGGCGGATATCGGCAGCCAATCGGCAGGCGGTCTCTTTGCTTGATCTTCCGGGTGACCGAGGGCATGGCCTCAGCCTCGACATGGTCGCCCCGGAATTGGTTTCGATTGCACGGGATGCAGGCTTGGTTGGTAGCGCCGAGGGCGAGGTGGATGTCTCGCGGATAAAAGAAACGCGTCGTTTGCGTGTCCGTGCCAGCCGTAGCGAAGAAGGTCTCGTTCTGACCTTTGACGACATTACCCGGTTAGTTTCAGCCCAGCGCAACGCCGCTTGGCGCGATGTGGCCCGACGAATCGCTCACGAAATCAAGAATCCCCTGACCCCAATCCAGCTCTCGGCTGAACGTATCCGGCGAAAATTTCGAAGCGGGATCCAGGCCGGCGATCTGGAGACCTTTGATCGCTGTACCGAAACCATCGTGCGACAGGTCGGCGATATTGGTCGTATGGTCGATGAGTTCTCTTCATTTGCCAGAATGCCAACCCCCACATTTGCGCTTTATTATGTGGACGAGCTGGTCAGGGAGGCGGTCTTTGCGCAGAGGGTTGCCAACCCCGATATTGATATCAGTCTTGCTGAATCCCTGGCTTCAGTAGAGGTGCGCGCTGATGGCCGCATGATCGCGCAGGCCCTCACCAATGTTCTGAAAAACGCTGTAGAGGCCGTGCTTGCGCGACTGGCAAGAATACCTGAACCGCAGGGGCGGATTACGGTGACGATCACTGAGATGCCATCAGCTGTGATGATTATAATCGAGGATAATGGACTTGGCTTGCCGGCTAAGGACCGAGACCGGTTGACCGAGCCCTATGTTACCACGCGGGACAAGGGAACCGGATTAGGCCTCGCAATCGTCAAGCGGATTCTTGAAGACCATGGCGGAGAGCTCGTCCTTACCGATGCCACACAGGGTGTCGGTGCAAGGGCCATCCTGTCACTACCCACTAGCCCTGGTGATCCGAGTGAAAGCTTGGACCCGTCCAAAACCGTAGAGGTCACCCATGGCGGCTGATGTCCTGGTCGTCGACGACGAAGCTGACATTCGAGATCTCGTTGCCGGGATCTTGTCGGATGAAGGCTATGATGTCCGCACGGCAAATGACTCTGAAACTGCCCTTGCCGCCATTCGTGCGCGCAAACCCGCCATCCTTGTGCTCGATATTTGGATGCAAGGGGGCGGCATGGATGGGCTCGAATTATTGGATCTGATCCGCACCCTGGATGCCGACCTGCCGGTGATCATGATTTCAGGCCACGGGAATATCGAAACGGCCGTTAGCGCCATCAAGCGCGGGGCCTACGAGTTTCTTGAGAAGCCTTTCAAATCAGATCGGCTGCTTTTGGCTGTAGAACGAGCTCTGGAGTCCTCAACGCTTAAGCGTGAGAACCGGCGTCTCAGGGCTCAGACGATTGTGCCCGATGGGTTGATCGGCAAGTCCATGGTGACCCAGCAACTGCGAGGTCTGATCGCCAAGCTTGCCGGTGCGAACAGCCGGGTCCTGATTTCCGGTCCTCCAGGGGCGGGCAAGGAAACTATTGCCCGTTTGATCCATGGTGCCAGTCCGCGCGGTAAGAGCGAGTTTCTCGTCATAAGTGCCGCTGGCATGACCCCAGAGCGGGTCGATGTTGAACTGTTCGGCGAGGAAGGCGAGGGCGGGCGTCCAGCAAAAATTGGGGTGTTTGAGCGGGCGCATGGGGGCACGCTTTACCTGGACGAGGTCGCCGACATGCCTCGAGAGACCCAGAGCCGTATCCTTCGGGTCCTGGTCGAACAAAGGTTTCGTCGCGTTGGAGGGGCAACCGATGTGCAGGTCGACGTCCGCGTTGTGTCTTCCACATGTCGAGATTTAAGAGATGAGATCGCCTCAGGGCGCTTCCGGGAAGATCTATTTCATCGCCTCAATGTGGTGCCAATTTCGGTCCCGGGTCTTGCAGAGCGTCGCGAAGACATCCCAGAACTGGTCGACTTCTTCATCCAGAAAATTTGCGACGCCACGGGCATGACCCGGCGCCGCTTGGCTGATGATGCCCTGGCTGCGCTGCAAGTCCGTCCCTGGCCCGGAAACCTCAGCCAGCTCCGAAACAATGTGGAGCGCATGCTAATCCTGGCGGCTGGAGATCCCTCGGACTTGATTTCCGCCGAAATGATGCCCGGCGACGTATCTCCAACGGCGCCTGGAGGTGCCATTGGCACAGAGCGGATTATTTCCCTGCCTCTACGCGAGGCGAGGGAATTGTTCGAACGGGAATATCTGCATGCCCAGATGCTCCGTTTTTCGGGCAATATTTCCCGGACCGCAGCCTTCATTGGCATGGAGCGATCAGCCCTGCACCGCAAACTCAAATCGCTTGGCCTGACCAGTGGGCGCAGCAGCGATACGGGGGACGAATAAATGGGACGCATTGCTTACGTGAATGGACGCTTCGAGCGCCACGCTGAGGCCTTTGTGCATATCGAAGATCGGGGCTACCAGTTCGCCGATGCTGTCTATGAGGTCTGGGCCCTATTTGACGGCAAGTTGAGCGATCCTGACGGTCACTTCGCCCGTTTGGAACGGAGCCTGTCTGAACTCCAGATCGACATGCCCATGAGCCGAAGCGCTCTGACAATAGTGCTGCGCGAGACGGTCCGGCAGAATCGGATTCGCGATGGGCTGCTCTACCTGCAGGTCAGCAGGGGGGTCGCGCCCCGGGATCACGCCTTCCCAACCACGCCGATCCCCCCTGCCATTGTGGTTACAGCCAAGGCGATCGATCGGGAAGCTGCAGAGGCTAAGGCTGCCAAAGGAGTCTCGGTCATTACCGTACCGGAGAACCGCTGGGGGCGTTGTGACATCAAGACTGTCGGCCTTTTACCTAACGCTATGGCAAAGCAGGCCGCGAAGGAAAAGGGCGCTGTAGAAGCCTGGTTTGTCGATGAGCTTGGCTTTGTAACGGAGGGAGCATCCTCCAACGCATGGATCGTTACCGCCGATGGCAGGGTTAAGACCCGAGACACGAACGCGAACATCCTACGCGGCGTGACGCGTTACACCCTGCTTGATATCCTCCAGTCCGAAGGGATTCCAATCGATCAGAGCCCCTTTACCCCGGCCGAAGCCCTAGCTGCGAGCGAAGCCTTTATAACCGGTGCCGGTGCGCTTATTCTGCCCATTGTGGCTATGGATGGTCAGCCCATCGGAAATGGCAAGGTCGGACCTATGGCGAGCCGTCTCCGGCGCCTATATATTGATCATGCTCGCGCGACGGCGATATAGACTTTCGGGAGCGATTGCGTCTGTCATAGTCGAGGACGTAATTGAACTGGCGTGTGTAGGGCGGTTTTCGTCCTAGAAAACAAAAAGAGGCGGAAAGCCATGTCAAACGACAAGAAACAAAACCTGCAGGACACTTTTCTCAACAGCGTCCGCAAAACCAAAACACCTCTGACAATCTTCTTGGTTAATGGCGTAAAGCTACAGGGCGTCGTCAGCTGGTTTGATAATTTTTGCGTTTTACTCCGCCGGGATGGTCAATCTCAGTTGGTCTATAAACACGCCATATCGACCATCATGCCGGCAGCGCCGGTCCAGCTTTATGAACCGTCGGAAGATGAGGACGATTGACCTCTAAATTGATTGACCGCGAGGCTCCGATCCAAGGGGCGGTTGTTGTTCATCCCGATCGGGATCCCCGGGGTGCGAGTCGCAGTGGCGCAGCGCGCCTGGAAGAGGCCGTTGGTCTTGCCCTGGCCCTCGATCTGGAAATCCGTGACGCGCTGATCGCCCCCCTGCGCAAGCCGACACCTGCGACCTTGTTTGGTTCGGGTAAGGTCAAGGAGATTGGTGAGCTTTGCGACGCGCTAGACGTCGATGTAGCCATCGTCGATGACGCGCTGACGCCGGTCCAACAACGCAATTTGGAGAAGGCCTGGGGCGTAAAGGTCATCGATCGCACAGGCTTGATCCTTGAGATATTTGCCCGTCGGGCGCGCACCAAAGAGGGGCGACTCCAAGTTGAGCTTGCCCGGCTTTCCTATGAGAAATCTCGCCTAGTTCGAACCTGGACGCACCTGGAGCGTCAGCGGGGCGGTTTTGGGGTTATGGGCGGGCCCGGTGAAACGCAAATCGAGACCGACCGCCGTCTGATCGCCGAAAAGATTGCGAAGTTGAAGCGCGACCTGGTTGAGGTCAGGCGTACACGCACCCTCCAGCGCGCAGCTCGGCAAAGGGCACCTGCACCGTCCGTCGCCCTCGTCGGATATACAAATGCTGGAAAGTCGACCCTATTCAACCGGCTAACCCAGTCTGATGTGGTGGCGCAGGACATGCTTTTTGCCACCCTGGATCCGACCCTGAGGACCTTGAAGCTGCCTGATGGTCGCCCGGCTGTGCTGTCCGACACTGTGGGTTTCATCTCCGACCTGCCCCACGAACTGGTCGAAGCCTTCCGCGCCACCCTTGAGGAGGTCAAGGAAGCCGATGTTATCTTGCATGTGAGAGACATCTCCAGCGAGGAAAGTGACGCGCAGGCGCAGGATGTTCGCAAGGTCCTAGCTAGGCTCGGCGTGGAAATGAGCGAGCGTCGAGTGATCGAGGTTTGGAATAAGCTGGATTTGACCTCTGAAGCCGACCGAGAAATCCTGAGGGGCGACGCCCTGCGGTCGACACCCGCGGCGGTTCCAGTCTCTGCCGTTTCAGGCGAGGGCTGCGACATCTTATTGGGGATGATTGCAGATCTGGTGGATGAAGCTTCACCCGTGGGTATCGATATTCCGGCAGGGGAGGGTGCCGCCCTAGCCTGGCTCTATCGGCACGGCCGAATTCTCAGCCGTAGCGACGCCGAAAGCGGGGATATCTCCGTCGCTGTAAGTTTAAGCGAACAAGCCCTGGGACAGTTTGAGCAAACCTTCCCAAGGCTGGAACCCAGAGCCCTCTAGGGTATCTTCTCGGAACGTTTCGCAGCGTTCCAGAGCTCATCCATTTCGCTTAAATTAGATTGCTCGGGTGAACGGCCGCGGGTGCGTAGCGCGGTTTCGATAAAACGAAACCGCCGCTCGAATTTGGCGTTGGACTGCCGAAGGGCATCTTCGGGGTCGATTTCAAGGGTGCGCGCGATATTGGCTGCGACAAACAGCACGTCGCCGAGTTCATCTCTGGCCTTGGCCTTATCGTCGGCAGCAATTTCGACCTTTAGCTCCTCGACCTCCTCATCCAGTTTCTTCAGGACCTCGTCGATAGAAGGCCAGACAAATCCAACTGATGCCGCGCGACGAGACAATTTTACCGCGCGGGTGAGGGCAGGCATTCCTTGGGGAATATCGTCTAAAAGGCCAAGCTTTTGCGCTTTTTCGGCGCGTTCTTTGGCTTTGATCTGATCCCAAGCCAGAATTTGCTCGGCACTTGACCTTGGACCTTCCGTTCCAAAGATTTGGGGATGGCGCCGGATCATTTTTGAGCAGATGGCTTCAACCACATCATCAAATTTGAACTGGTTAGCCTCTTCGGCCATGCGTGCATGGAAGACGACCTGAAAGAGCAGATCGCCAAGTTCATCCTTTAGATCCCTAAGGTCCTGACGTTGGATGGCGTCTGCAACCTCGTAGGCTTCTTCAATGGTGTACGGGGCAATGGTCTCAAAGGATTGCTCCAGATCCCAGGCGCAACCGCGTTCCTTGTCCCTCAGGCGGGCCATGATGGCCAGCAATCGGGAAATGGGATCGGTGATCGGCTGAGTCGAGCTGTCCATTGCGGCAATGAAACCTGTCGGCGATGAAGAGACAAGTCTGCAGAATGCAAGGTCCTGCTAGGGCTCCCCAAAAGAAAGGCGCGATTGACGTCGCCGTACCTTCAACGCCAGATAGGTGAAGGCAATATCGCCAGTTGGAGCTCAGGCAATGACCGCAATCTACGACTTTTCAGTTCGCGCAGCCGACGGATCAGAAGCTCCATTACGGGCTTACGAGGGCAAGGTGATACTGATCGTCAATACCGCCTCAAAGTGCGGGTTCACGCCACAATATGAAGGCCTTGAAGCCCTACACCGCGAATTTGGGAGTGAGGGCCTGGCGATCCTCGGCTTTCCCTGCAACCAGTTTGGGGCGCAAGAACCTGGGGATGCCAAGGAAATCGCGAATTTCTGCTCCCTAACCTATGACGTGACGTTTCCGGTCATGGCGAAGATTGATGTGAATGGCACCAAGGCAGACCCCCTATTTTCCTACCTCAAGAGCCAGAAGGGCGGATTGCTCGGCAATTCTATCAAATGGAATTTCACGAAATTTCTGATTGGTCGAAGCGGAAAAGTCCTTGGCCGCTATGCCCCCACCGTGACGCCAGCGGCTCTGAAAGCCGACATTAGCCGAGCACTTTCAAGCTGAGGCTAGGCCCGATCGAAACGGTCTGACATCAGGTGGTCCGACTTGGGGTTTCCCGTTCTGGCGTTCCGGAAATATACCCAAAATAGAATTTCGCTGGGTTTAACCCGGCGGCCCATACCGCGACGTACCCCGGACCGAGCCCACTGCCCCCTAGAAGGGCATCGTTTTGGGGGTAGAGGAGGGGACATGCGACTTCCACTGTTTAAGGCGGACTAATTCGTCACGGCCAGTTACCGGGTCAAATTCCACGAGATCTTCGCTCTGCTCATCGATACGACTTAGAAGCGGAAAACTGACATCTAAAAGCGCTTCGGTCTTCGCGAGGTCAAATTCAGTCATGCAGGTGACATAACGCAGGAAGGTCTGAGCCTCTTTCACCATACGCGGGTCGTTGAACGTGATCCCCAGGTCGAGCAGGATTTCAGATTGCACCCTCATAGCCCGTACCGCTTGAGAGGGGTCATAGTCCTTCAAGGCGATGGCTAACTCGACAATTTTCAGAGACTGCTGCAATCGCGATGCATTCGACAGACCCGCATCGTCCAGACGCTTCTTCTTGCCGGCAAACGATCCAGAATTGAAACGCCGACGATCTGGGCCGACATAGCGCATGCCTTCGATCCAATCCCGCGTTTTCAGGGTGACCGCGAGCAGCCTGTTAGATAGGTCCGACGCCTTAAACGGGCGGACAATGAATTCATGCACACCGGCATCACGGGAGGCATAAATGACGTCTGCTGTGGCTCGCGATGTGCTCACCAGAATGGGCGCGTGTCGGCATTGCAAATAACTGCGCCGTATACTCCGGACGAGCTGGAGCGTGTCGCTAGCATCTCCGCCGATGTCGATCAGGAATAGCTGTGGGTTGAAGTCCCGTGCGAGCTCGTAAGCCTGGTCGGTTGTCTGAACGCAATGGATTTTACCGAGGGTGAATTGCCGCATGGCGTCACGCAGAATTCGCGCGCTCCCGGGACTGGAATCCAGGATCAGCACCCGCTGAAGATGGGGCGACAGGACCTCTACGAGCTTAGCCTTGGTGTACAATGGAATCGATCATCAGCCAGAACTACCTTCTTGTAGGACAGAATGGTGAATAGGGTCTTGAGGATATCAACCTGACCCGCGGCGTTTCCACAGACTGTGCGCTAAGGGGCCAAACGGGCAACGGCATGAATACATCGCCTAAGGAATATTATCGGAAATAATAGACCTGCCAATCTAGGAACTTTTCGTCTAAGCCCGCTGGCCCATCCCGATCCAGGCCCGTGCTTCGAGCTATTGGCCTGTTGCGGCCTTGCTTCAATTACGTCGTTTCAATAGCTTATCATAAATCTCAGACACATCATCATGAGGCACACAGTCGATGAAGGCTTGCATTATCGGCGCGGGTTGCAGTGGTTTTACCACGGCAAAGCGGCTCAAGGATTTTGGCATCGACTATGACTGCTTCGAAGCCTCCGATGATATTGGCGGCAATTGGTACTTCAAGAACCCCAACGGCATGTCGGCCTGCTATTCGAGCCTACACATCGATACGTCGAAATGGCGCCTCGCTTTTGATGACTATCCAGTTCCTGCTGATTGGCCAGACTTTCCACATCACAGCCAATTGCTTCAATATTTCAAGGACTACGTAGATCATTTTGATCTGCGCAAGACCATTACTTTCAACACCTCTGTCCTGAATGCCAGCCGAGCTGAAGATGGACTATGGAGGGTTACACTTTCTAACGGTGAAACAAAGACTTATGAAGCTTTATTCGTCTGCAATGGGCACCATTGGAGCCCGCGTATGCCAGACTATCCGGGCCAGTTCGATGGCACCATACTGCACAGCCACGCCTACAATGACCCCTTCGATCCGATCGATATGCGGGGCAAGAATGTGGTCGTGGTGGGCATGGGCAATTCGGCCATGGATATCGCTTCAGAATTGGCCCAACGCCCCCTCGCCCGGACGCTAACCGTCTCAGCCCGTCGCGGCGTCTGGGTGATGCCGAAATACATGAATGGAAAACCGGCCGACAAGGCGGCCATGCCGCCCTGGTTCCCGCGAAAACTTGGCCTGGCTATGGCGCGCAAGGCGATCAAGAAATCTCTGGGTGCCATGGAGGACTATGGTCTGCCCAAGCCCGATCACGAACCCTTGGAGGGGCACCCGTCGGTGAGCGGGGAGTTTCTAACTCGCGCGGGCTGTGGCGACATTAAGTTTAAGCCAGCCATCAAGGCCCTGGAGGGCAAGCATATCCGCTTTGTGGATGACACGGTCCTCGACGTCGACGTGCTGATCTGCGCCACGGGCTATGACATGAAGTTTCCGTTCTTTGACGATCCGGCCTTGGTTCCAGACGCCGACCACAGATTGCCACTCTACAAGCGGATGATGCATCCAGACATTCCAAACCTATTTTACATGGCGCTCGCCCAACCCTTGCCGACCCTGGTCAATTTTGCTGAGCAACAGTCAAAACTGGCGGCGGCCTACCTGACCGGGGCCTATGCGCCACCGTCGCCCAGTGAAATGCGCGCAGTGATCGCCAAGGATGAGCAGATCCATCTTGGCCAGTACTACCAGGCCAAACGGCATACAATTCAGGTAGATTTTGGGATCTATGTTGCTGACCTGCATAAGGAAATCGCCCGGGGCGCCGCCCGCGCCAAGACCTAGTCCGGCAGTTGGACGTCCCCGGAAACAAGACGAGACAGGAGCGCCACAAAAGCCCTAGGCTCTAGGGCGGTCACCTTGGCCTCAAGGGATGTCGCGGTTTCCCCCGGCTCTATAGGCACAGCTACCCAGTCTAGGATGGTGCCGTGGTCGTAAATGTCATCCACCAGGTGGATGGTCGCGCAACTTTCCGAGACGCCGGAAGATATCACCGCCTCATGGACCCTCAGGCCGTACATTCCTTCTCCGCCAAATGCAGGCAAGGGGCCAGGATGGATGTTCAGCACCCGATTGCGGAACCGCGCGAGGGTCACGGGGCCCATCCTGCGCAGATATCCTGACAGGATAACCAGGTCGACGTCAGCGGCCGAGAGCGCATCGCAAAGCCGTTGATCGGCAATCTCTGAGTCCCCGGCTGTGGGAATGACCTGGGTCGCAAGTCCCCTGCCCTTGGCATAGTTGAGCGCATCGGCCTTGGCGGTATTGGCGACCAAAAGCCGGGGCTCAGCCGCCAGGACGCCCGCCTCGCAGGCCTCGACAATAGCGCGGAAACTGCTGCCATTGCGGCTGGCCAAGAAGCCGAGTTTGACCTTGGCCGCCATGCTAGTCGGCGATCGGGATTTCAAACCGCATACCGTCATAGGCGGGTTCGATATGGGATGGCAGCCGAGACTTCAGGTCCGCATAGTCCAAATCGATATGCATATTGGTCAGAATGGCGCGCCGTGGCTTTACACGCTCAATCCATTCCAGGGTCAGATCGACATGGGCATGGGTCGGGTGAGGTTTCCACCGTAAGGCATCGACAATCCAGACATCAAGGCCAGACAGGGCATCAAAAGCCGCCGCATCCAGGCCGACGACATCGCTGGAATAGGCCACGCCGCCAAAGCGATACCCCACAGAGCGAAGGCCCCCATGGTCCTGATCAAAGGTGACCACAGGAATGTCCCCCGACGGGCCGTGCACCGCCCAAGACTCACCGTGGGCAGGGATCAGACGCCGATCGGCAATGCCGGGATACCCCCCCTCCCCCTCAAAGATATAGCCAAACCGCCGAACCATCGAAGCCGTGGTCACAGCATCCATATGGCAGGCAATTCGCGCTCGCTGACGGATGAAAAACGCACGGATGTCATCAATACCGTGGGTTTGATCGGCGTGGTCATGGGTGAGTAGCAGGGCGTCTAGCCGCTTGGCGCCGGCCAGGGCCGTCTGGATACGCAGATCGGGCGACGCGTCCACCAGGACCGTTGTCTGCTGCTCGGGCGGTCCCCCAGTGCGTCGGACCAGCATGGAGCACCGTGTGCGCAGGTTCTTTGGATTGGCCGGATCACAGACCCCCCAATCCCCATCTGCCCTTGGCACGCCACCAGACGAGCCGCTACCAAGGATGGTGAACTCCAGCACGCCGGTCATGGGAAAGGCCTCGGGATCCGATCAAATAGGGCAAAGAAGGCTGCTTCAGTTTTGGCTTCGGCCTCTGCAAGGCTCCAACCACGTAAGTCCGCGGTCTTCGCCAGGACAGCGGGCAAATAGGCTGGCTCATTTCGCCGCCCACGATAGGGAACGGGCGCCAGATAGGGGCAGTCCGTCTCAACGATAATCCTATCTTCAGGCATGGCCCTGACCAGGGCCCGCACATCTTCGGCCGCCTTGAAGGTGGCTATACCCGAGACCGAGAACCATGCCCCCAAAGCCGCCGCCCGCGTCGCCAGCTCAGGGCCCGATGTGTAGCAGTGCATGAGCATACGGAACGGACCGCGGGCAAATTCCTCTTCTAGAATATCGCCCATTTCGGCATCAGCCTCCCGGGTATGCACCACAAGCGGCAGGCCCGTTGCGCGGGCCGCGGCGATATGAACCCGAAACACCTTGGCCTGGATGTCCCGGGGGCTGAGATCATAATGAAAATCGAGCCCGGTCTCGCCAATACCTACGACCCGGGGGTCATCAGCCAGGGCGATCAGGCGGTCTGGCTGAAGATCAGCCTCGTCCTTGGCCTCGTGGGGGTGGACGCCTACGGTGCACCAGATGTCCGGATGATCGGCCAGGGCGCGTATCTTTTCGAAATGGCTGATCTTGTCGCTGATATTCACCATGAGCTGAACCCCAGCGGCCCGGGCTCTGGCGATCACCTCGCCGCGGTCCTCGTCGAACTGCGGGGCGTGAAGGTTCACATGGCTGTCGATTAGCATGGCTTAGGCTCTGGCCGCCGTGCGTAGGTCATTTAGGGCGGTGAAGAAGGCATCTGCGCGATCCAGGTTCACACCTTCGACCTCTGCCGGCAGCCGCCGAAGGGTATCCCAGGCACGTACCCAGGGATCGAGCCCCGCCACACGATCCTGAGCCCAGGCCAGCACCTTGCTGTGGACTCGGTCAGCGAGACGATCAAATAGCAGGTTGAAAACGGCCGCACCTTCCGCGCCCCTGAACCTATCTGCCAAGGCTAGCGCCATAGCCTCGTCCACTTCTGGCAGGTCAGCGATAAGGGTCTTTGCCGCATCATCCAGGGCCACGGCCCCGGCTTGGGCCAGACGCCAGGCGCGCCCCGGCGCGCCTCCAGACATTCTAGCCAGCCGGATGGCGTCTTCCTGTGACACCCCGGCGCGGTCTTCGACAAAACCTGCGGTCTCAGCCTCAGCCATGGGGCTAAAGCCCAGACGCCGACAGCGGGAGCGAATGGTCGGCAATAATCCCCCGGGCGAATGGGAGACCAGCAAGAGCACCCCTTGCGGCGGCGGCTCTTCCAGGGTCTTCAAGACCGCATTTGCCGCATTCATATTGAGGTCGTCGGCCGCATCAATAATTGCGACCCGATGGGGGGCAGAGGCCGGGGATTTTGAAAAGAATTCAGAGAGTTTTCGTGCCTCATCCACGGGAATGATCCGCCGGGGCTTACCGTCTGCGCCCACGCGCTCGAGGACTAAAAGGTCGGGATGAGCCCGCGCCATCACCTGCCGCGACACTGAATGGGCAGGATCGGTACCAAGCACCCCAAAGTCTGCGGCTTTCGGGGCCCCAAGCAGCCGTCTTGCCGCCCGAAAGGCGAAGGTCGCCTTCCCCACGCCCTCAGGCCCGGTCAGCAGCCAGGCATGGTGCAGGCGTCCTCTGGTGCGGGCGTCTTCAAACGCCAGTTCCGCGTCATCATGGCCGAAAAAGTCAAACACGTCCCGGGGATGCGGCAGGGGCTCAGACATGCAGCCGATCCTGAACCGCCGACCAAACCAGGGTCTCGACCGCCTCAAGCGACCCCTGGGCTGCAATCACGGCGCACCGTTGAGGTTCCAGTGCGGCTATGTCCAGGAAGGCTTGCCGCAACCGAATGTGGAAAGCTTCGCCCTTGGACTCAAAACGCATTTCCGCCCCGGCCCGATCGACGGCGCGGCCCAGTCCGATCTTGGGGTCGAGGTCGAAGATCAGGGTCAGATCAGGACGCACAGCCCCCAGGACATGGTCCTCAAGGGCCGCGATGAAGGCTGGCTCAACTCCACCTGCCGCACCCTGATAGGCCCGGGTGGAATCAGCATAGCGATCACAAACCACCCACTTGCCCGCCGCCAGGGCCGGGGTAATCACTCGCTCGATGTGATCCCGGCGTGAGGCATACATCAGCAGGGTCTCGGTCATAGGGCTCCAGCGATCCGCCGCCCCCCTCAGCACCAGGTCACGGATAGATTCAGCCCCTGGCGAGCCGCCCGGCTCCCGGGTTGCTACGACCTCCTTGCCCTGATCAGACAGGCGCGCAATCAAGCGTCGGATCTGGGTGGATTTCCCGACCCCTTCCCCGCCTTCCAGGGTGATGAACTTTCCGCGTTGCACGATCCGCAAATTGGCCGGTTCGGCTGGAAAGTCCAGACGCTGTGATCAGTTCGGCTTCACGATCCGCGCATCGGGATAGCCCAGGGAAGCCACCTTTTCCCGCAGGGTGCTCGCACTGGCCAGTTGTTCTCCCCCCGCAACCAGCACCCGATAGAGGGTCACCCCATTGAGGTCGACAGGCTCCACCGTCGCTTCGGCGGTTTCGCCCAGTTGGGCGGCGATTCTTGCAGCCTTGGCCGCGTCAGCAAAGGCACCCGCCTGGACGCGATAGATCGGGGCCGGGGCCGTGAAGGTGGTTACAGGAGGACCGGGCTGTGCCGTCATGGCTGAAGTGGCAGATTCAGCTGCCGGGACCGCAGCTGGAAGGCTGGCAGAGCCCACGGCGGGCAAGGCCGGAGGCAAGGTCGCCGACGCCACAGCAATGGGTGCTGCCGCCGCCACGGCCCCAGCCATTAGAGACCCCGTTGCCGACGCTGCGAGGTCTAGGCCATCCTTCACCAAGGACGGGGACGCTTTAGCGGCAGTCTCCCCCAGGGGGGCTGGGCCCACATAGCGCACCCGCACATGAGCCAAACCCTTATTGTCATAGCCCAGCTCATGGGCTGCGGCGTGGGAAAGATCAATCAACCGTCCGCCCACATAGGGGCCCCGATCATTGACCCGCACCTGCAGGGACTTGCCATTGTCCAGATTGGTCACCTCGACCATAGACGGCATGGGTAGGGTCGGATGGGCCGCAGATATGGCGTGCATATCAAAGACTTCGCCATTGGCAGTGGGCTTGTTGTTGAAGGCATCCCCATACCAAGAGGCTGTGCCCGTCTCATCGTAATTGGGCTGCTCCTTAGGCACATACCAAATACCCGCCACCTGATAGGGCTCCCCCACCTTGTAACGCCCCCCCGTTCCGCTGGGCAGGGTTCCGTGTTCGAGTTCGGGCTTCCAGGCGGCGTATTTCGGCTGGACGGTCGCACACGCACTCAGCGCCGCGCCCGCCAGCAAAACCAGGGCCAGGGTCCTGACCGATGGTCCAAGCTGAGCTGAATGTGCCGTCATCTCTCTGGCTCCACGTGAGGGATAAGCCCACACCGTGCCAAAAGGAGTTTGCTTTACGGTTAATTCACACGCCGAAGATCTTAAGCATATCGGCCCCTTCCCCGCAGCCCCCAACCCCTGCTATAGCCGCCCTCCCGGACGGGTGGCCGAGTGGTTTAAGGCAGCGGTCTTGAAAACCGCCGTAGGTGAAAGCCTACCGTGAGTTCGAATCTCACCTCTTCCGCCATTACCTCACATCTATGGTTTTTCATCTTCTCTGTTGCGCATGTGCTGCGCCAGAGAATGGATTTGCGGCAGAACGAGCTCATCAATCTCGGGCCGATGGCCGACAATCTCCCGCCATGCCTGCATGAAGCAGAAAAGCCAGCTTTCAATTTCGGGGGCGGCAATGGGTGCGTGCAGATGACGAGCGCGCAACATGGGTGGACCTCGACGCTCGACGAACAGCTGAGGTCCACCAAGCCAGCCTGAAAAATATTCAAAAAGTTTCTGATTGCTGTCGGTCAGATCGGCGGGGTGAATCGCGCGAGCTGCCTTGCCTTCAGGCAATGTGTCCATCAGCCCATAAAAACGATCAACCAGCTTGTGTACGCCAGCTTCGCCGCCAATCGCTTCATAGACTGATTGCCCGTCACTCATCGCAAGCCTCAAAAGACCGCATGATCACCGCGATCATCGCCAACATCGCCGCGGATCATGCGCGCATAATGATCGGCAAGCGAATGCGTGCCAAAACTCGGCGTGGAATCCGCATCATATCGACCCGTAACAGGATCAAGAACCAACATGGATTCACGCGCGTAATAAAGACCTATGCTCGCCATCTCCGCTTTATCAGCAAGTTTGCGGCTAAAGAGCCCGAGTGTGGCAAGACAGGCACGAATGAACGAGAGAATGCCAATTGGCATGCTCTGATATTTAGGCTCGCGTCCAAGTGCTGCAAAAATGAGCCCCCCCTGCTCGCGTGGCGTGAGCGCAGGACCGGGTCCCCCAATCGGCAGGATTTTGTTCCAGCGGTCTTCATCAGTCAGGCAATCGGCCATAAAAGCGGCGAGATCCTCGTCACTGATCGGCTTGCAGCGCGTCAGTGTTCCATCACCAAAATGGATATAAGGTTTCCCGGCTTTGACACGCGCAACTTGCCCCGACAGGGATTTAAAAAAGGCCGTTGGCCGCACGATGGAATATGTGATCCCGGACGATTTTAATTCGGATTCAAAAGCTTATACGCTTTTAAATCCCCATAGCTATGTCAACGTGCATGTTCCTGTGGGTGCAAACATTTTTGTCGTTGATCGCAAATTGTCTTCGGCAAAAACATTTATTTATACAGGCTCTGTACGTTCTGAGATCGGGAG
>CALETE010000075.1 GCA_937920085.1 uncultured Alphaproteobacteria bacterium | reverse complement strand
GATTACCCGTGACCAGCTTCAGATGGGTCGGCTTGGGTTTCGTTCCGGGTTTCATGGCAGGGCGCCTTCGCTTAAGTCTCGTGCCCGACTGGTTCCAAGCCTCCCACAATCCGAGGACACGACAATTTTCGAATTACTTGTTCTGGCCGCAGCGGCGGTAGCTTCCCCGCAAGGGGCAACCTTCACCTGCACACCGACCCGGGTCTGGGATGGCGACGGGCCGATCTGGTGTGCCGAAGGGCCTCGGATCCGGCTTTCCGGCATTGCCGCCCGGGAAATGGACGGCAGTTGCAGGCCGAACCATCCTTGCCCGCAAGCATCGGCCGAAGAGGCACGCGATGCCTTGGTCCGGCTGGTTGGCAGACCGACTGGCGTATCCCGCGACGGGCATATTCTTGTTACCGGCCCAGCTATGACCTGCCGGTCGCAAGGCAGTGCCGGCGGCGCCAGAACGGCGGCCTGGTGCAATTCTCCCAAGTCTGGCGATTTATCCTGCGAGATGGTCAGAGGTGGCTGGGCTCTGCGATGGGATCGGTATTGGCGGGGTCATCGCTGCTGACGATCCCGGCGATGTCATCGAAGGTCCGGCCGTCACCCTCGAGGGTCGCAGCCTTGCCGGTAAAATCCTGCCAGCGTTTTACGATCACGTCGCAGTAGCGCGGATCGAGTTCCATCAGATAAGCGAGGCGGCCATTTTTCTCAGCCGCAATTGCAGCGGTGCCGGAGCCGGCAAAGCTGTCGAGTACGATGTCGCCGCCCTTGGTGTTGTTGAGCAGCTGGTATTCGAAGATCGCCACAGGCTTCATGGTTGGATGCTCGCCGTTGCGCGACGGCTTGTCGAATTCCATGACGGTCGTCTGCTTGCGATCGTTCGCCCAGAGATGGGCGGCGCCGTCTTTCCAACCATACAGACAAGGCTCATGCCTCCAATGAAAATCCTGGCGGCCCATCACCTGGGATGATTTCTTCCAGATCAGGCACTGGCGGACCTTCCAGCCGGCATCGCGCGCGGCACCCCGAAAATTGTAACCCTCGCTGTCAGCGTGCCAGATGTAGAATACAGCACCTGGCTTCAGCACCGTATCGGCCGTGACATAGGCATCGCGCAGAAACTCACGGAATTGCTCATCACCCATGTCGTCGTTCTGAATGGTGAGCTTGTCTTTCGTCCCACCTTCATAGGCCACGTTGTAGGGCGGATCTGTCAGCCACATGTCGACCATTTGCCCAGCCGCCAGCTTTGTCATGTCGTCGACGCTGGTGCTGTCGCCGCACAGCAGCCGGTGCTTGCCCATCAGCCAGAGGTCTCCCGGTTTGGTGACCGGGTCAGCCGGCGTTTCCGGAATTTCGTCAGGATCGGTGTTACCCTCAGTCTTGTCGACCAGGATCTTGGCCAGCTCGTCGTCGGAGAAACCGGTCAAGCCGAGGTCGAAATCGAACGTCTGCAGATCAGCCAGTTCGACGGCCAGCAGTTCGAGGTCCCAGCCTGCATTGAGCGCCAGCTTGTTATCGGCGATCACATAGGCCCGTTTCTTCGCCTCGGACCAACCGCGGGCAACGATCACTTCTACTTCAGACTGATCGAGTTTGCGCGCAGCCATCAGTCTGCCGTGGCCGCAAATGACCCCGCCATCTTCATCGATCAGGATTGGATTGGTCCAGCCAAACTCCCTTATCGAAGCGGCGATCTGGGCGACCTGTTCGTCCGAGTGCGTGCGGGAGTTGCGTGCGTAGGGGGTGACGGCGTCGATCGAGCGAACTTCGATCTGACGATCATCGGCTGAATGCGACATGTTGTTCCTTGAAACGGGTTCGGCCGCAGGAGCTCGGAAGGCTTGCGGCACTTGTTTGCAATGTTGAAAAATCGTTATGGGCGTTGGCGGTGGGGCCTGTAGCTCAGTTGGTTAGAGCTGGCCGCTCATAACGGCTAGGTCGCGGGTTCGAGTCCTGCCGGGCCCACCAATCAAATCAGTTCGAGCTCGTTCAGAACCTTCGTTGCGTCCAACAGCTGGTTGGTCTGCACTGAGATCTCGATCGTGAAACTATCGGCGGTGGCGCTGGCGTAGACGCCGCCCTCGTAGAGTTCCTGCTCGATCGTCTCGATCACCGTGAGGATCCGGCTGCGGTCGAAGCTCTCAGGCATCGTGCGGATCGCAAGGCGAATGGTGCTGGTGATGCCGCGCTCATTCCGCTTCCGCCATGATTTCGTAAAAACCGACAAACCCGGTCAGGTAGGGTAACCCCTTGGGGATGCCCGTTTCGCGAGATGTGGCGCGGTCGATCTTCCATCCCATCCAGCGGATGATGGCAGCGTCGATGGCGGCTCCAAGAGCAAGCCCGGCGTGAATCCCATTGTGCACGTCGTCCGCGAAGTGCCGGCCGTGGCGGCTATCGAGAAAATCCCGAACGCCCTCGGCGCTTCCACCGGTGGCCTCGGCAAACGCCGGGAATGCGATCCCCCAAGCTTCCTGAGCGTCCGTGAAGCCAGCTGTAGTTCCGAAGAAGCCCCAGGCTTCGTTCGCGGTCGGAAGGGTCGGGTTGGTCATCTGCATCGCTCCGTCTTCGTGAAGCGACTACCGCTCTGTTCGGATACGATTGCAACTCAAATAGACGGAATTCTGCGACTTTCGGGTTTCTGACCCCCGGTTGCTAACTCGCGGCTGCGAAAAGTTTGGGCCAAGCGCGGTGTCCCCCGCCAAGGGCCCAGACTTTCGAGCCGCCCCCCGGCCTATTCAGTCGATCGGCCACCCATCGGGGCCCACGGGAACCGTCCTGCGTTTGCCGAATTGTTCGGCAGTCCGCCTGGCATGGCACTCAGCGCAGAGGCAGCGAATGTTGCTGTCTTCGTCCGATCCGCCATAGGCTAGCGGCACAATATGGTCAGGTACGGTCGCCTCGCGGACAATCCCGGCGGAGGCGCAATCGCGGCAGAGAGGTTCGGCCTTTAATCGACGCAGACGCTGCGCCATGCCTTGGCGTCCCCGAAGTCGTTCGGCCATGCGAAACGCCTGAAACTAACAACGCCCGGAAGCTGGGGGGCTCCGGGCGCAGTTCTGAATTCTGGAATTTCGGAACACTATGTCAGATGCATAGTCTCGTCAACACAAATTCGGATAACCATCAATATAATCAGTTTGTTAGATCACTTGCTAGGCAAGGCGAACTGATTACGAACTATCCCTGTGGACACGGAACAGCCTGCACAAGGCATCGAGGCCATGGCTGAGGTTGCGCAGGTCTGCCGGCGACCACGCCGAGGCTTCGGTGTCATGGCGGACTATAGCATGGACCAGGGCACTTGGCTTGCGGCCGACAGCGCCGGGGGCGTCACAGTCGGCAGTGCGCAGCATCAGGATCGCACTGGCAGCCTGCCTTCGCACCTTTCGGATCAGCTCTGGATCATGGTCAGGCGTGCTGCCCCCGAAGATCCCCTCGTTGATCAGCAGGGCCGTTACTGAGCGCGGCCGGTCCATTGGCAGCCCCATGACCGCACGGTTGCGGGCCATGATCTCTCCGTAGATCTGGCCGGCCGCATACTGGTCGGCGGTAATCTGCCCGGCAAAGGCCAACCGTCCCAGTGCTGTGCCCAGTCGTTCATCCTTCGCCTGACGCGCCGTCACCCCGTAGTGGCGTTGCCGGGCTTCCAGAACGGTGGCCATGGCCTCCTGCTGGCTCTCCTCGCGGGGACGCTTGCCGCAGGGCAAGCGTTTGCCCGCTTTGCGCTTACGACCGCGAGCCATGGGTACCTCCATAGAGCCGTTCTCCGATCGCCCGGATCGCTTCCCGCTCAAGTGTGGTAAGCCGATGGTCGCTGACCGAGACAGCAAGGAGGCCATTGCGCCATCCGTCCCGGCGCAACTGTTCGCAATCGCGCTGCCCGGCATGACCGTAAATTTTCGAGATCATGGTCATCAGCCGACCTCCCGCAGAAGGGCGGCATAGCCAATGACGTCGACGACGCTGTCGGCATGGCGTGGATCGTAGGCCAGCCGGGCGAGCTTCAGGTCGATCATGCACAGCGCGACCTGCGCCGGCGTCACCGGCATGCCCAAAGTGATCGACCAGCGATCAGCAATTGCCCGGAATTGTTCGGCCGGATCGCCATAATCGTCGCGGCGTTCTTCCAGCACCTTGGCGGTGTGGCCGAGAATGGACCAGCTGGTCATCGCACACCTCCGCGGGTCTCGATGGCCCAGAGCAGGATGGCGATCGCGTCGGCCTCGTTGTCATCGACAGGGGAAAAACCCTGTTGGCGCACAGCGTCGATTACCGCCGCCTTATCGGCATTGCCCTTGCCGGCAATGAACCGCTTGATCGTGCCGACCGGTACGCCCTGGTAGGCGATCAGATGCTCTTCGCACCACGCGGTCAGGATCCCCTGGAACCCGCCGTAGCCGTGGGCTGCATCCGTCCCGGCATGCCGCCGAACCTCTTCGTAGTAGACCGCCTCAATGGGACCGGCGTCGATGTCGAGTTGTTCCAGCCAGCGACGAAAGCGCAGGTATCTCATTCCACCACCGTCAAAGCGGGTGTGCCTCAAGGATACCGTGCCGCTGATGATGATATCGTCGCGGCCTTTAAGGGCCCAACCGGTGTTGGTGCCGAGGTCGAGCGCCACCATGGCGCCGCGGGTTATTGTGACCGGACGGTTCGCCGGCGGGGTTGCGCTGCGCACCGGCGCAGGCAGAGTCAGAATATCCATGATGATTCTCCAATGGGGATGGATCGTGGTGCGGACGGCGGTGGTTTTGTGCTTGGCGGTGCGGACCACCGTCGTCCGGTCTGGAAGGGTTTCAGGACACCGGCGCCTCCATCAGAACGGGATGTCCGAGAGCTCGTCGTCGAGCTGCTCAAGGGTTGCGCGGCTGGGACGGACGCTGACGACCTGCGCGCCGGGGAACGAGGTCTTGGCCGCAGCTAGGATCGGGTGGCAGCGAATGACATTCGCGATTTCGTCGAGGGCCCAGACCTGCGCTTCGCGGCCATGACGCTGTGCACGGCCGGTATCTCGAAGATCCTGGACGAGGATGACGAGGCCTTCCGGGGTCTCGAACTCCCACTGATCGACTGGCAGTGGTTCGCCCTTGGCAGCTCGTGCCAGCTCATCGAGCTTGTCATAGGCCCTGAGCATCGCCTCGCCATGCAGGCGGACGAGCGGAAAATCGAACTCCCACACGGCCGCGTTGAACAGCTTGTGCTGGGTGTGGAAGCGTTCAGCCCACTCGATGGGTACCAGCATGGGCAAACGCCCGATGCCCCAGCGCTGGTCCATTTCACGACCACGCTGGTCGACACATTTGATGATGACCTGCATGTCGCTGATCTGACCATGACGGGTCGGTGGCGCGCCTTTCATGCGCCCCTCCTTTCTCTGTAAAAATTGAGGCTGACGACGCGCCTGAAGCGCAGTCGGAAGCCCTTAGGGGGTGTGGGGGGGAAGCGACTGCGCGTTCCGACTGCTTGCGACCGTGCTTCCGACGGCTTGCGACAGCCTTCCGACTGACGCATTTCCGTGCTTCCGACGGCTTCCGACAACTCGATTTTGGCGCTCATCGGTCGGGCTCCAGGTACCTGACGACCCGCAAACCTGAGGCCTTGCCGTGGAACTTTCCGGCCTCGGTGACGAGGTAGCCATTCTGCTGCCACTTGGTGATCGAGGTCTCGGCTTCGCGCTTGGTGATGCCGTATTGGTCGGAGATGAGATCGACAGCGAAGCGCCCCTTACGGCGGGCATGCGGGAAGACAGACCATGGGGAGCCTTCGCGCCACGCATCGTCGATCGCCTTGAAGATCTCGCGGATCTGGTGCCAGCTGAGGCGCTTCTCAGCGGCTGGGGTTGCGCCGGCACCGACCAACGGAACGAGCGTGCTCTGCTCCTTGCCGAGACCGCTGGTGATATCGACGACCTCCATCGTAAAATGGACGTCCTCGATCTCCTCGCCGTCTTTCTGCTTCTCGACCGAGAGGACGGTGTGGTCCTCCTCCTTGGCCACGCGGATGGCGGTATCGCAGCCGCCCAGCAGCACGGTTGAACCGCGCATGCCGCGATCGGCGTCCTTGCCGGAATGGTGAATGCCAATGACGACACCGCCGCAGTGGTTCTGGATCTCGGCGCAGGCGTCCACGAACAGCGACATGGCCTCCTGGCTGTTCTCGTCCTGCCCCGGGATGGCCCGCGAGACCGTGTCGATGACAACGACACCGATCTCGAAATCGACCTCCTCGCGCACCTGATCGATCGTGCGCTTGAGCTTCTCGACATTGGCGGGGTCGAGCATGTGAACTGCGACCGGGAGCAGTTTGAAGGGCGCATCAACACCGCTCAGCCCATGCTTTTCTCGCCAGCCCTTGATGCGCTGGCCGATACCGAACCGGCCTTCACCGGCGATGTAGAGAACCCCTGCCTTGGTGACCGCGCGCCCATGCCAGTCGAGGCCGTAGGCAACACGCAAGGAACCATCGACGGCGATGAACGTCTTGTGCTCACCGGGCCGGCCGTAGAGCAGCACCAGCCCATGCTCGGGGATCAGCCCCTCGATCCGCCACCTAGGCGCCGGCATATTGACGAGTTCGTCGAGGCTGAGGGTCTCGAACACATCCGGGCCGGCACTGGCAGCAAACAGCGCGGCGACCGCCTCGTGGCCAGACAGCTGGGCCATGTCGTTGAAATCTGTACCGAGGTGGCCTTCCGGGAACAGCGGGAACACCGTGTCGCAGCGCAGGATCTGCGCGGCCTTTTCGGCAGCCTCGCGGCCAACATTGGGCGCTTTGTGCCGGTCATCATCACCGGCAACGATCCACCGGGTGCGGGGGAACGCAGCAACCAGCCGCTCGGCAACCTTTGTCAGGTTTCCGGCATTGAAGGTAACCACGACAGTCCGGCCGGTCGCTTCGTGGAGCGAGGCGCCCGTGGCAAATCCCTCGCACACCAGCACCGGAGCCTTGGTCATGGTGATCGGCGTGCCCAGGACGAAGGCCGAGCCTGCAACGGGGAGTTCGGCCTCGAACAACTTGTGGCCGGCAGGATCGATCGACTGCAGCGAGGTCAGCTCGCCGCTCGCGTCAAACAGCGGCACCAGGATGTGCTCTCGGTCCAGCCGCGTGCCATTGGGCTTGATGCCCTTTGCCGTGAGATAGGGGTGGGATGAATAGGTGGGATCAGCGCCAGCCCAGCGCAGCTGCATCTGTTCAGCGGCGTGCCTGCGGCGCTCGGCCTGTTCGGCTTCGAACCGGGCCTGGCGGGCACGCAGTTCAGCCACGCGCGCTTCCGACATGACCGGGAAGTTCCCGCCCGTCAGCCGCTCGGCCGCGCCGCGGATATCGAGACCTT
>CALETE010000074.1 GCA_937920085.1 uncultured Alphaproteobacteria bacterium | reverse complement strand
CCCCGGTCATACCGGCGAAGGCCGGTATCCAGGTCATAGGTCACGGCCAATCCGGAAAGGTCACCCCTAGGGCAGTCGCCCACCTCACAGCCCTACGAACTGGACCCCGGCCTCCGCCGGGGTGACCGGTGGTTGAAGCAAGACCGCGCCCTATCCCCACCCCCGGTCATACCGGCAAAGGCCGGTATCCAGATCCTAGGTCACGGCCTATCCGGAACGGCCTCAGCCTTAGAGGCGATCCAGTCCCTAACCAGCCACAGGAAATCACTGTGGGTCAGCTGATCCGGATCTAGTCGCCGCCTTGCCAAGACAGGCCCGACCTCATCTTGGAATACGCGATAATCCGCCTGCATGGCGCCGGGTCCTGGCAAGGGCGGCGCATTATGCGGCCTATGCTCCGACAGCCAGTTGCGAACACAGGCCATAGCCTGATCGGGATCATTATTGTGACACTCGATATCCTGCCCGCTGATGTCCGACAGGGCCGAGTCATAGCGATGTCGTTCGGCGTCGAGAATCAAGGCTCGCTTGCGCCTGTGCCGTTTCTCGCCCAGTAGCCGGGCCCCCAAATGCAGGCCCAGTTCCATGGCCATATTGAACCTGGGAACTCCGCCAGGTTCGACCTCCACCCGCGACAGGTCATGAATGCCCCAGTCGCAGGCGCCAATCAGCAACGCAATCTTCGCCACTCGCACTTCGGCGCCGTCCGTCGCATCCAAAGCGCAACGGGGCGCGTATCCCGAAGAGATCACCGCAAAGCAGATGGCCCGCAGGATCGGTCGAAACCTGTCGTCAAACGGGCAATTGATGAAAACCGATCTTGCCGGATCAAGCTTAGGCCTTGGCGGGTTCGCCACGGGCCTGTTCCGAAACCGCCTTCAGGTCGTCGCGGATCGCCTTTGAGATCGCCGAGCGCTTGCCGAACATGGGCGCCAGCTTAATACCGCGATAGACCACGGGCCGCTCGGCCATACCCGAACGCTGGGCTACTCCAGGACGTTTTCTCGCGGTTGTCATGACCGAAAGATGCGCCCGAGCGCTAGCCAAATCAAGGGCCCTCTCAACCTCCGCCGGTCTTGCCAATTCATGCACTTCAGATAGACTCCTGGGAAGGTGGCGGTATTTCAACTTCACGTTCGGCACTGCAACCTTATCCCAATGACCCCCGACGCCCACTCCGCCGCCTTCATCGCCGCCCTGGAGGCCGACGACCTCGAGGGTGTCCGCAAGGCCCCCAAGGGCGAGGCCCATACCCATGGCCCCTTCGGCGGCGACCGGGCCTATCTGGCCGAGCAAACCGGCCGCGACATCGTCCCGATCACCGCGCCCCTCGCCACCCTGCAGGACATGGACGCCTGGAGCGCCGCCAACATCGCCGACCTGTTCGAGGGCCGGGAGGGTCGTCAGCTGGGCCTCCAATCGGCCTTTGTCCGGGCCAAACGCGACGGCCTCACCCGGGTCGAGTTTGGCGACGACGTCTGGCAGATCTCCCGAGGCCTAGGCGACGCCGCTCAGCTCTTCGCCCACATCGAGGCCGCCCGCCTCGCCATCGCCCCCGAGATTGAATGGATCCCCCAACTCGGCTTTTCCCGTCACAACAAGCGGTCCTGGCTCTGGCATTGGCTGACCCCATTCCTCGAAGCGGGCGGCTGGCGCGCCCTCGACCTCTACGGGGAAGAACTCGCCCAACCGATCGAAGTCTTCCAACCCCTCTTCCGCGCCTGCAAGGACAAGGGCCTGCGTCTCAAGGCCCACGTCGGCGAGTACGGAACCGCCGACGATGTCTGGCGCGCCGTTGAGGTCCTCGAACTCGATGAAGTCCAACACGGCGTAGCCGCCGCCCGCTCGCCCCAGGTCATGCGCGCCTTGGCCGACAGCGGCGTCGTGCTCAACATCTGCCCGACCTCAAATCTCATGCTGGGCTGCGTGGCCAGCCTCGCCGAGCACCCCATCCGCGCCCTCTATGACGCCGGGGTCCGGGTCACCATCAACAGCGACGACGCCCTCATCTTCGGCGTCGGCGTCTCAGAGGAATTCCTAGCGCTTCACAGGGTTGGCCTCTTTACGGCCTCCGAGCTGGACGTGATCCGGCAATGGAGTCTGGCCCCAAAATAATCCCACCCCCGATCATACCGGCCTCCGTCGGGGTGACCGGTGTTTGCTGACCTCGCGCCGCCCTAAACCCCACCCCCGGTCATACCGGCGAAGGCCGGTATCCAGGTCATAGGTTACGGCCCTTCCAGAGAGGCCGCTTTTCGAAAGCACATCACAGTCACAGCCCTAAGACCTGGACCCCGGCCTCCGCCGGGGTGACCGGTGAAGCCCCTCACCCCATCCAATCCAACGGCCCCCGCTCCATCACCCGCACAGGCCGCGCCGCCCGCGTCAGCCGCCGGTTCAACGCATACTCCCCAAAGGCATCGGCCCCATGGCTCGCCTGATCATGCAGGGGCCCTGAAAAGCTAAACGTCCCGGTGTTCCAGCGTTTGCGATAGGCCCGGAGCCGCTCCAGCCCGCCGGCGCAGGCGGCCTCGTCGAACCAGGCCATGGGGATCATGGCCCGGGCCGCGGCGATCCGTTCCTCCGGCCCCGCCGCCGTCCCCACCTCAATGGGCGCGAGGCCCAGACCACTTAGGGTCTCCAGCCGCGAGCGCCCCTCGGCGCCCAGCTCCCGCACCCGCACATCGTGGGGCAAATAGTGGCGGCCATAGACGTAAGGCTTTCCCGCAATGGCCTGCCGGACAATGGCCTGCAGCCCCTCGCCGGAGGTCTCGAAATAGTCGATGACCCGCACCTCCCGGCCCGCCGTCTGGAAGAACCAGATGGCCGTATAATCGTCGATCCCCAGGTCCCAGGCCGTATCCACCCTCAGGGTCGGGTCATAGGGGACCGAGGTGATCCGCCCCGCCACCTGTGCAGCCTCCAGGGCCTCGCCGTAATAAGCGCCGGGCGCGGGGCTATCGAAGGCCACCATGTATTCCGAATTAAACCGCGCCCGCCCCTCAGCCTGGGAGCCGCACTCGGCGATCAAGTCGGCCTTCTCCTGGGCCAGTTGGTCCCCCGTAAACACAGAGGTCTCCGTGGCCGGCGCCTTGAGGGTGAACCACTCAGGGTCACGGCTGCGGCTCTCAAAGGCCCGTACCGCATGGTTCCGCCCCCGAGGCGTCCATAGGAACAGGGCCCAGCCGCCATTCTCTGCCAGGATCGGCCGCATATAGGTCCAGGCGTCCGGCTTGGCCAAGGCCCACTCGGAGAACACCACCCCCAAGGGCGAGGCCCCCACTAGCCGGTCATAGCTGTCAGACCCCACCACCTGCCAGACCGCGCCATTGGCAAAGGTCAGCTTCATATCGGCATCCCGGGTGCTCACCCGCAAATGCTTGGCAAAGGCCTCATCAATCCGCTTGCGCCCGGTATGCGGATTGACCGCGTCCCAAATGGCCTTCCGACCCTGGGCCAGCTCCGGCAGCATGTGCCAGTACAGCCCCGGCTTGGTGGCCATGCACATGGCCGCCCAGTGCAGGGCCACCTCGTCCTTACCCCACCTGCGGTGGGCCGCCACATCGGCCCGGGTCCCGCCCTTTTGTAAATAGTCGATCAGCCCGGCCTGATAGTCCCTAGGCCGCCAGATCTCAGGAATGTGCGTCAGAATTTGCGGACCTCCACGTCAAAACCCTCTGGCCAGCCACGCTCATCGCGGGGCGGTTCAGGCTCCGGGGCCTGGGTCGCGGGCGCAGTCGCGACGGTGCCGGACCTGGCTTTGGATCTCTTGGCTGAGGGGCTCTCCGAAATCCTACCTTCCACCACCGCCAGCCGCGCCTCTACCGCCGCCAGCCTGACCGCACACCCACACTCGGGCCCGCGCGTGGGCGCAAACCGCCGCCCTGTCAGAAGGGGCCTGATCATCTCATCTCCAAAATGTCTGGAAAGCCTTAGGAAGCCACGCCCGCCTTGCCCTGTGACCAAGGCCGCAGACCCACTCCCTCACCGTGATCAGAACCTAGCGAAAACCCGTCCCCAAGTCAAGAACAAATAAAGAACATTGAGTCAGCATTGCCAACGCCCAGCCCTACGAACTGGACCCCGGCCGCCGCCGGGGTGACCGGTGTGGACCTAGGCGTCTCGCCCCTGCAGCAACCAACCCATCACCCCGAGCCCGAGACCCGCCCCAATCAACTGTGCCACGATGAACCCAGGGGCTGAACTCGGCGCAATCCCGGCAAAGGTGTCGGACAGGCTCCGCGCAATTGTCACCGCAGGGTTGGCGAAGGAGGTCGAGGCGGTGAACCAATAGGCGCTGGTGATATAAAGGCCGACCATCAAGGCTGTTGCCTCGGGCTTAAACCTGACCGACCCCAAGATCACGGCCACCAGGCCAAAGGTCGCCAAGGCCTCGGAAAACAGCTGGGCTGGCCCATCCCTTAGCTTGGTTGAGACCTGCAGGATCGGCTCAGCGAACATGGCGTGGGCCGCCCAGACCCCAAACACCCCGCCGACGATCTGCGCTGCGATAAAGGTGCCCGCCTCACGCCACGCCAGCTCCCCCTTGGCGGCGAAGACCAGGCTGACGGCAGGATTGAAATGCGCCCCAGAAATCGGCCCCAGAAGGGTGATCAGCACCACCAGGCCAGCGCCAGTCGCCAGGGTATTGCCCAGCAGGGCGATGGCGACATTTCCTCCGGCCAGGCTCTCGCCCATAATTCCCGACCCGACCACAATGGCCAGCAACAGGGCGGTGCCCAGACCCTCGGCGGCCAGGCGCCGGCTGAAACTGAAGGCGCCCATGGCTCAGGCCTCGTCCTCTGTCTTGCCGATCTGGGTGAGCTTGGCCTGCAGGGTCAGGCGGTCCAGGGTCGCCATGGGCAGGTTGACGAAGGCCTCAATGCGGTTTTGCAGCCGCCGATAGGTCTCAGCAAAGGCCAGGGCGATCTCGGCCTCAGTGCCCTCGGCATCGGCGGGGTCAGGCACCCCCCAATGGGCGGTCATGGGCTGGCCGGGCCAGATGGGGCAGACTTCGCCCGCGGCGTTGTCACAGACGGTGAAGACGAAATCGAGCTCCGGCGCCATGGGGTTCTGGGCTCTTGAGAACTCATCCCAGGCCTTAGAGCGGAAACCCGAAGTGTCGTAATCGAGCTTTTCCAGAAGGGCCAGGGCGTTGGGATTGACCTTGCCTGTCGGCATGGACCCCGCCGAATAGCCGACGAACTGCCCCTGCCCCAGCCGGCTCACCAGGGCCTCGGCCAGGATCGAGCGACAGGAATTCCCGGTACATAGGAACAGCACATTATAGGGCCGTTTCATGGTCTTCTCCCCTTTAACAGCAAACCTCGGCGGACCGGTTCAATCCCCCACAGATTTCCGGCGAACCATTGCAGCAATCATCCACCAGAAAGCCGAGGACCTGGCGCATCCGGTCAAAACTGGCGAGGTAAATGATCGACCGTCCCTCCCGCCGGGAGGCCACCAAACCCGCCCCAGCCAGAATGCTGAGGTTCGCCGACAGGGTGTTGGCCAGGCTGCCAGTGGCCTTGGCGATCTCCCCCGCCGCCAACCCCTCAGGCCCCACCTTCACCAGCAGACGAAACACCGCCAGCCGCCCCGGGTGGGCCAAGGCGCTCAGGGCACCCACTGCGTCACTTATTTCCATATTTCCGGAATAATCGAAATTCCAAATCGGCCAAGTGAAGGTTTGGTGACAACCCACCCCCGGTCATACCGGCGAAGGCCGGTATCCAGGTCATAGGTCACGACATTTCTAGACAGGCCGCTCTTAGGGCAACGCCCAAACCCAAAGCCCTACGAACTGGACCCCGGCCGCCGCCGGGGTGACCGGTGGTTGCTGAAAGCGCACCGCCCGAACCCCCACCCCCGGTCATACCGGCGAAGGCCGGTATCCAGGTCATGGGTCAAAGCCTACCCGGAAAGGTCACACCTAGGCCGCCGCCGCGGTGACCGGATGTTAGCTTAGCGCGCCAGCGATCAAATCCTGGGTGATGGCCTGCAGGTGCGGTGTGCCGTCTTCGGCCATCCGCTGGATCAGGCCCACAAAGATCAGGTCATTCTCCCAGTCCACCCAAAACCAGGTGCCCGCCGCCCCATCCCACTGATAGGTACCGCGCCCCACCTTTGAACCCGCAGCCGCTGGGTCGTGGAAAACGGCGCCATTATAGGCTTGGCCATAGCCTGGCCTGATCTGCTGCAGTCCAATGCCATAGCCGCCGGCCAGCAGTTCTGGGCTCAGGCGCTGGGCGGTCATTTCGGCAACCGACTCCGGAGAGATGATCCGCACTCCCTCTAACTCGCCCCGGTTCAGCAACATTTGCGCAAAGCGGGCATAGTCGGTCGCTGTGGAAAACAGCCCACCACCGCCGCCCGGCAGGGGCGGAATAGCTTCAGGGCCCCGGGCAATGATCGGCAGGTTGGACGTGGTCAGGCCCTTGGTCTTGCTCATCCGATAAAGGGTCGCCAGCCGGGGCATTTTTTCAGCTGGCACAAAGAAATCAGTGTCGACCATGCCCAGGGGTTTGAAAATCTTCTCACCCATGAAGTCGGGCAGGCTCATTCCTGATAGGGTCTCAATGATCGCCCCCTGCAGGTCCATGCCCAGGCTATAGCGCCACTGGCTTCCCGGCATGAAGCCCAGGGGGCAGGCGGCGATGGCCTTGGACATGTCGGCCAGACTGGCCTGACCCCAAACGCCCTTGGCCAGATAGGCGGCATCAACCGGATCTTCTGGGTTCCAGCCATAGCCCAGGCCCATGGTGTGGGTCATCAGGTGCAAGAGGGTGGGCGCGGCTGCCTCGCCATCCAGCGTCTTAACGCCCTCGAACTCGGGCAAATGTTTGGCAACAAGATCCTCCGGGGCCCACAGGCCCTCTTCCCGAAGGATCATCATGGCCACAGCCGTGACCGCCTTGGTCATCGAAAAAATGCGAAAAATGGTGTCGAACTTCAGGGGTTCGGCGCTAGCCAAGTCCTTCATCCCCAGCACAGAACGATGGGCGACCTTGCCGTGCCGGGCGACCAGCGTAACGGCCCCAGCCAATTCTCCAGCCGCGATCAGGTCCGCCAAGGCCCCATCAATCTTCGCCAGCCCCGCCGGGGATAGACCCAGGCTTTGCGGCTCCGCATCCACCATCTTCGTTCCTCCATAAATATTGTTTTTATAGGTTTTTTTCCATGACCACGAACTCAAGGCCCGCCACAAGGGGCTCGCCGAACTTGGGATCGTCATAGGGGAAGGGCCGGGTCTCGCCAGTCTTTTGATAGCCCCGCCGCTCATACCAGGCGATGAGTTCAAGGCGAACGGAGACCACGGTCATTTGCATAATCTGCGCGCCCTCTGTTCGGGCCAAATCCTCAGCCCCGGCCAGGAGGCGGCGGCCTGAGCCCCGGTCCTGCAGACTTGGCCGTACAGTCAGCATACCCAGATACCAGGTTGTGGGGGTCTTAGGCTCCAACCAGACCGTACCCAGCAGGTCTCGCCCATCCCGCAGGACCATCACCCTTGCCCCAGGATTGGCGGCCAAATCCGCCCCCAGGGTCTCCGCATCGGTCCTCTGCCCACCCAGATAATCGGCCTCGGTGGTCCAGCCCTGACGGGAGCTATCCCCCCGATAGGCGGAGTTCACCAGGGCAGCGACGGCAGGCAGGTCGGCGGGGGTGGCTTGGTCGAGCAGCATGCTGTCTCGAAACCACGCCCCGCCCTAAAAATCGAGTCCCCTTAGAGCAGATCGCCCCCGGCCGCCGAAGCGGTAGTGCCAAACTTTTCGTAGGCCTTGATCACATTGCGGCCCACGGTCCAGCGGTGCACCTCATCGGGTCCGTCCACCAACCTCTGCGAGCGGATGTGGGTATACCAGGCTGCAAGCGGGGTATCACGGCTATAGCCCAGGGCGCCGTGCAGCTGGATGGCGGTGTCCACCACCTTGTGTACCATATGGGCCAGGAAGACCTTGGCGATGGAGTTTTCCTGCCGCAGGTCCATGCCCTTCTCAGCCTTATAGGCGATGTGCAGCAGCATAAGGCGCGCCATGTAGAGCTCGCTCGCACAGTCGGCCAGCATCCACTGAACCCCCTGACGTTCCGACAGTTTCTTACCGAAAGTCTCCCGCTGGGTGACGTGGGCTGCGGCCATATCCAAGGCCCGCTGAGCCATGGCCACATTGTGCATGCCGTGTCGCAGACGCCCATAGGCCAAGCGATGCTGGCCCATATTGAAGCCCTGGCCTTCGCCGCCCAGCAGGTTCTCCGCCGGGACCTTTAGGTCGACAATGTCGATTTCAGAATGCCCGCCGCCCATAATGTGGCTTAGGGGCCCCTCCACCGCCATGGTCTGGATATCGCGCTTGATCCGATAGCCGGGATTGGGCAGCTCAACGATGAAGGTGGAATAGCGCTGATGTCGCGGTGCATCGGGGTCGGTCATGGCCATAACCACCGCTAGGTCTGCCGCGCTGGCAGCCGAGGAGAACCACTTCTCGCCGTTCAGGATATAGTTCTCATTGCCATCCTTCACCGCCCGGGTCTGCATGCCCGTGGCATCGGCACCGGCGGCCTTTTCCGTCATGGAATAGCAAACCCGCATGTCGCCGTTCAGCAGGGGTTTTAGGTATTTTTCCTTCTGCTCGGGCGTGCCGTGGGCCAGCAGGGTCAGCATGGTGGCGTCGTCGGGACCCTGGCTGTTCATGGACAGGGCACCCAGATGGCTTTCGCCCAGTTCCATCTGCACCAGGGCGTTGGCCAGGGGCCCAAGGCCCATGCCACCATATTCCTTGGGGATGAAGGGCAGCCACAGGCCCTGGCTCCGGGCCTTGGCCCGCAGCTCAGCCAGGACGGTCTTGAAGGACTCCTTGTCCACCAGGCGCTTTTCGGCCGGGATGCATTCCTCGTGCACCCACTTGCGCACCTTGGCGCGAATAGCCTTGGCCTCGTCCGGGATCTCGAAATCAATCGACATAGTGTTTCCTCGCTGTGGTTTTTTGTTGCCGCCATGGTGCGAGGTTCTTGGCCTTTGGGCAAGGTCGGGAATTCTACGGAGGGGCCGCCAAACCCCGGTCATACCGGCGAAGGCCGGTATCCAGATCATAGGGCTCAGAGCTTCCGGAAAGTTTGCTCCGAGGACGATCGACCAACTCACAGCCCTACGAACTGGACCCCGGCCTTCGCCGGGGTGACGGGTGGGGTGGAAACTCACTGCCCAGAGATTGCAATCCCCGCCGCCCCCGGCCAATCATCAGGGAAACGGAGTCACCCCATGCGCGCCTTGAAAGTCTTTGCCCTCGCCACCTTCGCTGCCCTGGCACCGGCCATAGCCCTAGCGGCAGGCTTGAGCTTTGCCGTCAGTTTCCCGGCCTCAGTCCAGAGCGCGCCCCAGGACGGCCGGCTGATCCTGCTGATCTCGCGCAAGACCGAAGGCGAGCCCCGCCATCAGGTGACCCCAGAATCAGTCCTGCCCAATCCCTATATCTTCGGCCGCAATGTCACTGCCCTTAAGCCGGGCCAAAGCGCTATCATCGACGCCAGCGCCTTTGGCTGGCCGGCCCGCAGCCTCTCCAAACTCAAGGCCGGGGACTACACCGTCCAGGTGGTCCTCAACCGCTATGAGACCTTCCATCTAGAGGGCGGCCAGGACGTCCTCCTGCCCCCCGACCGGGGCGAAGGTCAGCAATGGGCAGTAAAGCCCGGAAATCTTTACTCAAAGCCCCAGCGCATTCACCTCGATCCGGCCAAGCCGACCGTCTTCAAGATCGCCCTAACCCAGACCAATCCCGACATCGCATCCAAGCCCGACACCCCCTACATCAAGCACTTTCGCATTAAGAGCGAGCGGCTGTCTAAGTTCTGGGGCCGGCCGGTCTATCTGGGTGCCCACGTCCTTTTGCCAGAGGGTTTCGAGGCCCACCCCAATGCCCGCTATCCTCTCATGGTCTTCCACGGCCATTTCCCAGACGACATTTCTGGCTTCCGCACCACCCCGCCGGACCCAGACCTTAAGCCCGACTATTCCGAGCGCTTCCACCTGGCCGGCTATAACCGCATCCAGCAACAGGAGGCCTACGCCGTCTATCAGCGCTGGATCGCCAAGGACTTCCCCCGCTTCCTGGTGGTGGAGATTGACCACGCCAACCCCTATTACGACGACAGCTATGCGGTGAATTCGGCCAATCTTGGCCCCTATGGCGACGCCATTAATTACGAGCTGATCCCCGAGATCGAAAAGCGCTTCCGGGGCCTGGGCCAAGGTTGGGCCCGCTTCACCTATGGCGGCTCCACTGGTGGCTGGGAGGCCCTGGCCACCCAGGTCTTCTATCCCGACATGTACAACGGTGCCTTCGCCGCCTGCCCCGACCCCATCGACTTCCGCGCCTATACGGTGGTCAATCTCTACAAGGACCCAAACGCCTACACCCTCACTGGCCAGGCCGCCTCCGTGGAGCGCCCCGCCGTCCGCAACTATATGGGTGAGATCTTCGCCACCCAGAGGGACTCTAATTATGCCGAGCTGGTCATCGGCGACAAAGGCCGATCCGGTGGTCAGTACGACATCTGGCAGGCGGTCTATGGCCCCAGGGGTGCCGACGGCTATCCCCAGCCCATCTGGGACAAGGTCACTGGGGTGATTGACCCCAAGGTCGCTGCCTATTGGCGCGACCACTTTGACCTAACCCACATTATCGAACGCGACTGGAAGACCCTGGGTCCAAAGCTCAATGGCAAGATCCACATCTATGTGGGCCGCGGCGACAACTACTTCCTGACCAACGCCGTCTTCTATGCCCAGGACACACTAGAAGCCCTGAAAGACCCCGCCTATGACGGCCAGGTGGCCTATGGCGACAAGGACGAGCACTGCTGGAACGGCCAGTCCCCCAACCACCTGTCTCGCCTGCACTATAACTTCCAATACCTGCCACAGATCCTCGGCCGCATCGCCAAAACGGCTCCAGCGGGGGCGGACCTGACGAGCTGGCGGTATTAAGCAGAGCCAACTCCCACCCCGGCCTCCGCCGGGGTGACCGGTGGATGAAGTAAGGTCGCGGAGCGACGCCCCCACCCCCGGTCATACCGGCGAAAGCCGGTATCCAGTTTCATCCACTGAGGTGGCCAGAAAGGCCGAATTCCGGTTCACCGTCAGGCTCACAGCCCTAAGACCTGGCCCGATCCTTGCCGCGCATGCCCAATGAATCCCACGGCGAGACAGGTTTTGTGAACCAGACCTCCGGCGACATTCGCGCTTTGAACACTGTGCGGGGGCTGGCGGCTCTGATGATCGCCCTGCTCCACGGGCCAGCGGCGTTTGGGGTGGCAGAGTTGGTGCCCCACGCCAATCTGGGGGTGGACCTGTTCTTTGTGCTGTCAGGCTTTGTCATCGCCTACGCCTATGGGCCGCGCCTTGACGGCGGGATGGGCTTTCCGCGATTTGCCCAACTTAGGCTGGCGCGGCTCTATCCGCTGATCGTGCTGGCCACCCTGGTGGGCTTTGCCCTGTGGGCAGCCCGGGCGGTGATGCACCATGCGGTGCCGGGACTGGACGCCCTCTTGGCCCTGCCGCTCAACCTAATCCTCTGCCCGGCGGCGTCAGACGCCAGCCCAGATGGCCTCGCCTTTCCCTTCCTGTTGCAGGCCTGGTCGATCACCTGGGAAGTGTTGATGTACTTAAGCTTTTTCGTCTGGCGGCGGTATGTTCGGCGCGGGGCGTGGATGGTGTCGGTGGTGGGCGCAATCGTCCTCTGGACCTTGGCAGCAACCCATGGGCGGCTGGACGGCGGCTGGACGACACAGACCTTTCTGATCGGCGGGGCGCGGGCGGTGTTCGGCTTCTGGACTGGCGTGGCCATTGGTCGACTGCGGCGACCGCAGGGTGGAGTCAGCCTAGGCCCCCTGGCCGACCGGTTCCTGATGGCGGCGGCTGCGATCGCCGCAGGGCTGATGCTGGTCTATGTCGCCTTGATCTCGGCCACCCTGTGGTGGGCCGATGCCCTGGGGGTAACGCTGGGCGTGCCCCTGGTGCTGGCAGCCCTGGTCCTGCGGCCCCAGACCTGGCTGGAGACCTGGCTGGGCGACCGGCTGGGGGAGGCCTCCTATAGCCTCTACATGCTGCACCTTTTGACCCTGGATCTCCTGGCCAGCCTGCTGAGGCACATTCCGCCCCTGGCACCGGCGGCACATATGGCCATCGGCTTCGGCTGGCTGGCCTGCGTGGTCACCATCAGCTGGTGCGTCTGGCGCTGGGTCGAAACGCCCCTACGGGTCTATTTCAGCCGTCCCATCACCGGCCACCCCGGCGGAGGCCGGGGTTTGGCCTAGATCGCCAACCTGTAAACCCGCCGGGCCGTGCCCGCGAAGAGGTCGGCCATTTCCTCCGCCCCGGCCCCCTTAGCCAAGACCTTGAAGGCGTTCCAGAGGACATCATAGGTGCAGCTGCCCAGGTCCACGGGGAAGTTGCTTTCGAACATGCAGCGCTGGGGCCCAAAGGCTTCAATGCAGGTTTCGATATAGGGCCGCCATTCTGCCGCCAGGGCCTCCGACGAGGTGGGCGGGTCGGACATAAAGCTATCAAAGCCTGGGAAGACCATGGCCAGGCCACCAAGCTTCACAGTCACCTTGGGCGACTTGGCGAGCTCGCGGATATTGTCCCGCCAGATCCCGAACCGCGCCTCCCGCTGGCCGGCATAGGCACCTATGCCGAGGGGCGTTCCCACGTGGTCGAGGATGATGTCGGTGTCAGGAAAGGCCCGGGCCAGGCTGATCAGGTCTGGCAGTTGCGGCTCCAGCATCCAGGCGTCGAAGGACAGGCCCAAGGGTGCCAACTCAGCAAAACCCTTGCGGAAGGCGTCGCTGAGATAGAGGCCGGGACCTAAGCGGTGGAGGGGGCCTAGGACATTGGGGTCTGCGTCTGCGGAGGCACTCTGGCGGATGCCCCGGAACCGCCCGCCGCCAGCCGCAATATGGGCCTCCAGCACCTTGGCGACCGGGGCACCCAGGGTCAGGTCCGCATGGCCGACAATCCCGGCGCAGGCCCTTATGTCTCCGAACCGGCCGCTGGCGGTGACCGCAGCCACGCCATTGACGAACTCGGTCTCGCCCACGGGCTTCAGCTCCGCCGGACCGTCGGCGCGGTACATAGAGCCACACTCCATATAGACCGTGCCAATGACCCTGTGGCCGCTCTGCATGTCCGCCACCAGTTCCTCGGTCATATAACGCGGCGACATACGGATAATGTGTTCAAACCCGTGCTTAGGCGGCGGCAGGGCCGCAATGACGGCGGCGGGCCGGTCCCACAGGTGATGGTGCGGATCGATGATCGGCAGGTCGGGGTCAAGAATGGTCTCGCGGGCTTGGGTCACTTTAGCCTCCCTGGCTGTGTTTGACCCCACCCTGCCCGTCTGGCCCTACGCAGACAAGACGCCGTGTCACCTTGCCCTTCCGACAGGGTCAGGTCATTTTAGGGTATGGATATCATCAATTCCCTGCCCTATGCCGGTGCCCTGATCGCGTTTTTCCAGGTGGTCATGATCGACCTGGCCCTGGCAGGCGATAATGCCGTAGCCGTGGGCTTGGCTGCGGCGGGCCTGCCCCCCGAACAGAGGCGCAAGGCCATTGTACTTGGCCTGATGGGCGCAGTGGTCATGCTCATCAGCTTTGCCCTGATGGCGGTGTTTCTGCTCAAGCAGATCGGCCTGCTGCTGGCTGGCGGCGTTCTGTTGATCTGGGTTTGCTGGAAGATGTGGGGCGAACTGCGCGCCCAGCACGCTGAAGAGGTCGCTCAGGGCGAGCAAGCCCTAGAAGACGCCACCGGGATCGATATCACCGATACCGTCACAGCGCACCAGGCAGCACCCAAGACCCTGCGTCAGGCCCTGACCCAGATCCTGCTGGCTGACCTTGCCATGTCCCTCGACAATGTGCTGGCGGTCGCCGGCGCAGCGCGGGAGCATCCCCAGGTGCTGGTGGCTGGCCTGCTGCTCTCCATCACCCTGACCGGGGTGGCGGCCAGCTATATCGCCAAGCTGCTGCATCGGTTCCGTTGGCTGGGCTATCTGGGCCTCGCCATCGTCTTCTACGTGGCCCTGCACATGATGTGGGAAGGCCACAGGACAGTGGTCATCGATCTCCACAAGGTCGAGGCCTACAACGCCATCATGCCCGCCCCCCTGGACATCTCCGCCCAAGAAGCCATCGAGCGCCACGACCAGCGCAAGTGACCCACCCCCGGTCATACCGGCGAAGGCCGGTATCCAGGTCATAGGTCACACATAGGACACCGCCCAAAATCACAGCCCTACGAACTGGACCCCGGCCTCCGCCGGGGTGACCGGTG
>CALETE010000073.1 GCA_937920085.1 uncultured Alphaproteobacteria bacterium | reverse complement strand
GCCTGCTCCTCCTCGACCCTCAAGGAAGCCTGTTCCTGGGGCAAGGTCGACGTGACCTGGGAGCAAATGGTGTTTGCAGAGGCCACCACGGTGGTTCCTCTGATTGCATCAGACGCATGGCACCGCGGCGCCTGGAAGGCTCGCAAGAAGCCCAACTGGGCCAAGCTGTTTGTTAAGGGCACCGGGTCAGCCAGCTAGAAACCCTACGACCAGTCCTGGGGCATGCTTTGGTCTAATGTCTGGCACCTCAGACCGGAGCAGGCTCTAGAAGAGCTTGATATGGACCTTGGCTCTCGGGCTCTCCACGTCGACCTGAGAGCCTGAAATGGCTGACAGGATGCGCCCGACGGCCAGGACCAGATAGGCTGGATTGACCCCCAATGGCCTGGGCAGGAAGACGACAATGCCCATGGCCAGCAGGAGCAGGGGCGAGAGCAGCACCATAACCAGGGTTAGGGGAAACCAAAGGCGAACCTCTCTGGGTTCGAACGGTCTAGCTGGAATAATCCGCCAGGCGAGGCGTTCTGCCCGCTGTCGCATGGCCTCATAGTGACCCGCCCGAGGTCGCTTTCCGTCCGGCCGTTCGAGATCCATTCCCGGTTCCAACTTCACCTCTGCAGCCTTAGAGATATTCCACCGGTGCCGGGGCGAAGCTGGATAGGCGCGCAACCTTCCTGCAAAAGCAACAGCCGCCTAGGCTCAGGCCCTGCCAATTTTGAAGGCCTTTGTACCCCATCAGCCTGTCATCTTGAATGCATCAATTCCAAGGTCTCCCATCACTTAGTTCAGTCTGAGGTACTGAAAAGCAATCAGACCCGTTCCCAAGGCCCGCGCCACTGGGCATGATGGGCGTGTTCAAGGGAGGTATTGATATGACCAGGGCAAGAGCAGGGATGTTTGTCGGCGTGCTGGTGGTGTTGGCCGGCGGGGCCTTCGCCGACGTGGCGATCAAGCCTGCTTCCATGACCTTGGGGGTCTCCAGCGGCTATCTGGGAAAGGCAGCTCCGGACACCTACAAGATCTTGCCGCCTGCGCCGACGCCGGGGACCATTCGTTGGGAGGCCGATCGCGCTACATTTCTGGCGACCCGTCGCCTCAAGGACACGCCCCGCTGGGCCATGGCGATCAATGACGTCAACCTCGGGGGCGTGGTCAAGGATATGAGCTGCGCTGTGGGTGTCGACCTGACCCCACAAAATGCCCCCCGCTTCAGCGCCATGATCGCCAAGTTGGGTCCAGATGTGGCCTGGGCGACCAATAACCCCAAGGATAATTACAAGCGGCCCCGTCCCTATCTTACGGACCCCGGCCCGACCTGCGTCGAGCAGTCAGCCGCCCTTTCCGCCAGCCCGGACTACCCGTCGGGGCACGTGACCTTTGGCTGGACGATTGGCCTGATCCTTGCGGAACTGGCGCCCGATCGCGCCACCGAGATTCTGGCTCGCGCCCGCGCCTTCGGCGAAAGCCGCCTGGTTTGCGGGGTCCACACCATGAGCGCCGTGGAATCCGGTCGCACCAACGCCTCGATCCTTGTGGCGGGACTTCATGGGTCAGAGGCTTTCCGCAAGGATCTGGACGTGGCCAGGGCGGAGGTCGCCAAGGCCCGCCTGGCAGGACCAGCACCAGACCCCGCCGCCTGTGCCCTCGAGGCTGAAACGGCCAAGGCCTCGCCCTACAACTAGGTGGAAGATCATGACCCAACCCTGGATGAATACGGCGCTGTCGGCTGACGAGCGCGCAGATCTATTGGTCGCCCAGCTGACCCTCGATGACATGATCAGCCTTGTGCATGGCCCCATGCCAGCCCTCTGCAATCCGCCTCCAGAGGATGCGGCCATGGGGGCCGGCTACATACTGGGCATACCTAGGCTTGGGATTCCGCCCTTGAATGAGACGGACGCCAGCTTGGGGATCGCCAATCCACGTCGGGTTCGCGCGGGCGACGGCGCCACGGGACTTCCCTCAGGACTCGCCCTGGCCTCCAGCTGGGACATTGATCTTGCCTATGAAGCCGGTGCCATGGTGGGTTCCGAGGCCAGGGACAAGGGCTTTAACGTCCTGCTTGGGGGCGGTGCCAATCTAACGCGCGAACCACGCTGCGGCCGGAACTTCGAATATCTAGGCGAAGATCCCTTGCTTGCCGGGAAATTGGCCGGTGCAGGGATCAAGGGCGCACAGTCCAATCAGATTGTCTGCACGCTGAAACACTTTGCGCTCAACGACCAGGAGACCTGCCGCCATGTGGTCGATGCGCGGATTGACGAAGCCGCCTTGCGCGAAAGCGACCTGCTGGCTTTCCAGATCGCCATCGAGGACGGCGACCCTGGCTCGATCATGTGCGCCTATAACAAGGTAAATGGCGAGTGGGCGGGGGAGAACGAGTTCCTGCTGACCCAGGTCCTGAAAAAGGACTGGGGATATCGCGGCTGGGTGATGAGCGACTGGGGCGCTGTCCACTCCACTGCCAAAGCGGTCATGGCTGGCCTTGACCAAGAGAGCGGTGAACAGCTGGACAAGCAGGTCTACTTCGGAGCGCCCTTGAAGGCGGCAGTCGAAGACGGCGAAGTGCCTTTTGAGCGCCTGACGGACATGGTCCATCGCATTCTGCGCAGCCTGTTTCTTCATGGGGTCTTCGACGCGCCGGCGGAGCGTCGCGAAACAGACTATGCTGCCAATGGCGAGGTGGCGCTAAAGGCGGCTGAGCACGGTATTGTCCTGCTCAAGAACCAGAACAGCGTCCTGCCTATATCGCGCAAGGCGCGCCGGATCGCGGTCATTGGTGGGCATGCAGATCAGGGCGTTCTCTCTGGTGGCGGGTCTTCGCAGGTCATTCCCGTGGGGGCACCCGGCCTTGAACTAGAGGTCGGTGGCGTCGCTGGAGCCTTCGTCAAAGTGACCTATCACTCGTCTTCCCCCTTGCGTGCCATGGAAGCTGAGGCACCGCAGACCCAGTTTATGTTCAATGATGGATCTGACCCTGCTGCTGCGGCGGATCTGGCACGAACCTGCGACCTTGCCATTGTCTTTGCAACCCAGTGGGCAACGGAGGCCGAAGACCTCCCCAGCCTGAGCCTACCTGACGATCAAGATGCTCTCATCTCCAGCGTTGCGAGGGCAAATAGTCGGACCATTGTGGTGCTGGAGACCGGAACACCGGTGGTTATGCCTTGGCTTGATCAGGTCGCTGGCGTTCTTCAGGCTTGGTATTCTGGAACCCGGGGCGGTGAGGCGATTTCTCGGGTCCTGTTTGGGGAGGTAAACCCGTCGGGCCGCTTGCCTATCAGCTTTCCGCGCAGCGTCGAGGATCTCGTAAGGCCGGAAATTCCCGGATTGATTTTCGGACCACCGATCGAGGGCCAAACCCTGCCCACCACGCGGCCCGATGTGCAGCAACATAAGGGTCGTTTTTCCGTTGAGCATCCCGAAGGCGCTGATGTCGGGTATCGCTGGTACGACCGGCAAGGCTCCACGCCTTTGTTTCCTTTTGGCTTTGGGCTTTCTTATACGGATTTCGCCTACAGTGCTCTTGCCCTCACAGGCGGCGAAACAATCACCGCCAAGTTCGAAGTGACCAATACGGGCACCCGACAGGGCATCGAAACGGCCCAGGTCTATGCCAGGGTGGCGGGCGGATCTCGATTGATCGGGTGGGCAAGGGTCAGCCTAAAGGCTGGGGAAAGCCGCCACGTGACCGTGACCGCAGATCCAAGGCTGCTTGCAACCTATGACCTTGGCGTCCCGGGTTGGCGGATTGCCCCCGGTGCGGTGGAGGTCACTATCGGACCCGATGCCCAGCGGGCGTCGCTGGCTGGTTCCGTTGTCCTGGCCGAAAGCTTGATCGCACCTTAGAAACCATCGTCGCCCGTCGAGGGGCGGCATCCCAGGGCGCTTTCGAAATCTTGTAGAATTCCGAGCACCTCATCCATGGGTACGACCAGTTCATTGGCATTGGCGAAGCGATACTTCCAGAAGCTCGCCAAGTGAGAGATCGCCCCCATCTTGTCGCCCAGCGTCATGAACAAGGCCGGCGCCTGCAAAAGGAAGTCCCGAAAGGACATCGGCTTGTCGTTTTGAGTGAGGTCCCGATAGGCTGAGTTGTAGCGCTCAAGGACCTGGTTGACTTCAAGCCTGCGTTCCCGTGCGGCCTTGATAATCCGGATTTTGGACTCCCGAACGAGGTTAGCTTTGGGGCCATCTCGGCGGCCTGCGCCGTGTAATTTTGGCAGGTCTTTCAGCATGGCCGCCAGTCGGGGATCAATGTCGGCAAGCGCCCATTGATAATAGAGGAAGCCCTTCCAGCTAAACATGCCCTCCAAATAGGCGTCTTCCTCAAGGCGAAGCACGAGACGCAGGGGTTCCAGCCGTTCATCAAGCTCTGTTGCAAGCAGTAGCGAGGCGAGTTTGCCCGTCCCCGTGTCGGCGCCATTTGGAAACGCCATCTCGATAATGCCCATGATCTTGGACGCGACAAAGGATTGCATGCGATCCAGGTCTGCGCTGGAAATCGAGAAATATGAGTTCGCGATTTGGAATCTGCGGCGGCCAAGATGCTCGCGTAGCAGAAAGGGGTCCAGGGACGGCAGTTCATCTAAGGCATGGTAAACGGTCAGATCGTGCTGGATCTTACGATCTTGTCCTGCCAACTCCTGGACCAGACTGGTCCAGCCCCTTTGTCCGACAAAAAAGGATCGCCCCCCAATTTCCAGGTCAGAGCGCTCAAAAGGTATAATCACCTTGGTCGCGACCGTCTTAGAGGAGTCGAAAGCAAACTGCTCGTCGGGCCGGACCCTGTGTTTCAGGATAATGGCCTCGTTCAGCACTTGGTTCCGGAAAAACGGCTTTTCAATGTACTCTGGATCGCGCTTGTGCTCTCTTGCAATTGCAAGTAGGTTTAGAACGCGGCTTGTTGACGCTGTTTTTTCGAGCGCGTCCAGTTTGCGGACCGATCCATCGATATTGCCAACTGACACGCTTACTAAGCCTCAAAGTCTTATTTCGGTCGTGGTCACCGCAGGGCTTTCGATCCTAGCTCCTTGCCGTTAATTTCAGAATAATGGCTAGTCCGCGAGATTGTCGAAGGTCGCGAGGTTGGATTCAAAGTCCGAAAGAATGTCGACGATTTCCTCAATCGGGGCAGAAAGATCGCGTTGATCCTTAAATCGATACCGCCAGAAGCTCGAAATATGCGAGATGGAGCCGATACGCTCCCCAAGGACCATGAACATAGTTGGTGCCTTTAGCAGGAAGTCACGGAAAGCCATGGGCTTGCCGTTCTTGGTCAAATCCCGGTAGGCGTCGTCATAGACCGTAAGGGCATCCGTGACCTCTTTACGTCTCTGCATAATGGCCTTCATCAGGCGACCACGCGCCTGCTCGATATAGACCAAGAGTTCCCTGTCCCGGTGGCCAGCGGGGCGGAGCATTGGCAGTTCTTTAAGGACAACGGCCAATTTGGGGGCCATATCGGCCAAGGCCCACTTGTAATAAAGGAAGCCCTTCCAGCAGAATATGCCTTCCCGGTAGGAATCTGCGTCCAGGCGCATAACCAACCGAAGTGGCTCTAGGCGCTCGTCGATCTTGTTGGACAAGAGCACGGTGGCCATTCTTTCAGAGCCTGTGTGCGAGCCTTTCGGAAAGGCCATATCAATCAGTTCGCAGATTTGCCCGCCGACAAAAGCCTGCATGCGCTCCATGTCCGCGTCTGAAATGGCGAAATAGAGGGCAGAAATCGGGAACCCACGGCGGCTCAAATGTTCACGAAGCAAAAAGGGGTCAAGGGACGGAATTTCATCCAGAGCTTCAAGGACCGCGACGTCGCGCCGGATGTTATCGCCCTCGGCCGCCAGCTCTTGGACCATGCTGGTCCAGCCCCGCTGTCCCACGAAAAAGGATCGGCCACCCATGCGTAGGTCACTGCGCTCAAAGGGGATGATGACCTTGGTCGCAATGTGCCTTTGATCATTAAAGACGAACCGCTCATCGGCACGCAGACGGTGCTTAAGGATAAGGGACTCGTTCAAAATCGTGTTTTTGAAAAAGGGCTGGCTGAGATATTCAGGATCGGACCGATGTTCTGCCCCGACAGCCAGAAGATTTAGGACACGGCTGGTTGATGCCGTCTTCTGCAAGGCTCCCAGATTTCGGATTGAACGATCTGAGCTAGCGGCCATACGGACCTATATCTTTCCTATTTCTAGTCCTTGGCTATGAGCCGCAGAATGCGACTGACACCTTGGCCGCACAATTAAGGGTGGTGGGATATGCAAGGCTTAAAGTCCAGCGATAGCTCCTGCCGAAACTCATTATGTGCAATGTGCCTCATGGTTCTGAAAACAGGGTTAAATACTGATTATATAGGTTGCGAATCGTATGCGTGAAATCTCTGCCACGCCGTCCCCAATTGTGATCAATATCGGAATCAGCCTTCTATAGTTCAGGGCGACAAAGGGTACTCGCGACATCGGGCCAGACCAGGGTTGTGATCGAAACCGCGATAAGGGCCAGCCCCGCCGCCCATTGCAGGGCAGGGCGGCGCTCAGTCTTGCCAAGCCATGCCACGCCCAGTGATGATGCTGTCAGGAGCGGTGACACGCCCAGGGCAAAACCCAGCATGACGAGGCCTCCTCGGAGGGCGTCTCCAGCCAACATGGCATACATCAAGGCGGCATAGACCATGCCGCATGGCATCAAGCCCCAGACAAGGCCAGCGACCAGAGCCGCCAAGCCGTGTTCCCGACGCCTTTCAGCCCAGGCCCAACGGCTGAGGGGGGCGAAGGCTCGGCCAAGACTTGCCGGAGAGGGCAGGAGGCCCGTCAAGGAGATGGCGGTCCACACCAAAACCAGAGTGCCAAATCTTTGCAGGACCGCGTAGGCGGCGTGCTGATCAAACAGGCCATAGAGGGTCGACCCGAAGCCCCCGACTACAGCACCTGCCGCCACATAGGCGACCATCTTCCCCACCTGTGCCATGGCCAAGGCCCGCGCGCGATCAGGAAAGGCGGTGCTACGTCCAAGGGATATGGACAGGGTACCGCCCACCCCGCCGCACATGGCGACACAATGCAAGGAACTCACTAGGCCAAGGATAAGACCACCCAAGAGGGTCAGGGACGTCAAGTTAAGCTCCTGGGGTAAGGAAAGGTCCAAGAGTGTGCAGGTCCCGACGGGGGTGGGCCTTGCGGCAGGTCAAAACGTCCCTTGGGTCGCTCAGGACTTGCCAAGTTTCCAAGCTGAGTTCATCACCCTGCCGCCATGTCGGATGATTTAACAGAAGGCCAGACTGCCGTCGTACCCGAGGGGTATGTCATAAACCTCTGGCAGCGGGGTTTTGGCCGGACAGTTGGACCGTTTTATTCGAAGCGGGACTTCAAGAATGATGAAGTCATGGCATTCCGCGTGGAAGAGCATCATGCCAATGGCATGAACAATTGTCATGGCGGTATGCTGATGAGCTTTGCCGACATGGCCTGGGGCCGGGTGATTTCCAATAAGAAGGAAATTGGCTGGGTCACAGTCAGGCTGCTGACCGACTTCCTATCTGGTGCTCACATGGGCGACTGGGTGGAGGGCGACAGCGAGATTATTTCTGAGCAGGACGACATTTTCACGGTCCGCGGCCGAATTTGGTGTGGAGATCGCACCCTCATCACCGGCACGGGCGTTTACAAGGGCATACGCTCCATCCAGCGCAAGGCTGGCGAGCGTGAGCCGAAAGGATAGGTTATGGCACTCGATCCCGCGATCAAGGAAGGCGCACCCGTCGGGTATGACGACCGCCCCATCCATTCTGAACCTGGTGCCTTGCCGCCTGAAGTCCAGGCCCCGTTGGCACCCTTTCAGGGTATGGAGCCGGACGCCCCAAAGTGGTTCACCGATGCCATAGCTCTGGAGCCGGAACGGTCCTTCGTCACCTCCCTGGGCACCCGGATCGAGGTCCTGACTTGGGGTGAAGTGGGCAAGCCTGGTCTGCTCCTGGCCCATGGCAATTCCGCCCACGCCGACTGGTGGAGCTTTATCGCCCCCTATCTGGCCCAGGATTATCGGGTGGCTTCTATGTCCTTGGCGGGGATGGGCGCTTCGGACTGGCGCGAAACCTACGCCTTCCAGGATTTCGCCGAAGATGCAGAAGCCGTCGCCCAGGCTGCCGGTCTGTATGAGGGCGGCGTCAAGCCCATCTATGTCGGCCACTCCTTTGGCGGATCCCAGGTGTTCTTTGCCGCGGCCCGCCATCCTGAGCGCATGCGGGCTGCCATTCTGGTGGATACCGGATTTGGAGGTCCGCCACCTGATTCCAAAGAGGCCAAGGAAATGGCCCAGCGCGTGCGAAATATTCCGACCGCAGATCGCGCCCAGAAGGTCTACCCGACCCTGCAGGCCGCCCTGGCCCGCTTCCGGTTCATGCCACCTCAGGCAGCGGGCAATCTGTTTGTCGCTGACTTTATCGCCCGCCGGTCTCTAAAAAAGGCACCTATGGAGGATGGCTCTGGCGAAGGCTGGACCTGGCGGTTTGATCCGAACATGTGGAACAAGCTGGACCGCTCCCTCATGAGTGGCCTGATGGACGGTGCTCCGCCCCAGGTGACCATTCCCCTGGCCCACATCTTTGGGGACCGGTCCGTGGTCATGTCCAGGCGCGCCGCCGCTCAGGCTTCGCCCCTGCCCGAGCATACCCTGGAGATCGCCATCCCTGATTCTGCCCACCATGTCATGGTCGATCAGCCCCTGGCCCTGGTCGCAGCCCTGCGTGGACTTTTATCGTCCTGGCCGCCCAAGTCGTAAGCCCCACTTGAGACCTTGCGGCGGAACGTGTAACCCCGACCTAACGACTTGCCTTCGAGAGATACCGACATGGCTTCCGAATATCACCGCGGCGAAATGGATATCCAGGAACAGGAATCCACATTCGCCATGTTCAATGGCCTGACCAAGTGGGGCTCCCTGGCCTTGGCGGCGCTGATGGTTCTATTGGTCCTCTGGTTTTGCACCCCCACTGGCTTTTTGGGTGCCGCCGCCGCGTCCATCATCCTGACGGTGATTGGCGTGGTGGTCTTGAAGGAAAATCCTGACGCAGGCCATTAGGGCCCCGCTAAGGGGTATTTTCTGACGGCCTGATCTGTGGACGGGATTCCCACGCCTAAATAGGGTCGCACAACATTAGGTTTGGGATCGTTCGGTATGACGAATATCGCTGTCACAAGAGAATGCCGGTCTGACGAGACCCGGGTAGCGGCCACGCCTGAGACGGTTAAGAAGCTGATCGCCGCGGGGTTTTCGGTAACCGTCGAGGCCGGTGCAGGGCTGACAGCCGCCTATCCCGACGCTGATTATGTTGCGGCCGGTGCGAGCCTGGCGACCACCGCGAAGGGGGCGGTGGAAAAGGCTGACATCCTGTTCAAAGTCCGCGCGCCAGCCGATGCCGAGATTGCCGCTCTGAAATCGGGTGCCATTGTCGTGGCCCTGCTCAATCCCCATCAGGACAAGGCTGTGGTCGCTGCCCTGGCGGCTAAGGGTGCCAGCGCCTTTGCCATGGAATTCATCCCCCGCATCACCCGGGCTCAGGTCATGGATGCCCTGTCCTCCCAGGCCAACCTCGCTGGCTATCGGGCGGTGATCGAAGGTGCCGAAGCCTATGGCCGTGCCCTGCCGATGATGATGACCGCTGCAGGCACCATTGCCGCAGCTAAGGTGTTCGTGATGGGCGTTGGCGTCGCCGGGCTTCAGGCTATCGCCACGGCTCGCCGATTGGGCGCCGTGGTCACCGCCACCGATGTGCGTCCTGCCACCAAGGAACAGGTCGAAAGCCTCGGGGCCAAGTTCCTGGCGGTGGAAGACGAGGAGTTCAAGAACGCCCAGACCGCCGGTGGCTACGCCAAGGAAATGAGCGCGGAGTATCAGGCCAAGCAGGCCGAACTGGTCTCCAGCCATATCGCCAAGCAAGACATTGTCATCACCACCGCCCTGATCCCTGGCCGGGCAGCGCCTCGGCTGGTTAGCGCCGCCCAGGTGGCCTCCATGCGGGCCGGATCGGTACTGGTGGACCTGGCGGTCGAGCAGGGTGGCAATGTGGAAGGCGTAAAGCCCGGCGAGGTCCTGGTGACCGAAAATGGCGTCAAGATCCTCGGCATTCCCAACCTGCCAGGCCGGATCGCCACCGATGCCTCGGCCCTCTATGCCCGCAACCTTCTGGCCTTCTCGACCCTCCTGCTCGACAAGGAAGGCAAGCTCGCCCCAGACTTTGAGGACGAAATCCTCAAGGCGGCCCTGGTCACCCAGGGCGGCAAGGTCGTCCACCCAGCGCTCAGCGCCTGATCCCAGCGGAGGAAATCATGGAAGCCGTCGACCCTACAGTCTTCCGCCTGGCGATCTTCGTCCTGGCGATCTTTGTTGGATATTACGTGGTGTGGAGCGTGACTCCCGCCTTGCACACCCCCCTGATGGCTGTGACCAACGCCATTTCGTCGGTGATCATTGTCGGCGCCCTGCTGGCCGCCGCCGCCCATAGCCCGAGCGGGGCCCTGACCGGTTCTATCCTTATCTCCAAGGGGGCCGGCGCTGTCGCTGCCGCCTTTGCTGCCGTCAATATATTTGGCGGCTTCCTGGTCACTCAGCGCATGCTGGCCATGTACAAGAAAAAGGAGAAAGCGAAGTGAACGCCAACCTCGCAGCCATTCTTTATCTTGTCTCCGGCGTCCTGTTCATCCTGGCGCTCCGGGGCCTGTCCTCGCCCACCACCAGCCAAGCGGGCAATCGCAATGGCATGATCGGCATGGCGATCGCGGTCAGTGTGACCCTGATCACCCTGTTCAGCCAGGGCAAGCTGGACCCCTTAACCCTCGGCCTCATCGGCGGCGGGGTGGCCATTGGCGGTGGCGTCGGTGCCCTGATTGCCCGGCGGGTGGCCATGACCTCCATGCCCCAACTGGTGGCAGCGTTTCACAGCCTGGTGGGCATGGCGGCCTGTCTGGTGGCCGTGGCGGCCATCCATACTCCGGCGGCCTATGGCATCTTAGATACCGTCACCGGCCAGGTGCATCTGAACTCCCTCGTGGAACTCAGCCTGGGTCTGGCCATTGGCGCTGTGACCTTCACCGGCTCGGTCATCGCCTTTGCCAAGCTCAATGGAAACATGAGCGGCGCCCCCATCCTCCTGCCCGCTCGCCATCTGCTGAACATTCTGATCGGTCTGGCCATTGTCGCCCTGATCGTTGTTCTGGTGATGAGCGGCGGTTCTGCCCTTTGGGCCTTCTGGGGGATATTCGCCCTCAGCCTGCTGGTGGGCGTCACCCTGATCATCCCGATCGGCGGCGCGGACATGCCGGTGGTGGTGTCCATGCTCAATAGCTATTCTGGCTGGGCGGCGGCGGCCTTGGGGTTCACCCTGGAAAACGTCACTCTGATCATTACCGGCGCCCTGGTGGGGTCCTCGGGTGCCATCCTCAGCTACATCATGTGTAAGGCTATGAACCGCAGCTTTATCTCGGTCATTCTCGGTGGCTTTGGCGCTGACGATGCCGCCGCAGCCTCAGGCGGTAAGGTTGAGACCCGACCGGTGAAGCAGGGCTCAGCTGAAGATGCGGCCTTCATCATGAAGAACGCCAGCAAGGTCATCATCGTCCCGGGCTATGGGATGGCGGTCAGCCAGGCTCAGCACGCCCTTCGGGAAATGGCCGACAAGCTGAAAGAAGAGGGCGTCGAGGTGAAGTACGCCATTCACCCCGTCGCTGGCCGTATGCCGGGCCACATGAACGTCCTGCTGGCCGAAGCCAATGTGCCCTATGACGAGGTCTTTGAGCTGGAAGACATTAACGCCGAATTCCCGACGGCTGACGTTGCCTTTGTGATCGGTGCCAATGACGTCACCAACCCGGCTGCCAAGACTGATCCTACCAGCGCTATTTACGGCATGCCGATTCTCGACGTTGAAAAGGCTCGCACCGTGCTGTTCGTTAAGCGGGGCATGAGCTCTGGCTATGCCGGGGTCGAGAACGAACTCTTCTTCCGCGACAACACCATGATGCTGTTTGGCGACGCTAAGAAGATGGTCGAAGGCATTCTCAAGGGCCTCTGATCCCTGCTTGCGGGATAGGAAAGTCAGGCGCATGCTCCCTCCAATAAACGGGAGGGACGACCATGCGTTATCGCGTTGGCGGGCTCGTGCTCGCTTTGAGTTTTCTGCTTTCCAGCTGTTCTAAGCCAGAAGCGCCTGTCGCGACTGGCCCCGCAGCCCTCGCCTTGCCCTTGGGCCAGGAGGGCCATGGGGTTCTCGCCCCCCAAATCACCAATCTGAAAGACAAGGCGGGTGGTCCATTGGCAACCGTGTCCATGACCCCCAACTGGTGGGTTGGCAATGGGGCCTTCAAGATTGTCTGGTTTGCGGGCCTCAGCCAGACCAAGCGGTTCTTCCTCATCAGCAATGCCACCGGGGACCTGCCGCCCTATCTGAAGACCCCCGAAGAGGGGGTCAGGGAGGTCAAGGTCAGCTTTGACGGTGCTGCCCTAGCTTCTGTCCATCCAACTTCGGGCCGCGCGGAATTTCCAATTCCAAAGGGTGCTAAGGCCGTTACCGAAGTGCAGATGGTGTTTGGCGCAGAAGGCGCCCCAGAAACTGTCACATGGAAATGAAATAGCGAGGGGTCTCCTCTACGCCTTGCACCCCTTGCACAGGCCTCTGTAAGCCAGGGGACGAGCTTGGAGTGGAGGCGCATGGCGAGTCGGGCGACTTTTCAGGCCTATCGAGGCGAGCAGGTGGATATTGGTGGGCGTCGGCTGCGGGTGGTCCGGGCCGGTCGTCCCTCTGATGCCCCCATGATCGTTTTTGAATGTGGTGCCTTTGGCTGTGCGGCGGACTGGGCCGTGGTCCAGGATCGCTTGGCAGCGCAGGGCCTGTCGAGCCTTGCCTATGATCGCGCGGGCCTTGGCTATTCCGATCCAGGCCCAACACCCCGAGACGGCCACGCTATTGCCGACGACCTGGAGTTACTCTTGCATCACCTGGGGATTGAGGGGCCCCTCTTGATGGTCGGCCACTCCATGGCCGGGCTACTCCTGCGGGTCTTCATCGGGCGTAATCAGGACCGGGTTTCAGGTCTTGTCCTGGTCGATGCTGTGACCCCCGAGACCATCGAAAACCCTGCTGCGGCCCGCGCCATTGCGGGCTTCCAGGGTGCCCTTAATCTGGTGGGCCGCTATGCCGGTCTGGGCTTTATGCGTCCGGTTGCCTGGGTGGTGGGCGATAAGATCGGGCTTGAAGCCGAAGCCTCGAAAGAAAAGCGCCACATCTATGGTCTGGCTGCCCATGCCCGGTGGGCGGCTGAGGAAGTCTCTCAGTGGGGGACCACGTCACGTCAGGGACGTGAGATGGGGACCTATCCCCCAGATTTGCCGGTGGCCGTGGTTAGTGCCGGGGCAGTCCCCATGTCTCCAGCCTTAAAGTCTCTGCAGGCTGCCCCAGCCCGGGCCTCGCGCAAGGGCTATGTCAGGGACATTCGGGGTGCGGGCCATGCCAATCTCTTGGGGACCAAATTCGCCGACCCGATCATTGAGGGTATCCATCACGCCCTGAGCGCTTAATCAGCGCTTGGCTCCCGCTGGATCAGACCCGCGGCAGCCTGAAATCGGCTGAGCACTAAGGAGACCAGGTGGATCTCTGGCGGCGCATTTAGGGCGGTTTCACCGGCAAAAAACGGAAGGGCACCCCGCGCTGAGGCGGGAGTGTGAGCCAACTGCCTGCGGGCAGACCTCGAGAGATCAGCGCGATGGCCTGCCAGAGCCCTGACTGAGATTGGTGCCTGCGCTGTGACTTCGTATCGCCCATCCCAAACACCCACATTGCCCGCCGCAAGGTGAAGATCTTCGGACCTAGACCTTCGAACTTCCCCGGCTGTTCGCACCCATCGAATGGTGTTGCGATCCGCCAGGACCTGCGCCCCTGACAGGGTCATGGCGATTGGCCTGTCGCCTCGGAGCGCCTCGGTCAGGCGGACAAGTCGCTTGCGGTCGGGCAGGCGGGCACCGCCACCGGCGCAGACACAGGCGATCCCGACCAGGGCCGTTGCAGCTGAGGGCTCGGCGCTCAGCAAGGCCATGCGGGGCATGCGGAGACCGAAATCCTCTTCGACCATTAGGGCCAATTCCCTTGGGATGAGGGGGGGAAGCGTCTGTCCTAGTGGTTGTGTGGCCTGAGGTGAGCGTCTCGCCCGACTTCGGGCGAAGCGCAGGTCATCATTGGCCGGATCATCGATCCAGCTCATGCCCTCCTGCGAGAGCCAGGCCCGTAGCTCGGAGCGACCAATCTCCAGCATGGGGCGCAGAAGAAATAGGCTCCGTCCCTGGGGCCAGATTGGCGAGGGTGACCAATCCCTAGCGTCCGGTGTGGATGAGCCTTCCAGACGCATGGCGGCAGATTCGCTCAGGTCGCTGGCAGTATGTCCCATCAATATCACCGACGCCCCAGCCGATCGCGCAGCGTCGGCGAGAAGGGTGTGGCGAGCCACCCGTGCAGCAGCCGGTAGGCCCGTAGCGGGTTTGGGGCCGGTCCAGCTCAGCGCCTGGAAGTCAGCGCCCAATTGCGCGGCAAGGCTGCGACAGGCTGCGGTCCAGGCGAAGCTTGCTGGGTTCAGGCCGTGATCAACGGTGAGGCACAATAGTCGCCGCCCGTGCGTCTGGGCCCAGGCCTTTGCGATGAGCGCCAGGGCGACAGAGTCGCCCCCGCCCGACAGGGCCAGGGCGATGGGGCGGTCGCTGTGAGATGCAAGACGTCGATCGAGACTTTGATGGACGATATCAATCAGGCTGGGCATTTCGCCAGAACACGGGTCGCCGCGGCGCGGGCCTGGACGGCAGGCGCCGCCTTGGGATAGCGCCGGGCGAATTCGTCCAAGGTCTGGCAGGCGTCGGCCGGTTTACGCATGCGCACCAGGGCCCGGGAAAGTTCCACCACAGCATCGGGCGCCCAAGACACTTGCGGCCATTCTCGAATGGCCCCGATGAAGGCGGTTGCAGCCTCAGGATTCGCCGCCCGAGCTGCCAGAGCCTTGCCAAGCCAATAGCGGGCCTCAGGGCCCTTTGGGCCATCCCCGTATCGACTGATATAGTCCTGCAGCGCAGGTTCAGCCGATGCATAATCCCCGCCCAACGCCAATTGCCTTGCCTGGTTGAAGGCCTCAGAGGGAGGCACGGCCTCCGCAACCGGGGCGGGGGCTGCAGCGGCTGCTGCTGCGGCTGCCTGTTCCAAGACCAGAATGCGATCAGCAAGGGCCCGATTGGCGGCGCGCAGCCCCTCAAGGTCTTTCCGCGCTTGGCCTAGATCGTGGGTCGCGGTTTCCACCTGCCCGGTCATGCGGATCAGGGTCTGTTCCTGGTCGCTGAGACGCCGGGATAATTCCTGGATCGAATAATCCGTCTCGGCAGGTTGGACCACCACGGGCTTTCCAGAATCCCGCCCCTGGAACACGATCCCTCTTAGTTCTCGAACGACCTGTTCCATCTTGTCCAGGCGCTTTGCGTCCCGGGCGTCCAAGGGGTCGATCGGGGTTTGCGCCCCAGCCTGTTCTGAGGCGATCAGAACAAGGCTGAGGGCAAGGGCCCAGGATGTGCGGAGCAAGGCCAAGGTCTTGGCTTACCGCGCGCCGCCGGTCAGGGCCGTGTGGGCATTGCGATTGCGCTGATAGGCGCTCTCATCGGTACCTGGATCGATCGGCTTTTCCTTCCCATAGGACACGGTGGTGATCCGGCTGGGGGCCACGCCCTGAGACACCAGGAAGGCGCTGACCGAATTGGCCCGGCGCGACCCTAGGGACAGATTGTACTCCCGCGTTCCGCGCTCATCGGCACTGCCTTCAATGCGAATTTGAACATTGGGATAGCGGTTGAGCCAGGCGGCCTGGGCCTTCAGGGTGGCGATCGCATCAGGGCGGACGTCAAATTGATCGACGTCGAAATAAACAAGGTCACCGGCCTTGATCACGAAGTCCTGCACGGAGCCAGCAATTGGTCCTTGGTCTACGGGCGGACGGGGAGCTGGCGGGGTCGGGGCCGGAGCTTCCTGCTGCACGGGTGGCGGGGTGGGCGTCACCAGTTGTGGCTTGGGCCGTGAGCCACAAGCAGCCATGGACAGGGTCGCCGTAGCGATGAGGGTTAGCTTTAGGGCGGTTCTGGCTTCGAAGATCATTTCAGGGGTCTCCATGAGCTTGAGGTCTTGGGCGAAAGAGGCAGCCATATTGCACGATAGTTTAGACGTAATCGTGAACCTTGCGAGATGGTTTTAGCAATACTGGTTCTAGTTGAGTAGGGGCGACCATGCTGGGTCAGATCCTGACCCAGGATAGGGTGCCGGGCGCAAGATCCGTCCAGTCACGTCGACGGTCCAGAGCCGGGAAGGACCGCCGGGGGTTTCACGGCTGAACATCAGCACCCGGCCATTGGGGGCCCAGGTTGGGCTGTCATCCAGATAGCTGGTGGTCAAAAGCCTTTCGTCGGACCCATCGGGCCGCATGACACCGATGTGGAAGGAATTTCCGGTCTGTTTGGTGAAGGCAATGAAGTCCCCAGACGGGCTCCATACCGGCGAGGTGTAGCGTCCAGACCCGAAGGATATCCGTGCAGCCCCAGAGCCGTCACTATTCATGACATAGAGCTGCGGCTGTCCGCCACGGTCAGAGTTGAACACGAGCCGACCGCCATCGGGGGAAAAGGAGGGCGATGTGTCAATGGCGGGATCAGAGGTCAGCCTCTGGGCCTTACGGCTTTGCAGGTCCATCAGATAGATGTCCGAATTGCCGGACCGTTCCACGGCAAATGCCACCTTGCGGCCATCAGGGGAAAATCGTGGCGCAAAGACCATGCCCGGGAATTCACCCAGGCTTTCCCGCCGCGCGGTTTCAAGGTTGAAGAGATAGATGGATGATCCTTCAGGCCGTAGGGACATGAAGGTGATTTCCTGGCTATTGGACGAGAACCTGGGCGACATGATGATGGCCTTACCATCCGTCAGATAGCTGGGGTTGGCACCATCCTGATCCATAATGGCTAGGGTCTTGGTCCGATTGAGCCGCCCGCCGCTCTCGGCCACAAAGACGACGCGGGTGTCGAAATAGCCTTTTTCACCGGTCAGCCGCTCATAGACCGCGTCGGAAATCTTGTGGGCGATGCGCCGCCAGTTTTCGGGGGTCGAGGTGAATTGCAGGCCCAGCAGCTGCTGCTGCGAAAACACGTCCCAAAGGCGGAAGTCGACCCGGAGACGACCGCCATCCATCGTGACCTGACCATTGACCAGGGCTTGGGCGTTAATCGCCTTCCACAAGGGAAACTGCGGCTGAACAGCGACTTCCAGATTTTGCTCTGTAAAGCTTTTAGGGTCGAGGGGGACGAAGAGGCCAGATCGCTCAAGATTGCTGGAAATGACCTGCGCAATCTCCGCACCTCTGTCACCGCCAAAGGCCGGGATGGCGATGGGCAGGGGCTTAACATCGCCCTTATTGACGTCGACCTCGATCTCGGCCCGGGCGGTCGTGGTCAGGGCCATGCCGCCGAGGGCTAGGCACAGGGCCAGGATCAGACGTGTCAGTCGCATCGCCAGGTCTCCAGAGTTACGAACAGGCTTCGCGGGCATTGAAATTGACCGCCACCTTCTGCCCAAACAAATCCCGAGGAAGAGTCGAGAATGGGGCAGCTTGATGAACAGCACGAATGGCTCGCTCTGCCGCTGTTTGAATGACAGGATTCGCCGAATTTTCCTGGCCCCCCGCATCAACCCTTCCCAGGATCTGACCAGCAAAGCCCAGGGTGAAGGTGACGCGGATCCGGACATCCTTGCCGCCCTCGACTTCGCAATTGGGATTCCAACGCCTTTGCAGTTCATCGGTTAATCCCGCCAGAGCGCTGGCTGAAAGACCCTTGGCGGCCCCAACAGCATCTCTTGCCTGGAGCGCGGTCTCTGAACGCGGCGGGCCCTTGGGGGCCGAGGAGGTCTTGCCCACCCTGGCGACCGTGGCGGCCAGGGCATCCAGGTTGAGGGACTTGACCGGGGCCTTGGTCGGTGGCGTTGGGCTCGGTTTCACAGGTGTCGGGGGCTTAGCCGCGACGGGTTTGGGCGCATTGGGAAGCGGTGCGGGCTTTTGAACCGGCTTGGGAGGGGGCGTAGGACTTGGGTCTGGCGCAGGGGCAGCAGCAGGGGGTTGGAGCGCCGCCTGGGGATCAGGCGCGTCAGTCTGGGCTGTTTCCTCAACGGGTGCAGCCTCTGCCGATCGAATATCGGGGACATCGGCGGTGGTCACCAGGGTGACGGGTGTCGCCGCCCCAGGGGGAATGTCCCGGGCCCAGGGCTTGAGAAAGATCAGGGCTGCAGCCACGGACACGTGCAGTAGAACTGAACCCGCCATGGCCGGCGAAAGATCAGAGCCGCGCGCCATGGGCCTAGGGCTCCTGCAACTGAGGTGATGCGACGGGGCCCTTATCCCCGGAAGAGGGGCCGCCCGTGTCGGTGATCAGGTTGATCGACTTGAAGCCCGAGGTGGACAGCGCGGCCATGACCTGGGCGACAACGGCATAGGACGCCTTGCCATCAGCCCTGACATAGATCGGCTTGGGGTCCTCGGTCATAGCCTTCAGTCGGGCAGAAAGATTGGTGAAGGCCACGGGTTGGTCCTGAAGAAAGATCGCGCCGTCGGCACGAATGGAGACCGTCAGAGGCTCAGACTGATCTTGCATGGCCCCAGCCTCGGTCTTGGGTAGCTCCACCGAGACCCCGACGGTTAGGAGGGGGGCAGAGATCATAAAGACGATCAGCAAGACCAGCATAACGTCCACCAGGGGCGTCACATTGATTTCAGAAAGGGTGCCGCGGCGGTTGCGTCCGCGCCGCCGGCGCCGTCCACCCCCTGCCGCAGAGAAGGCGTCATGAGCCGAGAGTGCCATCAGACGCGCTCCGCCAAGCGCCGCTGAATGGCGGTGGTGAGGTCGTCGGCAAAGCCCTCCAAGCGGGCAGAGTAGCGCGCCACACTGTTGGAGAAGGCATTGTAGGCGATATAGGCGGGAATGGCGGCGGCCAAGCCGATGGCCGTGGCAAAGAGGGCTTCAGCAATACTGGGTGCCACCACTGCCAGATTCGTATTCTTCTGGATCGCGATGGCCTGGAAGCTGTGCATAATGCCCCAGACCGTGCCAAACAGGCCCACAAACGGCGATGTTGTCGCGACGATGGCCAGGGTGCTGAGGCCCCCTTCGATCCGCTCGATTTCCCGCGCCATGGTGGTGTCTAAAATCCGGTCAATGCGCTGGACCAGGAAGGCAACCTGGCCGTCATTCATCTGGCCCCGGCTGCGGGCCTCCCGCCATTCGCGCAAGGCACCCTGAAGCATGCGCGGCAGGGGATGGACGGGATTGTCCCCGGCCTTGGCCGCGACCTCTTCTAAGCTGCGGCCCGACGCTACCTCTTTTTCGAAATTGGCAGATATTCGATTGAGGGATGCGAACCGGAAGGTCTTGTCGAGAATTATGCTCCAGGACCACAAGGATGCCAGGGCGAGGCCGGTCAAAACGCCCTTCACCACCCAGTCGGCACGCAGAAAGAGGGTGATGAAGGAGAAGCTCTCAGGGGTAATGGCGGTCGGGTCCATGTTCGCTCCAGCGGAAATAGAGGTCTAGACTGGACCTAATCGGTGGCGAAGTTGCGACAAAGCGGTAAGTTTCCCCAAGGATCTAGAAAATTCGCCCGCTAACCGATCAGGGGTGCCAAGGCCGCGATCAGGCTCGGCGTTGGCTTAGTCGGTCGACCGTTCATGTGGATGCACGCTGCCTCCACCTGGGCGGTGCAAACCAGGTCCTCGCCGCGAAAGATTTTCTGGCTGAAATTGAGGCGTGGGCCCTTGACCCCGTCAATGGTCGTCCTGACCAGAAGCGCATCGTCGATCCGCGCCGGGCGTCGGAATTCCAGATTGATCTTCACCACAGTAAAGGCCACCGACTGGTCCAGAAGGGCAGAATGGGCCACGCCGGTTACCCGCAGGAAGTCACTGCGACCCCGCTCAAAATAGCGCAGGTAATTGCCGTGATAGACCACCCCAGTGAAGTCGGTGTCTTCGTAATAGATGCGGACGGGCAAGACGTGCTCGCGTCCTTCCATCCATCCCGCAGTTGGGGCGGTGTCCCTTGGAATCTCAACCATCCTAGGTCTCGTCGAACAGACCGCCCTGGCCGCCCGCAGGCATCTGGGGCGGCGGGGTGAGGCCAATATGGGTATAGGCCTTGGCGCAGGCCATTCGGCCCCGAGGCGTGCGCTGAATGAAGCCCTGCTGCAAGAGGAAGGGCTCGATCACATCCTCCACGGCGTCGCGGGCTTCGGCGATGGCATAGGCCAGGGTTTCGACCCCGGCAGGGCCGCCCCCATAGTTCTCGATCAGGGCGCGAAGATAGCGGCGATCCAGGGCGTCCAGGCCCGCCGGGTCCACATCCAGCCGTGCCAAGGCCTGGGCGGCGGCGGCCTGGCCGATGACGCTCACCCCATCTGCAGTGGCAAAGTCCCGCACCCGCCGCAGCAGGCGCCCGGCAACGCGAGGGGTGCCCCTGGCCCGGGTGGCAATCTCGGCGGCACCGTCAGGGGCAAGGCTCAGCCCCAGCTTGCCCGCCGCATGGTTCAGCACCTGGCTGAGCTCGGCATGGGTATAGAATTCTAGGCGCAGGGGTATGCCAAACCGGTCGCGCAGGGGGGTGGCCAGTAGGCCCGCCCGGGTGGTCGCCGCCACCAGGGTGAAGGGGGCCAGATCAATGCGGATCGACCTTGCTGACGGGCCTTCGCCAATGATCAGATCCAGGACATGATCCTCCATGGCCGGATAGAGGATTTCCTCTACATTGGCAGGCAGACGATGGATCTCGTCGATAAAGAGGACGTCCCGGGGTTCCAGATTGGTCAGTATGGCCGCCAGGTCCCCGGCCTTGGCCAGGACCGGGCCAGAGGTGGCGCGGAAGTTGACCCCCAGCTCCCGGGCAATGATCTGGGCGAGCGTCGTCTTGCCCAGACCCGGAGGGCCAAACAGCAGGACGTGGTCCAGGGCCTCGCCCCGGGCCTTGGCGGCTTCGATGAAGACCGACAGATTGCCCTTGGCCTGGGCCTGACCGACAAATTCCGCCAGGGTCTGGGGCCGCAGGGCGCGGTCGGAGGGATCTAGGGGCGCAGGTTCGCCGGAAATCAGCCGCTCACTCACCGACCCAGCTCCTGTAGGCCAGCCTTGATCAGGGCCTGGACGGTGGCGTCCTCACCCAGGCGCAGGGCGGCCTGTTCCACCACCCGGCGGGCATTGATCTCTGCGACCCCCAGGCTGAGCAGGGCAGCCACGGACTCGCCCACGGCCGAGGGCGGCGGTGGCGCAGCAGCAGCCTGGGCGTGGAAGGCGGCCACAGGGCCATCGCTGATCGGCTTGCCCTTCAGTTCGGTGACAATCCGCTGGGCGAGCTTTGGGCCCACCCCATTGGCACGACCCACGGAGGCCTTGTCTTCCCTGGCAACGGCGGCGGCCAGGTCTGGCGGCGGCAGGACGTCCAGCACACTCAAGGCCGCCTTGGGCCCGACCCCCTGGATCGACTGCAGCAAAACAAAAGCCCGGCGCTCGTCCCGGCCCAAAAAGCCATAGAGCTTCATGCCCGTGCTTTCGGCCCACTGGGTTTCCACGTGCAGGACGGTTTCTTCGCCAAGCGCCGGCAGATGGCCCAGGGTTCGGCCGCCGCAGCGGACCACATAGCCCACCCCGCCCACATCGATCAGGGCCTCTTCCTCGCCAACCTCGGCCACCAGACCCCGCAACCGCCCGATCATGCGGCGGACCTTTGCGTCAACTGCCGGGCCTTGCGGGCATGGGCGTGGGCAATGGCCACCGCCAGGGCGTCTGCGGCGTCCGCCGTGGTCGGTCCGGCCGTGGGCAGGATACGGGCGATCATGAAGGCCACCTGGTCCTTGTCGGCCCCGCCGGTTCCCACAACGGCCTTCTTGACCACCTTGGCGGCATATTCGGCCACCGGCAGACCGGCCAGGGCAGGCACCACCAGGGCCATGGCCCGGGCATGGCCCAGCTTCAGGGCCGAGGCGGCGTTATTGTTCATGAAGGTCTCTTCCACCGCCGCCTCCTGGGGGGCATGCATGTCGACCACCTGGGTAATACCCTCAAACAGCAGGCGCAGGCGCTCAGCAAAGGGCAGGCTGTCCTTGGGGTTGATCACCCCATGGGCCACGTGGGACAGGCGCGCGCCGTCCACCGTGATGACCCCCCAGCCCGTATGCCGAAGTCCCGGGTCCAGGCCCAATATGCGGATCGCAGCCATAGGCCCCCGTTTGAGTCGCGCGTTCAGCTTATGTTCTTACCGCGCCGCAGTTGAGGGGGGAAGGGCGTTCATTGCCTAATCCAGATCGACTTGCCAAATTGTATCGATATCGATACAATCGTAGGCGATGAAAACAGTTGGTTCCGGTGTGCGTGAAATCCGCATTCGGGAAGCTTCAGGCGCCTTTCGGGTGGTCTATCTGGCGGCGAGCCGCCTGCGCGCTTGGAAAGGATAGCTCATGGACGTTCAGACTTTTGAGGATGTGTTCGACGCCCTGGCTAAAACCCCCGCCGAAGCCGCGAATATGAAAGCCCGGGCTGATCTGCTCAGCCTACTCGTGGATCGCATCAGGTCATGGGAGATGACGCAGGAGGCTGCCGCGACCAAGCTCGGCATTACCCGACCACGGCTGAATGACCTCCTGCGCGGCAAGCTTGGCAAGTTCTCGCTGGACGCCCTCGTTAATCTGGCCACCGCGGCAGGTTTGGTTCTGGAAATCCG
>CALETE010000072.1 GCA_937920085.1 uncultured Alphaproteobacteria bacterium | reverse complement strand
CGAAAGTTCACGCCATGCGCCTGTCTACACAAACCTCCGTCCTCGCCCTGTCCCTGGCCTTCGCCGTCAGCAGCCCCGCCTTGGCGGAGGCTGCAGGGTCTGACAACACGGTGGCCCAACTTGTGGTCACCGGCAAAAGGACGCAGGACGCTCTTGAAAACCCGCCCTCGACCCGTGCGACGGTAACGGCCGACACCATCGCCGCCACAGTCAACGCCGCCAGCGTAGAAGACACCCTGAAATACCTGCCAAGTTTGCTGATACGGAAGCGGCACATTGGCGATAACTTTGCGCCTATCGCCACCCGCACATCCGGCCTTGGTGCCTCCGCCCGCAGCCTGATCTATGCGGACGGTGCCCTGCTCTCGGCCTTGATCGGCAATAATAACGGCAATGGCAGCCCCCGCTGGACCCTGGTCACGCCAGAAGAAATCGAGCGGATCGACGTGCTCTACGGTCCGTTCTCAGCGGCCTATTCCGGCAATTCCATCGGCACAACAGTCAACATCAAGACCCGCATGCCCAGCAGGTTCGAGGCCCGCGCCACGGTGCTGACAAACTATGAAGACGTCACGCTTTATGGGACCAGTCAGTCCGTAAAGACCAATCAGTTTTCCGCCGCGGTCGGCGACCGACTTGGCGCTTTCGGCGTGCTGGGGAGTTTCACCCGGACCGACGCCCACGCTCAGCCCATCAGCTTCACCACCCTTACCGGAACCGCCAACCCCACCGGCACCAGCGGTGGCTATGCCGACCTCAACAAGCTGGCCCAGGCCATCCGGGTTCTAGGGGCCGGCGGGATCGAACATCACATTCAGGACACGGCCAAGCTCAAGTTTGGGCTAGACCTGACCCCAAAAATCCACGCGGCCTATAACCTTGCGTTTTGGACCGACGACACTCAAGGCGGGGTTCAGAGCTATCTGACCGATGCCTCTGGGGCGGCCACCTACAAGACCGCAAATTCCGGCGTCACCACAGGGTTCAACTCGGCGATCTATACTCGCGAGGCCCGGCACGTCAGCCAGGTTCTCAATATCCAGGGCGAGGACGCCAAACTGAACTGGCAGGTCATCGGCACGCTCTATCGCTATGAGCACGACTGGCAGAACAATCCTTCGCCGGACACCGCCACAGGGACGACCGCGACCACCGGCTTCATGGGAACCCGCAATGACCTCCCTGGTGCCTTCGCTGGCGGGGTGGGAACAATCCAGAAGCAGGACGGCACGGGCTGGCGCACCCTCGACGGCAAGGCGGCCCTGAAGTTCGGGCCCGGGGATCAGCACACCTTGAGCGGCGGGCTGCATGTCGATGAAGAGACCCTGAACGCACGGACCTTCATCCTGGCCAACTGGCGCGATAGCCATTCCGCCCTCGGGCAGCTCAGATCCGCCTCCCACGGCTTAACCCAGACCAAGGCCATCTGGGCCCAGGACCAGGTCAAGCTGAGCCCGTCACTCACCCTGACCTTCGGCAGCCGCTATGAATGGTGGGAAGCTTCCAAGGGTTATAACACCACCCTGTCGACAGCGGTGAATGCGACCCTGGTTCAGCCCGGCCGGAAGGATGAGTTCCTGAGCCCCAAGGCCTCCCTCGAATGGCAGGTTCAAGACGGCCTGAGCCTAAGGCTTTCCGCCGGCCGCGCCTACCGGACGCCTACGGTCGGGGAGCTCTATCAGACCACCTCAGTGGGAACCCTGCTGACCAACCCCAATCCCGGCCTGCTGCCCGAGCAGGCGACCGCCTACGAACTGGCCCTGGAAAAGCAGTCCGATGCGGGCAGCCTGCGCCTTTCGGTGTTCAGCGAGATGGTGAGGGACGCTCTGATCTCTCAGCTGAACCTCGCCAAGAACACGACCTACATCCAAAACGTCGACCGCACCCGGGCCGAAGGCGTCGAGTTCGCCGGCGCTCGCCGGGATGTCGTGCCGAACATCGACCTCACCGGCAGCCTCACCTATGTGAACGCCGTCACCGCCAAGGACATCGCCTTCCCGGCGGCGGTGGGCA
>CALETE010000071.1 GCA_937920085.1 uncultured Alphaproteobacteria bacterium | reverse complement strand
GCCTTGGTGGCCAAGTTGGCGAAGCGGCTCATGCGGCCCTCATGTTCTTACCTGTGGACATGTTCACATGTTCGCTTACCCACATCCAGAGGGCGGCGACATCTTGGGCCGCTTTACCAGCAGGCTCAAATTCGGCCGCGACCCGGCCCTGGCCAGTGCTGTGGTGGAAGGCTGCGCGCTCTGAGAAGATAACCGGTGCGGCGTCGATGCCATATCCGGCGACGACCTCGGCGGCCTCTGCGTAAAGCTTAGGAGCGTTCGGAGGACCGGCCATGAACACGACAAACGCGGGTTTGCCGGCGCGCTTGGCCAGAGCGGCCGTCATCTGGATGGCGTCCAGGTCAAAGGCGCGTGGCCGACAGGGGATCAAGATCAGATCAGCAAGCTTCGCAGCCTCATAGGCTGCGGCCTCGGCGTGAGGCGGCGTATCGATCACGACGAACTGCGCACCCTGACTTTCCGCAGCGGCTAGCTTACGGGGCAGGAGGGCAGGGGGGCTGTCGATGACCTCAGGGGCCAAACCCTGACGCCACTCGGCCCATTTACTGGCCGTGGCCTGCGGGTCCATGTCCACAACTAGGGACACAAAGCCGGCTGCTTCGCCGGCAGCTGCCAGGTGAAGCGCTAGGGTGGTTTTACCCGCGCCGCCCTTCTGGCTCAGAATTGCGATCGTTCGCATGTTCACGTCTCCACATGTTCACATGAGAGCTTGTGGGGGGGGTTCGGTTAACAGATCAGAAAGAAGCAATTCCCAGATGCTCGATCACCGCATCCGGCCGGGGCCTCGCCCTCGTGGAGCTGATGCTTTGCGTCGGCCGAAATGGGAGGTGCGAAACTACGTTGGCGGCCGTTTCCTATTTTTCAGGAGGCGGTCGCACGACAGGTTTTGGCGGCCGTGGATAGGCGCCGAAATCCTGCTCCATGGTCTCGGCAGCGGATTTGAGTATCTCGTCGGTGACCTCTTCTCCGTACTGGTTCGTAACGATCTCGGTAAGGAAAGAGACCGCGAGGACCGACTGGTAGGCAGCCTGGTACTCGTGCCAATTAGGGCCCTCTTGCGCTAAATTATCCTCTTGGATTAGACGCTCTAGGTATGCCGTGTAAGTCATACCACGCGCCTTAGCGCGAGCCCTGAGCCCGTTTACAAGATCTGCTCGCAGATCCAGAGTGAATCGTATTTTGCCTTCCGCAGGACCCTTCATATCTGTATCTTACATGTATTTACATGTATTGAAAACCTGGGAAAATATGGGCGTTTTCAATGTCTTATCACATCACCTATTGTCACCGTCGTGTGTAAACCCAAAACACATGTAAATACATGTGTTTTGGTCTTTCCTAACATGCTGATTTTATTACGTGTTTAGCAGCGCCGCTGGGCGTAATGTGTGCCTCCAATCGATCGCAGATCGATCCCTCCTGAAGGTCCCCTCTGGGGTCACCTGATTGGAGGGACGGCCTTTCCGCTTCAGGGGGCAAATTGGGTCCCATGGCATGGCTAAGCCATCCGGCCAGCCCCAGTGAGTTGATCGCCTCGGGATGGTTTGGACGATCTGACCTGGATGAGACTTCGATCTCTTTGGGAGTTCGGCCGTGCCTGTCGACCACGGGACAATTCGGCTTCAGGCGGTCGGGCAACACCCCCCGATCACGCACCTTCAGCACCCTGCGCTGAGAGAAAAAGACCCCCGCCCGTCGCCAGGCAGGGGTCCAAGTTTTGGGGTTCGATGACCTATCGCATCATGCTTCCCAGTATGGCGGAAATGAGGGCTGTCGGCACAAGCCAGAGCAAGGTCCAAATCCGATCGTTGAGCCTCTTCAGGTCAACCGCGTTGATCGTCTTCATCGCCTCGAGCTCAACCTTGCGAATCTCCGCCAGGAGATCTGCACTCGGGTAGAGCTCTGTCTTGGGTTCGAACCGGTAGGGCTCGGCCATGCGTTCTCGCCAGTAGGTTTGCGCCGGCTTCAAAGCCGCCATCAGGGCGTCGCAGTGCGCCTTGGCGATAGAAGGCTCAACGCCGACTTCAATCAGCCCGGCCTGGTAGCCTTCTGTGTCAAAAAGGTCTTTGTGCTTCATGGTTGGGTATCTCCAAGAGCCCGCTCCCTGTGAGCGGGTCAGCTCCTGGACCCACGGCGGGGACCCCGCTTGTCACCGGCGCAGCCCTTAGCTGCGCAGGGGAACGCCTTCAGGCGTTGACAGGGCGGGGAGCCGTGAGACCATGAGATGATCCCGCGCGCCCTCCCCTCCATGAGGTTCATGCCGAAGGTCTTTGAACGTCAGGGCTAGATCCGAAGTGCAGGCGATTGCAGGTCGCTACACCTATAGCCCAAGCCGCAATTGCAGCCGATGGGAACCAGAACGGCCGCCGCTTAAAAGGGTATCATAGTCCGTGGACTCATAGTCGCCATTTCGGCGAGCCTTCTAGTCGTGAATCAGGACGTTCTTAAGCGCCTTGGGCAACGCATAAGAGAGCGCCGCAAATCTCTCGGGCTGACCCAGGAAGAACTCGCCGCCCGGGCCGATATTGATCGGTCGTATGCGGGCGGTGTTGAACGCGGTATCCGCAATCTGACGTTCACGGTCCTTTGCCAGATCTGCACCGCGCTTGAGTGCGACGTAGCGGTGCTCACCCATGACATACCGGAGCTGCGTTCATGAAATGGCTACGCACGCTCGTGTTGTTCGACCAGGGCGACGTTATCTCGTCGCCTGACTGGAAAACGTTTCATGAAAGCTATGTCCGGTCGATCGAGAGCATCGACAACCCGGCTGGGTCGGGGAAGCTCTGCCTCCGTCGCAAGGCACGGCTCCCTAATGGCCAATGGGCGCGCAACGGCGTCGGCTTCCTGCGTAACCGCTTCCTAGAACACATCCGAGATGTCGAGGGCTGGGAGGCAGAAGGCCTGGTCGATCTGAAGCGCGACCGCGACCAGCCGCCGATCCGCCTCTATCCATCCCTGGAAACGTACCGCGAGCCGATCACATCAGATTTTGGCGGGTTCGACCTGGTGACGCACAGCGACACCGGCACGCACATCGCAATCGAGTGGGAGACTGGGAATATCTCCTCGTCACACCGCAGCATGAACAAGCTGGCCATCGCCCTCGGCGCGGGGATCGTCCAGGTCGGCGTCCTGATCCTTCCAAGCCGGGGCCTGTATGAGCACCTCACCGACCGAATTGGCAACATCGGCGAGCTGTCGGGTTACCTGTCAATGTGGGAAGGCCTGAAAACGACGGTAGAGCGGGGGCTACTAGCGATCACGGTCGTCGAGCAAGACGAGCTGACCGACGACCCGGCGTTCCCCTATCTCAAGGTCGGCGACGACGGCCGTGCTCGCGAAGGCCGCACCAAGGCCTAGCCAAAGGCCAGGCTGGGCTGATTATCGTTCGGGTCGCAGGTGCAATCTACGATATCCTGTTCCACCTGGTAGGCGGCGGGCAGTGGCTTGCCATTCTTGCGCCGACGCTCGAGGTCGGTCCGAGTGAAGAGCACGTTCTTGTTGCGGTGGATATCGGCCAGATGCTCGCGGTCGCCCTGCAGGGAGTCAAACCGTTCCACTATGGTCGAACAGTCCAGTTCGGATCCGATCCAGCGGCGACCATTCAGCTCGGCCGCGACGAAAGTCGTCCCAGATCCGCCAAACGGATCCAGAACCAAGGATCCTTCATCCGACGCCATGGTGATGATGCGATCCATCAGCTTCAAGGCGAGGGCGTTGGCATCCCGCTTCTTGTACTTAGCATGGCGCACGGGCGGGATGTCGGTCCACACGTCGGACAGGTTCACCCCCTTGGGGTTCATCTTGTCCTTGTAGCCACCATAATCGCGCTGTTCTCCACCACAGTGCCGACAGCAGGGCGTCGGAATCCGGTCGGGATGGAAGATCGCCGGCTTCTTGCCTTTCACGAAGTACAGGAGGGCGTAATGTGACGGGTAGAGCCGCCCCTGGATCGGCAAAGAGTATTTGATATCCACGCTGATCCAGTGGCGGAAGGTCAGCTGCTGGCCCAGGTGAGCGCCTAGCGGCAAATTCCACTTCGGAAGGTTCCAAAGGAATAGGGAGCCGCCTGGCTTGAGCGTCCGGACCATCTCGTCCAGCCACTCCTTACACCAAGCCACGTATTCCTCGCCGATCAAGCTGTCGTCGATGCCAGACGTGTATTTCTTGCCGAGGTTGAACGGCGGATCGGCGAAAGCCAGGTCCACGGTTTCGCTCTCAACTGATCGGAGGAATTTAACGCAATCCTCCTGATAAGCGGCCCCGAGCGGCGTCTGCAAAATGGGTATCATAGGCCGCATTTTGTCAGCTGTTGAATCGTAGGGCAACCCCGAACTCCTAGCAGTCGGCGCAGCCTTCTGAGGCTGTGGGAGCCGATCGGCGCGGGTAACAGCCCCCGTCATGCGGCTTGCCCCTGCTGCCCTGCCCTGTGGGCCTGGAGCACGCGTTTAATAGTGGTTTTGGATACGTCGAACAGGCTGGCGGCAGTTGATGACGACCCCCTGCCCTCCTCGATCATGCGGACGATCTCCGCCTTTTGGGCAGGCTTCAGCTTTGGCTTACGGCCAACGATCACGCCGGCGCGGCGTGCGTTGGCTAGGCCGTGCATCGTGCGCTCGCGGATCATTTCGCGTTCGAACTCGGCGAAGGCTCCGACAACCTGGACAGTCAGCCGCCCCATGGGTGTCGTTGTGTCGATTGCATTGGTGAGCGACAGGAACCCCGCCCCGGCGGCGGTGATTTCCTCCAGGGTGAACAGCAGATCCCGCAACGACCGTGACAGGCGGTCAAGCTTCCAGACCACGAGAACGTCACCCTCCCTCAGGCAGGCGATCGCCTGGGCCAGGACGGGCCGAAGAGCGTCCGCGCCGCTGCGCTCTTCATGGAAGATCTTCTCGCAGCCAGCGGCGCGCAGCGTTTCGAGCTGCGCGGTAAGATCCTGGTGGTCCCCTCGGGACACTCGAGCGTAGCCGATTCGCATGGTTCCAATTTGGCCCTGAATTATGGGCCTCGGAAGTCGTTGATTTTACTTGTCCACAGAGAGGGGCCCAAAACCGTGCGGTTTTGAGCCCTTACCCCATCCGACCGAGAACCCGCGACCGTCGCTCACGCACTTCGTATTCGTACCGACCAGGCACCGGAAAAAGCGAGCTCACTCCAAATTTTTTTGGAGCTCTTTCATAATTTAATGGAGCTCTATGATTTTTTTGTCGGAGCTGTTGACTTATGCCCCGAGCTCATGCTTATGGAACATAGAGCTCGGGGCAAGACATGAGCGAGCTGTTCGCTCTAGCCCAACGAGCTCTTAAACGGAGAAGTCAAAATGTTAGAAGTACGTGTACCAGCCATGCGGGGCAAAATGGGTTCCCGCACCTACTACGCCTGCCTCATGCCCATGAGCGGCGTCCCCCAGTTCTTCAAATTCACGAACTGGTCGGGCATCGGCCCAGAAGAGCGGGAGCAGCGCGTTCTCAACGAGAAGCGCGTCCCTGATCTGGCGGGCTACATCGCCGAAAACGAGGACGATTACCTGTTCTCGTCAATCACCGCCTCATACAAGAGCGAGCCGAAATTCGAGTCCTTCACCGAGGGATCCAACATCGGGACACTCATCCTAGAACTCGGTGATGAGCTCATCATCAATGATGGCCAGCATCGCTGCGCCGGCATTGTGAAGGCGCTCGAATCCGGGGTGCCAATCGGCAAGGATACGATCTCGGTCCTGCTGTTCCCCTGGGAGACCAAGGACCGCGTGCAGCAGATGTTCTCGGACCTGAACCGCTACGTGCAGAAGACATCGAAGTCGCTCGATATCTTGTACGACAAGCGCGACGATATGGCGGCGGCGACACTTGCAATGATGGACAAGGTTCCGGTTTTCAAGGAACTGACCGACCGGGAAAGCGCGTCGCTCGGCGTGAAATCTACCAAGCTGTTCACGCTGGCGGCACTCTATGACGCCAATGCTGAGCTGCTAAAGGGCCGTGAGAAGCACGACATCTTGGCCAACGCGCAGCTGCTGGCAGACTACTGGAACGCTGTCGCGGAACACATGCCGGACTGGTCTAAAGTCCTGAACGGCCAGAAGTTGGCCCTAGAGCTGCGCCAGGAAAAGATAGCATCGCACTCCACGGTGCTGCGCGCCCTAGGCGGCCTCGGGATCGATCTCCTGGGTCGGCCGGACTGGCAAGCCCAGCTCGCGGCCCTGGAGGCCATCAACTGGTCGAAGAAGAATACTGAATGGGAGAACGTCTGCATCGTGTCCAATTCGGTCGTGTCGAACCGCCAAGCGCGGGCCGCCACGAAGGCATTCATTAAGGCAAAGCTTGGCCTGCCCCTGTCGGACAGCGAGATGAAGTCCTTGCAACATGCAGGCTAAAATCGGCGGCACCCACTGCGGAAAGGGGCGGCTTCGGCCGCCCCTTTTTGTGGCCATCGCGTGCTTGGCGGCTATCCAACCGCCCCTGCGCTTTTGACGTCGTCGCTATATATTGAGGATATGGAACGCCGATCGCAGGCCTTCAAAGGCCCGGCCACAACGAACCATACTGCTAGATATATATAACCATCAAAGGCGTCCGTCATTTCAACGGTCACAAGACAGGAACGTGAAGAGATCGCGGCGCGGCGGATCGTCAATGTGCTGCGCGCCCAGGGCGTGGTCAATCTGCGGACCCTCGAACAGAAGATCTCCGATGCAGGCCCCAACCCTCAACGGGTGCAGCCGCACATCCTGACTCCGGTCAAAAGCGCACTGGTGAAACAGGGCCGTATCGTCCAGCTCGAACATAGCAACGCCCAGTGGCTACACCTTGCCGAGGAAAGCCCAGCCCGAGTCGAGAAGCGCTTAGCTGAACTGCGCGAGCTGTGGGCCGCCTTCATCGCAAAACAGATCTCGCTCCGCACGGGCCAGGCCCTGGAAGTGGCAATCTTCCGAGCAATCATGGCCGCCGATGGTGTCATCCCGCTGGGCGGCTTCTCGGATCTGCACGAGCACTCCGACGAAAAGCTCTACAGCAAGCAGGAGCTGCACAATTTCAATGGGCGAACCCTGGGCAAGCGCGCCCTAGACTTCATAGTCGCCGTCTCCGGCGACTATTGCGGCATTGAGGCCAAAAACATCCGCCAGTGGCTCTACCCGCACGACCAAGAGATCCGGGCTGCTATCCAGAAAGCCCTAACACTAGGCGTGGTCCCGGTACTGATCGCTAGGCGAATCCCCTTCGTGACGTTCCGCGTCTTGGGGACCTGCGGTGTCATCATGCATGAGACATTCAACCAGCGAATGGCCAACGCTGACGCTGCCTTGGCAGAGCGCGTTCGCAACAAGGACCTGCTCGGCTATCACGACATCCGCGTGGGCAATGCCCCTGACACCCGTCTGACCAAGTTTATCGGCATGAACCTGCCAGGTCTGATCCCGGCCGCCCGGGCCAAACTGGACACCTACTGCGACCTGCTTGATGCCTTCGCCAACGGGACAATGTCGTACAAGGAATTTGCGGCGCGGGTCCGCCGGCGCCAGCTAGGCCAGAAGGAAGACAACGACTGGCCGGACAAACCCGACGATGAGGACAACGACCCATACGACGATTGATAGTGCTCCAGAGCCCCAGGGAAGCCCGTACAGGCCCTTGATCGAAAATCGGCATTGGGGTCGCCGCGACCACGATAAGGCCTCTGTGAGGCTCTACGACCGCCCACGCACCCCTCGAAAAGCCTCTGTTCCGTGTTAGCCAAGTCTACGGCTTGTCGAATTTCTAAAAGACACTCATTCCAGGGCGCGAAGCGCCCTCTATTTCGACAAACTTATCGGCCATCGGCCGATGCCGCTTCTCTTCTCCACGGGGCGTCAGTTTCCGCTGCGAGGGTGATTACCCACAGGCAGCAGACTCCACCGTTTTGCCCAAATAATTGAAGGTAATTGTAAGAAGGTAATTGAAGGGTATTTGAGGGGGTCGGCAACCCCTTGTGAAATAAGGCTTTTTTGGCAGGTTTTGTATGCAAGTCTGCGTGGAAGCGTATTCAAGTCTGCGTAAAATACCCCTTTCCCGTATGCAGGTCTGCGCAAAGGTGTATGCAGGTCTGCGTAGACCATCCCCAACCCTTTGATTCATAAGGGGTCTATACCTGACTCAGCGTATGCAAGTCTGCGTATCTAAGCGCCTGTTTTGGCAGGGCTTTTTTCATAACGCGATTTGTAAGGCTTCCGGGCCGAGTTTTGCTCGGCGATCCGCCGCTTCGGCACTAGGCCGCGACCGTCGATGCTGGGCGTGCCGCCGTTGGGCTCCATCGGGTAGAGAACCAGGCCGCGTTCCTCGTGAAGGACGACCTTAAGCCGCCGACCGAACAGCTCCGAGACCGCTTCCACATCGGCCGCGAAGGCTTGCTTGAACGAGCGGATATTGCCGGTCTTCTCGCTGAACTGGCTCTGGAGCTGAGCCCAAGAGATGCCCAAGGGCTTGTCGATCTGGCGGCTGCGGTAGGTCAGCCAGAGCACCATATCCATCTGCCGGGCCGACTGGGAGACGGCGCGAAGGGCGCGAATATCGACCGGCAGCGCGTGCTGGCGCAGTCCTTCGTAAAACTGTGGGTCAAGCGTGAGGGTGGACTGCCACAGCATCGGCTGGTCGGCCTTCCGGGGAAGCCAGAGACTGACATGCTCGATAGGCTTGCGGAAACTGGTGTCCGCTCTCCCCTCTCCGTTCGTATAGCCCAGGAGCATCGAGCAGGACGCCAAGCGGGCAAGCTGCTCCTTGAACTGCGGGAGTGAGCCCTTGGCCCCGCCGGTGACAGCTAGGCCAAGCTCTTTCATGAAGCCGGTCAGACTGTCGGCGATCTCGATCTCGGCCGAATTGGTGCGCACTGCCTCGTTGCAGATATGGACGAACAGCAGCCGGGCTTTCGGGCCGTAGGGAATCCCCTGCTCCACCCATTTCCCGGTATTGGGGTCCATCAAGTGGCCCGTCTGAACGGCAAGACTGTAGGGGCCATTCTGGCGCGAGAAGATCCGCTGATCGGCTGGCGGTGCCTTGTAGGGCAGACCGCACAACGCTGCGATGCTGTGAACTAGGCGGATGTCTTCCTTTTTGACGATCGCGCCATCGTTCTCCACGTAGTCCAGGCGCCGACGGGCAACGGGCGTAAGCGCTGCACGGCGGTCACGCTTCTGCTGCTCCAGCTCGGCCGACGCCAAGCCGAGGAAGCGGCCCGCGGCGACTTCGGCGCGCAGAGTGGCCTTGATGTCGTCATCAAGCGCCGAGGCCTCGATCTGCTGAAGCGCATTTGCACTCATGCGAACAAGCTCACCTGTGAACGTGTGAACATGCTCACCTATCCCCGATCGGGTGTTCCCCGTACTTGCGCAGAAGATCGTCGAACGCCTCGCCCATCAGAGCCTGGAGGCTCTTGCCCTGCTTTCGGGCCAGGATGTGCATGGACATGGACAGCTCGGGATTGAAATAGCCAGTGATGGCCTTCCGACCTTCACGGCTCGGAGCAACGCCCGCCGGTGCGCGATCCTCGATGCGACCCGACACAGCAGCCGGAGCTGGGACATTTGCGGCCTTGGTGGCCAAGTTGGCGAAGCGGCTCATGCGGCCCTCATGTTCTTACCTGT
>CALETE010000070.1 GCA_937920085.1 uncultured Alphaproteobacteria bacterium | reverse complement strand
TCCCTATATTCCCCGTTGGCCGCTATCGCGTCATCAGCAACGGATCAAACAGCTACAGCTTTCTTGGAAAACTCCCGTTTCGGAATTGGGAGAAGTGGCATCTCGGAATTGCACTCGCAGCTATCGCCTATCTGAGCTTGGCGACTTACTTCAGCGGCCAGCAAAGTTCGCCTGCAAGCTATGACGCCTCCTACTCTTCTCCTGTTGTTGATACAGCAGCGCCTGTGTCCGCCCCGGCAGCGTTGACCACAAACGAAGTTGCGCCAGCTGCAACTGAGAGCGGAGACAGGGATGCCATAAAGGCTCGTCTCGATGCAGGCCGAACCCGGATTGCGGAGCTTGAAGCGTTGCTATCGCCGACGGGTGAGCGAATACTTTCTCTTGAAGATAAAATGAAAAACATCAAGGCAACGCTGGATTCACTCGATGAAGCCAAGGCTGGAGGTTCAGATATTGACTTGGATAGATATAACTCACTAGTTGATGAATTTAACAACTCTCTTGCCGAAGAGCGTAAACTTGCTGAAGAGTCGAAGATAAAAATGGACGAATACAATGCATTGCTGGAGCAGGATAAAATAAATGTTGCCCAATACAACGCGCTAGGAAAATAGCGTGAAAGAAGCTCAGCCGCTCCCGGTGTCAATGGATGTCAGTACCGATGCCCTCTGCGCCCTCTACTCTGAGATTTGGCGGTTAGAGCAACTTGCTGAAGTTCTGGTTGATCGCGCCCATTCAGCCTCTGCGCGACGTATTGCTAGGCAAATCAGAGCCTGTATCGGGGATATCGATGTCGATGTCATCGACTACGCCGGTCGGCCTTACGACCCCGGGATGAGCCCGGAGGTGCTGGATGTCGAGGTGATCGGCGGCACCGAAGGCATTGGTGATACTGTATGTGAGACTATCGAGCCAACCCTCGTGTGGCGGGGACAAGTTGTTCGGCGAGGTCAGATCGTGGTGCGACGGGTGGTCTTCCTGGTCGCGGATGAAGGGGAAAAACAATGACGACCACGATCGATTTCGGGATTGACCTCGGCACCACTAACTCGTGTGTTGCGCGCTGGGATAATGAAAGTGGCGTGATCCGCATCTTTCAGAACAACGACCAGATGAATGTGACGCCATCGGCCGTGCACATTCTCAAAACCGGTCGCGTAATTGTCGGGCGGCGAGCATCCTCCGCGTTGGTCACTGATCCGGATAATGTTGCTGTCGAATTCAAACGGTGGATGGGCCAAAAGGATCGCATCAATTTCCTAGCAGCCGGCCGTGACATGTCCGCCGAAGAGCTCTCGGCGGAAATTTTGAAGTCGCTCAAGGAAGATGTACGCCGCCAAACGGGTTGCGATATGCGGAGCGCGGTCATCACCGTACCTGCCGCGTTCGGAGCTCTCCAATGCGAGGCCACTGCACGGGCGGCGGCTCTGGCCGGGCTCGATGAGGCGCCGTTGCTCCAGGAACCGATCGCAGCTGCGATCGGCTATCAGGCAAACCCTGGCGACCCGTCGCAACGATGGCTAGTTTTCGATCTCGGCGGTGGAACGCTGGACATTGCGGTCGTCTCAACGCGTGATGGACGCCTCAATGTGCTTGAACACAGAGGCAATAACATCCTTGGCGGCAAGGATATCGACAAGGCAATCTTGGACCAGATTCTGCTCCCTGCGCTTCGATCGACTTTTGACCTGCCCGAGTTCTCAGTCTCAGACCCAAAGCTAAAGGGTCTGATGGCTCGATTGCGGGCGAAGGCTGAGGAGGCAAAGATCGACCTCTCTTCGGCCGATAACGTGACAATTTCGCTCTATGATGTCGGCGAAGACAGATCCGGCACCCCCATTGAGATGGATGTCTCAATGAGTCGCGCGCAACTCGATAAGATCTCTGAGCCCCTGTTCGACAAGTGCCTTCAGCTCGCGGAGGAGGCGCTTGACGGCGCGCGGGTCTCCACCGACGACTTGGACAAAGTCCTTCTTGTCGGCGGCCCTTCTCAGTCACCATTCCTCAGGGAAATGTTGAAAGATCGGATTGGGTCAAGAATAGATTTCTCGGCTGACCCGATGACCGTGGTGGGCCGCGGAGCGGCGACCTACGCCTCGACGCTGGAAATCAAGGACACGCCGCGGCCTCAGGTTCGGCAAAGTGGCTCGTCCCACTCAACGGCTGTAGGCCTAAAGTTGGCCTTCGAGTCCGTCAGCGCGGAGCTTGAGTGTCCTGTTTCGGGCCGCATCTTCGATGGGCCGCCAGATCTTGAAATCAAGATCGAGTCTGATGGAGGCATATGGACGAGCGGCTGGATCACTCCTGTAAGGGGTTTCTTCGAAGTTCCCGTGCAGCTCTCCTCGGGCGGCGTCACAACATTTTGGGTCTACATGCGTGATGGTCAGGGCAACCTGGTCGAAGCGGACACCAGCGAATTCAAGATCCGACATGGGCTGGTGCCGTCATCACCACCATTGCCACATCCCATCAATGTTGAAGTTATCCAGGGGGACGGCAAAGCAGCTCTAGATATGATCTTCCAAAAAGGTACGCTTCTTCCGGCAGAGCGGACGGTCACGTATCGAGCGGTTAGAACGCTTTCCCCGTCTGATCCAACCTCAACATTGGCCGTGAAACTTTGGGAGGGCGAGTTCCGCGAAGCCCCTGAAGCAAACGAATGGGTCGGCAACATCCTGATTTCGCCTGCGGATGTGAAGCGAAACGTACCGCAAGGGTCTGTGATTGAGGTAACAGTCCGCATCAGCGCCTCTCGCCTGATCACGGTTGACGCCTATATCGCCCATCTCAATCAGCACTTCAGTGGAACGCTTTACGTGGCTCAGCGCGAGGAGCAGGACTACTCCGAACTCGCAAAGAGAGTGTCGAGCAATGTCTCGAATTACAGACAGCAAATCGACCTCCTAGAGGACGCTGCGGCCGAGTCGGCGGACACGTCCTTGGCGGAAGAGCTTCAATCTCTTCGTCGCGAGCTGCATGACCTTCAAGAGCTAGAATCTGCAGCCCATGGTGATGAAAACGATGGCGGCCGGGTCGATCCGGACAATGCGCGACGCATCGTCCAGGACGCCAAGACCTTGCACGGAAAGATCAGTCGAGTGGAATCCCGTCTGAACGCGCCGGGCCGCGCGAGAAACATAACGCAGTTTGTCGACCTGGTTGAGGCGGTTGAAGAGGTTTCAGATAGTTTCGGCAACAACCTCGAGAAGCAACAGTTCGCACTCATCAAGCATGAACTCGAGCGTGCCGCGGCCAAAGGCGACGGTCGAACTGTCGATCGCGCTACGCAAGAACTCGAACGCTTACGATGGCGCATCCTGGGCAGGCATGACTGGTTTTGGCGGGAAATCTTCCTTTCTTTGGCCCAGGACGCTTCCTCATTTGTGGATCCTGCGGGGGCGACCAGATTGTTCGCGCGAGGTCATCAGGCAATAGCGAATGACGATGGCAATGATCTGCGCCAAACCGTGAATGCCCTTTGGGAATTGCAGCCCAAAAGCAAGGCCGACGCAAATCGAGATAGCGCTATGTTGGCGGGTCTGCGGAAGTAGCTGGATGGCCACAAGAAGACCTACACTTCCCACTGGATACCAATTTGCAGGTATCCCGGCTGTCGCTCGTCCCCTCCATGTTGAGGAAGGGTTCGAGGTCTATTCCCTTGAGACTAAGGGGTGTGGGCCCGAGGTTCTCCTACTGAAGCGAATAGACGTCTCCGCAGAGGAAAGCGCCAACGACATTAGCAAATGGTTGGAAACGCAAAATTCCAGCACTCTGACTTCCTACGCGCTCCTGGCGCCCAAGCAGTTTGGCGCCATGTTTGTAGGCGCGACGCTGAAGCTTGCCGGTCAGCGCATAGCCGACTTCCCATTTAATGCGGCATCACGGGCGACGCTGAGGCAGCTTCTGCTCGACATGCTCGAAGTCGGTCAACGTGCTGGTGAAAAGGCACCTGATTTCGACCCGTCGCTTTGCTGGGTCGATTCCGAAGGTCGACGCCCGGTCTGTGTGCGGCCCTTAGGTCGAAGTGTCGTTGAGGAGCCAGAGCAACTTCTGCTCGTGGCGGAGGCGTTTTACCGGATTGCTGCTGGCCGCGAAGCTCGCGTTGGATCGAGCGCGCCCTCTTCATTGGAACGATGGGTTCGAAATGCTGGGGCGGAACTCTCTGCTGTGCTGAGCCGGTGTATGGCTCCGGCCGGCCAGCCCGATCGCATTGGTACGTTCGATGCCGCATGCGGCGCAATGAATGGGGTCAGTTCGCCCGCTGTATTGATGTTTTCGGGCGACACGGCAGGCGGGCTGCCAAGAGACCTAAACCAGGGGATGGCCCGGGTGGCGGGCATGCATCGTTTGAAGGCTCTTTTGGAGCGCGAAGTCATTGCGCCAATCCGCGATCCGGAGCCATTCAAGCGGTATGGTTTAACCGTGCCAAACGGAATTTTACTCTACGGCCCTCCAGGGTGTGGGAAGACGTATATCGCCCGCCAGCTGGCCGAAGAACTGGGCCATTATTTTGTTGAAATCATCCCATCAGAGCTTGCAAGCCCTTACGTCCATCAGAGCGTGGTTAGAATTCGGGAATTATTCGAGGAGGCAGCAGTTAATGCTCCTGCGGTGATATTCATCGATGAATTCGAAGCCATGACGCCTTCTCGAAGCGAGTTAGGGGCCCATCAGCAATACAAGGCCGAGGAGGTGAATGAGTTCCTAGCGCATCTCAACAGCTGCGCCGACAAGCGCATATTCGTGATCGCCGCGACCAATCAACCTGAAAAGATTGATCCTGCAGTACGCCGAACTGGACGCTTGGATAAGTTGATTTATGTGGGCGCACCGGATGAGGAAGCGCGCACAGACATGCTGGCACTGCATCTGAAACCTAGGCCCCTTTCTTCGACTCTTGAATTGGAGCCGCTTGCGCGCGCGCTAACAGGATATTCGGCGAGTGATCTCAAGTTTCTAGTGGACGAGGCCGCACGTAACGCATTTGCGAACAGTACTGAGATTGGGGAAGACGATTTTGCGATAGCAATATCAAAAATCCGACCATCCATTCCTTTGGAACTTGAGCAACAGTATCGGTCCATCGAAGAGCGCGGCTGATCATTGGGACTAGATGGGGTGGGCCGGGGTAGCAGGCTCAAATGCCACTCACTTTGCAGGCTGAGCGACCGGGCTGTAGGGATGCGTGTCAACCAAGTAGAGGCCGTAAAAAGCGCATCCGTCCGACAAGCCCCCCCTTGTTCTGATTTTCCCGAGCTACAGACTCCTGGGCCCGCGCGGCTATGTGCCCTGGGTTTGACTATGGGACTGGCAGGACGGTTGCGGTGGACCGAGCAGTCTAGGTTTTGGGTTAGCGTTATTGAAGCCTATGGTGCAGCTCCGCTCATCATTGGTCAGAGCTGTCAATCGCGCCAACACAGTCTGGGACATGCAGGATCATTCAGGAGGCGGGGAGGCTCTTTGGAAAGCAGTCGCGTAGGCAAGCTGACCTATGCCCTCATGAACCTTTGCAACTGATCCTTCGAGGGCTCCCGGCGCTCGACGTGCGTTGAAACCTTGAATTCGCCATTCTTCTTCATCCGATAGATGGCGGTGTGGATCAGGTCGCCACCCCATCCCCGGTACGAACCCGTGCCGCCGAAGACGCTCTTCTCTCCGGCGATTATCCACACTGCCTCAAGTTCGTTTTCTTCAAGGACTTTGAGAAATTCATCGCGGTCGACGAGGGCTGCCTGATGGCCCGGCAGGCTGGCGGAAGGGTCGAAGAACCGAACCGTCCCGCTGTCGTCTGCATAGGCTAACTTGCGACCATCCATCAGATGGAGACCCATAGCCCTGGTGAGCCACGGCGCTGGGACCTGCAAGCTCACTGAATCATCGAGGGAATAGTCGTAGCCGCCCTTCTCCCAAAGGTATTCTCCGACCGTTTGACGGATGGGAACGGGGAGCTTGGTCCATTCATCTGGTTCCGCCCAATCGGTGAGATTGGCCAACGCGGGATGCCAAGGATACTCCCCAAGATAGTGGTCCCCGTACAGCTCTAATTTCGGCAATCGCGAACGATCGATGAGGGACTTGCCCTTGAGCCATGTCTCGAACTTGGCCGCGTCCTTCTTTCGCACCACGAAGGATTCCAGTCGAAACCAAGTATTGCGTTGCTGGACCTTGCTGCCATCCACAACAGCGCCTTGAGTCCAGCTTCCGAAGCTGTGCAGTACCAGCCATTTCCCGCCCGCCTTGGGATCGGTGACATCGATCAACGAGCTATCGTTGATGATGTCGTCATTGCTTTCTTTCCAAGCTAGGCGCTCCGCAGGCGTCTGAGCTCCCAGGCTGAGCTAGATCGGAAGAGCACACGTCTGAACTCCAGTCACCGATGTTTATCTCGTAT
>CALETE010000069.1 GCA_937920085.1 uncultured Alphaproteobacteria bacterium | reverse complement strand
GTGATCCGGGCAGAGGGTGGCCAGAAAGCGATCATTGTCGGACACGACTGGGGAGCCGCCATTGCCTGGCAGGTCGCCATGACCCGGCCCGACCTCGTGACCAGACTGGTCGCCATGTCGGTGCCCCATCCATCGGGCTTTGCACGGGAGCTGGCAACAGATCCTGTCCAGCAAAAGAACAGCCAATACGCCAGGAACTTCCAGATCCCTGGATTTGAAAAGAACCTGACGCCGGAACTCTTTACCCGGAATGCCCCAGCCGAAATCAAGACAGAGTGGACAGGGGCCCTGCGTAGGTCTGACTTCACCAGCCTGCTCAACTATTACCGGGCGAACTATCCAAAGACCGTGGGCGACACCTCTGCCCTGGCGACCACATCACCCATGCCGGCAATCGCGGCCCCCGTTCTGGTCATACATGGCCTCAAGGACAGCGCCCTTCAGGCAGCAGGACACGCCGGCACATGGGACCATGTGACCGCAGATACAACCATACTGATGATCCCTTCAGCGGGTCACGACGTCCAGCATGACGCAGCTGAGCTGGTCAACCGGACAATCCATGACTGGCTGAGGGCTCGGCCGTGAGCCGAAGCCAGCTTACTTAACGGGAACAGCGCCCGGCGCACTGCACTTGGCAAACTTGCCCTTGGCATCCTTGCACTTGGTCGGCTTGACCAGGGGCGCAGGGGCACATGTGATGAACTTGCCCTTTGCATCACGGCAAGGGGCTGCGTCAGCCGTCGCGGCGACACCAGACAGCATTAGGGCAAAAGCAGAAGCGAAAATGATCGAACGCATGGGTCTCTCCGAAACTGAGCGGCCAGACTTCCACAAACCTGGCGAAAAAGCCAGACGGGTCTAGGGCTTACCCGATCCTGTGGGCTTTGTTGCCATGAAGGTGGCGACCAGCCCAGCCATGATTTTCGGGTTACGGACGGCAATCACACCCGCCGCCACCAAGGCCGCTGCCGCGATGATCGGCTTATCCCGGGCCAGGGCCAGCAGCTTGGTGGTCATGTCCGGCTCAGGAGCGGCTTTGCGCACTGGACTGGGCTTGGCCGCAAGCAGGGCTACCAGGGCCACGATCAAGAACAGGATGAGGGTCGCGCCCGCGACGCCGGCTGCAGCCAGGGCTGGACCGACGCCAGGCGCAAGAGCCGCAAACAGAGCAAAGGCCAAGGCGAAGATGAAGACACCTGTCGCCGACGCCAAGGCGGCGACGGCGCAAGCGATTAGTATGGCGCGCTTGAGGATCAACGGCTCCGGCCGCCCGCCAAAAGCATACCGATCAGAACGCCAACGCCGAGGGCCGCACCCGCCGCAGCCAGGGGGCGCTCCTTGACCTTCTCGGTCACATATTTTTGCGCTTCATCCAAATGCTCTGCCGTGGTGTCAGCATAGGTGCGGGTGTGAGCGCGGATTTGCTCGACACTTTCGGCGACGATCTTCTCAAACTTCTTAGCCGCTTCTTCAAAACGGCGCTCAGCTTGGGCGGCGACGTCTGCGGCGGTCTCAGCGATGGCTTCGACGGTCTCTTTTTCAGCAGCGGCGGCTTTAGCGGCCATGGTGAGTCTCCAATTCGGACTGATCAGGAAGGGGCTTTTAAGAGATCGTGATGAGCATTGGCTTTATCAAGATGCTTACCGGTTTCTTGCACTTTCGGAAAGCCGCTGAAATTTCGCCCTTAGGGTGAATTTCTCTTACGCAGCCGCTGTCGTCCTTGGCGAAGCTGAGGCATAAGCTATTCGTATGACTCAGACTTCTGTGGATCGCATCCTAGATCCTCACCGGCTGGATCAGGCCCTGACAGCGTCAGGCCTTGGTCAGTACGAGTGGGACATGATTAAGCAGGTCTTTCGGATCAGCTCCAGCACGGCAGCGATTACCGGATGGTCTGAGGAGCCGCGGTCGACCGCGGCCGGAAATCCTATGATTGATCTGCTCAACCCGGAGGATCGGGAGGCAAACTTTCATGTGGTTCGAGACTCCATCGCCAAGACTGGCGCTTTCGAAGCCGAATATAGGTTGAGGCACCTCAAGTCCGACGGCGTGGTTTGGGTGCGAACCACCGGGGTGCTGATCCGTGACGAGGCTGGAAAGGCCATCGCGCTTTGTGGTCTCATTCGGGATATCACCCATGAGCGTATGATCGAAGACCAGCGCAGGACTCTGATGGCCGAGCTCGACCATCGGGTGAAGAATGTCTTGGCAACGGTTCAAGCCCTCGCGCAACAGACGGCGAAACGCACGCGGTCCCTTGAGGGATTTCTGTCCACCTTCGCAGGGCGTCTGAAATCCATGGCCGCGGCCAATGAATTGCTGACCGCTGCACGGTGGCGTGGCGCGGCGATCTCCCACCTGGCCGCTGCAGAGCTGAGCGGAATTGCGCCAGGTCAGACCCGCGCCGATGGACCTGAACTGTTTCTGACCCCAAGGGCTGCAAATGCCCTGGCCCTGGCCTTACACGAGCTGGCGACAAATGCGCTGAAGTTCGGTGCGCTCTCGACCGAACAGGGACGGGTCGATGTGCGTTGGACAGAGACAGAGTCTGGTGGCTTTCGGCTAACCTGGGTTGAGTCAGGGGGCCCTGTGGTGCGCCAGCCTGAGCGCCTTGGATTTGGGTCAACCCTTTTAGCCCAGGTGACAGGCCGTGAACTGATCGGCGAAGCTCAGATCGATTATCTCGCATCGGGCCTTCAGGTGGTTCTGAACGCCAATGCCGCCTCGATTGTCAGCCGCCCGGAGTCCTTGCCCGCCGAACCGAAAATCGAACCGTCTCTCCAGGCTGATGTCTCACGGCCCACTGCGGATAGACTAAAGGGTCTCCGGGTTCTGATTGTCGAGGATGCGGTCCTTTTGGCCCTGGAGCTAGAGACCGGACTTGCAGAAGCCGGGGCTGCTGTCATCGGCCCCGCCTACGCATTGGATGAAGCCTTGGCCCTTCTCGATCAGCCGATTGACGCCGCTGTCTTAGACGCCAACCTTAATGGGCAATCGGTCATGCCTGTGGCCAAGGTCCTGGCCGAGCGTGGGATCCCCTTCATCTTCGCCACGGGCTATGGCGACACCGGCGCGGCCCTGGCCGGCTTTAACGCACCGATTGTTCGCAAGCCCTATGATATAAGCCAGGTCGCCCAGGCGGTGGCTGAATTGATGCGGGGCTAAGGCACCCTTTCAGGCGCGGCGATAACCTGCGAGAATGGCGCTCAATCTTGGAGACCCTGGTTATGCCTGATCCGACCGACGGCCCTCCTGGCGAAACGCCGATTCAAAAGGCCCTACGGCTGAAAAAGGCCGCCATTGACCAGCGCCCTAAGCCGCCTCGGGGTGGCCGCTTCCAGGCAGAGCAGGCTGCGGCCCACACCTCGGGTTCGAAATCTAAGCCTTGGATGTCTCGATAGCTCTGACAGATCTAGCCTCTGAGAAAGCCCTCTATGGCGGGCATGGCCGCTCGGTCTTGGAGCATGAACATGTGGCCGCCCTTGAAGAACTGCAGGACAGACCCTGGAATCTGAAGGGCTAGGTTCAGCTGGCTCTGGGGCGGGGCAATCCCGTCGAACTTTCCAGCCGCCAGCAGGACTGGAACGGTAATGGTGGGCAGACGCGACCAAACGTCATGATCAGCGCGCGCTTCCAACTGACGATGGGCGCCCGCGGCGCGGCCAGGCTCATCCCCATAGGGATCCGGCGCTGACGTCATGGACAGCACCTGGGCGTGGGCATCGGGATTGGCTGCTGCCCATTCTGCGGTCATGCGGGTGTCACTGATCGGCATGAGGTGCCTAGCCCTTTCCTCACCTTTCAGATGTTCAATCTCGTGGAAGGCAAAGGACGATCCACCTGCCCCGCCCGGCGAGGTGCAAGCCAAGACAAGCCGCGTAACCCGACTGGGGTGCCGAAGGATCAGCTCCTGAGCCACCATGCCGCCGAAGGATACCCCGACCACCTTAGCGTCGGGCCACCCCAGATGATCCATCAGCCCGGCCGCATCGTCAGCATAGTCTGCCATGGTGTATCGCACGTCGGGCTTGTCGGAGCGCCCTAGGCCCCTCTGGTCATAGGAGACCATGTCAAAGCCCTTGGGCAGGGGGCCATCCATCTGGTTGGGCTTGTTGCGCAGGTCTGCGCCGGTACCAGAGATAAACAGGAGGCGCTCGCCCGCCCCGGCGCGCTCGTAATAGAGCTTCAGTTCATTGACCTGAGCATAAGACATAGAGCGTCTCCCATTTGGTAGCCTGTCCCGAGCAATGGGCCGCAGGGGCAGACTTGGGTCAAGGTTAGGCCTGAAAAAGAAAAAGCCGCCGGGGCGCGGGGCCCGGGCGGCTTAGGTTCCAGCTTGGGACTAAAACGGGGAGGTCAACGTCCCAGGACTGGTCTTGAGATGGACATTGCCGGCATCCTTGCGGGTACCGGCAGAAATCCTAGTACTTCACGCGCAGTTCAACGCCGTAGGTGCGGGGCGGATTGAAGTTGGCGTAGTCGCCGATCGTGCCGCGGTTGGCGGCCGAGATGCGGTAGATGTGCTCTTCATTCAGCAGGTTGCGGCTCCACAGGGACAGGGAGGCGGTGGTGTCGCCATTGCCCATATTGATGTCGGCCAGGGTCAAATTGCCGTTGACCACAAAGCTGGAGTCCGTCTTCACCGCCACTTGCTTGACCAGCTTGCCGGTCGGCGAGATGTCGGCGAATTCAGCCTGGAAGGCGTACTGGGCGTCGGCATAGTTGGCGTCCAGGTGGGCCTTGAAGGTCAGCTTGCCCACAGGGGCGGTGTAATCCACATAGGCCGAGGCGGCCGATGGCGGGGTGAAGACCACGTTCACCGGGAAAGGCGAGCCCTGCGGCACGTCTGGGTTACCCGTGAAGGGGAAGGGGGCGGCGGGGATCTTGACGCTGGTATAGGCGTAAGAGAAGCCAGCCTTCAGGTTATCGGAGATGACGGCCGTGATGTCAGCTTCGATGCCCTTGATCTTCGACGTGCCGGGAGAGTTCCGGGTGTCCTCGGTGTGAGCGCCCTGGGTTGGGCTGCCGGGGGTGGTGTCGACATTGTCGAAGTCGGTTTGGGTGTTGTCGCGGTCCATGGCGTAGGCCGCCAGGTTGACGCGCAGGCGACGGTCCAGAAGGTCCATCTTCGCGCCGATTTCGTAAGCCTTCACTTCTTCAGCATCGAAAGCCTGGAAGTTGGACGAACGCGCATTGGCACCGCCGGCGCGATAGCCGGTGGAGTACTTGGCGTAGACGTTGATGTCGTCATTCACGTCATAGGCCAGGTTCACCATCGGGTCGAAGCGGCTCTTTGAATAGTTGAAGGTGAAGTTCGTCGCCTTGCCGTTGACGGTATAGAGCTTGCCGCTCCGCTCATCCTTCGTGAGGCGGCCGCCCACGGTCAGATGGAGGTTTTCCATCGAGGTCGGGGTGTAGGTGCCGTTGAAGAAGGCGGCGTAGCTGATGGCTTCAGCCCGGCTGGCGCGGGTGATGAACCGGGTGCCGTACTGCCAGCCGCCGTTGGCGGCGTTATTGTAGGGCGCAACACCGTAGGCGGAACGGATGGTGTAGGCAGTGCCGTCAGCGTTCCACAGGTTGGTGAAGGGCGTCGCAGCCGATTCTTTGGCGTGTTCCTTGAAGTAGTAAAGGCCCGCGGCGTACTTGAAGTTGTCGCCGAACCGGCCAACCGCCTGGAATTCCTGGCTGATCTGACGCTGATAGAGGTCCGACAGGCTGTAGCGGCCGAAGTTGGCGTTGGGTGCGAAAACGTTACGGGCTTCGACGCCGGAATTGTCCCACTGGTTCGTGCCAACGGCATGGAGGCCGGTGATGGAACGCAGTTCCAGGTCGGGAGAGACCTCGTACTTCAGGACGGCGGTCAGGCCACCGGTTTCGTCAACGCTGGGCTGCTGAACCGTACCGATGTCGGAAACCGTCTGACGGCTGGTGCGAACCTTCACCAGGGGCGCGAGGGGGTTGATCGTGCCAGCGGGGGCGCTGGCCGCAGCCGTCACCTGAGCCAGGGTGCGGACCGTCTTGCCATAGGGGTTATAGCTAACCAGCTGGCTGAAGAAGGGGGTGTTGTCGTCGTGGGCATAGTCCACGGAGACCTCAGCGCTGAAGGCGTCGGTGGGCTTGTAGAGGCCGGTGACGCGGATGCCCTTGCGGTCATACTGGTTCCAGCCAGCCTGACCAGACATCGGGTTCTTTGTGGTCGGGCCTTGGTGCTGAACCAGGGCATCAACCTTTACGGCGAGGTCACCAACGGACTGGAAGTCTTGGTGAACTTCAGCGTTGTAGGCACCGAAATTGCCAACGCCGAGGGTCATCCGACCGCCAAACTGGCCGGACGGGCCCTTGGTGACGATGCTGAGCGCGCCGCCTTCGGTGTTACGACCGAACAGGGTGCCTTGAGGACCGCGCAGAACTTCAACGCGCTCCAGGTCAAACAGGGCAGCGTTCAGGCCTTGGGGACGGGCGAGATAGACGCCGTCAATGTAGACGCCGACGCCCTGGTCGCGGGCGGTCTGGTTGGCGTCGAAGGGCACGATGCCGCGGATGCCGATGACCAGAGCCGACTGGCGGGCTTCGAAGGTGGCGACGCGCAGGGACGGAATGGCCCCGTCCTGGAGGCTGATCAAGCTGCCGGCATGACGATCGACCATGGCGGCCGCAGTCATGACCGAGATGGCGATCGGGGTCTTTTGAAGGTTGGTCTCAGACTTGGTCGCGGTCACCACGACTTCTTCAAGGGTGGTGCCCGTGTCGGCGGCGGCCTCTGCGGCCATTGCCGGGCCAGCCAGAACGGCGGCGAGGCAGGTCCAAGCTGCGGTCGTCATCAAATGTTTCATTGTCAGCCTCTTTTTTCTCGCCTGCTCAAATTTCGTGCATGAGTGGCCAGTGAGTGGCGCGGTTTAACCGGGTGTTAAAAGCCCATCGCCAAGTCCACGGCTTCTAGAGGGGCGAAATGACGGTTCGACTTCATTTGTATGACAGATTTGTTGCGCTGGCAGATGTGGCGCGCGAGACACACCCCTGATTCAGGTCATTCGCCTTGGGCGATAAGCGCCAAGAGTCGAAGAAGCTGATCGCGATCCAAAGGGGTCAGACGCGCCAGAAGCGCGCGGGAATTGCCCAATTGCGCCTCGCGCAGCCGGGCGACGAGCGAGATCCCTTCCTCGGTGAGCCGCACGCCCATCACCCGCCGATCGCGCTCGAGGCGGGATCTAGCGACAAGTCGCCGCGCCTCGAGCCGATCCAGAGCCGAGGACACCGTGGAGTCGGCGGCACCGAGGGTCTGAGCCAGGGTGCGCACTGTCCAATCATCGGCTTCGGTCAGGACACTCAGTAGACCTGCGTCATTGGCGTGAAGGTCGGCATAGGCACTTGAGGCCAAGAGGCCTGGCTCCAGCTTGAACCGCCGCATGAGGACACTCAGCACGGCCGCGAGGGTATGTGCCTGTCCATCATCAACGGGATTGTAGTCGCCTGTCATTACCCTGTCAGACTAGCTTGCTTACGGCTGTGGTGTCTTGAAAAATGATCCACCCTACGGATGTTCCGATTGTCGGAATATTCGTTGCTCGGTATAATGATCTACCAATGGAGGTTTCTGATGCAGAGGCGCGCGCTTGGACCCCTTGGGTCGGTCAGTCGGTTGACTCTTGGCGGTGGCGGCATTGGCCAGGTCTGGGGCCCAACGAGCCGTGACGAGGCAACGGCGACCCTAAAGGCCGCAGTGGAGGCTGGGATCGATCTGATCGACACCGCCCCTATGTATCTGAACTGCGAAGCCATATTCGGTGAAACCTTTCAAGGGGCCTTGCCGAGCCATGTCCGGGTCACCAGCAAGTGTGATCTGGGCTCCCCGCCAGATAAAGAAGTCAGGACGCGCCTTGAGGCTTCGGTCCGAAAGTCCCTGGCGACCATGAAGCTCGACAAGATCGATCTGTTCTTCCTGCACTCAAACATTGCCGCTGAGGGATACGCCTTTACCCACGGGGATGATCGCCGCGATCAATTCTCCACGCGCTGGAACCTCTATGTAGAGGAGGTCATTCCTGCCTTTGAGGACCTTAAGGCGCAGGGCTTGATTGGGGCCTGGGGCATAACCGGCATTGGCGTTCCGCAAACCATTCTCCAGGCCCTGGACCATGACCAAAAACCCGAGGCCGTTCAGGTGATCACCAACCTATTAGATTCAGCGGGCGGGATCCGCCGCTATGCCGAAGCCGCGGCCCCTCGCAGCATTCTGGCCAAGGCCATGGAAAACGGCGTTCCGGTATTGGGAATACGTGCCGTGCAGGCCGGTGCCCTGACCGCTCAGCTTGATCGGGAGCTTTCAAAAAATCATCCGGACCGCAAAGACTTTGAGCGCGCTGGCCCTTATCGCGATCTCTGCCAAGCCTGGGGGGAAGACCCCGCCGAGATCGCCCACCGCTATGCCCTATCCTTAGACGGTGTCGAGACCCTGATCCTCGGGGTGAAGAACCAGATGGAACTGTCCAGCGCCCTTAGGGCAGAGGCCGCAGGGCCGCTGGACGCCGCCCAAATTTCAGCCATTGATCAGCTAGGACTTCGGATATGAAAAGCGTTGTTGTGACGGGTGTCTCCACCGGCATTGGCTGGAGTACTGCGAAGGTTTTGATCCAGAAGGGCTTCCGCGTCTTTGGCAGCGTCCGCAAGGCTGCTGACGCGGCGCGATTGAGCGAGGCGTTTGGCCCCAACTTCGTGCCCCTCGTCTTCGATATCACAGATGAAAAAGCCGTCCGTGAGGCTGCGGCTCAGGTGGAAAAGGCTCTGGAGGGGCAAACCCTGGCAGGGCTTGTGAATAATGCCGGCGTCGCCGTGTCGGGGCCCTTGCTTGACTTGCCCATTGCTGAATTCCGTCAGCAGATTGAGGTCAACCTGACCGGGGTTGTGATCGTCACACAAGCCTTTGCGCCCCTGCTTGCGGTTGGCCCTGATCGTGCCGGCGTCCCAGGCCGGGTCATCAATATCAGCTCCGTCGCGGGTCGGAACGGCAATCCGTTCATGGCACCCTATGTGGCCTCGAAATTCGCCATTGAGGGCCTGTCAGAGTCCCTGCGCCGGGAGCTTCTGCTGCTGGGGGTCGATGTGATTATTGTGGCACCGGGTGCTGTCGCCACGCCCATCTGGGGCAAGGCTAAGGACGATGACCTGGTCCCCTATGAAAAGAGTGTCTTCTATCCGGCCCTGTCCAAGGTGTTTGCCCATATGAAGGGCAACGGCGCTAAGGGTCTGCCCGCCGATCAGCTGGGTGCGTTGGTGGCCAAGGCTCTGACCATTCCTAAGCCCAAGGTGCGCTACACCATTTCCCCTGATGGCCTTCAGACCTTCCTTATGGCCAACCTGCCCCGGCGGATGGTCGATCGCATGATTGGGGGTCAGCTCGGCCTATTACCCAAGGGCTAGACTCGGTGAATGGGGTCAATCCAGGCGACACCTTCGGGCTTTTCCGCAGGTTCAATGTCGAGATTGACCACCACAGCGTCATTGTCGCTTCGGACCAGGACACAGCTTAGGGGTTCTGTGTCCGAGGCGTTGATCTCCTGATGGGGCACAAACGGCGGAACATAGATGAAGTCCCCAGGTCCGGCTTCGGCCGTGAATTCCAGATTTTCGCCCCAGCGCATGCGTGCCCGGCCCGACACCACAAAGATGACGCTTTCCAGCGGTCCATGGTGATGAGCCCCGGTCTTGGCATGGGGATGAATATGTACCGTCCCTGCCCAAAGCTTCTGAGCGCCAACCCGGGCAAAATCGATGGCGGCGGCGCGGTCCATGCCCGGCGTCTGTGGTGTGTTTGAATCCAACTGATCGCCAGGCACGACCCGGACGCCGGTGTGCTTCCAACCATCCGCCGGCGGGGCTTGGGTCGCGTCAGTCATGGGAGCGCCTTAGAAACCTGGACAAGGTCTCAACATCGCTCAAACCCCATGATTGGCAAGTTTGAATCGCCAATTTTTCTGGCTGTGCCAAGGTAGGGACACCATCCTACCAAGATTGCATTTTATCGGTCTCTTTACCCAAACACCGGAGGCTGGAGGCCCATGAGCACTTCTTCTACCTCCGATGTCTATGCCATGAGACTGGACCCGCTGATTACCCTTGATCAGGGACCCTTGAGCTATCTCAACGCCGATCAAAGGGATGGAACCACGGCTGGGGGCAAGCCAAGCCTTACCATCGATCAGGCTGCGGCAAAGCTGAATGGCGGAGAGCCCGGCTGGAATGCCGTCATGGGTACGGGATACACCGTGACATACGCCTTTCGCGCCAGCGAGCCGGCAAAATATCCATCTGATATCAGTGAATTTTCCCGATTTTCGGTCGCGCAGATCGACCAGACAGAACTTGCGCTCAAGGCATGGGCCGATGTGGCCAATATCCGTTTTGTCAGGATTGGATCTGGCACCAGCGGAGACGCAGCCTACTCCGATAGCGCGTCTATGCTGTTTGGTAACTACGCCTCAGGTGCCGCCGGAGCCGCAGCCTTCGGTTACTATCCTGGCAATCTGAATTTTTCGGCAAATTCTGGTGACCTGTGGGTCAATAGTACCTTGACGTACAATCAGGCACCCGCCGTCGGCAATTATGGCGGCATGGTCCTGATCCATGAGCTGGGTCACACAATTGGCCTGGGCCATCCAAGCAATTACGACGCCAATCCCGACAAGCAACCCACCTACGCCGTCGACGCCTCTTATTACGAAGACAGTCGTCAATATACCGTGATGAGCTATTTCGCTGGGGCAAATACCGGGGCGGCACTGCCGGGCTATTCCGCCGTTCCTCTGCTCGATGACATTGCTGCCATTCAACAAATCTACGGTGCCAATACCACGACCCGGACCGGCGACACGGTCTATGGGTTCAACGCCAATGCGGATCGACCCTGGTTTACTTTAACCTCCAATGCCTCACCGGCCCAATTCGCGGTTTGGGATGCCGGCGGCAAGGATACCTTCGATTTCTCGCAATACGTCAGCAAGCAGGTGATTGACCTGCGGCCGGGCTTCTTCTCCGACATCGGTGGCTATTCCGGCAATGTCGTCATTGCCATAGGAACCGATATCGAAAATGCCATCGGCGGCTATGGGGCCGACAGCATTATGGGCAATGACCTGAACAATTCTCTGAATGGCGGTTTGGGTGACGACACCATTTATGGCGGTGCAGGTAATGACAGCATCTATGGAAGCGAGGGCAACAGCTATCTCCGTGGCGATGCTGGCGATGACATCATCCAGGGTAGCCTGGGCTTTGACGACATCAACGGCAATATGGGCAATGACACCTGCTATGGCGGCGAGGGCAATGACTGGGTCGTAGGGGGCAAGGATAATGATCTGCTGTTTGGCGAAAACGGCGACGACATTGTCTATGGCAATCTTGGGGACGACACCTGTCTTGGTGGCGCCGGAAACGACACGATCCGAGGCGGTCAGGGCAATGATAGCCTGTCAGGCAGTACCGGAAATGACTGGATCTCCGGCGATCGAGGCGACGACACCATGCTCGGCGGGGCGGGAGCTGATACCTTCCATAGCTCCAACGATGCTGGGCTCGATCGCATATTGGATTTCAGCCACAGCGAGGGCGACCGGATCGCTCTCGACGTGGGTACGACCTACTCAGTGGCCCAGGTCGGTGGCGACACCATTATCACCACAGGCGGTGGCAGCGGACAGATCGTCTTGGTCGGAGTCCAAGCCGCTAATCTAACCGGCAACTGGCTGTCTTTTACTTAGAGGAATCTAGCTCGCGGCGCGGCGCTCGCGCTTGCGGGCGAACATGGCCGCATCGGCCATAGCCAAGAGTGCCTCAGGTTCCAGATCCGCCGAAATTTCAACCACGCCATAGGCGACGTGCAGGGGCGCAGACCAGTCGCCAAACCGGATGGGGCCGGATTCGATGGTGTTTGCCAAGGTCTTGGCCTTGACCTCGGCCGTGGCCAGATCGGCCTGCACCAGGATCACGGCAAATTCATCGCCACCCATACGACCGACAATGTCACTTTCACGCACACTGCCCGCGAGCCTTTGTGCCACGGCTTGAAGGGCAGCATCCCCTGCCGCGTGGCCAAACCGTTCATTGACGTTTCGAAAATCGTCCAGGTCAAAATAAACGAGGCTAGCGGGCGACCCATAACGCTGGGCGAAGGTACGAATACGTCCCAATTCGCGCATAAACGCCCGACGGTTGAAGGCTGGGGTCAGAGGGTCGCGGTCTGCTAGCTCTTCGACTTCCGCCAGCCGGGCCTTAAGCCGCGACACCTCACCGCGCAGGTCGTCCACTTCGGTCAGCAAGGTCTTTATGGCACCTTGGACCGCAGGGGTCAGGTCAGCCTCTGTAAGGCCCAGAAAAGCGGTCTTGTCTGTCGGTGGTGCAACGCTTGACGTCGCATAGGCACCGGCCTGGGCCAGAGCGCGCTTGCGTATCGTCGAAAACGGTTCGTTTCGAGCGCCAGAAACCTTCATTCGACTCATCCAGAATCAGCAATCGTCATGCTGTTTCGCGAATCTTAACCCTCATCGGTTGCTCACGCAAAGTCGGTGCCTATACTCCCGCGCTTTCCGCCGGAGCTGTTTCCGATGACAGGCAACCCGTCATCGGAGCAAAACTGCTCTAATATCTTGAATTAAGGCTTTTTCTTCAGGTGAATACCCCCTGGAGACCTTAGGCTTCTGGGGTCTGTATGCCATGAGCGCTTCGTCTGCGCCTGTCGCCATCATTATGGGAAGCCGCTCTGACTGGCCCACCCTGAAGGGGGCGGCCGATAACCTCACAGCCCTTGGCGTCGCCTGGGAGGCCAAGGTGGTGTCAGCCCATCGCACCCCAGATCGCATGTACGCCTTCGCCAAAGGTGCCAAGGCTGCGGGGATCAAGGTGATTATCGCCGGGGCGGGTGGCGCGGCCCATCTGCCAGGCATGACAGCGTCCCTGACCGAATTGCCGGTCCTGGGCGTCCCTGTGGAATCTAAGGCCTTAAAGGGCATGGACAGCCTATTATCCATTGTCCAAATGCCTGCAGGTATACCGGTAGCCACACTAGCGATCGGCGAAGCTGGCGCGAAGAATGCCGGTCTTTTGGCGGCGCAAATTCTCGCCTTGCAAGACCCTGCGCTTGCCCAACGTCTCGCCGATTTTCGTGCCGCCCTGACCGCCAGCGTGGCTGAGTCGGTGGAAGATCTCTGATACACCCCATGTCACCGCTTCCTCCCGGTTCAACCCTAGGCATTCTTGGCGGCGGTCAGCTGGGAAGAATGCTCGCCCTTGCCGCAGCGCGGCTGGGGTTCGATGTGGTCATTCTAGAGCCTGAGCCCGACTGCCCTGCCGCCCGCGTCAGCGCCCACGTCATCGCCACGGCCTATGACGATCCAGAGGGCCTGGCCGAACTGGCCCGGTTGGCCCAAGTCGTGACCTTTGAATTTGAAAACGTCCCAGCCAAGGCCTTGAGCCTGCTTGCCGAGCTTGGGGTAGAGACCGCGCCCGGCCCCCGTGCCCTGGCCACAGCCCAGGACCGCGTAACCGAAAAAACCTTTCTGAACGCAGTCGGGGCCCCAACCGTTGCCTTCGCTGAGGCTGACACACCATCTGGAGCTATTGAGGCCGTCAAACGCATAGGCGTCCCTTGCCTGATGAAAACTCGCAGAGATGGCTATGACGGCAAGGGTCAGGCCTGGGTCGAGCACCTGGCCAATGCCGAAGCGGTCTTCCACCGCCTAGGCGATCGTCCAGTGATTATTGAGGCACCAGCCGCCTTTGTCCGCGAACTCTCCATCATTGCGGCCCGAAGCCGCACTGGAGAGATTGCGGTCTATCCCATTGGCGAGAACCATCACGAAAATGGCGTGCTTCGTCGTACCTTGGCACCGGCGACGGCATCCCAGACGCTTATCGACCAGGCAGAACGCATCGCTGCGCAAATCCTGACCGGGTTGAACTATGTGGGCGTCATGGGCATTGAGCTTTTCGAGCTTGAGGGCGAGCACTTGCTGGTCAATGAGATCGCGCCTCGGGTTCACAACACCGGTCACTGGACCCAGGACGGGTGTGAGGTGGATCAATTCGAGCAACACGTCCGCGCTGTGGCAGGATGGCCACTTGGCCCAACCCGCGCCCACACCCAGATCGAGATGGAGAATCTGCTGGGCAACGAGGTGGAGACCTGGGTGAAACTGGCCGCTGAGTCCGACGCCCGACTACACCTCTATGGCAAGCGCGAGGCCAAGGCGGGACGTAAGATGGGCCACATTAATCGGCCAATGCCTGATTAGCCTTTGGGCGGACCGGTTAGCCCTCAGGGGGAATATCTGCCAGGGTCTGCTCCAACTCAGCAAAGCTAGGCTGGGCCGACGAGGGCACGCTGCCGCGACCGATTTCCACCGAGATCTGGGCGGCATTGCCATGCAGGTGAGCCACGAGAACCGACTGGATAATCTTGTAGAAGGCTGAATCTTCTTCAATCACGCCCGTCAGACGGGTGGCGAAGGGGGCAACCAGACCATAGGCCAGGAACACGCCAAGGAAGGTACCCACAAGGGCCCCGCCGATCATCTCGCCGAGAACTGCAGGCGGTTCGGAAATAGCACCCATGGTCTTAATAACGCCGAGCACGGCGGCGACGATGCCCAAGGCGGGCAAGGCATCTGCCAGAGACTGAATGGCATGAGCCGGATGCAGGGCCTCATGGTGATGCTTTTCAAGCTGCTTCTCCATGGCATCCTCGACCTGGTGCGGGTCTTCCAGGTTCATGGTCATCATCCGCAGGGTGTCGCAGATGAAGTCCGTGGCGAAGTGGTCCTTCATGATCTTCGGATAGCGGGAAAAGAGCGTCGAATCGTGCGGGTTTTCGATGTGACTTTCCAGAGCGATAACGCCCTTGGACTTCATGGTCTTGGTCAACAGAAACAGCAGGGACAGGAGATCGCGATAGTCGCTGGACTTCCACTTGGGGCCACCGAAGATCTTGCTCATGCCAGCGCCGCATCCCTTGATCACCGTCATGGAGTTGGAAATCAGGAAGCTGGCAACGCCGGCACCGAGAATGGCCATGAGTTCGTGGGGAGCCGCCTCGATGATGACGGCCATATTGCCGCCAGACATGATGTAGCTGCCGAACACCAAGCCAAACAGCAAGACAATGCCGATAATCTGAAACATGCGGAGAGTCCGTCCCGTCGAAAGTCTAGGGCACCATCCACATTAATGCTTAATACCCAGTGACGATTTGTGGGTTTGCGGACCCGGCGACGCGGATTATCTGCTCTTAGAGTGTCTGAAACCAAACCACCCCTGACCGGCCTGCCCCGGTCCACCTTCGCCATTATCTTCGGCGTGTCCTTTGCGACGGCTATGGGTAATACCGGTATGATCTCGGTCCTGCCTGCCATTGGCCGGTCGATCGGCATTCCAGACCCCATGGTTGCAGCGATTTTTTCGCTCTCTGCTTTGTTGTGGGCCTTCTCATCGCCCTATTGGGCCCGGGCCTCCGACAAATACGGCCGCAAGCCGATGATGATGGTTGGCCTCTCAGGGTTCATGGTTTCCATGGCAGTTTGCGCCATTGTCGTCGCCTGTGGGCTGAAACACCTCGCCTCGCCTCTGGTGATTTTCGGATGCTTCCTTCTGGCGCGAGCCCTGTTTGGCCTGTTTGGGGCTGCGTCTAATCCTGCAACCCAGGCCTATGTCGCCGAGCATACGCCGTTGGAGCAGCGGACCCAGTCAATGTCCAGCCTGGCCGGGGCCTTTGGTCTGGGCACCGTCATCGGCCCGTTTATCGCGCCCCTATTCGTCCTGCCTTTCCTTGGATTAGCCGGTCCCATGGCGGGATTCTCGCTGATTGCGGCTGGCATGCTGTTTGTGGTCTGGCGCTATCTTCCTGAGAGCTTGTTTCGCCCAGCCTGGACCCCGCCGCCAAAGGTTGTGGATGGGGTGAAGGTCAAGCCCATGTGGCAAGATCCCCGCCTAACGCCCTTTCTGATCTATGGCTTTATTGTCGCGGTATGCCAGACCGCCCAAGGACAGACCCTTGGCTTTTTGATCATGGATAAGCTCAAACTAGAGCCTACCCAGGCCCAGGGCTTTATCGCTGTGGCCATGATGTTTGGCGCTGTCGCTGGCCTGCTGGCCCAATGGGGCCTCATTCGTATGTTCGAAATGACCCCGCGCCAATTGCTGCGGTGGGGCGTTGCTGTGGCGGCGATGGGCAATCTGATCGTCGCTTTTTCTCCCGATTACTGGACCGTCGTCGTCGGCTATGCCCTGTCCAGCCTCGGCTTTGGCTTTGCGAGGCCGGGCTTTACGGCAGGGGCGTCATTGGCCGTGAATATGGGTGAACAGGCCCGGGCTGCCGGAGCCATTGCGGCCGTCAACGGCGTCAATGTGGTTCTGGCACCGTTCTTTGTCTGGCTCTATGAGCGCGTGCATCCTGCGCCCTTCTTGCTCAATGTCGCGCTGCTGATGGCCATGCTGACCTACGCCCTGCGCAATGTGCAATTGAAGTCGGCTGACCCCAAGCCCACAAGCCAGGAAGACACCAACTACGCGACTCTGGAAAAGAGTGACGAGGGTGCGGGTTAATCAGGGCATCGGAACTTCGGCCTGCAGCAGACCCACCATAGCCATGGATAGATACCCATCGGCGATCAGGCCTTTGGATTTCTGCCAGGCCCGCAAGGCACTGCGCGTATTGATCCCGACCACCCCGTCGGGAACACCCGGATCAAAACCCAGGGCGATCAAGGCCTTCTGAGCCCCCATACGATCACCGAGTGCGAGGGGGGTCTCGACGGGCCAGGGGGTGGCCAAGGGGCCCAGTCCTGAAAAGCGATCAGCCAAGAGCCCCACCGCGAGGGCATAGGTGGTGGCGTTGTTATAAGTCCGGATCGCAAAGTGGTTGGGAAATAGCAAGAACAGCGGGCCCCCTGCACCCGTGGGGGCCGCGAGCATGGCCTTGGCGCCCTGATCTGGACCGCTCCAGGCCTGGCCATCGGCGGGTCGCAATCCCAGCGCCGTCCACCAGGCTGGTATCTCCCGCGGACCTTCCGTTAGACTGAAATCAAAGTCCTTGGGGACGAGAACCTCGCGGGCCCAGCCCTGGCCCCGTGCCCACCCGCCCTTGGCCAAGAGGTTTGCGGCCGAAGCCAGGGCGTCAGGGGCCGACTCCCAGATATCGCGCTTGCCGTCGCCGTCGCCATCCACAGCCGTCGAAAGGAAAGAGGTGGGGATGAACTGGGTCTGCCCCATGGCACCGGCCCAGGAACCGATCAGCCGCGACCTTGGAAACTCCCCCGACCCGATGATCCGCAAGGCTGCCATCAGTTGATCTTCAGCGAACTGCCGACGCCGTCCCTGGGCGGCCAGGGTGGCCATGGACCTTATGACGTCAAATCCACCAAGGCTCGCGCCATAACCGGTCTCCATCGCCCAGACCCCAAGCAGGACATCAGCAGCCACGCCGTAGGTCTGTTCAATCGGACCCAAAAGAGGCAGCAGCTCTGCGCGCTTTCGCTGGCCGATCACCACCCGATCCTCTGTGACCACCCCCTTGATATAGTCGCTGAACGGCTTGGCGAATTCCGGCTGGCGGGTGTCTAGACCGGTGACACGGGGATCGGGCAATAGCCCGCTGAGCTCGCGATCCAGCAGGTCGGCAGGCAGGCCCGCCTGAATCGCCCGGGTGTAGAACTCCCTCGCCCAGGCATCAAAGTCAGGATCGCCTGAGGCGGTCACAGGCCGGAAGGGTTCGGGCGAAGTCGGGGTCGGTTGACCGGGGAAGGGCGCGACCTTCGGCGCCAGATCCATTGACGGATCGGCACATCCAGCGAGAAATAATGCGACAAAGGTGCGGCGATCCATGGTGCCAGCCTAACCATCCTGAGGGGCGCGCTCAATCAAAAGCCCGAAAAGACATAGTGATCGTCGGCATTCATTGACTCCCCAGCGTGCAGCCCGTATACGCGCCGCCTCAATCGCAACCCGGACGCCGACGTCCCGCGCCCAAGAAGATAGTGTTATGAAGGTCAGAAGCTCGCTCAAAACCCTCAAGACGCGTCACCGCGATTGCAAGCTCGTGCGCCGCAAGGGCCGGGTCTATGTGATCAACAAGACCAACCCGCGCTTCAAGGCTCGGCAAGGCTAAGCGGCCCGCGCCGGAGACCCAGGGATGCCAAGGGTGGTACTCTGGGATATCGGCAATGTCATGGTGCGGTGGAACCCCCGCACCCTCTATGACAAGATTTTTCCAGAACCGGTCCAGTGTGACCGGTTTTTGTCGTCTGTCTGTACCATGGACTGGCACATCGCCCACGACCTGGGCGTGACCTTTGCTGAGAACCGTGCGCGGATCTTGCCTAGGTTTCCAGAGTTCGAAGCCGAGATCACCGCCTGGGAAACCCGGTGGATGGAGATGCTCTCTGGCCACATCGAAGAAACCTGCAAAGCCATGGACGACCTTCACGCAGCAGGCGTACCTCAATATGTCTTGTCCAACATGTCTGGAGAGGTTTTGGATCAGATCACTGCCATCATTCCCGCCTGGGATCGTGTGGCCGGACGCATGATTTCGGCTGAGGTCGGCAGGCTGAAACCCGATCCAGAAATCTTCCACTTGGCCTGCAACCAGTTCGATCTGCGCCCAGCAGATACGCTGTTTATCGATGACAGCGCGGCTAATATCGCCAGTGCGGCAGCCCTGGGCATTCATACCCACCATTTTGTCGATCCCACCGGGCTGCACCCCTGCCTGGTGGGCAAAGGGCTTCTGAAGCCCGTCTAGGAGACCTGGATCGAAGGTGCAGGATTAGACACAGAAGATTTAATGCAACCGCCTTTCCCTAGAGCGACTTGCGATCTAGGTTCCGCCACGTTCCGTAACCTGCTTCTTGTGAGAGACTTCTTCCCATGGCCGACGACGCCGCCCATTCCGACGTTCTGAACCAGGCGGCCCAGGGCCAACTGAAGAGCATTATCGAGCGCATTGAACGCCTCGAGCAGGAAAAGTCCGAGATCGCCGAACAGATCAAGGAGGTCTTCGCCGAAGCCAAGGGCAACGGCTTTGACGTCAAGATCCTGCGCAAGGTGGTTCGCATCCGCAAACAGGATCGCGCCAAGCGCATGGAGGAAGAGGCGATTCTCGACCTCTACCTGGCCGCTATGGGAGAAATTTGAAACGCGGACCACCAGATCCCAAGGCGGCGGCCAAGCGCGCCGCCTTAAATGCCCTTAAGCGCGCCCGCCGTCAGGCAGACCGCGCCGGGGTCAAGCTTTCCGATTGGGAAGGCGAATTCCTGGGCTCGGTCGAAGACCGACTCAAGACCTACGGCCGCGCCTTTGGCGACCCTGAAAAAGGCGGGCCGGGCCAAGCCCTATCGGTCATGCAGCATGTGAAGCTGAAAGAAATCACATCCAAGGCCAAGGGCGAGAAGAAAGACCTCCCGCGCCGAGGCTTCAAACGCAAGGCAAGGCCCGAAGACGATCAGGCCTAAAAACGCCTCAGGCCGACTGTTGAACCTGGTCCCCGGCATCGCCCCCTGCAATGGCATTGAGCACGTCCTCTAGGCCCTGTTCGCGGACCTTGCGGTAGAGGGTGGAGCGGCCAATGCCGAGGCGGCGGGCAACTTCGCTCATGTGGCCGGCATAGATCTCAATGGCCAGCTGGATCAGGTCGCGTTCAATGTCTTCCAAGGTCCGCAGATGGCCCCGGGCATCGAGGATCTGGATTGGGCTATCCTTTGGCAGTTCACCTAAGAAATCACCCAGGCTTGACGGGAGGGCCTTGGGGCCTTCGAAAGCCAGCTCAGGCGGCGGGACGGAAATACCAGAAATAGCTGGAAAATCATAGGGTTGAAGATAGGGCGAGTCTGCCAGAATAATGGCGCGATAGACGGCATTCTCCAGCTGCCGAACATTACCCGGCCAATCGAACTGCGTGAGTAAGGTCAGGGTTTCTGCAGAGGCACCGACCACGGCCTTGCCCTCCTCCACATTGAAACGCCGAATAAAGGTCTCCACCAAGGGCGGGACATCCTCGCGACGCGCTCTCAGGGGGGGAGCCTCGATGGGGAAGACATTCAAGCGATAGAACAGGTCTTCGCGGAACCGGCCCTCACTGACCGCCAGGGTCAGGTCGCGGTTGGTTGCCGAGACAATACGGACATCGACCTTGATGGAGCGCTTGGAGCCGACCGGGTCGATCTCGCTTTCCTGCAGGGCTCGCAACAGCTTGACCTGAATATCTAAGGGCAGCTCGCCCACTTCGTCGAGGAAGAGGGTGCCACCGCTGGCCTCCTGAAACTTGCCCAGATGCTTGTCCGTGGCGCCAGTGAAGCTGCCCTTTTCGTGACCAAACAGAATAGATTCCACCAGGTTCTCTGGAAGGGCACCACAATTGACCGCCACAAAGGGCTTACCGCTGCGCTCGGACGAGCCATGGACCGCCCGGGCGATGACTTCCTTACCTACGCCGCTCTCGCCCGTGATGAGGATGGGGATGGACGACTTGGCCGCGCGTTCGCCCATTCGCTTGACCAATTGCATGGGCGGTGACGAGCCAACCAGATCAGCAAAGGTCGTCTTGCCGCCGGCATGCTTTTTCAAGCGTTCGACTTCACCCTTCAGGGCCCCCATGGATAGGGCATTGCGGATCGAGACGTTGATCCGCTCTGGAGAGGCGGGCTTAACGAAGAAGTCTGTTGCTCCGGCCTGCATGGCCGCAACAACCGTGTCGATACCCCCGGTGGCGGTGACCACGATCACCGGCTGGGAAAAGCCCCGGGCGCGGATTTCCTTCAAGGTGTCCTGACCCGACAGGCCTGGCATCACCAAGTCCAGCAGAATGACATCGCAGGGGCCACCAGACGTCAGGCGGGCAATAGCCTGATCGCCACCTTCGGCCTGCACGACGGCAAAGCCATCGCGCTCTAGAACTGCCTGCAGCAGTCGACGTTGTGTCGGGTCGTCATCGACGACGAGGACCGTTTTGGTCATATGAAAACACCCACCTGTACTGGACCTCATCTGCCAAGTCTGACCCTGGGATGAGGCTCTTTGTGTCGCAATTTGATACAGGGGTTGGGTAAAGACAGAGTTTCAGAGTCATGAGTCGGGTCTTAACGCCGTCATTTTTCCAAAATCGCTAAAAGCCTCGGGTTCCGAGAACCTGTGACGCAGGGTCACGCCTTGCCCTTGGGCTTAGTCTGGGCATATTGGCTGCAAGATCGCGACGTCGGTCGCCCAGGGAGGGCCCCATGAAATTTGGCAAGTTATCAATCGCGCTGGCATTAACGCTGGTCTTGGCCGCTTGCGGTCAAATCGGCGGCAAATCGGCCGGCAATGTCGACGGCGCACGGATCGCCGCGGCCAACAAGAACGGCGAGTGGCTGTCGGTTGGTCGGACCTATGATGAGCAGCGCTTCAGCCCGCTGACCAAGATCGACACAACCAATGTCAGCAAGCTTGGCCTGGCGTGGTATCACGAGTTCGACACCGACCGCGGTCAGGAAGCGACCCCAGTGATGATTGATGGCGTGCTCTACACCACCACGGCGTGGTCAAAAGTCTATGCCTTCGACGCTAAGACCGGCGCTCTGAAGTGGTCCTTTGATCCCAAGATCGATGGCTCAAAAGCCTTTGATGCTTGCTGTGACGTGGTCAATCGCGGGGTCGCGGTCTGGAAGGGCAAGGTCTATGTGGGCGTCCTCGACGGTCGCCTGATCGCCCTGGACGCGGCAACCGGCAAGCAGGCCTGGTCGGTCCAGACCACCGACACCTCCAAGCCCTACACCATCACAGGTGCGCCTCGGATCATTAAGGACAAGGTGCTGATCGGCAATGGCGGCGCAGAATACGGCGTGCGTGGCTATGTCACGGCCTATGACGCGGCCACCGGCAAGAAGGTCTGGCGCTTCTACACAGCCCCGAACCCCGAGGGTAAGGCCGACGGCGAAATCTCCGACAAGATCCTGGCCGAAAAGGCCAATGGCACCTGGTTTGGCGATGTCTGGAAGAAGACCGGCGGCGGCGCGACCATCTGGGACTCCATGGCCTATGATCCGGACCTCGATATTGTTTATCTGGGCGTTGGCAATGGCACCCCCTGGAACCACCTGAAGCGCTCGCAGGGTAAGGGCGACACCTTGTTCGTCTCCTCCATCCTGGCGCTGAAGCCCGACACTGGCGAGTATGTCTGGCACTATCAGACGACGCCCGGCGAGAGCTGGGACTATACGGCAACCCAGCACATCATGCTGGCGGACCTGACCATCGATGGTAAGCCCCGCAAGGTGGCCATGCAGGCCCCCAAGAACGGCTTCTTCTATGTGCTGGACCGGGCAACGGGTCAGCTGATCTCGGCCAAGGGCTTTGTGCCCCAAACCTGGGCCACCGGCGTCGACATGAAGACCGGCCGCCCCATCGAAACCCCCGGCGCACGCTATGCCGACAAGCCCTCCATGCAGCTGCCTGGCCCCTTGGGCGCACACAACTGGCACCCCATGGCGTTCAACCCGAAGGAAGGCCTCGTCTATATCCCGGCCCAGGCCTCGCCCTTCGCCTATACCAACATCAAGGACTTCAAATATCGTCCCGGAACCTGGAATGTCGGCACCGACTTCCTGGCCAACGCCCTGCCCACCGACAAGGCCGTGCTGGCAGGCATGAAGTCCATGTTTAAGGGCGAGCTGATCGCCTGGGATCCTGTGGCTCAAAAGGCCCGCTGGACCGTGGAGCATCCCTACTTCTGGAACGCCGGCATTATGTCGACAGCGGGTGGTCTGGTGTTCCAGGGCGCTGGCGAAGGCCAGTTCGTCGCCTACGACGCGGCCAACGGCAAGAAGCTGTGGAACTACGAAACCGTCAATGGCGTGATCGCAGCGCCCTCGACCTATGAAATCGACGGTGAGCAATACGTCGCGGTCATGGTTGGCTATGGCGGTGGCGGACCAGTCTCGGCATCGGTCCTGTTGGGCAATAAGTCCCGGCTGCCAGGTCGTCTGATGGTCTTCAAACTGGGCGGAACAGCCCAAGCCAAGGCCTATGACATCCCCGTGGTTCCTGACCTTGATCTCACCAAGATCTCGGCCCCTGGCAATGCTGATAAGGGCTTTGCCCTCTATCACGAGAACTGCCAGGTCTGTCACGGACCGAGCGCTTCGGGTGCCTACCTGCCTGACCTGCGCAAGTCGCAGATGATCACCACGGCGGAGAACTTCAAATCCGTGGTGTTGGAAGGCGCTCGCAAGGCCAATGGCATGGCAAGCTTTGCCCGGTTCCTGAACGCGGCAGATGCGGAAGACCTTCGGGCCTATATCCTGAAGGAGGCCCACAACGCCCAGGCTGATGCCGCTGCTGCCAAGGTCGCGTCAGCGAAATAGGCTGATCACAAACTGAATCGGCACCTCCACGCGGGGGTGCCGATTCAGTCTTTCTAGATCTTGCGAAACCTATGACTCTGGCCGCCCATCAAGGCCATTGCCAGATCGTCCGGCACAAGCTTGGCAAGGGCTGCGACCGCCTTGTTCGGGAGGCCGGGCACCCGGATCGGGCGATTGGCCTCCACCGCCTCATAGCCCACACTAGCCACCTCTTCGGCACTCATCCAGAGCCAGTCCGGCGTGATCTGATGAACTTGATCCCGGGTTCCGGTTACGTCGTGAAATTCCGAATAGGTAAATCCCGGGCACAGGGCACTGACATGGACGCCGGTCGACCGGGTCTCCAGGTGTAGGCTTTGTGAAAACTTGATCAGATAGCTCTTCACCGCCCCATAAAGGGTATGGCCCTCCGACCCTGGGACGAGACCAGCCAGGGAGGCGACATTGATGATCCTGCCAAACCGGCGTTCAAGCATGCCCGGCAAAACCTTGTGGGCCAGTTCAGACGGCGCGGTCAGCATGACCTGGATGAACTTGGCCTGGTCCTCCCAGCGCGTCTCCGCATAGGTTCCGGTCAAGCCATAGCCGGCATTATTGATCAGGGCGTCCACATGGCGGCCCTTGGAGGCCAGATGATCGAGGATAGCCTGGGGAGCCTTAGGATCTTCGAGGTCAGCGGCAACGGTCAGGACCTCAACACCGAAGCCCTGCGAAATCTCTGCGCCCAAGGCTTCAAGACGATCGGCGCGCCGTGCAGTCAGGGCGACATCAAAGCCGTGCTTGGCAAAGGTGCGAGCCAGGGCCGCACCAATTCCAGCAGAGGCACCGGTCACCAGGGCGAGTTTGCGGTCCATGGGGCCGTCTCCGGATTTGAAGGCAATTAGGCGAGGTCGGCGATGTCTTCGTCGGTCAGGTCACCAGGCACCAGGGTCACCGGCACCTTACGGGCACCCCACTTGACCCCTTCTTTCGCGATGGAGGTCACCAAGGGGCCAGGGCCGCGCCCCCCAACGGCGGCTGCCAAGACCAAGATCTTGATGTCTGGATCATTGCCGATCACATCGCGCAGAGCCGCGCGGGTATTGTCGGCCCGCACAATGATGAATTCCGGCGCTGAGCCCGTTTCCATGACGATGAACTCTGCCAGGGCCTGGAGGGACGCTTCCGCCTCCGCGCGAGCCTGGCGCTCGATCTCATCGCGCACGCCGCTCCAATGTTCGAACACAGCAGGCTCAATCACCTTGAGCAGGGCCACATGCCCGCCGGTTGAGTGCGCCCGGCGACAGGCAAAACGCAGGGCTGCCTGAAACTCAGGGCTCTCGTCGGCAATGACCAGGAACTTACGTTGGCTCATGGGGCGGACGGTGACCTGCCAGCCGAGTCCTGGCAAGGGGGTCTCATCCGGCCCAGTAACCGACAATAGACTTCACCTCGGCCAGGGTTGGGGCTGCAACCTCCCGAGCCCTGGCGGCACCGAGCGCCAGTATGCGGTCAATCTCTGCCGGATCGGACATGTAACGGCGCATGGCCTCACCGATGGGGCTAAGTTTGGCCACGGCCAGATCCGCCAGACGGGGCTTGAAGGTTCCAAAGCCAACCCCAGCAAACTCGGCCAGGACCTCGGCTGAGGTGCGGCCATCAAGGGCAGCGTAAATCCCCACCAGGTTCTGAGCCTCGGGTCGCACCTTCAGCTCTTCCAGGGTTTCGGGAAGCGGTTCTGGATCGGTCCGCGCCTTCCGCACCTTTTGTAGAATGGTATCGGCGTCATCGGTCAGATTGATCCGCGAATAGTCCGACGGATCGGACTTAGACATTTTCGATGACCCATCCCGCAGGCTCATAATCCGCGCGCCTGGCCCCTCAACAACGGCTTCTGGCAAGGGAAAGAAGTCAGGGACCTCGAAGTCGTGATTGAACTTTTGCGCAATGTCGCGGGTCAGTTCCAGGTGCTGCTTCTGGTCTTCGCCCACCGGCACGTGGGTTGCCTTATAGATCAAAATGTCGGCGGCCTGGAGCACCGGGTAGGTGTAGAGGCCAACGCTCTCGCGCTCCTTGTGCTTGCCGGCCTTGTCCTTGAACTGGGTCATGCGGTCGAGCCAGCCGAGGCGGGCGACGCAGTTAAACACCCAGGCCAACTCAGCGTGCTCTGGCACGGCGGACTGGGGGAAAATCGTGGCGACCTTGGGATCCAGACCCGAGGCCAGATAGGCGGCGGCGATCTCTCGCACCTGGGACTTGAGCTTCTTGGGGTCCTGCCATTGGGTAATGGCATGGAGATCGGCCACGAAGATGAAGGTCTCCATCTCGTGCTGCAGTCGAGTGAACTTCACCAGGGCACCGAGATAGTTACCGAGATGCAGATCGCCCGTGGGCTGGACGCCCGAAAGAACGCGGGGGTGTCTGGGTGTGGTCATGGGTCAGGCTTTACGAAGGGGGACAGGAAGGCGCATGCGCCGTGAGCGCTGGGTTAAGCGCTGCGCCATCGACGGGCGAAATGTCCAGGGCGAGCCATGGGCGAGGCAATAGTCCCTCGCCAGGATTAGGGCAAGTCTGGCGTGTCTATGACCGGGGCAGAGGGGTCCTTTGGACGGCGGCGCAGGGCGGCGCGGGCCTGGGCCAGGGTCAGACCGCCTGAGGCGAACAGCAGGACCGGATAGAGGGCCATGATGATCAGGCAGGCCAGCAGGACAGCGATCTCCTTTTGGTGAAGGGGCCCGACATGGACGCCGCCTAACAGACCTTGCAGAACGCTGCGATTTAACGAGGCCGCGCCGGCGATAACACCCAGGGCCACTGAGGCCGCCAGTATGCGCAGGAGGCGGGACGCCGCAGCCGAGCCCGGCGTGTAAAGGCCGCGTTTGCCTAGGGTTGTGACCATCATCAGGACATTGACCCAGGCCGCCAAACTGGTGGCCGCCGCAATGCCAGGCACACCGATCAGGTAGAACAGGGAAACCCCAGCGACCACATTCACAGCCACTGAGATCAGGGCGTAACGCATGGGGGTCTTGGTATCTTGGCTGGCGAAGAAGACCCGGGAGAACAGCTGCGCCAGAACAAAGGCTGGAACCCCCCAGGCGTATTGGCGCAGGGCATCAGCTGTGGCGTGGGCGTCGAAGGCAGTAAAGGCGCCCCGGGTGTAGAGGGCGTCGATCAGGAAGAAGGGCATGGCCAACAGGGCGGCTGCTGCAGGCAGGGTCAGGGCCATGCTGAAGACAATGGCCTCGTCTATGGCACCTTGGCTGGCCTCCCGGTCGCGGGCGTGGACAGCCCGGGACAACTGGGGCAGCAGGGCAACACCGACAGCAACCCCCACTAGGCCCTGGGGCAGCATGTAGAGGCGATCGCAGACCGCCAGCCAGGACCGGGCGCCGTTCACCTGGCTGACCATCATGCTGGAGACGAAAATATTCACCTGGGTGGCGCTGGCAGCGATGGAGCCAGGCACCGCCAAGAGGATCAGCTTGCGAATCTCCGGCGTTAGGCGCGGCCAGCGGAAATTGACGTTGGCACCGGACCGTCGAACCCCCCACCACAGCAAGGCGGCCTGAGAAATCCCTGCAATCACCACCCCGACGGAGGCATAATAGGCCGCTTCCAGCGTCGTCTTGGCGGGCCAAACGGCGATCAGGGTCCAAAGATTCAAAAGAATGGGGGCGGCCGCCGACAGGATGAAGCGGTTTCGGCCGTTGAGCACCCCTGACAGGTGGGCATAGATCGCCATGCACGGCAGGTAGGGCATCATGATCTGGGTCAGACGGACCGCCAGATCATGCTTCTCCCCGTGAAAGCCGGGGGCGATGGCGTACATCAACCAGGGCATGGTCAGTTCGGCCACAAGGGTCACCCCAAGAGCACCCGCCGCCAGGACCGCCATGGCGTCAGCGGCTAGGACATCGGCCACCTCCTCGCCATCTGTGGCCAGGGCCTTGGAATAGGCCGGCACGAAGGCCGAAGCAAAAGCGCCCTCGCCGAAGATTCTGCGGAACAGGTTGGGGAAGGAGAAGCCCATATTATAGGCGTCAGCCGCAAAAGAGGTGCTGGCCCCCAGATAATAAGTGATCGCAAGGTCGCGGAAGAATCCGAAAAACCTGCTGATCAGGGTGAAGGCTGAATAGACCATGGACGAGCGGATCAGGCCGCTGGATTTGGTCGAAGCTTTAGCGAGCGACACTGGCGCGAGCCTTCTGAAGATTCGCCCGAGGTTTGACGATGGACTGGTCCCGATCGTCTTCGAGGGCGGCAATGAGGTCAGCTTTCAGGGCCATCATAGCCTTGGGCTCAACGACTTTTTTGCCAAGACTGTCGACCACATAGAAGGCATCCACAGCGCGCTCGCCATAGCCGTCAATGTGGGCTGACAGGATCAAAAGACCAGCATCTGAAATCGGCTTGGCCAAGGCCGCCAAAAGACCTGGCCTATCGCGCCCCGAGGCCTCGATCACGGTAGAGACCTCCGAAGCCTCATTATCGAGCATGACGGTGGGGGTAATGGCGAAGGCGGCCGTACGGCCCAGATCGCCGAGCTTCTTGGTCTCGGCCTTGACCGGCTCGCCCCGGCCGGAGCGCACCAGAACTTCTGCCAATCTCTGCAGGGACCTTGGATTGTCATGGCCAAAGGGCTTACCCGCCGCATCCTGCACGAAGAACACGTCCAGGGCTTGACCCTGTCGGGAGGTAAAGACCCGGGCGCCCACAACATTGGCCCCGGCGTTTGTCAGGGACTGGGCGAGGTCCACAAACAGCCTTGGCCTGTCTGCTGCCGCCACAACCACTTCAGCGGCATTAAGGTCTGGGCGGACCTGGGCCTCGGCCGCAGCCCCAGCGGTCACGGCCGCGCGCGCCAGCCGGGCATGGGCCTGAACCTCTGGATCGCCAAATGAGGTGAAGTAGGCGTCCTCCATGGACTGGGCCCATTCTGTGGAGGCGGGGTCAACAGACACCAGCCGCATACGGGCGTCATAGGCGGCGTTCTCGTGATAGCGCCTGACGGCGGCGGCCTGATCAGACCCACGCCCCCCGCGGAACAGGGCTTCAGTGGCGGCATAGAGCTCTCGCAGCAGTTGGCCCTTCCAACCGTTCCAGACCCCAGGCCCCACGGCGCGGATGTCGGCCACGGTCAAAACCAGCAGCAGGCGCAGGCGCTCTGGGGTTTCTACAACCCGTGCGAAGTCCACGACCGTGCGAGGGTCAGAGACGTCGCGCTTCTGGGCCGTGTCGCTCATCAGCAGATGATGCTCCACAAGCCAGGCTACCAGCTCGATCCTCTGGCGGTCTTGCCCAAGACGCTCACAGGCCTGGCGGGCTGCGCGGGCTCCGGCTTTTTCCTGGCCCCCAGCGCCGCCCTTGCCCGTGTCATGCAGCAGCATGGCCAGGAACAGGGCCTCGCGATCGGCAATCAAGGGCATGACGGTGGTGGACAGGGGGTGGTCTTCGGCGAACTGCCCTGCCGCGATCTGGGCAATGACCCCCACCGCCCGCAAGGTATGCTCATCCACTGTATAGGAGTGATACATGTTGAACTGCATCTGGGCGACGATGCGGCCCCATTCGGGAATGAAGCGCCCCAGGACATCGGCCTCATTCATCATGGACAATATGCGCTGAGGATCCCGGCCATGGGCCAGTATGTCCAAGAAGACCTTGGCGGCTTCGGGGTCCCGGCGAACCTTTGGCCCGATCAGCTCATGCAGGCGCGAGGCATAGGTAAAGGCGTCGGGATGCAGGTCCAGATCGCGCCGGTCGGCCAGCCGGAACAGTCTGAGCAGATTGACCGGATCGGACTCAAAGACCTCTGGCCCATCGACGTTTAACCGCCCACCATCCTCGTGGAAGCCAGGATCTAAGGCCGTGCGACGCCCCCGTCCCCGTCCGGGCAGTAACCGGGACAGGCCCTTGGGTTCCTGTTTGACCCGCTCGGATTCCAGCTTGGCAGCAAAGACTCGGGTCAGGGCGCCGACCTGTTTGGCGATCAGGAAATAACGGCGCATGCAGCGTTCCACCGCCGGCGCATCGCCGCGGTCGCCATAGCCCATGCGCCGGGCGATTTCCGGCTGGATGTCGAAGGTCAGCCGCTCTTCGGGGCGGCCTGTGGCAAAGTGCAAATGACAGCGAATGGCCCAGAGGAAATCAAAGGCCCGTACAAAGGCCGAAACCTCCCGGCGCTCGAACATGTCCAGCTGGATGACGCCGTTCAGCCGGTCGACCTGGGCCACGGGATGCAGGTACTGAGCGATCCAGAACAGGGTGTTTAGGTCTCGCAGGCCGCCCTTACCCTCTTTGACATTGGGCTCGACCATATAGCGGCTGGCCCCTGCCCGCTCCTGGCGCTCGTCCCGCTCCTTCAGCTTGGCGGCGACAAACTGGGCCGCTGTGCCCTTGACCACCTCGGCTCGGAACCGCTTGGTCAGATCCTCGGCCAGGGCTTCGTCGCCGGTCAGGCGACGGGCCTCGAGGATCGAGGTGCGGATGGTGAAATCTTCCTTGGACAAGCGGATACATTCCTCCACCGTCCGCGAGGCATGCCCGACCTTAAAGCCCAGATCCCAGAGGGCGTAGAGCATATATTCGATCACGCTCTCAGCATGGGGCGTCTGCTTATAGGGTCGCAGGAACAGCAGATCGAGGTCGGAGAACGGCGCCAATGTCCCGCGGCCATAGCCACCCACGGCGATCAGGGCCAGGCGTTCGCCCTCGGTGGGATTGCGGGCCCGGAACACATGGACGGTGGTGAAGTCATAGAGGGCTGTGACCACCTCGTCGGTGACCCCGGACAACAGACGCGCCGTTTCAATCCCGCCTGCCCCGTTTTCCAAGCGCTCCTTGGCGATCATACGACCACGGAACAGTGCCTGTTTCAGGATCTCCAGGGCCCGTTTGCGCTGCTCGACCTCATCACCGCCTGCAGCGAGGGCAGCGGCAGACAGCTGGGCCCGCAGGCGGACACCATCCACCACATATTCCAGTCGGGTCGGTCGAAGGCGCGGGGGCATGAGGACGTTATAGGCGATCTGACGCCAGTGGCTACAGCCTGTAAAACCTAGACCCTCAGGGGATCTCTTGCAGATAAATGACGCCTGTGTCAGGTTTAACATTTAGAACCCTTTGCAGGACGAGGCCTTTCCATGATCCGGGTCATTCTGGGATCGCTGATGAAAAACATGCCCTTCCTGTTTGGGATCGGCTTCCTGGCACCCCTCATCAAGGAAGTCCTGGTCCTGTGGCATGTCAGTCTGGGAGTACCGCCCCTGGCGATCGGGCTGGTCATTGGCGGAACCTGGGGTGCCTTCGCCACCTGGAGCGGCCGATGGATATGAATGTGTCGTCCGTGACCCTGCCCGAGGACCTATCGGGCCTGTCCAGCCAAGATCTCATGCGCCTGGAAAAGCAGATTGCTGACCGGTTCATGGGCGGCCTGCCCTGGGGCTCTATCAGCTGGGGCCTGGGCAATCTGGCGGTCTGGCTGTCGCTGTGGCCCCTGACCCTGTCGGGCATATTGCCCCTGTGGATCGCCTTTCCCATCGCCACGCTCAACGTCATGCTGAGCTATCTGCCGTCCCACGAAGCCCAGCATAGGATCATTGCACAGGAAGGCGACAAGCTATTCTGGCTGAACGAGCTTGTGGGCCACCTCTCAACCATCCCCCTAGTTGTGCCCTATGACGTGGCGCGCCTGACCCACCTTGAGCACCACAAGCACACCAATGATCCCGAGCTGGACCCTGACATCGGCACCAAGGCTAAGGGGCCCTGGCATTCGATCCTCAACAGCATCCGCAACCGCCAGCCAGGCTCTAAGGCGAGTGCTTCCTACGGGGCGACCCTGCAGCGCCTGGGCACCCCGGCTGCCCAAAGGGCGGGCCTGATCGCCCTGGCCTGGACCGGCCACGCCGTGGTCGCGGCCCTGATCTGGTGGCTGCCCCGGCATATAGCCCAGACCTACATCCAGTTTTACTTAAGCTGGGCCCCGCATCATCCGGGGACCGAGACCGGCCGTTATCGTAACACCCGCAGCTTCCGCAGCCTGGTGGGGAATATCGGCTCTATGGGCATGCAGTTCCACATCATCCATCACCTCTATCCCCGCATCCCCTTGATGCGGACCCCGGCCGCCTATTGGGCGCTGAAGCCGGTGCTCGAGGCGCGGGGGTGCCGGCTGGACGGGCTTTAGACGAAGGCAGGGCACCCCAGAGAATTTCTGGGGGCTTATTTCTACCTATCAGGGCAAACCGCCCTATCAAATGACCCACATCATCCTAGATGTGCACCTTGGCGGTCATCTAAGCCGCCCCAACCCCAATGGAAGTAGTCTCCCCCATGACCCATCCCCTGATCGATCGGCTGAACTGGCGCTACGCCACCAAGAAAATGGACCCTGCCAAGTCAGTGCCGGCCGAAAAGGTCGAGCGGATTGTCGAAGCTGCCCGTCTGGCCCCCACCTCCAGCGGCCTGCAGCCCTATGAAATCATCGTGGTCAAGGACCCGGCGGTCCGCGCTCGCATCCTGCCCGTGGCCTGGAACCAGGCCCAGATTACCGACGGCTCCCACCTGCTGGTCTTCGCCGCCTGGGACAACTACACCCCTGAGCGCATCAACCACATGTTTGATCTGACCAATCAGATCCGGGGCTTCGAAAACGAAGGCTGGGAAAACTATCGCAAGATGTTGCTGGCGACCTATCCCCAGCGGGACGCCGAGGCGAACTACCAGCATGCTGCCCGTCAGGCCTATATCGGCGTCGGTGCCGCCCTGATTTCTGCGGCCTTCGAAGAGGTGGATGCCACCCCTATGGAAGGCTTCGACTCAAATGCCCTGGACGAGATCCTCGGCCTCAAGGACCGCGGCCTGCGCAGCGTGGTGATCATCCCACTGGGCTATCGCCAGCCCGAAGGCGACTGGCTGGTGAACCTGGAAAAAGTTCGCCGTCCGACCGATCAGTTCGTCACTGAGGTCTAATCAAGGGGCGGCCTCACCGGCTGCCCTCAATCCTGTCTTCCTGAGTGTACGGAAGGGTCTGCTATTGCCAGGGCAAGACTGGCTCTTAGCGATCCGTCCCTATCTTACGCTCAGGAAGATCGGATTGGCGTAGAACCAGAGGTCTGACCAGGGATCCTCTCCTGCCACGTCTGGCTGTGGCTCGAGGTCTGTGCCGCTTGTTCCCCGGACCCGGACGTAGCCAGATTTGCGGACATTTTTGAGCACATAGACCATGGAGAGCCGCTCTCCCTCCCTCGCCCATTGAGTCGCATCGAAGCGCTGGATGACCCGCGCCGTCGGGTTCTTGTCATTGTCGGCGCTGACGGCGGGGCCTGTGAGCTCACCTTCGATCAGATCGACACGCGACACCGATGGCGTGCGTCCACCAAAGTTCTTACCGGCGGGATCGCGCACCCGAACAATGATTGTCACGTCACTTCCGGCCTCGACCTGAAGGGTGCCACCGATCTCCGCCACCTGTTTGGTATGGGCCGATCTTGCCGTCACCTCGACCTCAGATACCAGATCGCCCAGGGTGACAAAGACCCGCCCATTGCGCAGGCCGTCCATAATGTCGTCGTAGGTGTGAGCCGCCTTTACATAGGTCTTTGAGTACTCACCGGGCCAGAAATCGCTTCCGCCTGTGGTGTAATGACGATGGGAGTCCGAGGTTGAGGTGATCCACCAGTGGCGCCCCTCCCCCAACATGGAATCCCAGAACCCGCCAACACGCGCCGTCATCTGATCAAAGCCGCCCATGGTCGGGGCCCTGCCATAGGCGCCGCGCGCCCGATCCAGGTTTGGTGAGCCGTCAGGCTTAAGACCCTCGGCCTGATGGCCGGGCGCGCCTTCCATGCCGACCGCCACGGTCGGGGCGGAATTATTCCAGGTCCGAAGCTCATGCGGGCTCAACAGGCCATATTCGCCCACACCTGTGGCTGTACGGGAAGGATGGTTGGCGATGACGATGGGCGGATTGGGCAGGCTGCTCATATGCCGCAAGGCCTCAATCATGAAGGCTTCCTGATCCCGTGCCGGGTCTTCTGGCCAGGGTTCCCGGCGATTATAGCCGTGCTCAATGCCGAACAAGGCATCACGCTCCGTGGCCGAATGCGGAACAATGACACTGGAGTGTTCCGCCGCTGGCGTATCGAGTTCCATCCCCCAAAACTGCAGGACCCCCGGCGTCTTCAGCCGCGATCTTTCCAGTTCTGGATAGGCGAGATTGCGATTCATTATGGCGTGGTTCGGGCCACCATGGTCGGTGGCGACCATCCAGGTGAGACCATGTTTTCCGGCCATGGCCGCATTGGTCGCTATCGAGTTGACGCCATCGCCACCTTTGACCAATTCGGGCGGTTGAGATGGGGTGCCAGAAGGCTTCAGGGACACGCTGTACCAACTGTGGACATGGTGGTCACCGGCCTGCCAGGTGCGGGCGGTTGGCTTTGTTGGCTTGGGGGCACCCACCGGGGCCTCGATCTTGAGGTCATGCCCAGGATGACTGATGGCAATCGCCGGGGCACCAAGGCCAAATCCGATGATCGCAGCCGTGCAGAGCCAAGGGCGCAGGCGGGAAGATTGAGTGACACGCATGATAGAGCCCCTAGCGCGGCTTTGTGACACTTGTGCCGGAACAGTTCACCAAAACCCCCCAATCATCAGGCCCTGGCGGGACATCTAGGTGATGCTCTTGGGAAGAATGGCGCGCCCGGAACGATTCGAACGTCCGACCCTCAGATTCGTAGTCTGATGCTCTATCCAGCTGAGCTACGGGCGCGCATGGCCTTACGGCAAGGGCGCGGAACCTAGTCGGGCCGGCGGCAAAGCGCAAGCCCTGTGATCTACAAATCCCGCCAAGTTTGGACCGTCGTGGTGGGCCAGGGGGTAGCTTCATAGACCCCCCGCGCGACGGCCCTGGCTAGGACGTCGGCGGCCAGGGCCCCAAGGCGGGCCACGGTGAAGTCGCCCCCCTTAAGGGGCTGGCGGCCAGTGGACAGGGCAAAGACCACATCACCATCAAACGGGGCATGGATGGGACGGATGGCACGGGCCAGACCGTCCTGGGCCATGATGGCCAGCCGCTTGGCCTGGGCCGGGGTGAGGGCCACATCGGTGGCGACGCAGGCAATGGTGGTGTTCATCCTCTGGCCGGGATCAGCCTTGGCCAGACCCCAGTCGTCGGGGGCGGCCTTTAGCCCTGCGGCACCAAGGCCGCCGAACTCATCACCCATCTCATAGGGGGCGGCCCAGAAACTGCGCCCGCCGGGGGCGACCACCGCCCCATAGCTATTGACGCAGGCCAGGGCCCCGACCGTCATGCCATCCACCGTGACCACCGAAGCGGTTCCAGTGCCGCCCTTCAGGCTGCCAGCCATGGCCCCATAGCCGGCGCCGACCGTTCCTTGGGCAACCTCCAGGCCAGCGGCCAAGGCCGCCTCACGGCCTAACCGGCGATAGGGGGGCTCTTCCCCCCAGATCTTGTCGCCGCCATTGGCCAGGTCATAGAGAATCGCCCCTGGCACTACCGGAGACAGGGGCACTCCGGCCCGTCCCAGCAGGCCATAGCCACGGCCCTGGGCACCTAGCCAGCTGACCACGCCATCCCCTGCCGCCAGGCCATAGACTGACCCCCCAGACAGGACGATGGCGTCAATGGCCTCCACCAGATTCTCAGGGGCCAGGGCATCGGTTTCGCGGGTGCCGGGCCCGCCGCCGCGCACATCCACCGCTGCCACGGCCCGGTCATCGGGCAGGATGACGGTAACGCCCGTGCGAGCTGCCACATCCTGGGCCTGCCCAACCTTGAGACCCGGAACGTCCGTAATGCTGTTGCGTGGCCCTTGAGAAGGCACCGAAGGTAAAGTCTTAGGCGTTTGGCTCATAGGGCAGGAAGAACACGCCAGAAGGATTGTTGTCCACGCATGTAAGGCTATGGTGGCCGTGAAATTTCAATTTGCAGCGTGGTCTTCCGTGTCGACATCCCGTTCCTTGAAGCTGGCCCTCCTGGCCGCCCTGTGCCTTGGCACCCTAAATACGCCGGCTGAAGCGAAGACAAAGCCCCATCACTCCGCAGCTGCGGCACCGATGGTCGGTAAGGGCATGGTGGCGGCAGCCAATCCCCTGGCGGTTGAGGCCGGGCTCAACGTCCTGCGGCGCGGGGGGTCGGCGGTGGATGCTGCGGTGGCCGTGCAGGCAGCCCTGGGTCTGGTTGAGCCGCAGAGCTCGGGCCTCGGTGGCGGGTCATTCATGACCTATTACGACGCCAAGACCCACAAGGTGGTGGCCTTCAATGGTCGGGAAAAGGCCCCCATGGGAGCCAGTTCCGACATGTTCATGGGACCAGACGGTAAGCCCCTGCCCTTCGTTACCGCTGTGGTCAGCGGCCGGGCGACTGGGGTCCCCGGCGCTGTGGCCATGCTGCATATGGCCCAGGGTCTCTATGGCAAGCTGCCTTGGTCGACCCTGTTCGTGGATGCCGAGCGCATGGCAGATCAGGGCTTCATCGTGAGCCCACGCCTCGCCATGATGGCGTCCAGCCCCTTCCCCCAGGCCAATCAGCCGGATGCCATTGCCTATTTCACCAAGGCAGATGGCAAGAAAATCCAAGCCGGTGACCTGCTGCGGAATCCGGCCTATGCCGCCACGGTTCGAAAGATCGCCGCTGAAGGCCCCAAGGCCCTGCTGGAAGGTAGCATCGCCCAGGATATTGTTAAGCGCACCACCGAAGGGGCCCTGCCGGGAACCATGACCCTGGAGGACCTTAAGGCCTACAAGCCCAAGATGACCGAGGCCCTGTGCCGGCCCTATCGGATCTACGTGGTCTGCACCCCGCCGGCTCCCTCAGGCGGTCCGGCTGTCCTGGAGGGCCTGGGGCTTCTGGAAAACACCGACATTGCCAAGTACGGGCCTGACAAGGTCCAGGGCTGGTATCTGTTCTCCCAGGCCAGCCGCCTCATGTACGCCGATCGCGATCGGTATTTCGGCGACCCCGACTTTGTGGATGTCCCCGTGGCTGGTCTGCTGGACCCCGCATATCTCAAGGCCCGGGCCGCCCTGATCAATCCTGACCATGCTGGCGCGCCACCTGCGGCAGGCAATCCCAAGGGTGCAGGCATTCGCGGGACTGACCATACCAAGGAGCCGGGCGGCACCACCCACTTCGTCATCGTCGATGCGGCGGGCAATACGGTTTCTATGACCACGACGGTGGAGAGCATTTTCGGCACAGGCCGGATGGTCGACGGCTTCTTCCTGAACAACCAGCTCACCGATTTTTCCTTCTCGCCGACGGAAAAGGACGGGGTTGCCGCCGCCAATGCCGTGGCACCGGGTAAACGTCCCCGCTCATCCATGGCCCCAGCCATTGTTCTAGATCGCCAGGGCAGGCTCTACGCCGCTGTCGGGTCGCCGGGCGGCAATTCCATCCTGGCCTATAATCTGAAGGCCCTGGTGGGGGTCCTGGACTGGAAGCTGTCCATGAAGGACGCCGTGGCCCTTCCCAACCTGATCGCCCGGGGCGAGCCCTATTGGTCCGAACCTGATCTCTATGCGGCTGGCGTCGTCGAGGGTCTGGCGGCCAAGGGCGTCAAGCTAGGTGCCGGGGGCGGAGCTGAAGGATCAGGTCTTCATGGGGTTCTGATGACGCCCCAGGGATTGACAGGTGCCGCTGACCCCCGCCGGGAAGGCGTGGCCAAAGCCCCCTAAACAGACGACTTCGCGCGCCGTCGCTTGGGCTTGTCCAGGGGCGGCGCAATGCCGGGAAGGCGGAGTTCGAAGGTGGTCCCCTCGGGGCCGGTGGTCGCCAGGATCAGATCACCGCCGTGACCCTGGGCCAACTCCCGGGCAATGGCCAAACCAAGGCCCGCGCCGCCCGGACGGCTTGAGCCGGCGAAGGGCTGGAACAGACGCTCCTGGGCCCGCTCTGGTATACCGGGTCCATTGTCTGAGATTGTCAGGATGGATTGGCTCTGATCCTGGGCAAGAGACACCCGCACCTCGCCCTGGGCACCTGGCACGTGTTGCTCAAAAGCCTGACGGGCATTGCGCATGAGGTTTGAGAGAATTCGGTGCAATTGGTCGGGATCGGCCACGACCTGAGTGAAGGCATCGACCTCAGCCCTCAGCTTGACGGACCCACCCAGACGGGCCTCTTCCGCCGCAGACTCAAGGGCCAAGAGCAAGGGTGTCGGACGGGCATCAGGGGCGGCCTCCTGAGTCTTGCCATAGGTCAGAACATCGGTGGCCAGCTTGACCGCCCGGTTCAGGGCCCGCTCTAGCCGTGGCATGGCCTGCGCCACTGTGGGATCGCGGACCGCCGCCAAGCGTTCTGAGGCCAGCTGGGCGCTGGTCAGCATATTACGCAGGTCATGATTGATCTTAGCCACCGCCTCTCCCAAGGCCGCCAGCCGGGCCCGAGAGCTGAGGGCCGTGCGCAAATCCACCTGCATCAGATCCAGTTCCACCTCAGCTCGCCCCACTTCGTCCCGGCGGCCGGAGGGCTCGATATGGGCGGCGGGGTCGTCAGGGTCGGCGCGAAACCGCTCCATGGCGATGGTGATGCGCTGCATGGGTCGAACCAGGAAATAGTTCAAAGCCAGAAACACCAGCAGGCCGGCAAGGCTGGCCACGGCCGCTGTGGTCAGGACCAGGCTCCAGAGGTTTCGCAAGAGCTCCTTGCGTAGGTCCGCATCTGGGGCGACCACTTCAATAAAGTCTGCTTGACGAAATCGCGGTTCGGCGATCACGCGCACTGTGCGTCCTGGGCCGCCCGTCAGGGTCTGAAAAGGTGCCATTAGCCAGGACACAGGGGCCTGATGGCGCAAATCGACAAGGTAGGGCGCTTCGGCGCGCTTGGGGCCCTGCAAGACCAGGCGGCGCATGCCGTCGGACTGGATGGCCACTGTTTCAACCCCAGCCCCCACCAAGAGCTGGGTGGAAAGCTGCTCGGTGACGACCCGATCTGGGGCCACTTCTGTCGCCAGAGAGGCCAATTCCGCCGCCCGGACCCGGTCCAGCAGCCATTGCTCTTCCCGTGCCGCCAAGGCTGGCGGCAGGATCATGGCACCAGCCAGGATGATGAAGAGGGCTGTGAGAATCAGTAGGCGTGCGGAAAGCCCGCCGGGCCAGAAGAATCGGCGTCCGGACGTCCACTGCGTCCCGACAGACTTGGCGGGGTCAGCCATGGCCTTTCCCGTAAGCCATCGGAACCCCATGGGCAACGCCAAGCACTCGGGATGTCGCCATTGGCCTAGATTGTGCCAACAGCTTGGGCGACATGGGTGAAACCGTCAGCTTTCAAGCGCGCGGCCAGGTCTCTGGCGATCTTGGTCACCAGCCCAGGCCCTTGGAAAACCAGTGCGGAATAGAGCTGAACAGCACTGGCCCCGGCGCGGATTCGGGCATAGGCCTGAGCCCCTGATCCTATGCCGCCCACACCGATCAAGACCAACCGGCCAGCCGCGGCGGCGTAGAAGTCCTTGAGCTTGGCTTGGGCCAGATCGGTCAGCGGCGCCCCAGACAGACCACCGCTCTCGCCGGAGAAGGCCGAGCGCAGGGCTGGCCGCGACAGGGTGGTGTTCGACACGATCAATCCGGCCAAACCATGGGCGATCGAAACCTCAACAATGGCCTCGATTTCATCGCTCTCCAGATCTGGAGCAACCTTAAGAAAGACCGGAACGCGCCCTTGCGCGGGCAGGCTGTCGCGTTTTTCCGCAAGGCG
>CALETE010000068.1 GCA_937920085.1 uncultured Alphaproteobacteria bacterium | reverse complement strand
TGGCCTCGGCGACCGCCACCACCGAACAGCTGCTGGCGCAAGCCGCATGATCGACCCATTCCCAGCATCGTTCGCATGGGTCGGACCTGCTATGGCTACCCCTGTCTTATGAAAATGACCGATGGCGCGCAGGGTGGTTCTGCCGATGCCAAAACATTTGCCAGTGGACGAGTTCACACCGTCAGCTGCCCAGGCATGAAAGCGCCGCATGAGGTCAGTTTGGTCGCACTCCGGATTGGCCAGCAGGCTCTCAGCCAGGCAGAGCGCCATCGAGGTGTCGTCGGTCCATTGGCCTGGCGTAAGCTTAAAGCGGCCGCCCCCCACCATGTCAGTGACGGGCGGGTAACTGTCGCGCGGCAGGAACTCAACGGTGGTGCCGACCGCATCGCCAACGGCGAGGCCGATGATGCTGCCGATGGCGCGGTCTCGCGATGGATTGGCGGCGGTCACGGGGTATCTTTCAACTACTAACACCAAAGCTCACTGTGCAGACACTGTATGCCCGGCCTTGCGGTCCGGTGGACATGATACGCCATGCCTGAGCATCGGGTCTTTTCCACGCGTTGTAGCACTGATCGTCGGCGTTGAGAAAACGCGGCTGGATCTCCAGTTGTCTTGCTCGGCCCGCGTGATTGTCTCCTGATGCCCGAACCCGGGGGTTCTTCGCCAGCATCGGCATGATCGTGATATTGAGGAGGATGGCGTGTTTCTCTGAAAGATACGATACGAATCTGTTAGCTATAAAGAAACGATTTTCGTGGCAAGCGCTGCGCCATGTGCGTCGGTCGGTAGGGACGGCCGGCCAAGCGGCTTGGGGTCGATCGGACCATCGGGGCCAGCGCCATTGAACTGAATCACCCAGTCGCGAGCGATCTGCAGCGTCACGCCCCGATCTGCGCGGCTTCGGTGCATGTCGCCAGGTCATAGTCCGCCGCAAGCGCCAGCAGAAGGCGAGCATGCTCTGCAGCCCTGCTCCGTCGCGGCGCAAAAGGCAATCCAGCAGCATCAAAGTCCGTCCGAAGTGGGAGCGGCATGGTAAGCGTCCAACGTTCGCCAGGAAGAAAAACACACCAACACCGCGGCGCCGGATCACCCCCGGGTCGCACCATCAGGGTTCGTGGGAACACGCATGCCGTGGCTCAAGACGCAAAATAAAAAACTTCGTTGCTCATGCCTCGGCTGTCATTTGGTTGCATTAGATTCGCCCGTTCGCCTCACTTGCCCCGATGACCTCCCGTGGGATAGCGTTCAAGTGGTAATCTGAAAGGGGATGGATTACCATCGCGCCGATCAAGGACGGAAGAGGTAGATACGCATGCCGCTTGAAGAACCTGAAAACAGCTTGGCTGAGGAGCAGCAATCTGAGGCAAGGGTCTCTGGTCAGCTAAAAAAAGAGCAGGTCCTCAGCTTTCGATGCGTCGATAGGGTTCTCGAAGAAGGCGCTTTAAGATCTGAATTCGAGCTAATGCGCGATATGGTCAGTAGCAAGAAGAAGCCCACCCCAGATGATTTCCGTCGTGTCGGCATGGGTAGCGGATCTCATCTTCTAAAGCTTACCACACCTAGGGCAGATTCCAAGAATTCTGTACTCCGATTTAGACGGCCGTCCTCAAACGTCTTACCTTTTTTTGCCCCCTCATTGAATGCCCCTGACATCCCTTATGCTAAAATCGTCTATCGTCCTCTTGAGATAAAGGGCAGGGCCCCGAAATCGGTTGTCGACCACCTGCGGGATCCTGACGACACATCTGAAGTGGTCCTCGAAGCTTTCAAGTCGGTCTTCGGTGACGATTGTCTCGATTCCCTTAAGTCCACACTTCTTGGCGATGGGCAGACGATCACAAGTCTGCCGGACACGGGTGAGTTCCCGACGATTTTCCTACCTCGTCCCGGCGGTGGAGATATACAGGCGACACCCGTCTCACCCGTCGAGGCCTTCATGGGTTTCAAAGCAATGTCGGCGGCGTGGTTTCTTAAGCAGGCTGACGATGCCCCGCCGGTGCCACGCGGCCGATGGATCAGGCAATCGATCAGCGCCAAGCCACAGAATATTTCAGGAATGATTGGTGGTCCTAGGCAAAGGTTTCTGGCCGAGATGCCCTCCGTTATGCGGGACTATGACGCCGCGATCCTACGTTATTCGGCCGGAGGATCTTTCCCGGCATGGGTTGATGCAAGCGTAGAGCCTGCAGTCATGCATTATGCTGGTCGGCTCAATATTGAGTACACCAATCGAAACATCCGCGCCGGGCTCGACTGGTATGCGGATGAGTTGATCTCTGGCGCCCTTAGCTTTATTTCTGAGGTCGAGGAAGATGTCCGCGAGCATGTTGTGCAGCAGGCCGTCGCAGAGAGGGCACTTAGGCCTCCGCCGCGTCCATCCACTCTTATAATGCGACGCCGCTGGAAAAAAGCCGATCGCGAAAAGGCGATGATAGCGCTGACATCTGAGCACTTCCGCGATCGCGAGCGAATCGCCCTCGAGAAAGCAGCGGTCTGAAATGCGCTTTGCGATCCACAATTTGCGCGCCAGTCGCGTCAATCTTTTGATGAACGACTATGTGGCGGGACTGCCAAGCCCTATGGCTTTTCTTGGTCTAGCCGAGGCAATGGGTCGGGATCTTGGCGTCGAGCACTGGAAGGCTAGAGTTTTGCCAATCCTGCATTCCGTCCATGTTTCCGATGGCCGCACCAAACCCGAAATGGAGGCCAAAGGGGGTGTTTTTGCGCCGATCGAGATCATTGAAGACCTCGTTGGGACGGTCGATGTTTCATTGATCCTTGATCTTCCTGGGTGCGAAAATGCAGACGAGGTAGGCTTTCGGCTCCTTAATAAACGAGTCGCGGGCGGATCGATATCAAATAAAGCATTACGTGTCGAAGTCGTTAGCGGCGATGGAAGTTGCCTCAGGCGGATGCGTCGCGGCTATGCAATGGTGAGACCGGACGAGGGCGAAAGATGCCTCATCTCATCTGGGGACCTAGGTCAATTGGAGCGGATCGCGCGGATCCTCTTTCCGGAAGTTCGCGCGCCTGGTCGCGGGTGGGTTATCCCGGTGGCTGTCGGTCATCGGCTTCTTGAAGATCCGGAAACGGTGCCAAAACGGCTGCGCGCCCGCTCGCCTGATATCCCTCATGTATTCGTTGAGCCGTGTGTTGGGATCGCTGAATTGGTATCGGTGCGGAATGTGCGGATTACAGGTCTAGATGAAAAGGATATGGCTGACCGATTTTGGAGTTGGAGCTCTGAAGGTAGTCATATACTTGCTCATCCGGCCTACAAAATGAAACATAACTGATTAGAAAGGGAAAATAATGCCTAGATCTTTCGAAAAGATCGGAAG
>CALETE010000067.1 GCA_937920085.1 uncultured Alphaproteobacteria bacterium | reverse complement strand
TTTGCAGGCGGTCTTGGATCTGGGCAAACCCAGTTGCGTGGAATGACAGACTTGGTTCGCAAATCGCAGTCCACCGCCATTGGCGCTTCGCCAATGAACGATATCGATTTGCAGGTGATCCGCAGAACCCTGGTCACCGCAGGACTTGCTGGCTTTTTCTTTGCCGTGATCGGGGCCTTCGGTACGGGCGATATACCGTTCGCCTTGAGATGCGGAATTCTTGTCGCCATCGCCCTGATCGGGGCGATCAGCGGCATGGTGGCCAATGTCATTGCAGGGTTGATCCCGCCGCTTACGGATCGGCCAATGGCACGGGGATTTGTTGGCGGTCTGATCCAGTCCGTACCCATGACCGGCGTCATTATGGGCATGGCTTGGACGTCCCATAGCCGCCTGTCCTTCTCCCAGGATTTTTTGCAGGACTTTCCAGTGGTCCTCGTGGTTTGCCTGACCATGAGCGTCATCGCTCCGGTGCTCAACCATCAGGCCAAGGCCGCCAAGGCTGCGCAATCAGGCCCGGAGCCTGCGCCGCCGCGTTTTCTAGACCGCCTGCCGCTCAAACTGCGGGGCGCAGAGGTCTGGGCCGTCGAGGCGGAAGACCATTACCTGCGGCTTCATACATCGAAGGGGCAGGAGCTGATCCTGCTGCGTCTTAGCGATGCCATTGACGAATTGGCTGGGCTCGAAGGCGAGCAGGTTCACCGGTCATGGTGGGTTGCCCGACAGGGCCTCGCCGATGCCGATCGTGGCGACGGCCGCGCTGTCCTCACCCTGAAAAACGGGGTGAAGGCGCCGGTCAGTCGAACCTATGCCAAGATACTTCGAGATAAAGGCTGGTTCTAAAGCCCGGCGCCCTTGAGGGCTTAGAGCATATCCTTGATGGTCTCACGCTCGCCGACCAGTTCATCATTGGTCAGGGCGATCTTGCTCTTGGCGAAGTCGTCCATCTCATAGCTGGTCAGAACCTCATAGCCGGTGGCTGTGGTCTTGACGGGCATGCCGGCCCAGACGCCCGGCGCAAATCCATAGCGACCCTGGCTTTCCACCGCCACGGAATGGACAGCGCCCACCGTGGTCAGATCGCGAACGTGGTCCACCAAAGCGTTGGCAGCAGACGCCGCAGAGCTGAGGCCGCGAGCTTCAATGATGGCTGCGCCGCGCTTGCCGACGGTCGGCAGGAAGTCGTTCTTCAGCCAGGCCTCGTCGCCGATGACCTCTGCGGCAGGCTTGCCACCAATTTTGGCGTGGGTGAAGTCGGCGAACATGGTCGGGGAATGGTTGCCATAGATAAAGAGGTCGCTGACTTCGTTGATCGAAACCCCGGCCTTCTTGGCCAGTTGGGCGCGGCCACGGTTTTCATCGAGACGAACCATGGCGGTGAAACGATCGGCGGTCAGACGCTTGGCTTGAGCCGCAGCGATCATCACATTGGTGTTGCAGGGATTGCCGACTACGGCGACCCGGGCGTCGTCTGCGGCCACGGCATCGATCGACTTGCCCTGGGCGATGAAGATCTTCCCGTTATCCTTCAAAAGGTCGGCACGCTCCATGCCGGGGCCGCGGGGCTTTGAGCCCACCAGGAGACACCAGTTGGCATCCTTGAAGGCCACATCGGCATCGCCAGTCAAGACCATGTCCTGAAGCAATGGGAAGGCGCAGTCTTCCAGTTCCATGGCCACGCCCTTCAGGGCCTTCTGCGGGCCCTCGACTGGGATTTCCAGCAGTTGAAGAATAACCGGCTGATCCTTGCCGAACATCTCGCCCGAAGCGATGCGGAACAGCAGAGCGTAGCCGATATTTCCCGCTGCGCCGGTGACGGCCACGCGAAGGGGTGTCTTAGTGGCCATGGCCGTAGCTCCCGTCTGGTTGGAAGATTGAAACAGTATTGGCGGTCCCTAACCCAAAACCAAGGCGGGCTGCAATGCCGACGACACTTTGTTTCTAAGGTCGACTTGTGGTCAAAAAGGTCATGTTCATCCTCGACCATGCATTTGAGGTCGGCTCCACCGCCGTGGTTGAAGCCCCCCTGTCCCTTATTCGCCTGCAGCTGGATCTCAGGTGGCCCTGGCTGATCCTCATTCCAAAACAGTCGGCCTTGCGGGAAATTGAGGATCTTTCGCCCGCTGACCAAGGGCAGTTGATGCGCGAGATTGTTGCCTGCGGTCCGGCGGTGCGGGCTTTGGGGGATGTCCTGGGTCTGGCCGTGGAAAAACTGAATATCGGTGCCTTGGGTAACCTCACCCCGCAATTGCACGTCCACGTGGTTGGGCGGCGCGCGGGAGATCCGGCCTGGCCAGGTCCCGTCTGGGGGGTCGGGGTGGCTGAACCCATGACGAAAGACCAGGTTGGCAGGGCTATACAGGCGGCACAGGACGCCCTTGCGTTCTAATTCCGAGACAGGGTCGCCGATCGCCGCTCGCCGCGGACAATCATGCCCCCAGACCATTGCCCAGTCCCCTCAGCCTCAAACACGGCGTCGACCGTCTCGGTGCCGTTGCGCCTTGTCTTGAATTTAAGGGTTAGATGGCCCGCGATATTTTGGATCTCATCAATAAAGCCGCTGGCATCAAGGGCGCCTTGTCGGCTGGGGTCGCGCCAAGCACCTTCGAGCCGACCCTGCCCCTTATCGACCAGCTGAAGATAATAGGTCTCGACGCCATTGACCTTGAGAACCCAGCGACCGTCTAGCGGCCCCTGCATGCCTTGGGCGGCGTTAAAGGTCGACCGAATGCGGCTTTCGTAATTTAGATCTGAAGGGGTCGGTGGGGCGTCGGGGGTCCTGCCAAGTTCGTCAATATGCACTGGCGACCCAAACTGGATTGTGGGTTCGGGTTTCGGCGAGGGGGGCGGAGACGGCGCCGCGGCCACGTCAGGAGTCGGGGTTGGAGTCGGGCTTTGGACCGGACTTTGAGGCTGCGCGGGAGTCGGCTCTGGGATTTGCAGGGGGGCCGATGGGGCAACCAACGGCTTAGTCACTGTGCCCAGCAGGTCGCCAATTGGGTCGACGTCCTGGGCCATGGCTGCCCCGCCCATTGAGGCCATGACAAAAAGCGATAGCCAAACCCGTCTCATCGCGCGGCAATCGCCTCGGCTTGCGAGATCAGGCGATGGGCTTCGTCCAGATGCAAGCGCTCGACCATACGTCCCTCAAGTTTGAAGACGCCCTTATCGGCATTTTCGGGCAATTCGAAGGCAGCGACAATCTGCCGAGCCCAGGCCACCTCTGCGGGGTCAGGGGCGAAGATGCGGTTGGCGGCGTCAATTTGACTGGGATGGATCAGGCTTTTCCCGTCAAAGCCAAATTCAAGACCTTGGAGGCATTGCAGCTCGAGGCCTTCAAGGTCGGCAATGTCATTGAAGACGGCGTCGATGACGCTCAGTCCATGGGCTCTCCCGGCCATGACCGCCAGGCTGAGGGCGCTCAGCAGGGGTGTTCTTGAGACCCCCGGCCGACACCGCATTTCCTTGGCGAGATCATTGGCCCCGACCACCAAAGCCGCCAGCGGCCCACCAAAACCGGCAATAGCATCGAGATTAAACAACCCCTGGCAGGTTTCCACCATGGCCCAAAGCTCAGTCTCGGATGCCAGGGCCTGGGCGTAGGCGGCAATATCGGCGGCCGATGAGATTTTCGGCACCAGGATGGCCTCGGGCGCGAGCTCAGACATCGCGGCCAAGTCTTCAGCACCCCAGGGGGTGTCGAGGCCATTAATGCGTACCACCACCTGCCGGTCGCCAAAGCCCCCCGCCTTGACTGCAAGAATAGCATTGGCCCGGGCTTCGACCTTGGCGTCCGGTGCCACGGCATCTTCAAGGTCAAGGATCACGACATCACAGGGGAGGCTCCGCGCCTTATCAATCGCCCGCGCATTGGATGCGGGCATATACAAGCAGCTGCGGCGGGGACGTGCAGGGGTCACGCGAATCTCCGTTCGGATTGGCTGAGCCCTCCTTTAGACTAGCAGAGCTAAATTGACATTCGCCGGACGCATGACATCAAGGCCCAGAGCGAGGGCCAAATTGCACGGCTTTGCGGGAGCAGACCCATGACCAGCCGATACGATGCAGACGCCCGTAATGTTCTGGGCGGGGAATTGCAGCCCTGTTCGTTCGATCCAATGACCGGCTTTTTCCGCAATGGATGCTGCGAGACCGGGCCCCATGATACGGGCATTCATACGGTCTGCGCCGTCATGACCGCCGATTTCCTGGCCTTTTCGAAACAGGTCGGTAATGACCTGTCGACACCGGTTCCCCAATATGGATTTCCCGGCCTGAAACCGGGCGATCATTGGTGCCTCTGCGCGCCGCGCTGGAAAGAGGCTCTGGACGCGGGTGCAGCGCCCCAGCTGGTGCTAGCGGCCACCCACGAGGAAACCCTGGCGATTGTCCCCTTGGGCGTTCTCAAGGACCACGCTTTTACAGGTTAACGCCCATGGCGGGCCATCGGCCCCTATCCCGCCCAGGAACCGGCGACCGGCGGACGTCTAATCCATCCGGCCGCCCGGGACCTAGGTCTGTGGCCAAGGACGATCAGCCCTTGGCCTTGTCGCGCTCGATCGCCTGACGGATGATCTCGCCGGTTTCTTCGGGGTCAGCCCAGCGCACGATCTCCACCGACTTGCCCTTTTCCAGGTCTTTATAGTGCTGGAAAAAGTGAGCGATCTGTTCGGTGAGAATGGTCGGCAGGCCGCGCCAGGAATCGACCCCAGCATAGAAGGGGTGCAGCTTGTCTACGGGCACCGCCAGGACTTTTTCGTCGTCCCCGGCTTCGTCGACCATGATCAGGCAACCGATAGGGCGGCAGCGAATAATGGCACCAGGAACCACCGGGGTCGGGCCGACGACCAGGATATCCATAGGATCGCCGTCGCCGGACAGGGTGTGGGGGATGAAGCCGTAGTTTCCGGGATAGAACATGGCGGTGTGCAGGAAGCGGTCCACATAGATGGCACCGCTTTCCTTATCGAGCTCGTATTTCACCGGCTCGCCGCCCTGAGGGATTTCGATGAGGGCGTTCACGTCATAGGGCGGGTTCACGCCGACGGAAATTTTGGAGATGTCCATGGGGAGATGGCCTTTCCACTTACGGACATCAGCGTCCGCGCGCGGCTTTTGGACCATTCCAGACCCAGGGGAAAGATACCCAATGCAAGGAAAAGCTCTCACGGGCCAAGGCCACCACCATAGGCCGTCCTAGAGGGGCTGTTGACGAGGGGGCCCGGGGCTTTGATTCAGGGGGGCTGACAAACCTGCAGCGCCTCGCTATAAGACCCTCAACATCGTCCGTAGCGTTGGATAACGCATACGAGCGGCGGGCTTCGGCCCAGCCGCTTTTTTGTTGGCCGGAGGGCGGCGAATACATGCGCGGCAAGACCGCTGAAGACGGCAAGCTCTTGGAGCTGCTCGACCCCGTGGTCGAGGCGGCGGGCTATGAGATTGTGCGCCTGCGCCTGATGGGCGGCGAGCACGCCCGACGGCTGCAGATCATGGCTGAAACCCCGTCCGGGGACATGAATGTCGAGGACTGCGCCATTGTGTCCCGGGCCGTGGCTGAAATCCTCGACGCCGCCGACCCGATTTCCGGCGAGTACACCCTGGAAGTCTCATCGCCGGGCGTGGACCGCCCACTAACCCGGCTCAAGGACTTTGCCACTTTCGAAGGCCATGAGGCCCGCCTCGAACTCGACCGCGTCGCTGAAGGGCGTAAGCGGTTCAAAGGCGTCCTCGCTGGCATTGAAGACGATCAAGTCGCCATCGACCTTGAGGGCGAAGAGGCCACCGCCCTGGTGCCCTTCTCCTGGATTGTCGAAGCAAAACTTTCCCTGACCGACAAGCTTCTGAAGCGGGGTGCCGACGTGCGCGCCGCCCGCTTGGCGGACGAAACCTCAAAGACCGAACTGTAAGGACAAAGACCCATGGCCCTGACCGGAATTTCCGCCAATCGGCTTGAGCTGCTGCAGATCGCCGACGCTGTGGCGCGGGAAAAGAACATCGACCGCGAAATCGTCATCGAGGCGATCGAGGAAGCCATCCAGAAAGGCGCCCGGTCCCGCTACGGCGCGGAGCACGACATTCGGGTCAATATCGACCAGAAGACCGGCGAAACCATTGTTAAGCGGGTCATCACCGTCGTGGCCGACGACGCCGTGTTCGAAAACGAGGAAGGCGTCGCAGAGGAGCCTCCGGGCGGACGCCGTCTGGCCGACGCCCTGCGCATCGACAAAGAAGCCTTCATTGGCAAGACCTATGAAGAGGTTCTCCCGCCCTTCGAATTTGGCCGGGTGCAAACCCAGATGGCCCGCCAAGTCGTCACCGGTAAGGTCCGCGAAGCCGAGCGCGAGCGTCAATTCGAAGAGTTCAAGGACCGCGTGGGCGAAATCATCAGCGGCACGGTCAAGCGCGTGGAATATGGCAACACAGTTGTCGACCTTGGCCGGGGCGAAGGCATTATGCGCCGCGATCAGTCCATTCCCCGCGAGAACTTCAATATCGGCGATCGCATTCGCTGCTATATTTATGACGTCCGCCGGGAAGCCAAGGGCCCGCAGATCCTGCTCTCCCGCGCCCATGGCGGCTTCATGGCCAAGCTGTTCGCCCAGGAAGTTCCGGAAGTTTACGATGGGGTGATCGAAATTCGTGCTGTGGCCCGGGACCCGGGCAGCCGAGCCAAGATGGCCGTCATTTCCAATGACAGCTCCATCGATCCGGTCGGTGCCTGCGTCGGCATGCGCGGCAGCCGCGTTCAGGCAGTGGTCGCCGAGCTACAGGGCGAAAAAATCGACATCATCCAGTGGAGTCCAGACGAGGCGACCTTCATCGTCAACGGCCTTGCGCCGGCTGAAGTCTCCAAGGTCGTCATGGACGAGGAAGACGAGCGGGTCGAAGTGGTGGTTCCCGACGAGCAACTGTCCCTGGCCATCGGCCGTCGGGGCCAGAATGTTCGCCTTGCCAGCCAGCTGACAGGTTGGCAGATCGACATCATGACGGAAAGCCAGGAGAGCGAGCGCCGTCAGCGCGAGTTCACCGAGCGCACCGCCCTCTTCCAGGAAGCCCTGGATGTGGATGAAGTTATCGCCCAACTCCTGGTGACCGAAGGCTTCGCCAGCGTTGAAGACGTCGCCTATGTGGAAAATGCAGAAGTCGCTGCCATTGAAGGTTTCGACGAAGACACCGCTGAAGAGATCCAGGCCCGCGCCCGCGACTTCCTGGAGCGCGAAGCCGCAGAACTGGATTCCAAGCGTCGGGAATTTGGCGTCGAGGACAGCCTGCTGGAAATCGAAGGCATCACCCTGCCCATGGCCGTGGCCCTAGGCCAGGGTGATGTGAAGTCGGTGGAAGACTTAGCTGGCCTGGTGCCTGACGACCTCCGTGGCTGGTTCGAGACCAAGGGCGGCGAGCGGGTTCGCGAAGCGGGCATTCTGGAAACCTTCGGACTCGATCCTGCCGAAGCAGAAGCCCTGATCATGCGCGCGCGGGTGGTGATGGGTTGGGTGGAAGCCCCACCTGAGCCGGAAATCGTCGAGGCCCCAGCCATTGAGCTGTCGGAGCAGGAACAAGTTTTCGGACCTTCAAGCCACTAGGATTCGGCCACGAACATGCCCCCCGCCACACTGGCCCAAGCCGCACGCGAACGCCGAGATTTGGCGACGGGCGAGGTTATGGGCGAAGAGGCTCTGATCCGCTTTGTTGCGGGTCCGGGGGGTGTGGTCACGCCGGACCTCGCCCGCAAACTTCCCGGTCGTGGCATGTGGGTGATGGCCGATAGGGCCTCAGTGGATCTGGCCGCCCGCAAGGGACTATTTGCCCGGGCTGCCAAGACGAAACTGGCGGCACCTGCCGATTTGTCGGATCAGGTTGCAGCCCTCCTCTATACCCGCGTGCTTCATGGGCTCGGGCTTGCCAAGCGGGCGGGCGACCTTATCTCGGGCTTTGAGAAGGTTGTCGCGGCCCTGGGCTCGGGAAAGGCGGCTTGGTTGGTAGAAGCCTCAGACGGCGCTCCAGATGGGCGAAGAAAGATTCAAAACGCGGCTCGCAAGTCGCCAAAACCCCCTCGATTGATCGGTGTTTACACCGCAATGGAATTGGGTTTGGCCTTGGGGGGCGAGAATGTGATACACACCGCCTTCCTTGCAGGGCGGGGCGCTGATCGCTGGACTTTAGACGTCATGCGTTTATCAGGCTTTCGCCCGCTCCTTCCTGAGAGTTGGCGCGAGGAAATTTAGCGGCGGGCAGGACCTCTTAAGGGTTTTGCGCGCCATTTGCTGTTGAATGTGGCTGGGATCGCCCGGCCGGTATGTAAAGCGAGCGCATGAGCGACGAGAACGACAACGGCCGACCCCCCGCCCCAGGCGGACGCGCCCCTCTGACCCTGAAGCCCAGAACGGGTGCCGGGGCCGTGAGCGCGGGTACGGTAAAGCAGACCTTCAGTCACGGCCGCTCCAAGACCGTGGTCGTGGAGACGAAGCGCGCGCGTCCGCATTCTGGACCGGCGGGAAATCTTGCTGCGCCGTCATCGGCAGAAAAGCGCGTTTTCACCGCACCAACAGCCCCTGCGGCTCCGCGTCCTTCAATGCCAACGGCGGCGGACGGAAATCTTTCCTCCGAAGAGCTAAGGGCGCGTCAAAGGGCTGCCCTTGAGCATCAGGCCAGACAAGCTGCCGAAGCGCGCACCCGAGATGAGCTTGCCCGGGCAGAAGCGGCTGCAGCTGCGGCGGCTAAGGCTCCTCCGCCGCCTCCAGCGCCACCCGTAGCTGAGGCCGCCCCCGCTCCCGCCCCGGCACCTGTTGCGCCTGAGCCGGTCTCGGCGGCACCTGCCTCAGTTGCGCCAACCCCAGTTGCACCGCCCGTCGCGGCCCCGCCGCCCGTTATTGCCGAAGCCCCTGTGGTCGTGGCACCAAAGGTCGAAACGCCAAGGGCCGAGCCGCCACCCCGCGCCGCAGAACACCCTCGCTCGGCCCCCTCTGGCCAGACCCGGACCTATGAGCCGTCTCGGGAGCGCCGGGATGACCGGCCCTCGACGACCACCTATCGTCCGCCCCAGGCCCCTGAACGTCCCGCCGGACGGTTTGAAAATACCAATTTTGGTCAAAGGGCACCGCGTCCTGATCAGGGTTTCAAGGAGCGTCCCGCCGCTGACCGTGGTCCCGCAAGGCCCGCAGGCGACCGCCCGCAGGGGGATCGCGGACCTCGCCCAGCAGCTCCGGGCGGCGAGCCTGTCCGCTATTCGGCCCTGTCTCCGCGTCCTGCACCCGGTCGTGACGGTGCCCGCCCGGGCGGGCCACGTCCGCCTCGCGCTGCACCAAACGCCCCGCCAGCGACCCCTGAAATCCAGCGCGCCGCCCGTCAGGCCCCTCGCCCCGGCTCCCTCAATATGGATCGCCGGCCGGACGACGATGATGATACGCGCCGCAAGGCCGCCAATGCCCCGGCCAATAAGGCAATCAGCCGGGTTAAGGGTGCCGTCCAACGCCGTGAAGGCCGCCTAACCATCCAAGCCGTCGCTGGGGATGATGAGGGTGCCGTCGAACGTATGCGGTCCTTGGCCTCGGTTCGCCGAGCCCGGGAGCGTGAACGAGAAAAGCGCAAGGGCGGCAGCCAGGAACAGGCCCGCACAGCCCGCGAAGTGGTTATCCCCGACGTCATCACCGTGGCTGAACTGGCCAACCGGATGGCGACCCGTGGGGTTGAGATCATCAAGTTCCTGATGCGTCAGGGCGTGATGCTCAAGATCAACGACGTTATCGACAATGATACCGCCGAACTGGTGGCCACTGAATTCGGGCACACGGTCCGCCGGGTGTCGGAAGCTGACGTTGAAGAAGGCTTCATCGGGGCCGAGGATGTGGACGATCATCTGGAGGTCCGGCCGCCGGTCGTTGCCGTCATGGGCCACGTCGACCACGGTAAGACCTCACTGCTGGACGCCCTGCGCTCCACCGACGTTGCCGCCGGCGAGCACGGGGGCATTACCCAGCACATCGGTGCCTATCAGGTGCGAATGCAGGATGGTCAAAAGATCACCTTCCTCGATACCCCCGGCCACGCAGCCTTCTCGGCCATGCGAGCACGGGGCGCAGACGTCACCGATATCGTCATCCTGGTGGTGGCGGCAGACGATGGCGTCATGCCCCAGACCATCGAAGCCATCCACCACGCCAAGGCGTCGGGGGCTCCGATCATTGTGGCGATCAACAAGATCGACAAGCCCGGTGCCAATCCGACGCGGGTGGTCAATGAGCTGTTGCAGCACGAAATCGTGGCCGAAAGCCTCGGCGGTGACACTCAGATTATCCAGGTCTCTGCCCTTGAAAAACTGGGCCTCGACGACCTGATCGAAGCCATATTGCTGCAGGCCGAGGTCATGGACCTGAAGGCCAATCCCGATCGCACCGCCGACGGCGTGGTGATCGAAGCCAAGCTGGACCGTGGACGCGGGGCCGTGGCCACGGTTCTGGTCAAGCGCGGCAGCCTCAAGCGTGGCGACATTGTTGTGGCCGGTTCGAACTTCGGTCGGGTCCGCGCCCTGCTGAACGAGCGCGACGAACAGCTGGATGAAGCTGGCCCCTCAGTGCCGGTGGAAATCCTTGGCCTGGACGGCACCCCGTCACCGGGCGAAGCCTTCGCCGTGGTGGAAAATGATGCCCGCGCCCGGGAGCTCACCGCCTACCGCATCCGCGTGAAGCGTGAAAAGTCCGGCGCCCCGACAACGGGCGGCGTCACCATGGCCGACTTCATGGCCAAGCTGCAGGACAAGAAGATCTCTGAACTGCCGGTCATCATCAAGGCCGACGTTCAGGGTTCCGCAGAAGCCATTGTCACCGCCCTGGACAAGCTGGGTACCGAAGAGGTGCGTGCGCGTATCATCCTGTCAGGTGCCGGCGCGATCAGCGAAAGCGACGTCATGCTGGCCAAGGGTGCCGGATCTCCGGTCCTGGGCTTCAATGTCCGTGCCTCGAAACAGGCCCGGGATCTGGCCGAACGTGAAGGCGTAGAAATCCGCTATTACGCTATCATCTATGACCTGATCGACGACATTAAGGGCGTCATGTCGGGCATGCTGGCCCCGGAGCAGAGGGAAACCTTCCTCGGCAATGCCCGGGTGCTTCAGGCCTTCGACATTACCAAGGTCGGCCGGGTCGCCGGTTGCCGGGTCACCGAAGGCGTCGTTCGCCGCGGCGCCCGCGTCCGGATCATCCGCAACGACATTGTGGTGCTGGAACTGGGGGTTCTACAGACCCTCAAGCGCTTCAAGGACGAAGTGGCCGAGGTCGGCAATGGCGTGGAGTGCGGCATGGCCTTCCAGGGCTTCCAGGACATCCAGGAAGGCGACGTCATCGAGTGCTTCACCCTCGAGGAAGTGGCCCGCAGTCTCTAGGGTGGGTTCCGATAGGTGGGGTGGATCGAAACATCCTCTGGCCCTCTTGAATTTGCGCCCGGATGTCTTCGGATATCCGGGCCGCTTCCCTCTGAAATCGCCTCGCCGTCGCCATGATTTGGTGCCTATAGTCTCTTTATGCGCCGACTCCTGATCCTTGCCCTGACTCTGACGCTTTCCGCCTGTGCGACCGCGCAGAAGCTCACCGCCGCCAACGACGTCCACGCCCTATTGGTGTCGATCCGCGACAATGACTCTGCGGCCTTTGACGCCCATGTGGACCGGGAGGCCCTGAAGACAGAAATCGCTGCACGACTGGCCGAACAGGGTCAGAAAGCCGCGCCGAATTCCCTGAGTGCCCTCACTGCCATGCTTGCGCCGAAACTGGCAGATTTCGCCAGCGAAGCCCTGATCCAGCCCAAGGTGTTTCGCAGGGTGGCGGAATATTATGGCTATAGCGGCGATCAACCCATTCCCAACACCCTGGTCATTGCTGGCTCCATGAAGCCCCTGCCCGATGGCCGGGTCTGCGCCACCGCCAAGAAGAACGGCCCCTGTATGTTGATTTTCACCCAGACCAAGGGGGTCTGGCGCCTGTCTTCTTTCGAGGGCGATATTTCTATGCTGCGCATCAAGCTCTGATCTGCCTACACTTGCCCTGACGTCTTGGGGATCTGCACATGGGCTATGAAGCGGCGCTGGCCAATTACGACAAGTCAGACTTTACCGATGGTCCCTGGACCCGGCCGGTCTATCGGCGCGGCTCTGGCCCGGCCGTCATTATCATCCACGAGATTCCAGGCCTGCACCCCCTGGTGATCGACTTTGCCGACCGGGTGGCCGCCCAGGGCATGACGGTCTTCCTGCCCAGCCTATTTGGCGAGCCCGGCAAGCCCGTCTCGAACGGCTATGCCATCACTTCCATGTTCAACGCCATCTGCATCCGGCGGGAGTTCAACGTCTGGAAAACCGGCAAGTCGAGCCCGATCGTGGAATGGCTGCGCGCCCTGGCCCGCAAGGCCCACGCCGAATGCGGTGGCAAGGGCGTCGGCGCGGTGGGCATGTGTTTCACCGGGGGCTTTGCCCTGGCCATGATGACCGAGCCCAGCGTGGTGGCACCGGTCCTGTCCCAGCCTTCCATGCCCATGGCGGCGGGATCGGCCCTGCGCGCCGCCGGCATTGATGCATCACCTGAGGAAATTGCCTGCGCCAAGCTGAGGTTCGCTGAGGAGGATCTGTCGATGATCGGCCTGCGATTCAAGTCCGACGCCCTGGTCCCAGACGCTAGGTTCGACACTTATAAGCGGGAATTTGGCGATAAATTCGAGGCCATAGAGCTTGAGGATGAAGACGCCAGACCCTCAGAGCGACCGCCCCACTCCGTCCTGACCGTCCACTTGGCGCAGGATGGCCCGTCCAAGGCGGCAGAAGAGCGGGTCATCGCCTTCTTCAAGGAACGCACGGGCGCCTAAGGCGGGTGCCGGGGATTTTCCTTTCCCTTTGGCCTCCAGCACTCTAGAAGCCCGCCCTTCCCTGAACCGGCGTCCGATCCGTGGGTCAGGTCTAATAAGGCGAGCCTAAATGAAATCCGCATCGCGCCGGCCCCCCGGCCCATCCCAACGGCAATTGCGCGCCGGAGAACTTATCCGCCACGCCCTGGTGGAGGTCCTGCGGACTGAAGACATCAATGATGAGGCCCTGAACGGCGTCTCCGTCACTCTGACCGAAGTGCGGATGGGCAAGGATCTGCGGCATGCCCGCTGTTTCGTTGAACCCCTGGGCGGCGGTGACGCCCCCACTGTGGTCAAGGCCCTGAATCGCCACAGCAAGTTCCTGCGCGGCCTTTTGGGGCGGTCCATCGACATGAAGTTCACCCCGGAACTGACCTTCGTCCATGATGAGAGCTTCAACGAGGCCACCCGGATGGAGGCCTTGTTCGCCGACCCCAAGGTTGCGCAGGACCTGGGCAAGACCCCGGCCGAAGACGCGGATCAGGACTGATCATGGCTCGCAAAAAGAAGGGCGATCCGGTCTCCGGCTGGATTTGCCTGGATAAGGCCTATGACATGACCTCCACCCAGGCGGTCGGCAAACTGCGTTGGATGTATAACGCCCAGAAGGCTGGACATGCCGGGACCCTGGACCCCCTGGCGACAGGGATCCTGCCCATCGCCCTCGGCGAAGCGACCAAGACCGTCCCCTTCATGATGGACGCCGACAAGACCTATCAGTTCAGCATCAGCTGGGGTCGTACCACGGCAACCTATGACCGCGAGGGCGATGTCCTCGACACCTCCGACGTCCGACCCAGCCGCGACGCTATTGAATCTGCCCTGCCTCAGTTTGTTGGGGACATTTCCCAGGTCCCCCCCGCCTTTTCGGCGATTAAGGTCGACGGGGAGCGGGCCTATGATCTGGCCCGAGCCGGACAGGAGGTCGTGCTGGCAGCCAGGACAGTGACCATTCATGGGGCGCGGATCCTGGGCATTCCAGACGCCGATCAGGTCGACCTGGAAATTGACTGCGGCAAGGGAGTCTATGTCCGCGGCCTGGTCCGTGACCTCGCCCTGGCGCTCGGTGCCTGCGGCCATGTGAGCGCCCTGCGGCGAACCCGCGTGGGGCCGTTTACGCAAGATCGCGCGATAACACTGGAAATGCTTGAGGATTTACGCCATAAGCCCGGCTGGTTGGAGGCCCTGCTTCCGGTTGAGACCGCCCTGGACGACATCCCGGAGCTGGCCGTGACCGCTGAAGACGCCTTCCGACTTAAGCAGGGACGGCCCATCGTTCTCGTTCCCCGACAGGTCGAAGCCCTGGCCTCCCGGCTCAAATCCGGGACCCGGACTGTTTCAGCCCATGCGGATGGAAAGATGGTGGCGCTCTGCGAGATGCGCATGGGTCGGCTCGAACCCACGCGAGTCTTTCACATTTAGAAGAGCGGAGACCTAAACGATGTCGATTACGCTTGAGCGCAAAGCTGAACTCATCAAGACCCATGCCCGCACCGAGGGCGACACCGGCAGCGCCGAGGTGCAGGTCGCAATCCTTTCGGAACGGATCGCCAACCTCACCGAACACTTCAAGACCCACAAGAAGGACAACCACTCCCGTCGTGGCCTTCTGAAACTGGTGTCCCAGCGTCGTTCGCTGCTCGACCACCTGAAGAAGACCGACGAAGGCCGTTATACGGCCCTGATCGGAACCCTGGGTCTGCGTCGCTAGACCTTAAAAGCCCCCGCATCGCCGGGGGCTTTGTATTTCCAAATAGACGTCATACGTCGCTGCCCCTCAAGACAGGTTGAGGGAATCGGAGCGACGGCGCGGGGTCCAGCCGAATGGACGCCGTTCTACACGCCGAGGGTTCACAAACATCCTCACCAACCCCCTGTCAGTCTGGAGAGGATTTCGGAAGTCCGAGCCCTGTCCGCCCCCGTCGGGAATACGCCCGCGGGACGAGAAAGAAGAGAAAATGTTCGACATCAAACGTAAGACCATCGAGTGGGGCGGCAAGACCCTCACCCTCGAAACCGGGCGCATGGCCCGTCAGGCTGACGGCGCTGTTTTGGCCACCTATGGCGAGACCATGGTTCTGGCTACCGCTGTTTTTGCCAAGAGCGCAAAGCCCGGCCAGGACTTCTTCCCCCTGACCGTCAACTATCAGGAAAAGTTCTACGCTGCCGGCAAGATTCCAGGCTCCTTCCCCCGTCGTGAAGGTGCCCCGAGCCAGAAAGAAACCCTGACCTCGCGCCTGATCGACCGTCCGATCCGGCCCCTGTTCGTCAAGGGCTTCAAGAACGAAGTCCAGGTGGTCTGCACCGTTCTGGCTCACGATCTGGAAAACGATCCCGACATCGTCGCCCTGGTCGCCGCCTCAGCCGCCCTGGTGATTTCCGGCGCCCCCTTCATGGGCCCAATCGGCGCGGCCCGCGTCGGTTACATCAATGGCGAATACGTGCTGAACCCGACTCTCGACGAGATGAAGGAATCAGCCATGGACCTGGTGGTCGCCTCCACCAATGACGCCGTCATGATGGTCGAGTCCGAGATCCAGGAACTGAGCGAAGATGAAGTCCTAAAGGGCGTCATGTTTGCCCATGCTGGCATCCAGCCAGTGATCGACGCCATCATCGAGCTGGCCGAACACGCCGCCAAGGAGCCCTTCGACTTCACCCCAGATGATACCGACGCCATCAAGGCCGACATGAAGAAGCTGGTCGGGGCCGATCTGGCCAAGGCCTACAAGATTGTCGCCAAGGGCGAGCGTCAGGATGCCGTCGGCAAGGCCAAGAGCAAGGCCGGCGAAACGTTCCTGAAGTCAGACGCCAATCCCAATGGCATCGGTGCCGATAAGCTGGGCGCGGTGTTTAAGGAACTGGAAGCCGACGTGGTTCGTCGCAACATCCTCGACACTGGCATCCGCATTGACGGGCGCACGGTGGACAAGGTTCGCCAGATCGTTTCGGAAGTGGGCGTCCTGCCTCGGGCCCACGGCTCGGCCCTGTTCACCCGTGGCGAGACCCAGGCCCTGGTGGTCGCCACCCTGGGCACTGGCGACGACGAGCAGATGATCGATGCTCTCGAAGGCAAGTACTACGAGAAGTTCATGCTGCACTACAACTTCCCCCCCTTCTCGGTGGGTGAAACCGGCCGCATGGGCGCACCGGGTCGTCGGGAAGTCGGTCACGGCAAGCTGGCCTGGCGGGCTATCCGTCCCATGCTGCCGAGCCAGGAAGACTTCCCCTACACCATCCGTCTGGTGTCCGAGATCTTCGAATCCAACGGCTCGTCCTCCATGGCCTCGGTCTGTGGATCGTCGCTGGCCCTGATGGACGCCGGCGTCCCCATGAAGAAGCCGGTCTCCGGCATCGCCATGGGTCTGATCCTGGAGTCGGACGGCTTTGCGGTTCTGTCGGACATTCTGGGTGATGAGGATCACCTGGGCGACATGGACTTCAAGGTGGCGGGTACGGAAGACGGTATCACGTCCCTGCAAATGGACATCAAGATCGCCGGCATCACCGAAGAGATCATGAAGAAGGCCCTGGCTCAGGCCAAGGACGGCCGCAACCACATCCTTGGCGAAATGGCCAAGGCGATGGAAGCACCGCGCACGGAACTGGGTGAGTACGCCCCGAAGATCGAGACCATCAAGATCCCGGTGGACAAGATCCGCGAAGTGATCGGCACGGGCGGCAAGGTGATCCGCGAGATCACGGCTGAAACCGGCGCCAAGATCGACATCGGCGAAGACGGCACGATCAAGATCGCCGCTGCTGACCAGTCCAAGATCGACGCAGCCAAGGATTGGATCAAGTCCATCGCTTCGGAGCCGGAACTGGGTGCCATCTATACCGGCAAGGTCGTGAAGATCGTCGATTTCGGCGCCTTCGTGAACTTCTTCGGTGCCAAGGACGGCCTGGTCCATGTGAGCCAGATCTCCAACGAGCGGGTCGGCAAGGTGTCGGACGTCCTCACCGAAGGCCAAGCGGTCAAGGTGAAGCTGCTGGGCTTTGACGATCGCGGCAAGACCCGCCTGTCCATGAAGGTCGTCGACCAGGAAACCGGTGAAGACCTCTCCAAGGCCGAGGACAAGGAAGAAGCCTAAGGCTTCGACCGACCTCTGAACATCAAGGGCGGTTGCGGCGACGCAGCCGCCCTTTTTCATGGGTCAAAGACGCCTAGGCGCCTCGACGGACGCCTCTCAGCGGCTTAGTGATCAATGATAATCTAAGGAGAGAGACCATGGCAGGACGGCTGGACGGCAAGGTGGCGGTGATCACCGGCGGGGCTTCGGGCATCGGGCTAGGCACCGTGGAACTGTTCGTGGCTGAAGGTGCCAAGGTGGTCGCCGCTGACATCCAGGACGAGAAGGGGGCCATGCTGGAAAAGCGGTTTCCTGACCGCGTGAAATACGCCCATTGTGACGTCACCCAGGAAGACCAGATCGCCGCAGCCCTGAACCTGGCAAACAGCGAGTTCGGTGGGCTAGATATCCTATTCAACAATGCCGGTATTTCAGACCGCATGACGACGGTGGGCGAGATCACCCCGGAAGGCTGGAGCTGGATCTTTGACATTCTGGTGCGCGGGCCGGCCCTGGGCATTAAGCACGCCACGCCTCTGATGCTGAAGCGCGGCGGCGGCTCTATCATCAATACCGCCTCCATTGCAGGGCTCCAGGCTGGCTATGGCCCCCTGGCCTATTCCACGGCCAAGGCCGGGGTCATCCACATGAGCCGGGTTGCCGCGGCCCAGCTGACCCCCCAGGGCATTCGGGTGAACGCCATTTGCCCAGGCCTGATCGCCACCTCCATCTTCGGTGCCTCCTTTGGTATGACCCGAGAGGTTGCCGACCAGATGGCCGCCATGGTGGCGCAGAATGGCCAAATGGCCCAGCCAGTGAAGAAGGCTGGTCTGCCAGACGATATCGCTAAGGCCGCCCTCTACCTGGCCTCAGAAGACTCTGCCTTCGTCTCCGGAACTCACATTGTCGTAGACGGTGGGATCACGGTGGGCGGGCGTCACGCCTGGGATGCAACCATGGCCTCGCCCTTCGCCACCGTTTTTGGCGGGGCCTTCCCCGAGCAGCCAGCATGACGCAGGCCGGGCCTCCGGCCTGGGCGCGCCTTACGCCCAATGTGCGCGGTGCCCTGTGGATGGTGGCCTCAGCCTTGGCCTATACGGTCATGACCACCCTGATCAAATTCCTAGGGGCGGACTATCCGGCGGGGCTTCAGACCTTTTACAGGCAGCTGGCGGGGTTTCTGATCCTGTTGCCGGTCATACTCCAGCGGGGCAAGGCGGTGTTTGCGACCTCCCGGCCCGGCATACTGATCTTCCGGTCGGCTGCCGGAACCATCGGCATGGTCCTGTCCTTCTACGCCTTCCAGAAAATGCCCCTGGCCGACGCCAATGCGCTGAGCTTTACCCGCACCCTTTGGCTGGTACCCCTGGCGGCGTTTGTGGTGCGCGAGAAGATTGGGCCCCTGCGGATTGCAGCCGCCCTGGTGGGGTTTCTCGGCGTCTTGATCATGGTCAGGCCGGGGGCGGGGGGTCATTTCGCCATCGGCGTCCCCGCCTTGGCCATGCTGGGATCCTCTTTTCTCTTTGCCCTGACCATTACCGGTATGAAGGTGATGACGAAGGATCACGCCCCCATTGTCCTGCTGGTTTGGTCGGCGGCCCTGGGCTTGGTTCTCGCCATACCCGGTGCGTTTTTGAGCTGGCGCTGGCCTGCCCTGCCCGACCTCGCCCTCCTAGGGATTATGGGAGTGATGGGGACCGTGACCCAGGCCTGCTATATCCGCGGCATGGCCGTTGGCGACGCTGCAGCCATGGCGCCCGTGGACTATATCCGCCTGGTCTTCTCGGTGATGGCGGGCTTTGTTCTCTTCCATGAACTCCCTGGCGTCTGGACCCTCGTCGGTGCGGGAATCGTGGTGGTCTCAACCCTGTTCATCACCTGGCGAGAGCATTTGGCCAGTCAAATGCTCAGGGCTGCTGAAGCTTGAGCAGTAGGGCGTCAGCAGCTTCGCGGTGTTCTGGCCTAAGGTGACGGCCTACTATGGCGATCACAGCGGCGATCACAGCGGCGTCGTCGGTAAAGCCCAACACCCCCAGAAAATCGGGAACGGCGTCCAAAGGAAGGACGAAATAGGCCAAGGCCGCCATCATCACGCCCTTGGCCGCAAGGGGTGTTTCAGGATCCCGCGTGCAGTACCAGACTGAGACAATATCCCGGGCAAAGGGGATGGACGCTGCCACCTTGGCGATTTTGGGCAAGAAACCGTGCTTGACCCGCTCTTCATTGACCCTTTGAGTCTGCGGAACCAGGGCCTTGGCGGGGTCAATTGCGCCTTTTGCGTCAAAACTGTCGCTATTGACGTTGGGTGAGGCTTTGGACTTGGCGCTCATCGGGCTAAAGGCTCATTTCAATGGGACTTCATTTTAACGAGAACGGGAGCAAAGCGCCATGAAACTCGATTCCACAATCGCCGCCGTCGTCACCGGCGGAGCCTCAGGCCTAGGCGAAGCCACTGTCCGGCAGCTTGCCGCCCACGGTGTCAAGGTCGCCATCTTCGACATGAACGAAGCCAAAGGTGAGGAAGTGGCCAAGGACGTTGGCGGCGTTTTCTGCAAGTGCAACGTCACTTCGGAAGAGGACGTTGACGCGGCCTTCGCCAAGGCCCGCGCCGCTCACGGCCAAGAGCGCATCCTGGTCAACTGTGCTGGCACCGGCAATGCAGCCAAGACCGCCAGCCGCGACAAGACCACGGGCGAGACCAAGCACTTCCCCCTGGATGCCTTTAACCTGATCATCCAGATCAACCTGGTGGGCACCTTCCGCTGCATCGCCAAGTCGGCCAAGGGCATGCTCGACCTCGAGCCCATCGACGGCGAACGCGGTGCCATCGTCAACACCGCCTCCGTGGCGGCTGAGGATGGCCAGATGGGTCAAGCGGCCTATTCGGCATCCAAGGGCGGCGTGGTCGGCATGACCCTGCCCATCGCCCGGGACCTGGCTGGCGACGGCATCCGCGTCAACACCATCCTGCCTGGCATTTTCGACACCCCGCTGATGCGCGGTGCCCCGGAAGCTGTGAAGCAGGCCCTGGCCAATTCCGTGCCCTTCCCCAAGCGTCTTGGCGCACCCGATGATTATGCTCAGCTGGCCCTGACCATGATCACCAACGGCTATTTCAACGGTGAAGACGTCCGCCTGGACGGCGCCATCCGCATGGCCCCCCGCTAACCAGCAGGGTCAATTGACCTGAAGTTCAGCGCCCCGGTCCGAAAGGTCCGGGGCGTTTTGCTTAGCGGCGTCGACTGTTCTTGGAGAGGCCGCCCAACATGCCGCGCATGATCTCACGGCCAGCCGATGAGGCCACGGTCCGGATCAACTGTTTGGCGAAGGTCTCAGCCATGCTCTGACGGCCACCCTGCCGACCAAAGACAACAGCCGCGGCGGCTCCCGCCAGATCTCCGAGGCCTGAGTCTGCCTGGGGTGTTTGAGCCGGTGACGAGGGTGGCACTGGCGGTGACGCTGGAGCCGGCGCTGGCGCTGCGGCGGGAGCCTGGGTCCGGGCGTTCAGTCGTTCAAAGGCCGAGTCCCGATCGATGGCCTGGTCATAGAGACCCTTCACCGGACTTGTGGCCATGAGCTGGGCACGTTCAGCAGGACTGATGGGGCCAATCCTGGAGTTTGGCGGGCGCACCATGGTCTTAGCCACAATGGTCGGCGCACCTTTCTCGTCGAGCACAGAGACCAGGGCCTCGCCGACCCCTAGCCCCTGAATGGCTTCGGCGGTGTCGAAGGCTGGATTGGGCCGGAAGCTGTCGGCGGCGGCGCGCAGACCCCTCTGCTCAGAGGGGGTATAGGCCCGCAGGGCGTGTTCCACACGATTGCCCAGCTGGCCCAGCACGGTCTCTGGGATATCGGCCGGATTCTGGGTGATGAAGTAGATACCGATGCCTTTGGAGCGGATCAGGCGCACCACCTGTTCGACCTTTTCCAAGAGGGATTTAGGAGCGTCGCGGAACAGCAGGTGGGCCTCGTCAAAGAAGAAGACCAGCCGCGGCTTTTCCGGATCGCCGACCTCGGGCATTTGCTCAAACAGCTCGCTCATCAGCCAGAGCAGGAAGGTCGCATAGAGCTGGGGATTGGAAATCAGCTTGTTGGCAGACAGCAGGCTGACAAAACCCCTGCCAGCCCCGTCACAGCGCATGAGATCGGGAAGGTTCAGGGCTGGTTCGCCAAACAGCTTGTCGCCCCCCTGATCTTCGAGAACCAGAAGCTTGCGTTGGATGGTCGCCACCGTGGCCGGTGCCACATTGCCATAGCGGGCGCTGAGATCAGCGGCATGTTGAGACACATAGTTCAGGGCCGCTTGAAGGTCCTTCATGTCCAGCAACAACAGGCCTTCTTCGTCGGCGGCCCGGAACACCACCGCCATGACACCTTCTTGAACCTCGTTCAGGTCCAGCATGCGGGAGATCAGCAGGGGACCCATTTCCGAAACCGTGGCGCGGATTGGGTGACCTTCCGTACCAAAAAGGTCCCAGAAGACCACCGGTGCCGAAGCCGGTTGGAGCTCCAGGTTCATCGCCTTGGCCCGGGCCATCATTTTTTCGTTGGGGGTCCCCGCCATGGAAATCCCGCTGAGATCGCCCTTCACATCGGCGGCGAACACCGGAACGCCAGCGTCAGAAAAGCCCTGGGCCAAAACCTGCAGGGTTACAGTCTTGCCCGTGCCCGTCGCCCCGGCCACCAGGCCATGACGGTTTGCCCGATCCAGGCGCAGGAATTCAAAGTGATCGGAATTGCCGATCAAGACGCCATTATCAGCCATGCTTTGATCCTCCACTGCCATGTGCGCCAAGCTTAGCGATCTGCTGGCGGTAAGGCTACGGGGCTCAGCGGCGCAGGTCCTTGAGGATTTCCCGGGCGGCATTGTGACCTGGCGCGCCAGTGACGCCGCCGCCGGGATGGGTTCCAGCACCGCACATATAGAGACCCTTGATCGGGCTACGGTAGGCGCCGTGGCCCAAGACAGGCCTTGCAGAGAACAGCTGATCCAGGCTCAACACCCCGTGCATGATGCAGCCATTGACTAGGCCAAAGGTGCGTTCGAGGTCCAAGGGGCTATTGATCTGACGCCCAAGGACTGAGGCCTTAAAGCCCGGTGCCCAGGTTTCCACCGTGTCGATCATCAGGTCTGCCACCGCCTCGCGGTGGTCATCCCAGCTGCGGCCGCCTGATAGGATCGGCTGGACATGCTGACAGAACAAGCTGGCCACATGCTGGCCAGGGGGCGCTAGGCTATCATCCAGGGTCGAAGGGATCAGCAGTTCGACTATGGGCTCCTTAGACCATCCAAACTGACGGGCGTCAGCAAAGGCCCGCTCCATATAGCCTAGGCTTGGGGCCAAGATTATGCCGCCGGTGAGATGGTCGCCGGGCTCTGGCAGGCACGAAAAGCGGGGCAGTTCGCTTAAGGCCACATTCATCCGGAAGGTGCCCGATCCCGAGCGATATCGGTCCATCCGATCATTGAAGTCAGCGGGCAAGAGCGCCGGATCCACCAGCTTTTTGAAGAGAAGTTGGGGGTGGATATTCGAAACAACCGTGGTCGCCTCAATCCTCTCGCCCGCTTCGGTCACCACACCGCAGGCCCGGCCATGGCGGGTCAGGACTTCAGCAACCGCAACATCGGTGCGAATCTCGACACCCTTTTCGCGACAGGCTGAGGCCATGGCCTGGGTGATGGCCCCCATGCCACCGACGGCGTGACCCCAGGCGCCCTTCTTGCCGTTCACCTCGCCGAACACATGGTGCAGCAGGACATAGGCCGAGCCCGGGGCGTAGGGACTGGCGAAATTGCCGACAATCCCGTCAAAGCCCAAGACAGCCTTGATCGGATCGCTCTCGAACCAGCCGTCCAACCAATCCCCCGCTGACTGGGAAAAGAGGGCCAGAAGATCCCGCCGCCCCGTGGTGTCCAACTTGGACAGGCGGCGACCAATGACGGCGCTCTTAAGAAGTTCGGGAATAGCCTCGAAGAGATTGCCCTGCGTCATATTGGGCGGGCTTTGCAGGACCAGTTCGCGCAGGACGTCGGCAATCGCCTCAAGGCGGGTATTGTAGGCGTCCAGCTGATCGGCATCCCGTTGGGAAAACTTGGCCACTTCCCCATAGGTGCGGCCCTCGCCTGTGGCGAGATAGCCGTTCTCTACGGGCAGGAAGTTGGAGACCTTGCGTTCGAGAACTTTCAGGCCGTGCCGGGCAAGGTCAAGATCGGCAATGACCTTGGGATTGAGCAGGCTGACCGTATAGCTGGCCACAGAATTTCGGAAACCAGGATGGAAGGTCTCGGTTACCGCCGCACCACCCACGACATCCCGTCGCTCAAGAACCGTGACCTTCAGTCCCTTGGCAGCGAGGTAGTAGGCGCAGACGAGACCATTATGGCCTCCGCCGATGAGGATGACGTCGGGCATGGGGATCGATCAATGCAATGGGACCACGCACGCCTTGAAGCAGCAAGTGTGGCGCGCCGTCAAATACAGATCGGAAAGTTTCCATTGAAACGAAATTCAGCCTGGAAACCTTTTGTTCGCTAAATCAGGCGCAGCCTGCCCCCTTAAGATCAGTGCTTTGCCCTGAAGCGCTGACGTCCTGGGAGCCCAGCAAACACCCATGGCCGATCTCGCCGCCCCGTCGTCCACCGTTGAACGCAACTGCCTGTTGATCCTGGCGGTTATCGCATCGGCCGTTGTCGTCTATGTCTTGGCTGACATTCTGACCCCACCCGCCTTGGCCCTATTCATGGCCATCGTCATCGACAGCTTCGCCAGGGCCATAACCCGCCGACTGAAATGGGTCAGCAGCGCCGCCGCAATTCCCATGGCTGTCGTGCTGTCGATCCTGCTCTTCGGGGGATCTCTCTTCGTCATTGCCGAAAACGGCGCAAGCCTGGCGGCCAAGTTGGTGACCTATACCCCGCGGCTTAATGAGCTTCTGGCCGAGGGTGCCACTGCGATCCACGCCCACAATATCCCGACCATGGTCGACGTCATGGCCTGGCTGAATCCGGCAAAATATCTCGGAGACATCGCCAAGGGCGTCCAGGGTTTTGCCTCCAAGGGGGTTCTGATCCTCATCTATCTGGGCTTTATCCTGGCCTCTAAGCGGGGAGTGGAGCGAAAGCTGATCAGTCTTTCCAAAAATCGCAGCAAACGTCAGAGCGCCACCGAGGTCTTTGTCCGCATCCGCGATGGGGTGGAGCAATATCTCTGGGTCCAGACCCTCACAGGTCTGATGATCGGCTTTATATCCTGGCTGACCATGACCCTGATTGGCCTCGACAATGCGGTTTTCTGGGCCTTCCTGATCTTCATCGCCTCCTACGTTCCGATTTTGGGCGGGGCGATCGGTATATTGGCACCGCCCCTCTTCGCCCTGGTTCAGTTTGAAAGCCTGTGGCCAGCCGCCCTGATCGTCGGCGTGCTTTCGTCTACCCATTTTGTCGTCGGCAATGTGATCCTACCGCGCATGCAGGGCGACAGTCTGAATATCGACCCCGTCGTGGTCTTGCTGTCCCTGGCCTTTTGGGGTGCCATTTGGGGGGTGGTCGGCATGTTTCTATCCACGCCCCTCACGGTCATCGCCATGGTGATCTGCGCCCAGTTTGAAGGCTCCCGCTGGCTAGCGGTGATTTTGTCGGCAAACGGGACACCTGACCGGCTCAGTGGTCGAAAATGAGCGGCGAGGTCTTAACTTTGCCGCCAGCCACCCCATTTAAGCAGGGCTCGAAACCCCCTCGAGCTGGAAGCGCCCACAGAGCTGCAACAGGCTCCAGGGCCAATGCCTCCTGAGGGCTCCGCCTCCCCCCTAGGCGGGGCCAAGCGCCGCCGGACTCTCTCCTCCGGCGGCGTTCTCATATCTGACGACTGGCCTTCTTTCACGCGCTCCCGCGCGGTCTGGACACGTACATGACAAAGACCACAAGAGCCGGACTCCAGGCCGCCTTCAGCGCGCTTGTGGACGACCCTACCGCAGCCGCGGTCCTGGAACAGGTGGCGCAAGACCTGGATCCCGATGACCTGCCCCAAGCCAGCGCCGAAGATCTAGGGAAATGGCTTGCCAACTTCTGGGCCTTCGGTGCCGTACGCAAGGGTAAGGGGCTCAGCCTGCGGCTGATAGCCGATCCCATCCTTGGGTTAGACCGCCTGGAAATCATCCAGCCCGACGCACCCTTCCTGGTGGACAGCATTATGGGCGAGATCGCCGAGCAGGGCCTGTCGGTACGGGCCATGTTCCATCCGATTGTCGAGGTCGGTCGGGATAAATCCGGCAGGCGGTCCAGGGAGGCAAAGCCCCTTCGTGAGTCCATGATCATGGTGGTCATGGACAAGGTGGGTTCGGATCGGGAGGCCACCCTTTTGGCTGGGATCAAGGCGGTCCTGGCCGATGTCAGGGCCGCGGTTGAAGACTTCCCGCAAATGCTGGGCCTGATGGAGCGCACCGTCGCGCAGGTCCAGAACCGCACAGTCTCAGGCAAGGTCGAAGCACAGAGCCGGGCTGAGGATGTTGCCTTTCTCACCTGGCTGCGGGACGAGCACTTCGTTTACCTCGGGGCCCGGGTCTATGAGTATCCCCGCAAATCAGACGGCGACTACGCCCCTGAAGAGCCGCTAATTCAGCCAGAGTCTGGCCTGGGCGTGCTGCGCAGCCCTGAACGTGCGGTCCTGCGCCGCACCTCTGAGCCCGCAGTGCTGTCGCGCCAGATCCGCAAGCGGATGGCAGACCCGACAGTCATGGTGGCCAAGTCCAATGTCCGAAGCCTCGTCCACCGGCGCGGCTATATGGATTATATTGGCATCAAACTTTATGGGCCCGATGGCAGACCTTCAGGGGAGGTCAGGTTTGTCGGGCTGTTCACCGCCGAGGCCTATGACAAGCCGGCCAATGAGGTGCCGCTGATCCGGGCTAAGCTGCAGACCATACTGGCAAAGTCAGGCGCCTTGCCCGGCAGCCACAATGAAAAGCGCCTGAAAAACATCATCGAAAACTACCCCCGGGACGAGGTCTTCCAGGCACCCGTCAGTGATCTGCTAACCACGGCCCAGGCCATACTGCACCTCTATGACCGCCCTCGGGTCCGGCTGTTTGAACGCATTGACCCCTATGGCCGGTTTGCCTCGATCTTGCTCTATGTCCCACGGGAACGATACGATTCTAGCCTTCGAGCCAAGGCGGGCGCCCTGCTGGCTGGGGCCTATGGCGGCCGAATTTCAGCCTATTATCCGTCCTTTTCTGACGCCCCCCTCGCCAGGGTTCATTTCATCGTCGGCTTCAATCCTGGAGATCACAAGAAGCCGGACCTTCGGAAGATTGAGGACCAGGTGGCGGTGGCGGCCAGGACCTGGGAGGATCGCTTTTCAGAAGCCGTTCGCGGCCTGGGCCGCCCCATGGCCCAGGTTACAGACATCCTGGCCCGCTATGGCAGCGCCTTCCCTGCGGGTTACAAGGATAAATATGACGCTGGTGAAGCCCTTGCAGATTTAGAGGTGCTGGAGTCCCTGTCCACCGGGGACGGCATACATATCCGCGCCTATCGGCGCCCGGACGATGTCCGCACGCAGTTCCGTTTCAAGCTCTACCGCCCAGGATCACCTGCCCCTCTGGCCGACGTCCTGCCTATTCTTGAAAACATGGGCCTCAAGGCCATGGTTGAGATGGGCTTTCCAGTGTCGCCCGCGAGGGGCTCCCAGGTCTGGATTCACGATTTTGACCTGCTCGACGCGCAGGGCGAGCACCTGGTCTTCGAAGCCGTCAAGACCGCCTTCGAAGCGGCCTTCACCGCCGTCTGGCAGGGGCAGACGGAGAATGATGGCTTCAATCGCCTGGTCCTTGAAATACCGGCTTCCTGGAGAGAGGCAGCCCTCATCCGCGCCCTGGCCCGACATCGTCAGCAGTCAGGGCTCGATCCCAGTCAAAGGGTTCAAGAGGCCGCCCTCTCGGCCCACCCGACCGTGACAGCCCGAATTCTAAATCTGTTCCAAACCAAGTTTGACCCGAGTCTGAAGCTCGATCTCAAGGCCCGGAAGGCCAAGGCGGCAGAGGTCATGGCTGAGATCACAAAGGCGCTCCAGACCGTGGAAAGCCTGGACGAAGACCGGGTCTTGCGACGCATCGCCCTGCTGGTCGGCGCCATCCAGCGCACCAACTACTACCAGCCTGATCCTGATGGCTCCCCCAAGCCCTATATCAGTTTCAAGGTCGCCTCCCCGGAGCTGGCAGACCTTCCCTTGCCTAAGCCCTATTGCGAGATCTTTGTCTGGGCGACCCATGTGGAGGGGGTGCATTTGCGCTTCGGCCCCGTCGCCCGGGGCGGCCTACGATGGTCTGACAGGAGAGACGATTTCCGCACCGAGGTCCTGGCCCTGGTCAAGGCGCAGCAGGTCAAGAACGCCGTCATCGTGCCAGTGGGCTCCAAGGGCGGCTTCTACCCCAAGCAACTCCCCAAGGGCGGCAGCCCTGACGCGGTCCGCGCGGAAGGGGTGCGTGCCTATAAGACCTTCCTCATGGGCCTTTTGGACATCACCGACAACCTCACCGCCGACGGCAAGGTGGTGCATCCCAAGGGCGTCGTCGTCCACGATGGGGATGATCCCTATTTGGTAGTCGCCGCCGACAAGGGCACGGCCACCTTTTCAGACATCGCCAATGGCGTGGCCGAGTCCTATGGCTTCTGGTTAGGGGACGCCTTCGCCTCAGGGGGTTCAGCTGGGTATGACCATAAGGTCATGGGGATTACCGCCCGCGGTGCCTGGGAGGCCGTCAAACGGCATTTCCGAGAGCTGGGCAAGGACATCCAGAGCGAACCCTTTACGGTTATTGGGATCGGCGACATGTCGGGCGACGTCTTCGGCAATGGCATGTTGCTGTCCAAGGCAACCAGGCTGATCGCGGCCTTTGACCACCGCCACATCTTTTTAGATCCCGAGCCGGATCCCGCCATCTCCTATGCTGAGCGGGAGCGCATGTTTGCCCTGCCGAGGTCCTCCTGGGATGACTATGATCGGGGGGCTATTTCCAAAGGTGGCGGGGTCTTTGCCCGGAGCCTGAAGTCTATTCCCCTGACCCCCGAAATCCGGGCGGCCTTAGATCTGGACGCTGAAGCCGTCACGCCGGGAGACCTGATCCACGCTATTTTGCGGGCGAGGGCCGAACTCCTCTACCTCGGGGGGATCGGCACCTATGTGAAGGCGCAAACCGAGAGCCATGCCGATGTGGGCGACAAGACCAATGATGCCTGGCGAGTCAATGGCGCAGACCTGAGGGTCAAGGTGGTGGGCGAAGGGGCAAATCTTGGTTTGACCCAGGCCGGACGGATCGAGTTCGCCCTCCATGGCGGTCGGATCAATACCGACGCGATCGACAATTCTGCAGGCGTCGATTCCTCTGACCATGAGGTCAATATCAAGATCGCGACAGGTGCCCTTGAGCGGACCGGCATCCTAACCCGGCCCCAACGCGATCGGCTTCTGAAGTCCATGACGCACGACGTCGGGACCCATGTGCTCAGGCATAATTATGATCAGACCCTGGCCCTCTCTCTCATGGATTTGGATGCGGTCGGCGAACTCGACGCCCAGGGTCGGTTTATGAGCAAGCTTGAGTCCCTGGGGCGGCTGGACCGCATGGTCGAAGGACTGCCGGACGCCGCCCTCCTCGCCGAACGCGCCCAGGCGAGGCGAGGCCTTGTCAGGCCTGAAGACGCGGTCTTGCTAGCCTATGGCAAGCTAGAGCTGTCCCAGGCCATGGTGACGACCTCGGCCCCGGATGATCCCTATTTCGAGGCGGTCTTGGAGGGTTATTTTCCCAAGGGCTTGCGCAAGTATGACGAGATCCTCAAGCGGCATCGACTGCGCCGGGAGATCATCGCAACGGTGGTCGCCAATGACGTCATCAATAAGTGCGGGCCCTCCTTCCCTGGCCGGCTTATGTCAGCGGCGTCCTGCGACACCCGCGCCCTGATTATTGGCTTTGAGGCCGCAAAGACGATGCTTGATCTGCCTAGGCTTTGGGCGGCTGTGGCGGCCCTGGACAGCAAGGTTCCGGGGGACGTTCCAGCCAGCGGTCAGATGGCCCTGTTCAAGCGGCTGGTCTACACCCTGCGGGGCGAGACCTTCTGGTTGGCCCGACGGGCGGGTCGGGAAAACCTCAGTGTCGCAGATCTGATCGGGCGCTACGAACCTGGAACTACAGAATTGCGAAGGCTCGGCGGCGAACTCCTCGCCCCCGTGGAGCGCGCTCGGGTCGAGTCTGACATCCAGGCCATGGTCGCCTTGGGGGCACCGCAGGCCCTGGCCAGACAGGTGGCCAATCTTGAACCCCTGACCACTGCAATCGACCTGGTCGACCTGGCGGAGGACTCAAGTTGGAAGCTGGCAGATGTGGCCAAACTCTATCAGCAGGTGGGCGCAGACTTTGCCTTCGATCGACTCCGCGTAGCAGCCGGCAGCTTCCGCGCCGGTGATAGTTTCGAGCGCACGGCCCTGCGACGGCTGATGGAAGAACTTTTGGCTGAACAGGCCTCCGTCACCCGGTCGGTCATGGCCTTGGCCGGGCCGAAGACCTCTAAAGACGATCCACACAAATTGGTGGAGGCCTGGTCCACAGAGAGGAAGCCCCTGGTGAGTGCCGTTCATCAGGCCATGGAGGATATTGAAAGCGCTGGTGGGGCCTGGACCTTTGCCAAACTGACCATCGCCAATGCCGCCTTAAGGGAAATGGTCGCTTCGGTGGGGTCTAGATAGATCAGGCCCTGCGGCACCAGCGCTCCAGGTCGCGCTCTCGCCCCATGAGGGCAAGGCCTGAGGCGATGGACTCAAGTTCATTGCCGCTTTCAATTTTCTGCGCGGGAAAGCGGCGCAGGAAGATATCCCGGACAGCGGGCACCAGGGACGATCCGCCGGTAAGGAAGACCCGGTCAATGCCAGCCGCGGTAAGGCCAGCGTCTGCGATGGCCTGATCTACGGCGGTTTCGATCATGGCAAGCTCTGGTGCGATCCAGGCTTCAAAGTCCCGGCGGTCAATCTGGTGTTCGATTTCGATGGAGCCTGCGGCGAAGTGAAACTGGGCCTGGGACTCCCTTGAGAGGGTCTCCTTCAGGCGGGAAACGGACTTATACAGCTGGTAGCCGTAGTTTTCGTCGAGGGTCTCCACCAGCTGGGCGATCTTGTCGGGCTCGTCAGCTTCTCGCACCAGCTTGCGGATTTCGCGCATGTCGCGGCTGGCCCGCAGCAGGGCCAATTGATCCCATCTTGCAAAGGCCGAGTAATAGCGGTTCGGAATCGGCAGGGTCTTGCCAAAGCTCGAATAGGTCGACCCCTTGCCCAAGGCGGGGGAAACCAGATTGTCGATGATCCGATAGTCAAAGGCGTCTCCAGCGACACCCACCCCGGACCGCCCCAAGGGCGTTGACTGAATTTCGCCGTCCTGGTGGCTGAACCTGATGATGGAAAAGTCAGAGGTGCCGCCGCCGAAATCCCCCACCATGACCGTAGCGTCTTCCTTCAGGCCGCGCGCGAAGAAGAAGGCCGCCCCTACGGGCTCATAGGCATAGAGAATATCCTCAAAGCCGAGACGGGCGAAGGCGGCCTCATAGCGCTTCAGCGCCAGATTTTCATCTGGGGAGGCGCCAGCAAAGGTCACCGGCCGACCGACAATCACTTGCTTTGGCAGGCTTGCGAGGTCAGGCCCCGCATGGTCCCTGAGTTTGAGGAGAAAGGCCGAGAGCATGTCTTCGAAGACATAGCGTCGGCCAAGTATTTGCGTTTCCGTGAAATTCGCCGAAGCAGCGAAGCTCTTGAAGGACTGGATGAACCGCGTCTCCAGCGGGTCTTCCACATAGGCTTCAATGGCCCAGGGCCCCGCCTCCACCCGGCGTTCGGTGGGGCGATCTGTCGGTGCATTAAAAGAGAGCGCTGATCGAAAGGCAAAGACTTCACCCTCCGGCGCTGGAAATTTTACCAGCGCTGACGCCCCATCGACGCCAGCCAAGGCGATGACGGTGTTAGTGGTGCCGAAATCAATTCCGAGACTGAGGCCCGTCATGACGCATTCCTATGGGGGGACGACCCTAGGTCGGTGCCGCCCCCGGGCTCAAGGCAAGGCCAAGGCTCAGGACTGAGCTTCAACCATGTCCTGTTCATAGGCAGCCAGGGTGGCCATTTGCAGGATCTTGGAGACCGAAGCTGACAAGGGCGCAATCTGGACCGACTTCTGCAGGCCAAGCAGGACCGGACCGATCACGGTTGCACCACCCAAGGCTTGGACCAGCTGGGTGGAAATGGCCGCAGAGTGAATGGCCGGCATGACCAGAACATTGGCCGGGCCGGTCAGGCGCATGAAGGGGTAGTTGGCACGGCGCTGGGGGTCCAGAGCGACTTCCGGCGGCATTTCGCCTTCATATTCGAACTCGACATCGTCCATATCGTCCAGCATGGCCACGGCCTCGCGGACCTTTTCAGATCTTTGGCCCATGGGATTGCCAAAGGTCGAGTAGGACATGAAAGCCACCCGCGGGGTGAAGCCCATGGCCTTGACCGCCCGAGCCGCTTCCATGGCGATTTCCACCAGTTCATCGGCTTCTGGCATTTCGGTGATGTTGGTGTCTGCGATGAACAAGGTCTGGCTCTTGGCCAAGAGAATACTCATGCCGATGACCCGACCATCCGGCCGTGGGTCAATCACCCGCATGACTTCTTCTAGGACCTGGTCATAGGAGCGGGTGACCCCCGTGACCATGCCATCTGCATGACCCAGGGCAACCATAGAGGCTGCGAAGGAATTCCGGTCCTGATTGATGAGACGCTGAACATCCCGGAGCAAATAGCCCTGCCGTGCCAGGCGGGCATAGAGGAAGTCCACGAACTGCGGATTGTGGGCCGAGACCCGGGCGTTGACGATTTCCAGATTGGTCTCTTCAGGGTCGAGACCGGCCAGGCGCATATTTTCCCGGACGAGGTCTTCGCGGCCCACAAGAACCGCGTGACCGAGGCCAGCACTCTCGAACGCATAGGCCGCCCGGATGACACTGGGCTCTTCGCCTTCCGCAAAGACGATCCGTTTTTTCGGCCCGCGCAGGACGGTGCCCTGGAGCTTTTGCAGGAAACCTGCTGTCGGGTCGAGGCGCTGGGCCAGGGAGGCGCGATAGGCGTCCATATCGGCGATGGGCTTGCGGGCGACGCCGGTATCCATGGCCGCCTGGGCGACGAAGGGCGGGATGTAAGACATCAGCCGCGGATCGAAGGGCGAGGGAATAATGTATTCCGGGCCGAACTTGAGCTGGACCCCATGATAGGCGGCGGCCACCTCGTCAGGCACATCTTCCCGGGCCAGCTGGGCCAGGGCATTGGCACAGGCGATCTTCATTTCCATGTTCACCCGCCGGGCGCGCACATCCAGGGCGCCGCGGAAGATGTAGGGGAAACCCAGGACGTTATTCACCTGGTTGGGATAATCACTGCGCCCCGTGGCGACAATGGCATCCTTACGCACAGCATGAGCCTCTTCCGGGGTGATTTCCGGATCAGGGTTGGCCATGGCGAAGATGATCGGATTTGGTGCCATGGAGGCCACCATTTCCGGGGTCAGGGCACCCTTGACCGACAGGCCGATAAACACGTCGGCACCCTTCAGGGCGTCAGCGAGGGTGCGAGCATCGGTGTCAACGGCGTGGGCCGATTTCCACTGGTTCATACCCTGAGACCGGCCACGATAGATGACGCCGGTATTGTCGACGGCAATGCAGTTGTCGGACCGCACGCCCATGGCCTTCATGAGTTCCAGGGATGCGATGCCCGCAGCCCCAGCCCCGCAAAGGACCAGCTTAACTTGAGACAGTTCGCGGCCAGTGATGGCGCAGGCATTGATCAGGCCCGCCGCAGAGATGATCGCCGTGCCATGCTGGTCATCGTGGAAGACGGGAATGTCGAGAAGTTCCTGCAGCTCCGTCTCGATGCGGAAGCATTCGGGGCTCTTGATGTCTTCAAGATTGATGCCGCCGAAGGTCACACCGATATTCTTGATGACCGTGATGATCTCGTCCGGGTCAGTGGCAGACACCTCGATATCGATGGAGTCGACATCGGCGAAGCGCTTGAAGAGGACGCTCTTGCCTTCCATGACCGGCTTGGACGCCAGCGCCCCCAGGTTTCCGAGGCCCAGGATGGCTGTGCCGTTGGAAATCACCGCCACAAGATTGCCCTTGGACGTATAGTCATAGGCCGCCTCAGGGTCCTCGGCGATCTTCAGAACCGGCACGGCGACGCCCGGCGAATAGGCTAGGCTGAGATCCCGCTGCGTCGCCATGGGCTTGGTCGCAATGATCTCGATCTTCCCGGGCTTCGGGTACTTATGGAAGCTCAGGGCTTCTTCATCAGTGAAGGTGCGTTTTTCAGCGTCGCTCATAAGCGCAGCGGGTCCTTCGGCAGGTCATGGAAAGGGGGCCAACCTATAGAGGGCTGATTGGCGGGACAACAGCCTGAAAGGCACCTCGGAGCCAGAGAGTTCATCCATTTTGCGGTTATCGGTCGATGACTCAGTCGGAATTCATTGACCCGGACCCCCGTGGCGAGGACAAACGCGGCATATTCGCTGTGGAATTCGCCCATGATCAAACCTGTTCGCATTGCCTTGGCTGGGGCCCTTGGCCGTATGGGTCTTGCCCTTGAAGCCGCATTAGAGGGGCGCGAAGGCTTGGTGTTGAGCGCGAAGTTTGATCGGCCGGGGATGACTGGGCCAGGTCTCACCACCGCAGAAGAGGCCCTGGCCCTGGCCGATGTGGTGATCGATTTTACAACAGCAGAGGCCTCGACCCTCCTGGCGGAAGGTCTGGCGGCCAAGGGTGGCCCGGCCATGATCATCGGTGCGACAGGGTTCACGGAGGCCCAAGCCGCGCGCATCGCCTTGGCTGCTAAGACCTTGCCGATCGTCAGAACGGGAAACTATTCCCTTGGTGTCAACATGCTGGCCGGTCTGGTCGCACGGGCATCTCGGGCCTTGAGCGCAGAGGCCTACGATATCGAAGTCTTCGAGGCGCATCATAAACGCAAGGTCGATGCTCCATCTGGCACCGCCCTCATGCTGGGAGAGGCGGCGGCAGAGGGCCGTAGCCAGACCCTCTCCGAGGTGGCTGTGCGTGGGCGCGATGGCATGACAGGACCGAGGCGAACCGGTGACATTGGCTTTTCCGTCCTGAGGGGCGGCGGCATTGTCGGAGATCATTCCGTAATCTTCGCTGCCGAGGATGAGATCATTACCCTGAGCCACTCGGCCCGGGATCGCAGCCTGTTCGCCCGGGGTGCCGTCGAAGCGGCTCGCTGGGTCGCCGGTCAGGGCCCTGGGGAATATGACATGCAAGACGTTCTTGGCCTGAAGGCCTAGCTGGAAAACCCCATGACCGCTGACATCCTCGCCCTAGACGCCACCGACCAGCTGGCCATGCTTGCCGCGGGTAAGGTCTCTGCAGTTGAACTGTTGGACCTCGCCACAGCCCGAGAGGCTGCACTCCGCAAGAGCCTCAATCTTGTGGTGGTTCACGATATCGAAAATGCCAGGGCTTCGGCCAAGGCACTGGATGATCGCAGGGCGCGGGGCGAGACCTTGGGGCCCCTGGCGGGTCTGCCCATGACCTTGAAGGACACCCTAGACGTGGTCGGCATGCCGGCCAGCGCCGGGGTTCAAAACCTGCGGGAGCGCGCCGCCTGCGACGACGCTGAGACGGTCGCCCGGGCCCGCGCGGCCGGGGCTGTGTTTTGGGGCAAGACCAATGTGCCAGTCATGGCCGGAGACTGGCAGAGCTTTAACAGCCTCTATGGGACCTCGAACAATCCGTGGGACCCAAGTCGAACCACCGGCGGATCATCCGGGGGCGCAGCTGGGTCCTTGGCCACAGGGATTACCGCCCTGGAAATTGGCTCAGATATTGGGGGGTCCTTGCGGGTCCCTGCAAATTTCTGCGGGGTCTATTCCCACAAGCCCACCTGGCAGGCGGTGTCTCAGCGAGGCCATGTGCCGCCGGCACCCGGGGCCAAGGCCCCGAGGGATCTGAATGTGGTTGGGCCCATGGCCCGGTCTGCACGGGACTTGCAGCTGTTGTTTTCCATTCTGTCCCGACAGCAGATTTCAGCTCTAGAAACGCCAAAGCTCGATCATTTGCGTGTTGGGCTCTGGCTGGACGAGCCCCTCTATCACCTCGATTCCCAGTCTCGCCTCGTCATCGAAGCCTATGCTCGCCAACTGGAAGACGCCGGCGCAAGGGTGGATCTGATCTCCAGCCCGGTGGATGCTGGTCGGCTGAAGGAGACCTACCAAACCCTGCTGGGCGCCGCCTTGGCCCAGGATCTTCCGCTTGAGGTCCTGGAGAACCTCATGTCCATGCGCCCAGCGGCCCTTGCGGCCAAGGCAGCTGGAACCCCCATGGCGGGGCAGGTCCTATCCTATACGGCAACCCACCTGGAGTGGCTGGAGGCCGACGAAGCCCGGGCGAACCTCTGTGACCAGATCGCCTCGACCTTCGAACGCTATGATGTCCTGCTGGCACCGGTTACGCCGGTTGCTGCCTTCCCCCATGACCATGGCCCCTTCAATAGCCGGGTCCTGTCCCTGACAGGTGGGCAGACAATTCCCTATGCCTCCATGCTGGACTGGATATCTCTAGCGACGGTTTGCCGCCTGCCCGCGACCTGCGTACCCGCAGGTCTTACGGCCTCAGGTTTGCCAGTTGGGGCCCAGATTATTGGCCCAGAACACGGCGACGCCCTCACCCTATCGGTGGCAGCGGCCTTCGCTGAGATCAGGAGCTTTGTCGCCCCAAATCTTTAGGGGATCACGGCTCCGCCATCGAGATCGAGCACTGTCCCCATGACCCGCTCCGCCCAGGCGTAGAAGGTGGCGACGCCGCGCTCATTGGCCATGTCGAGGGACCCAATGGCCACCACAGGCCAGCACCAGCCGAGGGTGGCGCAGACGCGATAGTCCGCCTGCAGGTCCTTGAGGGAATAATCGCTCACGCCGGCCTTCACCAGGCCCGCATGGTGACGGACCACCAGGTCGTCCTGACAGGCGCGGCGAATGTCAGGCTTGAGACTGCCTGATACCATATAGGCAAGGTCAAAGGCTGCGGGGCCTTCCAGCATGACCTGCCAGTCGGCGATGGCGAAGGGCTCCTTGGCCTCCCCCACCTCGAAGAACATGTTATCGGCGCGATAGTCCCCGTGCATGATGGTGCGAGGCATGTCAGCGGCCAAGTCCATCATGGCCTCGATGCGGGTCGCCAACTGCTCGCCGGTCTTGCGCATGGCCTCAGGCATGCGGTCCCCGAGGAAGTCGACAACGGCCGGCCAGCACTGCTGATAGACACCCTGCAGACCCTTCATCTGAGGTGAGTTGATCTCCAGCAGCCACGGCATTTCAGAGAGCTTGGGCGACCGCCACCACCGGCCATGCAAGGCCGCGACTGCGTCAATGGCGAGACCTGCGTCTGTCGGGCTCATCCCAGCCAGATGATCACCCAATCTTGCCGGTGAAAGATCCTCCATCAGCAAAATAAAATCATGGGACTGGGGATCGAACTCCGCACAATAGGCGCGGGGGGTTCGGATCGGCGTTTCATCCTGCAGAAGGCGGTAGAAACCGGTCTCCTTTTCATAGAACTGGAAGACCAAATCGATTTGCCGCGCCCCAGGATCCAAGGGGGCCAGCTTGGCGATCAATCGGGTGGGGGCGTCAGGCGCAGGGCCATCATAGGTCAGGCTCAGGCGCTGCATGGCGCTCATAAAGCCCAGGCCGACACCCATGGGTTCTGCTGTGATGCTCGACACCGCCGCGCCACTTAGCACGCCCTTTTGCCGCAAGGCGCCGGTCAGCCAGTCTGGCGTGATGTCTTGCACAGTCCTGGGAAAGGTCGAGACAGCCATGTTTCCTCCTACCGGGGTATGACCCCGCTTTATTGGACAGGAGGCTAGGTCAAGACTTCGGGTCTGAAAACCCCGATCTACACCCTAAGGTGCGCCCGCTCGTTGAGGCTCACCACGGCGCGCTGGCCACTGCGGGCGGCCATGAACCGGTTGATGCTGGTATAATCAGCCTCGAAAAACACCTTGGGCGGTATGCCAAGAACATGGGCTGCCCAGACATTGATCACCCCGCCATGGCAGAAGATGGCGACCTTCTGCCCGGGATGGGCGGCGATAATCTCCTCGATCGCCGCCACGACGGTGACCTGAAACTCGCCCATGTCGACGCTGTCGCCCCCCTGGGCCATGGCCTGCCAGGCGGCATAGTTTTCGCGCTTGAGCTCTTCGGTGGGAATATAGACCCCAGAGGACCGGTCAAATTCCACCACCCCCTCGTGCTGGCGGATTTCATGACCGGAAAGGCCGGCAAAGGGCTCAGCCGTCTGAAAGGCGCGGAGCATGGGGCTCGACCAGACCGCATCAATATGTTCAGCCGACAGCCAATCGGCAACCTTGCGCGCCTGCTCATGGCCTTCGGAGGCCAGGTGCGGGTCCGAGGTATCTTCCCGACGCTCGGGGCGACCGTGACGAACCAAGAGAAGTTCCATATCAGCTCCGATCAGTTATTGGGCGCCGGTGGAGCCAAAGCCCCCCACGCCCCGTTCGGTTTCGTCCAGGCTGTCGACTTCGATCCATCCAGCTTGAACCACGGGTGCCACAATCATCTGGCCGATACGGTCCCCGCGACGGATCAAGAAATCATCCTCGCCAAGGTTGATCAAAATGACCTTCACTTCCCCGCGATAGTCGGCGTCGATGGTGCCCGGGGTATTGGCCTGGGTAATGCCAGACTTCAGGGCAAGACCCGAGCGGGGCCGAACCTGACCCTCAAACCCGGACGGGATCGCAAAGGCCAACCCGGTCGGAATGGCCGCCCGGGCGCCGGGCTTTAGGACAAAGGGCTCGTCGGCGGGCACAGCGGCCCGGAGGTCCATGCCTGCGGCCTCAGCGGTTTCATAGGCCGGAAGGGGTAGGTCCTGATTATGGGCCAGTCGGACCACAGGGATCATGGGCTTCATGTCAAACCTTCCGCCATTCTGGCCGCCAACTTGTCGGCAACCTCCGATTTTGCCAGCCGCGACCAGCGCTCAATACCTGATGTCGTGACAATCGAGATGGCATTGTCATCGCCCCCCATGGTCCCGGCGATAGAAACATCATTGGCGATAATCCAGTCACAGCCCTTCTTGGCGAGCTTGGCCTGAGCATAGGCTTCGACATTCTCGGTTTCAGCGGCAAAGCCGACCACCAGGGTGGGGCGCGTCTCACCTTTGGAGAGGGTGGCTAAAATGTCTGGATTTTCGACAAGGGTCAGAGGGGGTGGTCCGCCCCCCGGGGTCTTCTTGGTCTTTTGGCTGGCGACATCTGCGGGCCGCCAATCGGCCACGGCGGCGACGCAAACGGCGATGTCTGCCGGCAGGGCAGACTGACAGGCCGCCAGCATCTCCCGGGCGGTTTCCACATCCACTCGCTTGACCCCCGTAGGGGTTGCGAGGGCTACGGGCCCGGCCACAAGGGTCACGTCAGCGCCGAGCTGGGCCAGGGCTGCGGCAATGGCAAAGCCCTGCTTGCCGCTTGAACGATTGGTCAGATAGCGCACAGGATCAAGGGGTTCGGCCGTCGGTCCAGCCGTGACAATAGCCCGCCGTCCCGCCAGAGGCTTTGGCGCACCCGACAGCTTTTCGAGAATAGCTGCGTGGATTTCCGCAGGCTCGGCCATGCGACCCGGCCCAAATTCTCCGCAGGCCATATCGCCGTCATTTGGGCCGACAAAGATGACACCGTCGCCCTGAAGGGTGGCGAGATTTCGCTGGGTGGCCGCATGATCCCACATGCGTACATTCATGGCCGGGGCCATGAGGACCGACTTATCGGTCGCCAGCAGAACCGTCGATGCGAGGTCATTGGCCAGACCCTGGGCGGCCTTGGCCATGAGGTCAGCGGTGGCTGGGGCGACAACCACAAGATCAGCCGCCCGGGACAATTGGATATGACCCATTTCAGCTTCATCCGTCAGGCTGAACAGGTCCGTATGGACAGGGTTTTCAGAGAGGGCCGCGAGGGACAAGGGGGTGACAAACTGTGCCCCTGCCGAGGTCAAAATGACCCGAACATCTGCCCCCGACTTTCGGAGAAGTCGAATGAGTTCAAGGCTCTTATAGGCGGCGATCCCGCCACCGACGATCAAGAGTATGCGCATTTGCGACACGGGAACCGCACCTCCGCGAAAACCTCAGCCTTCTAAGGCCGGAATGACAAAAGTGCGAAGTCCTTTTCGATGAAGGGCGGTTGCGTCGGCATAGATGCAAAAAAGGATTCGACAACGCAGAATATGTGTTCTTACTTTGTTCCGAAACCCATAGCGTATGGAGATAATGCATGTCAAAAACCCGCAGTGTTGTCGCGTTTGGCCTCGCCCTCATCCTCTTGGCCGCCTGTGAGAGGTCATCCGCGGTCGCCACGCGGACGGAAGCTGGCGACAGGTCAGGTCATTATGCAACAACCTCACCCACAGATGCCGACCAAGATAACACCCCCCGCGTGAGGTCTTACGCTCAGGCAGATGCCGGGTCGCAGGGACCCGTCCGGCAGATCAATGGCAAGGCCATCTGGTCCTCCAGCAAGAAGGGGTCGGCAGAGGAGAATGCCGAAAGAAGCTTTGCCCGCAATGGCGAGGATTTCGGGGCCTCGAATTTGGATAGTTATATCAAGAAGGCTCAAACCTTTGTTGGCCATCCCCCGGCTGGGGCCCAAACCCTGAAGCGGGAAAATGGGGATGTGCTGATCTATGACGCCAAGGACAATATCTTCGCTGTAGCCACCAAGGACGGGGTTCCCCGCGCCATGTTCAAGCCCGACCAGGGCCCGGCCTACTGGGATGTGCAAAAGGCCCGGGAGGCAAGGCGCCAGACGGTCAGGGCCGACCGGCGTAGCAGCGACACAGAGGGCTAGGTCGAGAGCGCCTCCATCTCTTTGGACGGAACCGTCCGAAGCAAGAGGTCTCTAAAAAGCCCAGGCGCCGAGCAGGACGCCCGCAGCCATGATCACCGCGCCGGCGCAAAGCCAAATCCAGATGGGCGGGGATGGGGGTATGGATGCTGGCATGCTGGGTGGGGCTTGCAGGAGGCGGGCCAGGTTCTGCAAAGCCTCAGCCCCATCCTGTAGGAAGCGACGCGCCTGGGCGGCGGGGGAAAGTTCCCGCATCATCCAACGACGAACAACCGGATCCGCCGCCTGCCACATGTCGTGATCGGGACATATGCCCCGCGCGACGCCTTCGACGGCCACCATGGTCTTCTGCAGGAGGACCAATTCAGGTCTTAGCTTCATGTCGAAAATTGCGGTGATTTCGAAGAGCTGGATCAAGACCCGGCTCATGGGCACTTCGCTGGCGGGGCGGCCAAACACCTGCTCTCCGACCGCCCGAAGGGCCTGGGCGAAGGCCGAAACCGAATGGGTCCTCGGCACATAACCGGCGTCAAAATGGACGCGGGCAACCCGCTCATAATCTCGTTCCAGAAACCCCCAGAGGATCTCGGCCAGATAGCGCCGCTCAGGTGCCCCGAGCCGCCCGATAATGCCGAAATCTACCGCCTCGATCTGCGCGGGGGCGGCTATAAACAGGTTACCCTCATGCAGGTCGGCATGGAAAACGCCGTGATCGAGGGCCTGAGACAGAAAGGCGCGAATGAGGTTATCGGCCAAGGCCTGTCGATCCAGTCCTGGCTGTAGCAGGGCCTCTGGACGTGACAGGGGGAGCCCCCTTGCCCATTCAAGGGTCAGGACAGTCTTGCCCACCCCCTCCCAGACAATGCGCGGCGCGGTCATATAGCCATCGCGCGCCATGATCCCGCGCAACTCGTCACAGCCTGCGGCTTCTAGCCTAAGATCTAACTCTAGCTCAGTAGATCGAATGACGGTTTCAGCCAGGGCCTTGGGCTGAAGTCGCCGGGCCGTGGCTGACACCCCTGACAGGAACCCCGCCGCCAGGCGCATGGCGGCAGCGTCTTCAGCCACACGTAAATCGATGCCCGGGCGAAGCACTTTTACCGCCACATGTCGGCCATCCAAAAGATAGGCCGAATGTGCCTGGGCGAGGGATGCGGCGGCCAGGGGATCTTCGAAGTTCGTAAAGAGGCTTTCGACGCTACGCCCAAGGGCGTGCTCGATCTCGGCACGGGCGGTCGATGTCGGGAAGGGCGGCAGCCGATCCTTCAGTCTGGCGAGGTCGACGGCAAAGGCCTTGCCAAAGATATCGGCCCGGGTCGACAGCAGCTGCCCAAGCTTGATGGCCACAGGCCCAAGGGTTTCCAAGGCCAAGGCCAAGCGTTCCCCCGGGCGTCCCAGCCGGGCTTGGGGGCCGGAAAACACCTGAAGTATCTTGGATAGCGCCTGAAGCCCGGGCGGGTAGTGATTTTGCGCCTCCCGCGGGAGGAGGGCGTCAAACCGAACCAACCGCCATAGGGCTTCAAGGAGTCGCCGAAGCCCACCCATAGATCAGATCGCCCAACCCTGATGCAGCGCCGCGACGCCGCCGGTGAAGTTGGTATAGCTGACCCGCTTAAAGCCAGCCTTTTCCATCATGTTGGCGAAGGTCTTTTGGTCAGGGAACCGGCGAATGCTCTCCACGAGATACTGATAAGAGGCGCGATCCTTGGCGACCAGCTCGCCAATGGCCGGGATCACGGCAAAGGAATAAGCATCATAGGCGCGCCGCAGGACATCGGTGGCAGGCCTGGAAAACTCAAGGCACAGGAACCGGCCACCGGGCTTGAGAACCCGCCTAGCTTCTACCAGGGCAGCCTGAACATCGGTGACATTACGAATGCCGAAAGAAATCACATAGGCGTCGGCGCAGGCGTCGGGCAGGGGCAGGCGCTGGGCGTCACCGACCCCCCAGGCGATTTCAGGCTCCCCTCCCTTTTGCCGTCCCGAGGCAACCATTTCGGCATTATAATCGAGGACGAAAATTCTGGCGTCCTCGCCGCCCCGGCGCTCCTGGGCCCGACGCGCCATGCGGGCAAATCTGCGGGCCATATCCCCGGTTCCGCCAGCGCAGTCGATGATGACCTCGCCCGGCTGGGGGTTAAGCCGTGACGCCACCGCGTCTTTCCAGAGTCTGTGAACGCCAACGCTCATCAGATCATTCATCAGGTCATAGCGGCGGGCCACCCGATCGAAAACACCCCGCACCAGGCGCGGCTTTTCACTGGGATCAACGTCTTGAAATCCGAATGTCGCAGTCATGCTCGCCTCATAGCGCTCATCAGTCTCATGCGCCACCATTGCCTAGCCTAGGTGAGTTATGCGAGTCAGGGCCATGCCTGAGCTCCCCGAAGTTGAAACCGTCCGACGGGGTCTGGCCCCCGTCCTAGAGGGTCAAAGACTTCGCCGGGTTGACGCCCGCCGTCCGGATCTGCGCTTTCCGTTTCCAGAGGGGTTTGTCCAGCGGTTAACCGGTGCGCAGATCATCGCCCTGCGGCGGCGCGCCAAATACCTGATGGCCGACCTTGACCGCGGGGAGACCCTGGTCATGCATCTGGGCATGAGCGGACGCTTTGAAATTGCTCAGCCTGAGGGCTCAGTCCGGCCCGGAGAGTTTCACTATGCTGCGGACCCTAACCCCAAGCACGCCCATGTGGTGTTCGAAACCCAGGCAGGGGGACGGGTCACCTATTATGACGCCCGACGCTTCGGCTTTATGGGACTGATTGAAACCGCAGCCCTCGATCAACATCCCTGGTTCGCCGCCATGGGCCCAGAGCCCTTGTCCGATGGTTTCGGCCCAGACCGATTGGCGGAAATGTTTAAGGGACGGGCCCAGGGACCAAAGACCCTATTGCTGGATCAACGCGTCGTGGCTGGCCTGGGCAATATTTATGTCTGTGAGGCCCTGAACAGATCGAAGATCTCACCCTTCCGCCCCGCCGGAGAGGTTGGACCAGAGAGGCTTGAAATCCTGGCCCGGATTGTAAAAGAGGTCCTCATCGAAGCCATTGAGGTGGGCGGATCCACCTTAAGAGATTTCGCTGCGGCCAATGGTGCCTTAGGCTATTTCCAACATCGCTTCCGGGCCTATGACCGCCAAGACGCGCCCTGCAGCAACCCCGGCTGCACTGGCACCATCCATCGGGAAGTCCAAGCTGGCCGGTCGACCTATTTTTGCCCGACTTGCCAGACATAGGACTGTGATGCGCCAACGCGTCCTGAGCTTTCTCGCCCTTGCTGCGGCTATAATCTGCGGGTCCAGCGCCTGGGCGATGCCACCCGTTTGGATCGTCAGGGATGCGGACTCTGAAATGATCCTCTTTGGGTCGGTCCACGTCCTGCCGCCGGGACTGACCTGGCGTCCGGAGATCCTGAACAAGGCCCTGCCGAGGGCCGACGATATTTGGTTTGAAATTCCAGTTGATCCGGTCGCCGCCGGGCAGGTGGGTCAATTGGCGGTGGCCATGGGCAGGCTGGGACCGGGCAAGACCCTGCAATCGCTTCTGACCCCTGGCGAGCAGGCGCGACTGGCAAGGGTCTGCAAGCGCGTTGGGCTGTCTCCAGCACAGCTTGATCCCTTTGAGCCCTGGTTCGCAGAGGTCCTCCTGGCAACGGCCGATTTTCAGGCGGCGGGGGCGACCGCATCCAGCGGAGTCGAAGAAACCCTCTCCAGCGCCGTTTCATCTGGGACAGAAAAGCGATCGCTGGAAACGGCGAAACAACAGCTCGACATGTTTGATCAAGCCCCCATGGCTGACCAGCTCGCCTCCCTTCGAGATACCCTGCGACAGATGGATAGCGACCCCAAGGCCTATGACCGCCTGGTCACCGCTTGGGCCAAGGGCGATGTTCGGCGTCTGGATCGTGAGGCGCTATCGCCCCTGCGGGTGTCGGCACCTGGGATCTATCGCCGACTGGTGAGCGATCGAAACCAGGCCTGGGTGGGGCCCTTGAACACCCGGCTGCAGGGCCATGGTCTGACCATTGTTGTGGTCGGGGTTGGCCATCTGATCGGCCCTGGCGGGGTTCCGGCCCGGCTCCGCGCCCTTGGCTATTCCGTCCAAGGGCCGTAAATCGCAGACCACCCGCCTTAGAGGAGCCTGAGCCATGACTTTCGAGACCCTGATTGTTGAAACCCAGGGAGCCGTCGCCATCATTCGGCTCAACCGACCAGAGGCCCTCAACGCCCTCAATAGCACCCTGCTGAGAGAACTCGGCGAAGCCATGGACGCCATTGGTGCCGATGACGCCGTCGGCTGCCTTGTGCTCACGGGCTCAGAGCGCGCCTTCGCTGCGGGTGCCGACATTAAAGAGATGGCCGACAAGACCTATGCGGACATGTTCAAGTCCGACATGTTTGGCGCAGTTGCCCGGACATTCGACCACTTTCGTAAGCCGGTTATTGCGGCGGTCAGCGGCTTTGCCCTGGGCGGAGGCTGCGAATTGGCCATGCTGTGCGACTTCATCATCGCCGCAGAAACCGCAAAATTCGGCCAGCCTGAGATTAATCTCGGGGTTATGCCCGGCATTGGCGGAACCCAGCGCTTGACCCGACTTGTGGGCAAATCCAAGGCCATGGACATGGTCCTGACCGGTCGCATGATGGATGCCGCCGAGGCTGAACGCGCGGGCCTCGTCTCTCGGGTGGTTCCCGTTGAGAAGCTGATGGAGGAAGCCCTGTCGGCTGCCACCAAGATTGCCGGTCAATCACCCCTGGCCGTCATGATGAACAAGGAGCTGGTGGAAGCGGCCCTTGAAACAACCCTGGCCACGGGGGTCGCCATGGAGCGGCGGCTGTTCCACTCCCTTTTCGCCTTTGAGGACCAGAAGGAAGGCATGGCCGCCTTTGTCGAAAAGCGGAAGCCGAATTTCAAGGGCAGCTAAGGCGAAATGGACGAAGAGAAGAAAGGCCAATGGCGCATTGACCCCATGGCCACCTTCCCGTATATCCGCGCCTCCAATTTAGACGCCCGCCTCTGACAGGCGGCGCGACATATGTTTGAGAGCTGAAGCATGGCAAATACGCCCGGCGCTAAGAAAGCGGTCCGCAAGATCGCCCGTCGCACCGAAATCAATACGGCCCGCCGCTCGCGCGTGCGTACCTTCCTGCGTAAGTTTGACGAGGCTCTAGCCGCCGGCGATCCTGCCGTGGCCAAGGATGCATTCATCAAGGCGCAATCGGAACTGATGCGCGCCGTGACCAAGGGCGTGGTTCATAAGAATACGGGCTCGCGCAAGGTCTCGCGCCTGGCCGCTCAGCTCAAGAAAATGGCCGTCGCCTAGGCTGAATTTCTCGGGCGGCGATTTTTCCGCCCGAGCTCTGATCTCTGCTCATTAGAGACTTGACGCCCGTGGATCTTTGGTCCGCGGGCGTCTTATTTTTGGCCCCGTGGCGGCTATCGCCCTGCGACCAAACTACTCAGGTGAGAGGCCCCGAAATTCAAGATTCCCTTGCGGGATTGGGGCTCAGGTCGAGTCAATAAAAATATCCGCAAACCGAGCAAAGAATCTGCGTTGACCGGCGAAGCGCCGGGGCTACTGTTTCTCCTGTAGAGCGTATTTCCAATTGACCTTGGATGCGGAAATGAACGGCGGCGGGAGTGTATCTCGTTTCCGGGAACGAACCCGTGCGCCCTAAAAAGCTGAGGATAATCTCGGTTCAGGTGGGGGCGTAAGGCCCAACTTGCGACCAGGAATAAGGGGACGACAGTGAGCATTGCGCGTGGAGGGTTTGCCGAAGCAATGACCGGGGTTGGAGCAGGTGATGCCTGGAACCGGACCTGTCAGACGCTGAAGCATGAGCTCGGAGAAGCGACCTTCGGATCCTGGCTCGGTCAGGCTGCTCTAAAGGAACATGGCACTGATATTTGTCTGGTGGCGGCGACCGGCGTCGCCCGAGATTGGATTCGGCGCCATGCTTGGCGGCGCATTGGCGAGCTGTGGGCGCAGCATGACCCCATGGGTCGACATCTCGATCTGAAGTCTCGGATGGAATTTGAAGCGCTTGGGGAGGTGGTTACTGCACCCGCGACAGCCAAGGTGATTGAAATCTCTGTGCCCGCGCCAACCCTGGGTCACGACCCATCCCTACGGGTGCCTGCGCGCCTGGGCCTGCAGGAAAGATTCACCTTTGACACCTTTGTTCAGGGTCCCGCCAATGAGTTTGCCTTTGCCGTTGCCCGCCGGGTGGCGTCCTGGGCTGATGGACACTTCAATCCCGTCCTGTTCCACGGCCCCTACGGCTTTGGGAAAACTCACCTTCTGAACGCCATGGCCTGGGAGGCCATGCAAACCGGCGTCGATAAGAAGGTGGTCTATATGACCGCTGAGCGGTTCACATCGGCCTTTGTTCGCGCTGTCCAGGATCGCCAGACCGCAGCATTCAAGGATGAATTGCGCGACGCTGACCTTCTGCTCATCGACGATGTGCATTTCGTCGCCGGCAAGCAGTCGACCCAGGAAGAGCTGTTCCACACCCTGATCGCCCTGGTCGAAGATGGCCGTCGGGTGGTCATGACCGCAGATCGGTCGCCGTCGGAGCTGGTGGATATGGAGCCTCGCCTGCGCTCCCATCTCCAAGCTGGTCTGGTGTGTGGCATTGAGCCGGCCGACCACAATCTGCGCCTTGGCATACTTGAGCGAAAGCTCGCCACCCTGGCGGGTCAGGGCGGTTTTGCCCCGTCTGCGCGGATAGAGGTCCTGCAGTTCCTCGGCGATCGCTTCACGGACTCTGTGCGCGAACTTGAGGGGGCTCTGAACACCCTGGTCGCACGGGTTGGGGGAGATCTGGCGCGGCTGTCATTAGATGAGGCCCAGGCCATTCTTCGCCCCCACCTGTCCTGCACCGAAAAGCGGGTGACGGTGGATACGATTCAGAAGGTGGTGGCCGAGCACTTTGGCCTCAAGCAAGCCGATATGATCTCCGAGCGCCGCGCCCGCGCCGTGGCCCGGCCGCGCCAAGCTGCCATGTGGATCGCCAAGCAGATTACCACACGGTCCCTGCCGGATATCGGGCGGCGCTTTGGTGGACGGGACCACACCACGGTTCTGCATGCGGTGCGGCGGATCGAGGCTCTCAGGATGGACGACCCGGCCCTGGCCAGGGACTTGGACATCTTGCTGCGCAAACTGCGCGGTTAGGCCCACTCTGCACGGACGTCGGGGTCGGGATCCTGCCCTGCCCGCTGAGCCTTTAGCTGCGCGAATTCGGTTTCGTCGAGTACCTGCCGCAAAGCCCAGATTGCTGCACCACGCACAATGGGGGCAGAGGCGTCTAAATGCGCCTCAATGGCCGCAGCATGCCGCCGGTCACGGGTATTGCCCAGGGCGTAGAGCACATTGCGCACAAACCGGTCCCGGCCAATGCGCTTGACCGGGCTCTTGGCAAACAGGGCCCGAAACGCCAGGTCCGTCAGACCGACCAGGTCCTCAAGCTGCGCATCGGCCAGGGCCGGGCGGGCTTGAAGGCGAATTTCGTGAGAGGCCTTTGCGAACTTGTTCCAAGGACAGACGGCCAGACAATCATCACAGCCATAAATGCGATTGCCGAGAGCCGGTCGGAATTCCTGGGGAACAGGACCCTTCAGCTCGATGGTCAGATAGGAAATACAGCGGCGGGCATCCAGTTGATAGGGTGCCGGAAACGCTCCGGTGGGACAGATGTCGAGGCAGGCCCGGCATTGGCCGCAGTGATCAGCGCTGGCCTCGTCTGTAGGCAAGACGGCTGTGGTCAGGATGGCGCCCAGGAAGAGCCAGGATCCGAAGTCGCGGCTCACCAGATTGGTATGCTTACCCTGCCAGCCGAGCCCAGCGGCCTGGGCCAGGGGCTTTTCCATCAGGGGGGCCGTGTCGACAAAAACCTTGAGATCCTCTCCCAGGTGCTTGGCCATCCAACCTGCTAACTGCTTGAGGCGCCCCTTGATCAGCTCGTGATAGTCGTCCCCCTGCGCATAGACCGAAATCATTGCACGCCCTGGGTCTTGGAGACCCTCTAGGGGATCGGTCTCGGGCCCATAATTGACCCCAAGCATGATCGCACTCTGGGCTTGCGGCCACATACCCGTGGGATGGGCGCGGCGCTCGAGGGTGGTTGCGAGCCAGTCCATCTGCCCATGTCGTCCAGCCTCGACAAAGGTCTCAAGCCGGGCCCCTGCAGGCCAGGGGGCGCTGGCGGAGGCAAATCCACAGATATCGAAGCCGAGGTCCGCAGCCTTCTGGCGAATGGCTGACCTTGGATCAGAAATCGAGGTCGTCATAATGCGCGGCTGGCTGGAGCCCCGGCCAACGGTCTGTCAGGAGGGGCCTAAAGGCCGGGCGGGACTTCAGTTTCATGTACCAGATCTTGACGCCCTGAAAGTCCTGCCAGGGCACATCGCCGAAATAGTCGATGACCGAAAGGTGGGCGGCAGCGGCGAAATCGGCCATGGAAAGCCGATCCCCTGCCAGCCAGTCCCGCTCTTTCAGAAGGTCATCCATATAGGACATGTGGGCCCTCAGGGCCTCACGCCCCTGGCGCAGGCTGGCAAGGTCGGGGGCCCCAAGGCCAAGCAGCCGCTTTTCCATCTTTTCATGCAGCAGATAGCCGCCGACCTCATAGTCAAACTTGCGGTCAAACCACTGCAGTAACCGTCTGGCCTCGGCCCGGTCCTTGGGCTCGCGCCCGAGCAGGGGGGGTTCGGGGCAGGTCTCTTCCAGATGGTCAAGGATGGCCCGGCTTTCGCAAAGCACCAGGTCGTCTTCAACCATAACCGGGGTTAGGCCAGAGGGATTGAGGGCCATCAGATCGGCGGGACGTTCCCAATAGCGCACCGTCTGTTCGCCAAAGGCCAAACGCTTTTCCCCGAGGGCCAGGCGAACCTGTCGGGATGCGGGGTCCAGTGGAAAATGGTGAAGGGTGCGGACGGTCATAGTCTACAGCGTCATAACTGACTTCATAGACCACGCCACGTCTTAAGGCGGTGTTTACTGAGCGGCCACGCCCGCGTGATCTTCTGAAAAGGCTCCACCATGAGGCTCGGCCCGACCATGGGGGTCGGGATGCAGGATAATATCGGCGGCGGGAAAGGCGACCAGAAGTCGGTTTTCTGCAGCCACCATCAGGCGATGCGCCTCTTCCAGGCTTAGGTCAGGGTCTAGATCGACGTGCATTTGAATATGCACATAGGGACCTGAGCTGCGGGTTCTCAGCTGGTGCACATCTGAAATCTTTGGATCCTGGGTCATTAGAGCGACAATTTGTCGCCGCTGATCCTCGGGCAGTTCGCGATCCATCAGCTGGTTAGCCGCCTCGCGGAAGACACTGACCGCCCCCCATAGCAGAAGCAAGGTCACGCCCAGGGCCGCGACCGCATCTAGATTGTTCAATCCTAAGATCGAAGAGGCGCCAATTCCGACCAAGGCAATCAGGTTGGAGGCGAGGTCCGTCGTATAGTGGGCCCGGTCACCGCTGATGGCCACCGATTGCGTCTGGCGCAGGACATGAGTCTGGGCGACCAGCAAGCCCATGGTCAGAACTGTCGAAAGCACCATGACAGTGATGGCCCAACCCTCCTTGGCCAGGGGATGGGGCTCATAGAGATGTCGGATGGCTTCCTGACCAATCAGGGCGGCTGAGGCAAACACCAGCCCGGCCTGAACCAGGCTTGCAAAGGCTTCGGCCTTGCCGTGCCCAAACCTGTGTTCATCGTCTGGAGGCGCGGCCGCGTAACGGACCGCGAAAAACGTCACCAGAGACGCGACGAGGTCGAGACCAGAATCCGCCATGGAGGCCAGCAGGGCCACCGACCCCGAGGCGACCCAAGCCACAGCCTTCAGAGTCACCAAAAGGGCCGCCATGGAGACGGACAAGAGCGAGACCCATCTGGTCAGCTTTGCGGTCTGAGCCGCTGTCAGGGGTGGAGGTTTTGCCATAGGGGCACTTCTAGTGGTTTTGAGCTGCGATCCCAGCGCAATCGACTCGCAAGTTAGCGTCTTAAAAAATCCAGGAAGACCGGTGCGCAATCACCAAGTCCCTTCTGCTCATAGCGGGTGGTGATGTGATCGGCGGGCGGCTGGCGCCAGTCGTCGGGGCCCTGGGCAGGCCAGGAAAAGTCTGGGGACTTCAGCACACGCTCAAGGGTCCAGTCCGCATAGTCGGCCCAATCGGTGGCAAACCTTAAGGGCGCTCCCGGTTTCATCAGCCGTGCCAGTTCGGCCAGGAGATCCTCATTCACCAGCCTGCGCTTATTGTGTCGGGCCTTAGGCCAGGGATCGGGGAACAGGATAAAGACCCGGTCGAGGCAGGCGTCAGGCATCCGGGCCAGCATGTCCCGGACATCGCCATCGTGCAGGCGGACATTCTTTAAGTCTGCCTCTTCGATATGGCGCAGGGCGCTGGCCACGCCGTTTTGGAAGGGTTCGGCCCCAAGCACCAGCACGTCGCGACGACGGGCGGCCTGGGCAGCCATATGCTCGCCGCCGCCAAATCCGATTTCCAGCCAGACTTCAGCTGCATCCGGCATGAGGGATTTGGGATGAAAGTCGGCTTCAGGCGCGCGCAGGGCGGGAAGTAGGTCCGTCATCAGGGCGGCCTGACGCGGCTTGATCGTCCGCGATTTCAGGCGGCCAAAAGATCGAAGGGGCGGGGGATTATCCATGTCCCGCCCCCTCTATAGAGCGCAATAGGACTAGGCCAGGGCCTTGAGCTTATCCACCAGGTCAGTCTTTTCCCAGGAGAAGCCGCCCTCATTGTCCGGTTGACGGCCGAAATGGCCATAGGCCGCCGTGCGCGCATAGATCGGGCGGTTAAGTTCAAGGTGCTGGCGGATGGCGCGGGGGGTGGCACCGCCGATCATTTCCGGCAGGGCCAGTTCCAGCTTGGCCGGATCGATCTCGCCTTCGCCGTGGAGATCCACGTAGAAGCTCAGAGGATTAGCAACGCCAATGGCATAGCTGATCTGAATGGTGCACTTGCGGGCTAGACCTGCGGCGACGACATTCTTGGCCAGATAGCGGCAGGCATAGGCAGCCGAACGGTCGACCTTGGTTGGATCCTTGCCCGAAAAGGCCCCGCCCCCATGGGGGGCTGCACCGCCATAGGTGTCGACGATAATCTTGCGGCCAGTCAGGCCAGCGTCGCCATCAGGCCCACCGATTTCAAACCTACCGGTCGGATTGACGTGCCACTTGGTCTTTTTGGTAATCAGGCCAGAGGGGAAAACGCTTTCCACGAAGGGTTGGATTTCCGCCTTCAGACGCTTGGGCGTGGCCATTAACAGGCCGAGCCTCTTTTTATGTTGGGTCGAGACCACGATCTGCAGAACCTCAACCGGGCGGCCATCCTCATAGAGTAGGGTCACTTGGCTCTTGGCGTCGGGCTCAAGCACGGGGCATTCGCCGGAGTGGCGCACTTCGGCCAGACGTTTCAGAATATCGTGAGAATACTGCAGGGTCGCTGGCATCAGCTCTGGCGTCTCATCACAGGCATAGCCAAACATAATGCCCTGGTCGCCCGCCCCCTCTTCCTTGGTCGCCGTGGAGTCGACCCCCTGGGCAATGTGCGCGGACTGGGCGTGAAGGTGACAGGCGTATTTGGCCTTCTGCCAGTGGAAGCCCTTTTGCTCGTAGCCGATGTCCTTGATCGCTGCGCGGACCATGGGTTCCAGCGATGAAACGATCTCCCTGGTCAGGGCTTTGTTTTCGGCCTTGGAGGCACCGGGCTTACCCGCGCGAACTTCGCCGGCCAGAACAACCCGATTGGTGGTGACCAGGGTTTCGCAGGCCACCCGCGCCTCGGGCTCAACGGACAGGAAGGCATCGACCACCGTGTCGGAGATCCGGTCTGCGACCTTGTCGGGATGGCCTTCAGACACGCTTTCGCTTGTGAAGATATAGTTGGAACGGCTCACTATCTGGCTCCGAAAAGGGCGCAAAGGGCACGGCAGCGCGGTCCCGTTTGCGCTTGAGGCAAACCTATAAAGAAGTCCTTATATCCTATCCGGCGGCGCTGGGAATCGGCAATTCTCTATCTGAGCCCTTAGTTTTTCCGCGCAGGCGCAGGGCAAGCTCCAGAAGTAGGCTCCCCAGGATCATCAGCATGAGACTTAGATCGCCCCACCTGCCGTAAAGGGTTTGCGGCAGGGCCGGGGGCAATTGTGCATCAATCACCCCCATCTGACCCAGGCCCAGACGGGTACCTGGGCGCCCAAGGGCATCGATCATAGTCGTCACCCCCGTGGGGGTCGCCCGGGCAATGGGTAGGCCAGACTCAAGGGCCCGATAGCCGGCGATATTCAGGTGCTGCCAGGGCCCGCTGGTGGCACCGAACCAGGCGTCATTGGAGATATTGAGCAACCAGGCCGGGCGAGCCCCAACCTTCCCAGATAGACCCGGAAAGAGCGCCTCATAGCAAATCAGCGGCTGGACCGGAGGGATTCCCAAGGGCTCAAGGGGGGCGGGGGTCGGACCCGGGGTGAAATCCTGGGGCATATGGACCAAGGTCCTTATGCCAAGCTTGGAGACCAGGGGGGAAAGGGGAAGATATTCCCCGAAAGGCACAAGCTGATGCTTGTCATAGACCCCTGTGACCCGGAATCCTTCCATGGGGGCACCCAAGTCCCGACGCAGGGCGACCAGGCTGTTGTAATACAAATACCCCCCCTCAAGGGTGGGGCTGGCCCGATTGGTTCCCATCATCAGGGTCTGGCCCGGGGAAAGGGTCTTACCAAGTCCAGAAAGAAACGGGCTGTCAGGATAGAGCAGGTCGTCAATCACCGCCGGAAGCGCCCCTTCCGGCCAGACGATGATGTCAGGCTTTCGCGCCCCCGAAGGGGCAGACAGGGCGAGGTAGGTTTTCAAAATGACCTGGAGATTTTCAGGCCGCCATTTGTCCTTCTGATCAATATTGGCCTGAACCAGTCGCACCCAGGGTGCCGTTGGCGAAGGTCCGGGCGCATGGGCAAGGCGATAAGTCCCCCAACCATAGAGGCAGGCCAGGACGAGACCGACCATCGCCACAAGACCACCCCGAGCTTTCAAGGTCCGGGCCTCTGGCCATAGGGCTGGAGCCGCCCCCAGGGCGATGGTGACATAGCTCAAACCATAGGCCCCGATCACCGAAGCGATCTGAGAGGGCGCCGAGCCGCTTGCCCAGGTTTCACCGGGAAGATTCCAGGGGAAGCCAGACAAGACATGGCCCCTCAGCCATTCAAAACCTGACAGGATGGCGGCAAAGAGGAAGATACGCGTCCAGCCCCCGCGGCTCGCCTTGGCAAAGACCAGACAGGCCAAGCCCCAGAACACAGCCAGGCCACCAGCAAGGAAGACGAGGGCAAAGGGGGCCATCCACCCGTGGACTTCAGCCTCGACCAGGAAGGCTTCCGTGACCCACCAAACGCTCACTGAGAAATAGCCTAGGCCCGCCAGCCAGCCATAAAAGAAGGCCCGACGGGCGGGAATGTCTGCCTCGCGACTGAGCAACCATAGCAGCAAGCCATAGCCCGCCATGCCCGGCAGCAGGCCAAAGGGTGGGAAGGCAAGGGCCGCGAAAATGCCTGCCGCCAGGGCGAGACCTGCAGACTGCCGGGGTGACACACTCACGGTTTAGCCGCGACCTCCGGCGTCCTGCGCCAGCGGACGCGCTTCACCCGCCGCGGGTCGGCATCGAGGATCTGAATCTCATAGCCGTCCGGGTGGGGGATGACTTCTCCACGCTGGGGAACTCGCCCGGCCAGGGCTGTGACCAATCCACCGATTGTATCTATGTCTTCGTCTAGGTCTGCCGGGGCCAGGTCGCGCCCCACGGCAGCTTCTAGTTCTTCCAAGGGGGCGCGGGCATCGGCCTCAAAAATATCCCCTGGCCGCGCAACCACCCCGGCGACCTGGGCTTCGTCGTGCTCATCGTCAATCTCGCCGACCACCGCCTCGACGAGATCTTCTAGGGTCACCAGGCCGTCCGTGCCGCCAAATTCATCGATGACCAAGGCCATATGGGTTCTGGTGCTCTGCATGCGCAGCATCAGATCGGCAGCGCGCATTGAGGCCGGCACATAGAGCGCGTCCCGACGCAGCTTTTGCAGGACCAGATCCTCCGGTTCAGGCTTCTTGGTCTTTCCCTTGGCGGGCCCTGCCATCAGCTTGAACACGTCCTTGACGTGCACGACACCCACGGGGTCATCGAGGGTGTCGCGGAAAATCGGCATGCGGGAATGTTCGGCCTCGATGAACCTCTGAACCAACCCTTGAAACGGTGTGTCCAGTTCCACAGCGACAATGTCGGCCCGGGGGGTCATGACATCTTCGACTCGCAGGGTCTGAAAGGCCTGGGCCTGATCTACCAATCGGCCGCCGATCGACTCTGCCAGGGCCTCAGCCTCTGTCACCGGCTCTAGATCCGGGGCGCCCATCCACCTTCGGATCAGGCCCATCAGGCCTTTTCCCGGGGCGGTCGGACGTTCTGACTCATCGTGACTGGCCATTATCTCCTCAATCGGCGTCGTAGGGGTCTGGGACCCCTAGGTCCGCCAGGATCTCGCGTTCGAGGCCCTCCATCTCCCGGGCCTCATCTTCCTGCTCATGATCATAGCCCACAAGATGCAAGACGCCATGGGCCACGAGATGCTGCAGGTGATGGCCAAGGGGCTTGCCTTGGGCCAGAGCCTCGCGTGCACAGACCCCAAAGGCGAGGGCCACATCACCGAGATGGGTTTCGGGATTGAGCGGAGCGGGAAAGGACAGGACGTTTGTGGGTTTGGCTTGCTTGCGAAACCGAAGATTGAGGTCAAAAACCTCCTCATCATTGGTCAGCAGGACCACGACCTTGCCATCAAAATCAGCATGGGACAGGGCCATTTGTGCAGCTGCACGGCTAAGGGGCTCTACGTCGGGCAAGGCCTCGAGCCAGGCCTCATCCTCGACTTCGATATCAATGTCGTTCAAGCAGGCCGCCCGCGATTGGCGGCGTCAGCCTCATAGGCCCGCACAATCCGCTCGACCATCGGATGACGCACAACATCCCCCGCCGTGAAGCGACTGACGCCAACCCCCTCAACCCCATCCAGCAGACCCACGGCGTGGGCCAGTCCAGAATCATCCACCCGGGGAAGGTCGACCTGGCTGGGGTCTCCGGTCACCACCATGTGAGCGCCTTCGCCCAGGCGGGTGAGAACCATCTTCATCTGAAGACGCGAGCAATTTTGCGCCTCGTCGACAATCACGAAGGCGTGGGCCAGGGTGCGGCCGCGCATGAAGGCAATGGGGGCAAGCTCGATCTCACCCTTTTCCCGCCGCCGCCGCAGTTGGTCGACCCCGAGAATGTCGGTCAGGGCCTCCCAGACTGGGGCCATATAGGGATCGACCTTTTCAGACAGGTCACCGGGGAGAAATCCTAAGCGCTCGCCGGCTTCCACGGCCGGGCGACTGACGATCAGGCGATCCACCTCGCCCCGCAAAAGCATGCCAGCCCCATGGGCGACGGCCAGGAAGGTCTTGCCCGTACCGGCCGGACCGAGCCCAAAGACCAGCTCACAGCGCCCCATAGACTCCAGATAGCGTGCCTGGGCGGGGGTCTTGGGGGCGACCTGCCCCCGTCGCCCGGAAGGCAAGGCACCGGGGGCCGAGCCGCGTCCGACTCGCACCTGCCCGATGGCAACGCGCACATCGGCCTCGGTAACTTCGTGACCCTTGTCGGCACGATCGGCCAAGGACTGCACCACGCGCTTGGCAGACGTCCGGCCCTTGGAGTCGCCATCGAGGGTAATGCCGCCACCGGGTGTCTCGATCAGGACATCGAAGGCATCTTCCAGCAGGGCGGCGTGGCGATTGGCCAAACCCGCGACCGCACGGGCAGCATCGTCAGACAGGGGGATGAACTCGGAGGTCTTGTTCATGACAAGGCCGGGGCTGAGATGACCTGTCCGGCAAGACTCATCTTTGCGGCGCTGGTGATGCTGACGGGCACGATTTGACCAATCAAGTCGGCGGGGCCTTCGCAGTGAACGGCTTGGAGATAGGGACTGCGCCCTGACAACTGACCTGGATGACGACCGGGCTTTTCAAACAAAACCGGTAGGGTCTTGCCCACCTGCGCGGCGTTAAAGGCCTTCTGTTGGTCATCCAAAAGGGCGTTTAGCCGGGCCAGACGCTCATCCTTCACCGCCTCGGCCACCTGCCCAGGCATGGCCGCGGCCGGGGTGCCAGGGCGGGGGGAATACTTGAAGCTGAAGGCCGCGGCGTGGCCGACCTCCTGAACAAGGTCCAAGGTCGCCTGAAAGTCCGACTCCCGCTCCCCCGGGAAGCCCACAATGAAATCCCCAGACAGGGCGATATCAGGTCGGGCTGCGCGGACCCGCTCCAGGGTCTTCAGATAGCTGGCCGCCGTGTGAGCCCGGTTCATGGCCTTCAGAATCTTGTCAGATCCCGACTGCACCGGCAGGTGCAGGTAGGGCATCAGCTCTTGAATCTCACCATGGGCGGCGATCAGGTCATCGTCCATGTCCTTGGGATGACTGGTCATATAGCGGATACGATCCAAGCCCTCGATCTTCGCCAGGGCGCGGACCAGTTTGGCAAGACCGCCGGTATAGGCATTGACGTTTTGACCCAGCAGGGTGACTTCCCGCACCCCCTGCGCGGCCAGGGATCGCGCCTCGGCCAATATGGTCTCTTCGGGACGAGACCATTCTGCGCCGCGGGTGTAGGGCACCACACAGAAGGTGCAGAACTTGTCGCAACCCTCCTGCACAGTCAGAAAGGCCGTGACCCCGGTGGGGTGGCGCTCAGAGGACAGGGCGTCAAACTTTGCGTCGGCAGCGAAGTCTGCGGCGAGGCGCTCCCCCCGCGACCTGTGAGTCCGGGCAATAAGCTCAGGCAGCTGATGATAGGCCTGGGGCCCGACCACGAGATCCACCGCCGGCTGGCGGCGCATGATTTCAGCACCCTCAGCCTGGGCGACGCACCCCGCCACCACGACGGTCATGGCTTGGCCGGTCAGCGCCTTTTCCTGTTTCATCTCCTTGATCAGGCCGAGCTCGGAATAGACCTTTTCCGTGGCCTTCTCGCGAATATGGCAGGTGTTCAGGACCACCAGATCAGCACCGATCGGACTGTCTGTGACCCCATAGCCAAGGGGCGTCAGCACATCGGTCATGCGCTCGCTGTCATAGACATTCATCTGACAGCCATAGGTCTTGATGTAGAGGCGCTTCAGGGGGCCGGTCATTTTCGGGTTATGGGGTGCTCAGGCCTGGGGCGCAACCGCCCTTAATCTTCAAGGGGAACCCCGTAGAGCTCGAGTCGGTGATCCACGAGCCGGTACCCCAGCTTGCGCGCAATCGCCTCCTGCAGGGCTTCGATTTCGGCGTCCACAAACTCAATCACCTTTCCGGTCTTAAGATCGATGAGATGATCATGATGGCTCTCCGTCGCCTCTTCATAGCGCGACCGGCCATCGCGGAAATCGTGACGGGCGACAATACCGGCCTCTTCGAACAGACGGACGGTCCGATAGACGGTGGCGATAGAAATGTGAGGATCAACGGCATGGGCCCGTCGGAACAGTTCTTCCACATCGGGATGGTCCGCCGACTCTGAGAGCACGCGGGCGATCACCCGCCGCTGCTCAGTCATACGCATGCCCTTCTCGATACAAAGGTTCTCGATACGGTCCACCTAAGGCCCCCAAACGCCAATTCGCCCTCAGAATAGGGTGAGATGGCTCACGTGTTAAGGTCGCGACGCATAATCACAGCATCAATCGGCGTTTCATGGCCCGTTGTGTAATAGCCACGCCTTAGACCGACCCTTACAAAGCCCGTCGCCCCATAGAGGGCCAGGGCCCCAATGTTCTCTACAGACACCTCTAGAAAGACTTTGTCGGCCCCGTCCTTGCGCGCCTGGATCATGGCGGCCTCCACAAGTGCCCGACCGACCCCCCGCTGGCGCACCGCCGGGTCAACGGCAATGGTGTAGATCTCAGCCTCCCCCACCGCCGTCCGCCAAAGGATCATGCCGCAGGGGTCCGGGTCTTCAGCGATCAGGGCAAAGCCCCCAGGGCCTGACCCTAGATCGGCGATTTCTTCAGCATCCCAGCCAGGGGTGAAGGCCAGGTTGTGCAGTTGCGCCAGGGTTTCTAGATCTGCCTCTGTGGCGGGTCGAACAATCATGGATCAAGGCCGCCGGGCAATTTCGCATCTGGCGCGCGCAGATAGAGGGGCCGGGGCGGAGATGCCCCCCGCCCCGCCGCCAACAGCGCCACGTGCACGGGGTCGACGAGGTCCGAGGATATAACCTCCGCGCCCGGTGTCAGGGCGCCAAGGTGATCCACCCCTGACCCCACCAGGGTTACGAGACCGGTCTTCGAAAGTTCGATTAAAAGGGCACCGGCGGCATCGATATTCATACCGGCAGGCCCTGTCAGCGCCTGGCCCTGCTCAAAGGCCTGAAAATAGACTTGGCCGCGCTTGGCCTCGAGGGCCACCGCCACAAGACCAGGCCTTGTCTTCAAGGCCGCGGCCATGGCCTCAAGGGTTCCAATACCGATCACCGGCAGGCCAAGGGCCGAACCCAGCCCCTTGGCAAAGGCCAACCCAACCCGAAGTCCCGTGAAAGACCCCGGCCCAACCGTCACCGCAATTCGATTGAGGTCGCTAAAAGCCAGCCCCGCCTCAGCCAGGGTCTCGGCGACAAGACCTGCGAGGCGCTCCTGATGGCCCCGCGCCATAACCTCAACCCGCCGCGCTAGGACCACATCGTCGCGCAGCAGGGCCGTGGAGCAGGCTGACAGACAGGTGTCGAGGGCCAGAATGATCATAACCGACCGGCCCTAGAGCATGTTCCCATAAGTGGGAACCGGTTATCGGATCCAAACATGCTCTCGCCCTCGGCAAAAGCGCCTATTCCTATGCGGCCTTAAAGTGCCTGTTCGACCCGGGTCACTTCGGGGACATAGTGCTTGAGCATGTTTTCGACGCCAGCCTTGAGGGTGGCGGACGACGACGGACACCCTGAGCAGGCACCTCGCATGTGCAGCCAGACCACCCCGGTGTCGGGCTCGAAACGGTTGAAAAGGATGTCCCCGCCATCCTGAGCTACGGCTGGCCGGATACGGGTGTCTAGTAAGTCTTTGATCTCGGCGACCACCTGGGCGGTTTCACCCTCATAGACATCATCATCGTGACCACTGCTCTCCTGGCCCTCATCGTCAAACAAGGCCTTGCCGGAGGTGAAGTGATCCATAATGGCCGCCAGGATCGGCGCCTTTACATGGGACCAATCCACATCAGGGTCTTTTCCCACCGTGACAAAGTCTGCGCCGAAGAAAACCCGCACAACGCCGTCGATCTGGAAAATCTCAGCTGCCAGGGGTGAAACCGATGCTTGGTCGGGGGTGCGAAAATCCCGGCTACCGTCGGCGAGCACGTCGCGGCCGGGCAGAAATTTCAGGACTTCCGGATTGGGGGTGGCTTCAGTTTGAATGAACATGGGCAAGATGTGGCGCGAGACCGTGACAAGTGCAAGTCGCCTGATGCAGGCAGACGATTGAACCCGCCTCAGAAAGGGTGTAACGCGCCGCGCTCATGACGGCATTGGGCCGCCGATGGG
>CALETE010000066.1 GCA_937920085.1 uncultured Alphaproteobacteria bacterium | reverse complement strand
ATAGCGAAGAACATGGGCTTGAGACCCATTTGACCGAAATGGTGGTGTCACTGGTAGTCGCCGGTGAGCAAAGTTATCGCGCCTCGGCACACAGGGCATTTCAACGAGCGCTCCTGCGCCGAAGGGCCCTTGTAGATGAATTGGCCCGACGTCGCGAGGAGGCCGATCGCAAGGCTCGAGATGCGGAGATTGCGGCTGAACAGTCCCGACGAGCGTTACTCCTGACAATGGCGGCCGATCTCAGGGCGGCAGACGACATACGCACCCTCGTTGAGCGCGTTTTGGGGATGAGAGGGGCAGATGATGTTGAGGCATCTCGTTGGGGAACGTGGGCACTGGGTGTCGCTGAAAACCTAGATCCTTCACGCAGGCCGATGTTCGATCCAGGGCCTAATAGTGCACTTTAAATGCAGCCCAACCCTCAGATCGATTCGAATGATCCGCAGTTATTGGGTCATAAATTCGGCAACTGCATATTTGAACCTAGTTTGAGGCCATCACCTGTGGTACTTTCGACAAGTAGAGGCAGAAATCCCTAGAGACACAAAATCTAGGTCTCCCCTGCGCATATTCAAAGTGACAGGCAACGGTTTGGGGCGCAGTTATTCATGCTTAGCACTGCATCTCTGTCAGAAAATTGCATGCAGCAGCCTCCCATTTCTGCAATTGTGACGATCTGCGCGCAGCAGAAGAGGTTCAGGCCAGAAACTGCAGCAACACCTGCCGCTCTAGACAAGAAACTGCAGTCCGAAGTGGAACTAGCCTGGCAGCACATTGTAGCGTGCCTACCAGAGGTGGCGACGGCTTCGGACCTATATGCCGGGCGCAGTTTTGGGCTCGCAAAGGTGGCTGCTGTCAATTCCAAAGCACCACTATTTGTCATATCCGCCGGTCTGGGTCTGATCTCCGGCGACACCTTGGCGCCGGCCTACGGCCTCACCGTCGCCAGAAACGTCCCAGAGTCCATTGCCAGCAAGGTTGATGGAGAATTCGACCCCCAGCATTGGTTCTCGAGCCTGATGGCAAGCGGTAGGTCAGTTGGGTGGGAACAGGTCGGATGCGACGGATCTGGCCTCATCCTTGTCGCTCTGACCAAACCCTACGCGGAAATGGTTGGTGAGAGCCTTGCCAAGGCTTCGCCGAAAATTCTTGAGAGGGTTCGGATATTTGGCGCAAACCTCAGCCGGGCCCTGCCTGAAGCGCTTCATCCAGCCATTGCGCCATATGATGATCGCCTCGACACGATAGCGCCTGGCACGAAGTCGGATTTCGCCCAGCGCGCCCTACTTCATTTCGTAGACTGCGTAGCTGTCAGGCCGTCCGATCGAAGGAGAGAATTCGAGACCGTTTCCGCCCTCCTTTCCAGGGTGACAGCGCCCCAAAGGCCGAACCGGATGCAGCGGTCTGACGCCGAACTTATTTCGCTTATCAGAGAACGAATACAGCCGCGCGCCAGCGCGTCCAGTCTGCTTCGTCAGTTGCGCGATAATGACGGAATCGCCTGTGAACAAGGACGCTTTGCGCGGCTCTTTCGGACTGCCTTGATCGACGAGGCTGCAGCATGACGCGTCCACGCAAGACAACAGAGCCTTTGCTTGCTGTGCGCGCTGTTCGCACAATCCAGGCCGACAAGCCAATCTACGCCTTCTTTGTTGCTGGAGCCGACCTGCTAAAGATTGCCGAAATTTCTCGGGTTCATCGGGATGCGGAGGGTTCGCTCCAGGGTTTCCAGCGAAAAGGCATCAAGAACCATGTCCAGGCGATCACGGACTTTCTTGACCAAGGTCCGGTCCTGTTTCCAAACTCGATAATTCTGGCAATTTCGCCGCGCGCACGGTTCACGGCCGCCCGAGGTGAACGCCCTGAGGGAGATCTGCGCGTTTCTGAGGCAGGCACCCTTCGGATTCCCCTCCCCTTGGATGGTTCCAAAGCTGCCTGGATTGTGGATGGCCAGCAAAGGTCCATCGCCCTGTCTCAGGCGAAGGACAAGTCATTCCCTGTGCCTGTTGTCGCCTTTGTCTCGGAGGAACTCGCGGTTCATCGCGAACAGTTCATCCTCGTCAACAAGGCAAAGCCCCTGGATCCTCGGCTGATAAATGAACTCTTGCCCGAAGTTGACGCTCATTTTCCGCGAGATCTGGCCGCCAGAAAGATCCCAAGTTTGCTGGTTCACCGCCTACAGACAGCCACGGACTCCCCATTGCGGGGTCTGATACGTCGCGTCTCTGAAGACGAAGGCTCGGCGGTCGTCATCGACTCCGCCTTGATCAAGGCCATTCGCCAAAGCATCGGCAGCGGCCTGGGCGCCTTGGGTCCGCTAAAGGCTACTGTCGATCAACCAGCTGATGTCGATGGGATGTACCGAATGCTCGCAGCCTTTTGGGCGGCGACACGGGACGCCTTCCCGGATGCATGGGGCCGTCCAGCAACCGAAAGCCGGCTCATGCACTCTGCCGGGATTGCAGCGATGAGCCTCTTGATGGACCGCGTCATGTCGCGCGCGGCGCCCGGCGCAGACCTCTATGCTCATGCCTTTGACGCCTTGGCCCGTATCGCACCCCATTGTCGCTGGACGGGCGGTCGCTGGGTAGAACTTCAGCGCGACTGGAATGAAATTCAAAACCTGGCCCGCGATATCAAAATGCTCTCGGGCCATCTGGCGCGCCTCGACCACCTTTATGCGTTTGCAAAGGTGGCGTCGTGAAGTTCGTATTTGCAGACAGCCTGGACACCATCGACCCGGCCTTTGACTTTATTGCGGATCGCAATGGAGCTGGTCGTACGATCCACCGAGACGATCAATATCCTCACGAATTCCTCGACCAGGCGCCCTACGACGGCATCCTGGTATCTCGCGGCATCGTGGGCGACGCCCGCATGCCCGGAAAATACTCCGAGGCTCAACTCATGCGGTTCCGGCGGGAAGGCGCCCGCCGCTTCCTTCGATATCCGCAAGAACGCTTCCCCGACAGCATGATGATGGGTGACTGCGGCGCCTTCACATACCGCAACATGCAAACCCCTCCCTACGGGGCCGACGATACTGCTGAGTTTTATGCTGATGGCGGATTCACTCATGGGTGCGCGCCTGATCATTTGATCTTTGATTTCGATGATGACGGTGTCGAGCGGACTTTGGCTGATGTACCCGACGATGTCCGAAGCCGCTACGAAGTCACGTTGCAGAACGCAGCGGAGTTTATCTCTGCCGGATCCCGCGTTGGACCGCACTTCACACCGATGGGTGTAGTCCAAGGCTGGTCTACTGCGAGCATGGCAGAAGCCGCTCGCAACCTTGTCTCCATGGGCTACGATTACTTGGCGATAGGCGGAACCGTTCCCCTGAAGATTGACCAGATCAGGCGAGTTCTGGCTGCGATCCGCGGCGCCTTGCCTGACCCCATACGCCTGCATCTACTTGGCTTTGGCAAGATTGAGGAGTTGAGATCGCTTGAAGAGTTCGGCGTCACCAGCTTTGACACGACATCGCCATTGCTCCGGGCATTCAAAGACGCGCGAAAGAATTATTGGGCCAGGACATCGAGCGGCGATCTCTCCTACTACACAGCCATCCGGATTCCCCAGGCCACAGAAAACAACAAGCTGAAACAGAAGGCTCTCGAAGGCAGCCTAAACCAAGAGGCTGTCGTCTTGCTCGAACGTGCTGCTCTCAAGGGAGTTCGCGACTTCGCCTCTGGCAGCGCGACCCTCGATCAGGGCCTAGATGCTGTGATGGAGTATTGGGTCGCGCTGAATTGGGATGAGGACACTTCGCCAAGTCGACGGGCCGATGCCGCCGCCAAACAACGCAAGGTCTACTCCAGCACGCTGAACGACCGGCCCTGGGAACACTGCGACTGTCGGGTCTGCCGTGAGGCCGGGGTCGAGGCGTTGATCTTCAGGAACTCAAACCGCAACAAGCGTCGCGGCATCCACAATCTCCACGTATTCCACACCCACCTCAATGAATTCCGGCAGCCATGAGCAGAACCCTTCTCTATTTCAACGCCCTGACGCCGGCGCAGAACCCCGACATGACGGTGTTCAGCTTTGTAGCCAAAGCCAGCGATATCGCCAGGATCGCGCGTATTGATCGCGCAGGACGTGACGATGAGGGCCTGTTGACGGGCTTCCAACGGCCACAAATCGCTGCTCATATTCGGGAGATTCGCGACTACCTCGAGAAGCCCAGCGCGATCCTGCCCAACCCCATTGTCGTAGCGTTTCTGACGAATGCGCAAATTGAGCCCCCCGCGAAACCCGGGGCTGCCTCTCGGCGCTTGATTGTCGACGTCACCGACGGACCGCCAGGCTGGATCGTGGATGGCCAGCAACGCTTCACGGCGCTCGCAGGGCTCCATGGCCGAGACTTTGAAGTCCTTGTCTCAGGCTTTCTCTGCAAAACCGAGGAGGAACTGCAAAGGCAGTTTATCTTGATCAACAATACCCGACCCTTGCCAAAGGCGCTGGTCTACGAACTCCTGCCTCAAGTAGACGACTTGCCACCCCGCATGTCCAATCGCTCGCAGGCAGCCCTCCTCACTGAGGCGCTGAACTACCGAAAGGGCTCGGCGCTCAAGGGCCTGATCAAGCAACAGACGAACCCGAAAGGAATGATCCGCGACACCATCCTGCAACGCGTGATCATGAACTCGCTAAGCGACGGAGCACTACGCCTCTATGCTGGCGACAATCCTTTGCTCCTCGACAAGGGCGTCACCCTGATCAGTGAGTATTGGCATGCCGTGCAGGCCGTTTTCGCGGCTGACTGGGATGGCATGTCTCCCAAAGACTCTCGGCTGATCCACGGCACAGGCGTCGTCGCTCTAGGGTATGTCATGGACTACTTGAACGCAGTCACCGGCGCGGAAACCCGCGATGAATTTGCCAAGGGCCTTCGACTATTGAAGGGTAAAACCGCATGGTCGTCCGGTGAGTGGGACTTTGGCGCGGAAAAGCGGCGCTGGAATGGCCTGCAAAACGTCCCTGCCGATGTTCGCCAGCTTACTTTCTACCTGCTCCAAGTCGTCAAGAATGAGTTGGCTGCCCAAATGAGGGCTGCCTAGATTGACCCATGCCAAGGCAGAAATGACCAGTTCCACGACAGCCGGAAAATCTCACGCCTACCAGGCTTCCCGGTCTGGCGGCGACGAAATAGCCCTTACTGCACTACCCTCCCCTGCGCCTGTCGTTGTCGACCCAAAACCCATGAGCATCCGCTAATGTATGAGCTTAGTAAGGAATTTCGTTTCGATGCCGCGCACACACTGCAGCGGGTGATCGATACCGACTCGAGTCGCCGCATCCACGGTCACTCGTATCGAGCAGAAGTTGTCGTTCGCGGCAGACCTGACCCGAAGACAGGGATGGTCATTGATCTCGGCATGCTTGATCGCGCGTTGGAAGAGGCTCGCGACGGGTTGGATCATCGCTTTCTCGACGAGATCAATGACCTTGGTCCGGCCACAATGGAGAACCTTTCCTCGTGGATCTGGCGCAAAGTGTCGCCGGTCTGCCCGAACCTCTGGCGCGTCACCGTAAAGCGCGACAGCGATAATGGGGCCTGCAGCTATTATGGTGCGGAGGCTGCCTGATGTCCCAGAACTCGGCCCTCGTACTCTTTTCAGGGGGCCAGGACTCAGCCACCTGCCTCGCTTGGGCGCTCGACCGCTTCGAGCGCGTCGAGACCATTGGGTTCGACTACGGCCAACGCCATCGGGTCGAGTTAGACGTGCGGACGCGGTTCCTGACGGAACTAAGGGCCCGTTTTCCCCAATGGCAGGTGCGTTTGGGCGACGATCACCTACTCGATCTAACCTCGCTGGGCAGGATCAGCGATACAGCCCTCACGACGGGCGCCGCTATCGCATTCACGGAGAGCGGTCTGCCGAACACCTTCGTGCCGGGCCGCAATCTCCTGTTTCTGACCTATGCCAGCGCCATAGCGTATCGCCGGGAAATAAAGCATCTCGTCACAGGGGTTTGCGAAACCGACTATTCTGGCTACCCCGATTGCCGCGACGACACCCTCAAAGCCTTGCAGGTAACTCTGAACCTGGGCATGGAGAAGCGATTCGTCATCGACACCCCATTGATGTGGATCGACAAGGCAGCGACCTGGGCGCTTGCCAAGGATCTGGGCGACGAAGCACTCGTCGATTTGATCATCGAGCATTCTCACACTTGTTACCAAGGTGATCGCGAGCATCGCCATTCTTGGGGCTATGGCTGCGGAACCTGCCCGGCGTGTGACCTACGCGCGAGTGGCTTCCGCTCTTGGACTGCAGGTTAGCGATCAGCGCCAGCCCAGATTAGAAAGTCGAGTTGCTTCATCCTCGTGATGGCAACTTGGCCTTGGTATGTCGGAAAGGCTGCTTCAAACGCATCACCCCATGCATGCGCCTCATCAGTTTCCAAGAGTTCAGGCATGAAATCGCACAGCCAGTTGTAGTACTCGACTACGCCTTGTGTGCCGCCATTGAACGGGGGTGTCATCGCGTGCCTTGAGAGCCAATTGCGCACGACGCTATCAATGATCGGACAGTCAGGACGAACGGTCGCCACCATCTTGCTAACGAATGAAGCCTCGACCCGACCCGTGTCGCTGTGAAGGCCCTCAACAACCTCAGAAAACAGGCTCCGACCGATTAAGTCTGACGATTTGGCGAACTCGAAGCGGTTGTAGAAACACTCCCGCCACAAGGAATTCCGCCGGACTCCATAAAATCCGTTGAAGGTACGTCGAATTGGCTCGGCGGGATCCTCGCGCAAATCTACCGCCCGTGCCCCAACACAGATGGATCGATAAGTGCTCACCGGACAGGAGTGTTTCGCCGAAAGCTTCGCTAAGGCTTTGGGCCTCAATCCTGGCAGAGCTCTGGCGGCGACGCGATGCATCAACCTGTTCAAATGGTTCGTCGCGGCCTGCGCAAGTGGGAATTGCAGAGCTAATTGTCTTCATCCGACAAGGGTACAGCCGCCTAGGGCAACAGCTTTCCCGAGAGCAGCCATCGCAGTCTGGACCGCACCCCATTGCGGGCCACGCCCTTGTACGTCAAAGTAGAGTGCGGAGCGGTTATTTGGCTGATTCAGAAGCTTGGCGTCTTGCCTATATTTCAGAGTTGCAGGGCGCGTTCCATAAGGCGGACTCTGTGGCTGATCGATTGGCCCTGCTCCGCAGTTGGGCGCGCGCAGCCGGTGGCTGGTTGTCGGCTCATGCGGCTGGTGAAGTTTCGGCGGAAGATCGCGCACATGCTGAGCGGTTCGCGCTAGCGTTCGACGAGTTTGGCGTTCGCCTCCGCGTCGACGAGTTGCAAGATATCTCGCCTGATCTTGTCGATGCTCTTCGGTTTGAATCGACCGAACGGCGCGTGTTCCGAGGCGCTCCGGCGGATGCGGCCCTGCTGCGCTTCTCTGCGCACACCAGTTATCAAAGTGACACGCAGAAAGCCGCCCTGCGCGCACTACTGACAGCGCCAAACGGAGCCTCGCTCGCGGTTTCGATGCCAACAGGCTCGGGCAAGAGTTTGCTTTTTCAAGCCGGCCCGCGGGCATGGCGAGATATAGACCCTGGCGCGTGCGCCATTGTCATTACCCCCCTCGTTGGATTAGCTCAGGACCACGAACGTACCCTTCGCGGACTCGAGGGCCTTAAGCAGGCACGCGCGCTACACGGGTCGATGAACAACGATGAGCAGGAGGATATCCTCTTCGCATTTAGGCGAGGCGAGATCCCCGTACTATTCATGTCGCCGGAGATCGCTTTTGGAAGGGCGCGAGGCGCCCTGCTTGAGGCCGCGAAGCCAGCAGCTGAGAAGTTTGGTCTGGAAGCCCGACTTACGGCCATCTTCATTGACGAGGCCCACATCATCGAAAGCTGGGGCCGAACGTTCCGCCCAGACTTCCAACGCCTACCAGGATTAGTGGCTGCCCTACGCGAGGCAAATCCAGACCTTTTGACCGTGCTGCTTTCCGCTACGCTCTCGCCCAGCGCTCGGGCTGAACTTCAGAGAGCTTATGGGTCACCACCTTGGCTTGAGATCCACGCTGGCGTTCCACGATACGATTTCGACATCGTAACGCGGCGATTCGAGGTCGCCAACGAACGGGAGGAAGCGATCCTCCGGGCGGTGGATCTCTGCCCGCGGCCAGCAATCGTCTATACAACCCGTGTCCGTGATGCCTCGGACTTGCATGATCTGCTCCGGCAGCGCGGGTATCAACGTTTAGCGCTTTTCACCGGCGAGACAGGCTCTGCAGCGCGACAAGACATCATTGATCGCTGGGCAGCAGGAGATATTGATCTAGTCGTCGCGACCTCGGCTTTCGGCCTAGGCATCGACAAGGCAAACGTTAGAACCGTGATCCACGCCTGTATGCCGGAAAGTGCATCACGCTGGTACCAAGAGATTGGGCGTGGCGGCCGAGATGGCCACCAAGCGCTTGCACTCTTGCTTTGGAGCGACGACCCTCAGCGTGACGACGCGGTCAGAGCCTTGAGCATGGCCTCACGCGACTGGCTGACGCGGCCCTTTGCCGAAGAGCATTGGGAAGCATTGCGCGACAGCGCGGAGATGACCTGGTTGCCAGGGGTCAAACGAAAAATGGTCATACAACTCGATGCCGCGCCTCCGCGGCTTGGCCTCCATACTGGCAGCCACAACCGGCGTTGGAACCAAAGCCTGCTTAACCTGATGCAACGCGCCGGCGTTCTCGAAGTGATGACCGTTGATGAGCGACAAGCTCATCCGACTTGGGAAATCATCCTCCATCGCGACGAACTCTTGGGTGACGGGACGACAGCGGCGCCTACTTGGGACCACATCTTCCAACTTCGCCATGCAGAACAGGCAAACAATGTGAGCGAAGCCAAGAGCTTCGTGAACCATATCCGTGGCCGCGCCACCAATTGCCTGCTCGCCGGCGCGTTCAGTCTGATTGAGCCGGAAGTATGGGATGCGCCGCCCTGCGGCCGCTGTATACGGTGCCGACAAAACCGCCTCCCCGTGCCAGAACGGATCTCCTCGGGCGGCCTCGAGGCGGTTTGGGCAGAAGGACCTGGCGTCTTGCGGGGGCCGACTGGCAGGCTGCTGATTTCGCCGGAACGGGTCGATTCAGCGGGACGGCGCCAGCTTCTTCTTCGTCTTGCGCGTGCTGGGCTGCAGCAACTCGTGGTTCCCGACGACTGGGCGAGCGAGGCGGCCACGATCATGGCCGCAGAGAAAGCGCCGATCGGTCTCGTGCTCCCCGTTTCGGATTGGCTCGACGGCCGCTGGGGTCTGGCCAACCTGCCGACAGGGGCTGTCCTGCCGGAAGATTCACCCAAGATGGATCGTTGGATGGAGCGCGTATCCGCCTTCTCGATGGAATTTCCCAAGCAGCGCCTCGTCCTAGTCGCTGAACCATCCGCGCGCATCGGCGGCCGCCGCCTCGATCAGATCGCCTCTACGCTGGGGAGCTATCCCGAATCCTTCCTAGATAGCCTTGTGTACGAGTTCACAGGATGAGCCTTCTGAGCTCTACCCAAGGGACGCCGGAACGGACGCTGTCGCTCGTCCAAGTTTTGGCCGCTCATGAAGGGCGACTGCCGCGCAGCGAACTCTTGGCTTGGCTCGATCCTGCCTTTGGTCGGGAGGCTTCGGCAGTCGGAATCAGCACCGCAGCCGATCAGACCCTTGGATCAGCCACGAGCCTCGATTTCGCCACCGTGCAGAGCGGCCAATACGTCCTCGAGCCCGGCCTGGATGTGCGCGATCTAGACCATTTCGCCGACCTCACTCACGAGAGGCTGCTTACCCTTCCGCCAGACAAGGCGGACTCAGTGGTACTGCGAGCCTTCGCCTACATTGTGGCCCGTACCGAGCAGGCGAAGGGAACCGGTTGGCTTCATGCAAGCACCAACAAGGTGCTGGCCGACGGCATCAACAAGGCGTTCCCCGAGCGGTCGAACACCGGCGCCGAGGGGCGCATCTTCAACGAATATAAGATGGCCCCGTTCTGGCGGTGGATCGGCCTCGTCGGCTTGGCCGTCAACTTGCCAACTAGCGGCTATCATCCCTCGGTCTCGGTCCGCCTTGCCCGAGAACTGGCGCAATCCGGTCTACCCGCAGGTCAGGAATTACCGATCCGCCAAGTGCTTGAGGTCATCGCCGAGCGAATGCCCTACGTGGATGGGGGACGCCTCTTCAACGCCGCCGCCGAAGCAATCGGACTCGCCGCCCAAGGTCGTTCGATTTCACCAGTGCTAAGTACCGCGCTACGCGACCTCGATGAGGAAGGCCTGCTCACCCTCGGCTTCCGCCAGGACGCCCCCGGCCTCATTTCCTTGGCGGATGATCGTTATAGCCGCATCAAGTCGGTGCAATTCGTCACCCTCACGCCGCAGACGCTCGATGTTTGAGCTCATCCCCACGACCGCTTGCTGGAAACGCGATGATGCGGACGCCATGCTCCGCATCGAGGCTCTGGGCGGCGACGACACGCTGTTCCTAGCCACGCACACTCCCATTCGTGGGTTCGGCATCGGCGGCGCTAAGCGCCAAGATCTTGCCGAGTCGACCGAGGCCGCGCTGGTAGACGCCCTTGCGGACCCGCGCCGCCCCCACGCTTTCTGCGTCGTCCAAGGCGACCCCGGCTCAGGCAAATCGCACCTCATTCGCTGGCTCAATGTCCATTGGCCCGCCGACGATGATGTAGTTTTGCTGCTGCAGCGCGCCGATGGCAGCCTGCAGGGCGCACTGGAGCAATTGAAGCTCGCACTCACGGTCAAATGGCCGGAGTTTGCGCCGCTGTTCGAAAACCTCGATCGCCGCCGTCAGACTGCGGGGATTGCCGGCCGGGCTGAGGTCTTCCAATCAACCCTCGGCGCCATGCTCAAAGGGAGCTTCTTTCAAGACCGGCGCCCTGACGCCGATTGGTGCGACAAGCATGATTTGAACCTTCTGATCCAGAGTCTAGGCGTCCGACAACGTTGGACGAGCCCGCGGCGGATTCTGGAACTGATGGATGGCAAAGCGAGCGCTAGAAACTCGGAAAGCGCCCAATTCGCCCTCGAAGACGTTATCGAGTTGGCTCGGGTTTGTGGCAACGTCGAGGACAGTGTGCCCAGCCAGCGTTTCGCGCGGCAGATAATTGCCGAAGCGGACAAGATCCGCGGATGGATCGACGCGGGCGAGTCCAATGAAGAAATTCGCGCCGCCCACGCCAGCGACCTACCCGCCAGCCTCCCGCTCCTCCAGGCCCTTAACAGCCGCCTCAACGACGCTGTCCAAAGTGTCATCGGCGTGACGGGTGAAGACCTGATCTTGCTTTTCCGTCGTGTTCGGTCGGCGCTGAAAGGCCGGGCGCGTCTCGTCCTTCTGCTTGAGGACATCACAGCCTGGCAGGGCCTGGACAACGGTCTGATTGACGCCCTGGTCCTCGACGCTTCCACGCGTGACGACATCTGCCCCCTAATCTCTGTGGTGGGGGTGACGCCTGACTATTACGACGCTCTACAGAAGAACTATCGCGATCGGATCACTCATGAAGTTCAACTCGCCCAGCCTGGAGGCAATGCCGACGCTGTGACCATGCGCGAAAGCGCAGACAGGAGGGCGTTTGTCGCTAGATACTTGAACGCGACCCGCGCTGGCGAAGCGAAGCTCTTAAAATGGGGCGCGACCGCCATCGCAGACCCGCAAGCCATGCCGCCCAACCCCTGCTTGGAATGCGCTAAGCGACCTGCCTGCCACGCCGTGTTCGGCGAGGTCGACGAAATGGGTCTGTTTCCTTTCACTGGCCAAGCGCTCGATACCTTTTTCCACGCTTTGAAAGCCGACGACAAAGGACAGTCGCATAGGACCCCCCGCGGACTGCTGCAGAACGTTCTGGGGCCGACACTGCGAAATCCATCCATGCTGGACGAGGCCCGCTACCCCGGGCCGGATATCGAGACCGAAAAGCTTGATGAGCGCGCCGGCTTGCTGAGTGGGCCAATGCGCGCCCTGATCGAGGCAACAGATCAGGATCGCGCTACTATCGAGCGACTGCGCCGCACCTTCGTCTATTGGGGCGACATATCGCGGTCGGACACCACGATTGGTCCGGACGGCATGGTTCGCCTTGCCGGAGTGTCAGAACGTCTCTTTGAGGCTTTCCGTTTGCCCTGGCTTGGCGACGGCAAGCCTGCGCCGACCCAAGGCGACGAAGTGTCGGCAACGCCCATCGACACATCGCGGCAGGCAGAGCCGGCGGATCCGCCGCCGGGCCCTGCTCCTGTCAACCCCACACCGCCGCCGGGGACCTCGGCGCAGACACAGACAGCACCGGCGACCAACGGACCCACGCGATCGACGCCGACGACCAAGTCCAAGCTTCAGCGCCTGCAGGGGCACATCCTGGAAGCGCGCACCGGTGCCACACCTTTGAAGGAAGCACCGCTTTGGAACGAGGTGCTGTTTGAGGTTCTAAAATCCATCGATCCGCTGACGCTTGGGATCGACCGGTGGACATGGTCGACGCTGTTTACAGCCAACAACGTGATCGTCGCAGGCTCGTCACAGGCTCGGGCCTACACCTTCGCCATTCAACGTGAGGCCTGGCTCTATGATGGTTTGGAGGCATACTGCGCCTTGCGCGGCGGCGGCCAGTCTGATGCCGATCAGGAGTATCATCGCCGCCGCCTCGCGTTCCTGCTGCGCCGCCTTGGCGTGCTCGCTAAAGCCCATGCGGCGCGCCGAACCCCTGCCCTCGCGGACGGAGCCCGTTGGGATATGGCGGCGACGGCCACACAGGTTCTGCTGGCCCGGGCTTGGCTGAAGGGACTGGTCTCGCCGACAGCCCCGACGTGCGAACAATGGCGGGTCGTTCTCACCGAAGAGGACAGCACCGCGACGGCGCCGCAGTCGCGCACCGATCCATGGCAGGACGCGCTTCGCAACACCGACCAGCAACACCGCAAGCTGCGCTCAATGCTTCGGGACATGGTGAAGTTGCCGCAGGGAGATTCTCCGGAATTCGGCATCGCGGCTGCGGGATCGGCGGCCCAGGGCGTCATTCGCTTAAAGCGCCGTATGAACTTCCTCGCGTTTTCCGACGCGGCAGAGACAACCAGCCTGCTGGACGACAATGGACTTCGACAAACTGCTGCGAAGATGTCGGACTATATGAGGCGCATTCCCGCGGGCGAGACCAAGCTCTTGCGCGATCGTGCTGCGGAGGTGGAGACGCTCCTGCGGGGTGAAAGCCTGGGCGCACGCCTGCGGCGGATCGACGAGGCGGCGCAAAAGGTTTTCCCGCTCCTGCGCGAACTACCACCTGAGCATGAACGCAAATGGCGCGAGACATGGGAACGCGTTCAGCAGGACTTGGCTCGCCCTGACTATTCGGTGTTGCTGCAAACGCTGATCGTGACCATCGCCGACACAGAATGCTTGCCGAGCGAGCCCGCGGCGCTGCTGGGCTGGCTGGTCAGCCAACCAGCGGCGGACTTGCGGGCCGCGTTAGATGCGTTAAAACAAGGAGATAGCCTTTGCAGTGTGCTCTCCCAGGCGGCAACACCCTACCTGCGCTCTGCCGGCGCAGGCGCAGCCCTGCAACAAATCCAGCATGCCGGCGAGCAGCTTGAGGCTGCGGCCAACGAAGCCAAAACTTTGTGGGAGGCAGACACGTGAGCGACCCACTTGAAGAACTCGAAAAGACCGCCGAACTCCTTCCGGCCGCAGCCGCCGGAGTAAAACTCGGCGACCAAGCCAAGCAGAAGCTGGAACGTTTCACCGAGGTCGCGCGCCACGAAAGCCGATTGAAGGCCGCCATAGAACTCGCAGCCATGCTCGGCGGCCAAGCCGACACGCAGATAATGTCTCAGATCAAACGCGTCTTGGACACGGCTTATGAAGCTGCGGATGCGATGAAAGATGTGGACGACGAGCCATCGCTTGGAGACGCCGTCAGCACGTTCCAAACCTTCGTTCAATCGCTAGGCACCTTGGAAGTCGCGGTACGGCCGCTATGGACTCGCGTGATCGAGCAGCAATATGCGCCCCTACAGTCTGTAGGCGCCCTGCTGATGGCCTTCCCCAACGCTAGCGACCTGGGGCGTCGGATGGTGCATGCGGCCCAAGCGGCTCAAAAACATGCTCAGACGTCGGTGATCGACCTTCCGACCATCGTCCAGCCACTCGCTAAGCTTCGAAGTGAACTGATCAAAGAACAGCAGGAAGTGGCGGGAGACCCCAAGGTCTCTGCCTTCCTCCAGGCGTTGGCAGACGACCGCGCGACCCTGGACCTTATGCACGAAGAGGTCCTAAAGTGGCTGGACGATCAAGGGGCTTTGAACAAGCTGAAGGTCAGTCCGGCCTAGATCGCCAAAAATCGCTGCAGCAGTCGCCGGCTAGTCGAGGCTTCTGCCATGGTGTCGCTCATCAGATCGCTGGGCCAATGCACACATGCCTGGCAACCGTCCACGCAGAGGTGCGTGCCTAGCCGATAGACTTGGTCTGCCAAGCGCGAAGCAGCGCTTAGAGAGCCTTCCTGAGACGCGTCTTCCAAGCGTCCGTAGGCGGCTAGAAGGCGACCTGGCGCAGACGTCGGATCCGCTTCGGCAAGAGTTACAACTGCGCTGGCGTGTTCCCAGGCCGAAGGCCGACGCCCCATCTCCTCAATCAATCGCGCTTCCACGGCGCGGCCTGCGATCGCGAGGTCATAGAGATCAATCCGCTCGCCACTCACGCGTTCCGACTCCGCGAAAATCCGCATCAAACTGGCGGGGACGGGCTGGTCCGGGGGCAATCCGAGTTCTCCCGCCCAGTCCGCCATGGCTGCGAGGTTTGTCTGATCAAGTCCCCGCCACACCGCATGGCGATCGAACTGTCCTAGGGCTTGACGGATCAGCGTGTCCTCATCGGCGTTGGGGCAGGCACCGAGGAAATCATTTGTCCACTCGGCGGTTGTCGCTGGCAGATTAGTCAGGAAGGACCGCGTCGTTCCGTCCCCGTTTCCTCCGGCCTCGCAGATGGTCACGACGTCGTCACTGGCTCCATCAAATTGGATGGGCAACCGCACGTGGCCGACCACTTGTCGATCGTCGCCGCGCCCCAGATGCACAAAGAGGTCCTTTAGCCGGCCGGCAAGGCCATTAAGCACAGACGAGCGCAACCACGCGCCAAATCGGGCAGGATCATCTGCCGCGCTCATAGCGTCCTGAAATGCCGTTTGGAGGCGTCGATCTGCCAGGGTAGCGGCTACCCGCTGTACGCGCGTTGGCGTCAACAATGGGTGCTGGGCAAGCCGAGCGGCTCTCACGTCCTCAAGCAAGGCGGCCAATGCCGCGTCATCCCAAAAGCGGATCGCGGCGAGCAAACGAGGGCGCAAGGCGGGATCGGCGGCGGCGGACACGAAGAGGTCGGCTCCCCGACGCGCCTCAAAGGAATTGATGCCAAGCGCTTGGGCCGCATCTTCGACCATGAAACGAAGCATCTGGCCGACATGCCAGCGGCGAGCGACAGGATCGGAGGCCAAGGCTTCGAGTTCGGCGGCGACGAACGCGTCCAGCCGTTCAGTATGGATGCGGAATTGAACGCCCTCGGCTTGCACATGATAGCCGTGCAAGCACGGAGCGGCGCCAGTCGCGTCGCTGAATATCTGGCTGAACACCGCCGGCTCAAGCTGCCGGTCATTCATTTTGAGCTCCACATCGGCGCCCCAAAACAGCCGCGCCACTGCAAGCCCCGTGACCCGGCCGCCTGTCGGATGGCCCAGGAAGGCGTCGATGCCCCCGAGCCAAGGCCCCAGCCTTGTCTCAACGGGGTTGGCCCGCGAAGGGTCTGGCTTCACGACAGGGAAGCCGCGAAGGCTTGTCCTGCTGTCGTGCTGGACACGGCGCGGGTCGAGGGCTGGGTCATCGGTTCGCACGACCGACTGGCCGTCAGGAGCGACGGCCCATGCGGATGTCCAGCCCGAGCCCTGCATCAAGCCAAGGCGTTCGACGCGAAGGGTGGTTGGCCTGACAATCTCATCGCCAAGACCCGCCAGCGGCGCGCGGACGATGGTCGGCAGATGCGTCATCAATTCTCCGGCGGGGAACGGCGTCGCTCGGTACGAGGCCCTGTAGTCGGCAGCATCGAGCCAAGGCGCTAAGCCTTGGGCTGGCGGGCGCCAATGGACGATGCGGGGGTCAAACCGGCGTGTAGCATTGCCCGGCGCCGTAGCTCCAAGTACGAGGCCTATATCTTCACGACGGCTGGTTCCAGGCGGGTCTTCGGGCGTCATCACATTCAAGCGAGGCATGTTCACTGCCTCGAACAGGAAGTTAGGGACCCAGGGAATAGCCGCACGCGCGTCTGCGAGGCTTGAGATCAAAGGTTCAGGCCTCACCTCGGCCAAAGCGGCAGCCCAAAGTGCTCCCAAGTTATCGGCTTCGAACTCGCGCCATGGGTCGGCGCCAAAGACGTCCTGGACCGCGGTTTCGGCTTCAATCAGCGCGCCTTGGGTCAAATAGCCGGTAGCAGACAAAGGTGCCTGACCAGATCGCGCGCTGTACCGCGCCGCGCCGTCCAGGGCGGCCGACAGAATCTGGGCGCGTCGGACAAAGTGGTTGGCTGGATTAAGGGGCGTGTCGAATCCTTGCGGATTGACCATCTCGCCCGGTCGACGGAACCACCAACTATCCCGAGACGAGTAGAGCGACAGCGTCACGCCAGTGATCGGGCGATCGTCGACGCCCCGCCCACCCCGTCCCTTACGCTGGATAAAGCTGGCGAGGTTCTGCGGCGCATATTGCTGATAGACGAGTGTGATGTCGGGATCGTCGTACCCAACCTCGAGCGAGGAGGTGGCAAACACCACGTCGCTGCGGCGGATCATATCTTCGACGCGCCCCGTCGTGCCCGAGGTCACCGGCTGCGGCGCGACGGCCAGCGGCCAGTCCCGACGCCTCAGACCGCCAGCGCCCACCTGGCGTCGATCGTTGGCCGCGAACCACCAACACTCACCGTCGCGAAAGATCTCGCAGCCGTGCGGCTCGCCGCAGCATTCAGTTCGGGGCTGACCGGTGACCGGATCGTCGGGAAAATAGCGCGTCCGAAAACTCGCCAGACGCCGGATTTCTTCGGCGTCCTGATAGACCGAGTGTAAGCGCCGAACCTTATCGATGGAATCGAGGAAGACCAGTCCGCGATAGCCACCGTCGCTCCCTGTTCGACGACGCATGCCATGCGCCAGGCACATAAATCCTTGGACCGCGGTCGACGCCCCGCTGATGTCCTGGCCGCGAGACTCGGCCTCAGGTTGGAGGAAATAAAAATATTCGCGGCCTCGCGGGTTCGACTGCCGCTCTCCGGCGGAGCGGTCCGGCGTAATCAGGTCGACGCTCTCGCGACCGATCAATTGGCCCCAAG
>CALETE010000065.1 GCA_937920085.1 uncultured Alphaproteobacteria bacterium | reverse complement strand
CGCTGTCAGCAAACACCGGTCACCCCGGCGGAGGCCGGGGTCCAGTTCATAGGGCTGTGAGGGAGTGAAGGTCCCCGGTGCGGCCCTAGCCGATAAAACCGGAGTTGGGGGTGTAAGGCTGTCAGCTTGATCGCCGTCCCAAATGGAACGGCGGTGGCCGAGTTTTGAAGTGCAGCCTTTGACTTAAGCAGCGTCCACCAGCACCAGTTCGGCGTCTTCCAGGGCGGTGACGGTCAAGGTCGCCTCATCCCGGATCGCGGCGCCGTCCCGGGTCTTGAGGATGACGCCATTGACCTCAATCGAGCCGGTGGCGGGAACCAGATAGCCGAACCGCTCAGCGCCCAAGGGATAGGTGGCGGTTTCGCCGGCCTTGAGGGTGGCGGCGACCACCCGGCCATTGGTGCGGATGGGCAGGGCGTCCTCGTCTCCGGCTATGCCAGAGGCCAGGGTCACGAACTGCCCGGCCCTGTCGCCCTTGGGGAAGGGCTTGGCGCCCCAGGAGGGCTGGCCGCCGGCCTGGTTGGGCTGGATCCAGATCTGGAAGAGGGTGGTAGGCCCGGTCTCCAGATTATACTCGGCGTGGCGAATGCCCGACCCGGCGCTCATCACCTGGACGTCGCCCGCTTCAGTGCGGCCGCGATTGCCCAGGCTGTCCTGGTGGGTAATGGCCCCTTCGCGGACATAGGTGACGATTTCCATATTGGCGTGGGGGTGGGGCGGAAAGCCGGTGTTCGGGGCGATGCGGTCGTCATTCCACACCCGGATCGGGCCCCAGCCCATGCGCTTGGGATCGTAATAGTCGGCGAAAGAAAAATGGTGACGGGCGTCTAGCCATCCGTGGTCGGCGGCGCCCAGGCTGTCAAAGCTGCGGACTTCGATCATGGGAGAACTCCTGGAAGGATTTCAGATAGGCTCAGCGCTATTAGCTGGGCAGCTATAGACATAATGTGCACTGACCGACCCTGTGCCTAGGCATGCGGCTTCGATAGAAATCCCACCGGGTCGCCGACAAACTCGCCAAAGCCTTTCAGGCAGCCCTGCCAGACGCCCAGGTGGGCCTTGGTCTGGTCCTGGGTCATGTGGCTGTCCAGTAATGCGGCGTACATGACGCTGGGCAGACCGTCAGGGGTTTGCAGGCCGCGGCAGGCGAACTGGCTGCGGTTGAAATCGTTGAGCTGGGCCAGGGTGATGCCGGTCTTATCGAAGACCGTGAAGAGGGCCATGGCGTGGCAGGCGGCGCCCTTGGAGTCACAGCCGATCATCTGAACCCCGAAGGAGGTGCCCGGCGCCGTGACGTCCAGGAAGACCATGCCGTCTTCGGACTTGGCTGGGGTCGCCTTGGCGCCCATGGTCGAGAGCAGGGTGACGATGTCAGCCGGATTGCTGGCGTTGAAGGGGCCCGACTTGGACTTGGTGTCCGTGGCCTTGGCCTGTGCTGCTTTTGCGGGTGCGGGCTTGGGCGCGCTTGTCTTTGCGGCGGCGACTGACAGGGGCATGGCCGCCGTTAAGCAGAGGCAAAGGGCGAAAATGGCAGGGCGCATGTCTAATCTCTCCGAGGGCGGCGCAGTGCATGTGCGCCCCGAACATGGCGCGATCAAAGCCTGAGTCGGGCACTGCCGTGACATTCTGCACGGGCGAGGGCAAATTGCCCCCATGCGGCTCCCCCTCATTTCCTTACTGACGGTCGGACTCATGCTGGGGGCACCCTGCCAAGCCCTAGCTCAGGAGCGAGACCCTGCCAGCCGTCAGACCCTGGTGGACCTGGCCTATGTCCTGGGTGAGGCCCACGGCCTGCGCCAGGTCTGTGAAGGCCCTGATGATCAGTTTTGGCGGACGCGCATGGTGGATCTGGTGGAGACAGAGCAGCCCGATGCCGCCTTGGCTCGGCGGCTTAAGGATGCCTTCAATACTGGGTTTGTGGCGCGGCAAGGGGCCTTTCCCGCCTGTACCCCGCTGGCCCGTGCCGCAATGGCGCGAGTCATGAACCATGGTAGGGCCCTTGCAACTCGCCTGGCCCATCCTACATCTCTCAGGTCTGGATCAACCCAAACAGGCGACACCGCCTCAAGACCCAGATAGGGTGTCTGCCTAGGTTCAACGGAGGCGACTATGCCCCAATTGTTTGCGACCGCACTTTTCTTCTTTCTGGCCCTCACCGTCGTTCTTGGTGCGATCAAGATCGTGCCCCAGGGCACGGAATTCACCGTCGAGCGCTTTGGGCGCTACACCCGGACCCTGAAGCCCGGCATCAGCTTCCTGACCCCCTTCGTCGAGGCCGTCGGCCGGAAGATCAACATGATGGAGCAGGTCCTGGACGTGCCTCGCCAGGAGGTGATCACCAAGGATAATGTGACCGTCCAGGTGGACGCCATCGTCTTCATCCAGGTGATGGATGCTGCGGCCGCCGCCTATCGGGTGACCAATCTCGACTTTGCCATCACCCAGCTGACCATGACCAACCTGCGGACCGTGGTCGGCAATATGGAATTGGACGAGGTGCTGAGCCAGCGCGACCAGATCAATACCCGCCTGCTAGAGGTCATCGACCAAGCCACCAGCCCCTGGGGCGTCAAGGTGGCGCGGATTGAGATCAAGGACCTTCAGCCGCCACCAGACATCACCAACGCCATGGCCCGTCAGATGAAGGCCGAGCGGGAGCGTCGGGCGGTCATCACCGAAGCTGACGGCGAGAAGCAGGCCGCCATCGCCCGGGCAGAAGGCGCGAAGCAGTCGGCCATCCTCCAGGCTGAGGGCCGCAAGGAAGCCGCCTTCCGCGACGCTGAGGCCCGGGAGCGGGCGGCTGGCGCTGAGGCCAAGGCAACCCAGCTGGTCTCCGATGCCATCGAAGCTGGCAGCGTCAATGCCATCAACTATTTCGTTGCTCAGAAGTATGTCGAAGCCTTCGCCAAGCTGGCGGAGAGCCCGCAGCAGCGCACAGTGATCGTCCCAGCCGACATGGCGTCCCTGGTGGGCTCCATCGCTGGCATTGGCGAATTGGTCAGTGGTGCCAGACAGGGTGCAAATATTGCGCCGCCTCCACCACCTCGGCCGCGGGGAAGTTCCGTGCCAACGGTCGGGAGTTAGGCCGTGGTCCAGGTTTTGACCATGGCGGCAAACCATCCCTTCTGGGTTTGGGCAGCCCTGGCGGCGGCCCTGCTGGGATCAGAAGCACTGACCGGCTCTGGGTGGCTGCTCTGGCCCGCCACCTGCGCCGCGATTATGGCGGTGCTGACCATGGTGTTTCCGATGGACCCCTTGCAGGCCATGGGTCTGTTTGCAGCCATGACCATCGCCTCGACCTATCTAGGGCGGCGGTTCATCCCGCAGCTGGCTGGCCATGATGATCGCGATATCAATGATGCTTCCGGGCGTTTGATCGGCCATCATGGCAAGACGGTTGGCGTCTTTGCCGGTCGGGCAGGGCGGGTCTTCATCGACGGCAAGGAATGGGCAGCCACCTCCGATGATGAGCTGGATCTCCCGGCGGGGACCACTGTGGAAGTTATAGGCCTTGAAGGCGCCCACCTGAAGGTCAAGGCCGCCTAGGTCATGCTGGCGGCTGATCCGGACGCGCTGCTGGCGAGGCTGCGGGAGGTCTGCCTCGCCTTGCCAGAGACGGGAGAGAAGGTGTCGCATGGGGCTGCGGCCTTCCATGTGAAGGGCAGGATGTTCGCCTATTTCCGGCACAATCACCATGGCGATGAGGTGACTGCGGTGCAGATCAAGACCTCTGGCCGGGATGAGCAGGACATGCTGCTTGAGGCCGATCCGGACCTTTTCATCTTCCCGCCCTATATCGGCGTGTCGGGATGGCTCTCTATGAGCGTCGGCGGAGAGGACCCAGTGGATTGGGACCACTTGGCCGAGCGGTTGCGGATCAGCTACCGCCTGGCCGCGCCACCCAAGTTGGCGGCCCTGGTCTAAGGCGCCACTTTCTTCTCTTGGCGCTTGCAACGCGTTGCGCATTTTGCCGGACATAACTACTTTTGGGCTGCCTCATTGGGGAGGCCGACTCTAGGGATGACAAGCATGCAAGGCAGGATGCAGGACTGGCCGCTGACCGTGGATCGTATCCTAGACCATGCCGCCTCCTGGCACGGGGATCGCGAAATTGTTTCGCGCTCAGTCGAGGGCCCCATTGTCCGCACCACCTATGGCGAGGTCCACAAGCGCGCCAAGCGGGTTTCAAATGTGCTTAAGGCCCTTGGGGTCGTGCAGGGGGATCGGGTTGCCACCCTGGCCTGGAACACCGCCCGTCATATCGAAGCCTGGTACGGGATTATGGGCATTGGCGCGGTCTGCCATACCCTCAACCCGCGCCTGTTTGCCGAGCAACTGGTCTACATCATCAACCATGCGGAGGATAAGGTCCTCTTCACGGACATGACCTTCCTGCCGATCCTGAACCAGATCCGCAGCCAGATTCCGACCGTCAAGCACATCATCGTCTTCGCCGGCGAGGACCGGATGACCAACGAGGTCCCCGGTGCCCTCTGCTATGAGGCCCTGGTGCAGGAGGCTTCAGAGTCCTGCGAATGGGGCGGGTTTGATGAAAATGCCCCGGCCGGCCTTTGCTATACTTCGGGCACGACGGGCAATCCAAAGGGCGTGCTGTATTCCCACCGCTCGAACTTCCTGCACACCCTGGTGACCATGGGCGCAGATGTGCTGGGCATTGGGGCCTGCGATACCGTCCTGCCCGTGGTGCCCATGTTCCACGCCAATGCCTGGGGGGTCGCCTTTTCGGCCCCGGCCGTGGGTGCCAAGCTGGTCATGCCCGGCCAAAAGCTGGACGGTGCCTCGATCCACGAGCTGCTGGAGAGCGAGCAGGTCACCTTCTCGGCTGCCGTGCCGACAGTTTGGCAGACGCTGCTCAACCACCTGCGGGAAACCAATGGAACCCTGTCGACCCTCAAGAGGGTGGTGATCGGTGGCTCGGCTGTGCCTGAGGCGATTGTCCGGGCCTTCCGCGACGATTACGGCGTTAGCGTAACCCATGCCTGGGGTATGACTGAAACCTCGCCCTTGGGCACACAGGCGACGCCCAACCACATCATCGCCGCCATGGGCGCTGAGGATCAGTTGAAGTATCAGCTGAAACAGGGCCGCCCGCCCCTGGCCATCGACCTCAAGCTCGAGGATGACGACGGCAAGCTCCTGCCCCGGGACGGCCACACCTTCGGCAAGCTGATGGTCAAGGGTCCCTTCGTGGTGGGCGAGTATTTCCGCGGCGATGGCGGCAATATCCTGGACAAAGACGGCTTCTTCGACACCGGCGACGTGGCGACGTTGGACTCCAACGGCTTCATGCAGATCACCGACCGCTCCAAGGACGTGATCAAGTCGGGCGGGGAATGGATCAGCTCCATCGAGATCGAGAACATCGCCGCTGGCCATCCCAAGGCTGATTTGGCTGCCGTGATCGGCGTCTTCCATCCCAAGTGGGACGAGCGGCCCCTCTTGCTGGTTAAGCTGAAGCCTGGTGTTGAAGCCACCAAGGAAGAGTTCCTGAAATTCCTCGAGGGCAAGATCGCCAAGTGGTGGACCCCAGACGACGTGGTCTTTGTCGATGACATCCCCCTCGGTGCCACGGGTAAGATCGACAAGAAGCTGATCCGTCAGCGTATGGCCGACTATGTCCTGCCAACAACGGCAGCCGCTGCGGCAGCCGCGACGGTGACAAAGGCCCTAGCAGCACCGCCGGAGCCCAAGATCTATGCTCCGGAAGGGCTTAAGGCCGCTGAACCTGACCTCTTTCTTCACCCCAGCCCCGCAGCCGCCCTTGAGACTGAATTGGCAAGCCTTCCCCGCCCGGAAGAACTGACCAAGGCTTTTGTACCGTCCGCAACGGCTCTTGCGCCGCGTCCTTGGCTTGGCCGTTACCTCACCTTCGCCCTGGTCCTGGCCCTGCTCCCGGCCGTCATCATGTTGGCGACGGCAGGCCTATCAAAGGCGGGTGTCCTCAGCGGTTTCAGTGGCGTGGGACCAGCCCTGCTGGCCTTCGCCAGGAATCTTGCACCCGTTAGCGTCCTGACCGCAGCGGCGGGCGTGATCGGTGCCGTGACGGTTAGCTTCCGACGGCATGGCCTGAGGGCGCTTTTGATCCTGGCGATCGCCTTGGCCACCGTCGGGTTCTACGCCTGGGCCAGTCAGGTTCTGGCCTAGTCTCAGGCCAATCGGTAGTCTGCGTCCAGGTCTGGCGGACCATCGGCGATCACCACGCCACGGTTCACCAGATCGATCATATGGCCAAGGACAGAGCGTGCCGCGGCAGGATGAAGTCTTGCGTCTACGGCCGCATAGAGCACCGGCACCATGGCCTTGATGCGGGTCTGGCCGCTGCGCAGGGCAGCTATGACTTGTGCCTCTCGGTCCTTGCGGTGGGCGCTATAGGCCTCGATAAAGGGTGTTACTTCGGTGACCGGCGGTCCATGGGTGGGCCACAGTGTGGTGAATTCCCGGGCCTTAATCAGGTCCAGACTGTTCATATAGTCGGTCATGTCGCCATCGGGTGGCGACACCACCGTGGTTGACCAGCCCATGATGTGATCCCCTGACAGCAGGGCGTTCTCTTCCTTTAGGGCAAAGCAGATGTGATTAGAGGTGTGCCCCGGTGTGGCGATGGCTTCCACCGTCCAACCTGGGCCAGACAGGATCTGCCCGCCGCCGCAGAGGCTGACATCGGGCTTGAAACCATAATCTGCGCCAGCCTCAGTGATGACGCTATCCTTGGCCTTGGGGACTTCTACGGCACAGCCATAAATGGTCGCGCCAGTCTTTTCCTGAAGTGGCCCTGCCAGGGGCGAGTGATCAGCGTGGTGATGGGTGATCAGTATGTGGGTGATGGTCTCCCCAGCCGTCGCCGCGAGTATGGCGTCCAAATGCTCGGGCAGGTCAGGGCCTGGATCAACCACGGCGACCTCGCCGCGGCCGATGATATAGGTACCTGTACCCAAATAGGTGAAGGGGCCAGGGTTGTTGGCGACGACCCGCCGGATCAGGGGCGAGACCTGATCACAGACACCGTATTCGAATTTAATCTCGCGGACATAGGGGATCATGGGCAGGTCCTCCAGGGCAGGGTCCAATAAGTTTGATCCGATTATCGGGTCGAACCATGCACTAACTTTTTGAATTAGAGCCTTTTTTGTCCAATGAGACGATTCCGCCTCAATGGAAAAGGCCCTCGTGGTCCGAACTTTGCGCCTGCCAGCTCAAGCAACGAGTTTTCAGGCGCATTTGATGGTCAATCTCGCGATTTTTGTTTCAAAACGGCTCCAGCGGATCGCCTTTGCCCTCTTGTGTCTCATGGCGGTGCAGTTGGCAGTGGCGATGATGGCCCCAACGCCGGTGCCCCCTGGGGCAGTGCGTATCCCTATTCACCTGGCTGGAAATTAGCGCGGCAGGACATTGTTAAGGTCATAACCCGCGGCATCGCCCAGGGCGACAAGCTCGTCCCGGGTTCGATCCCCGGCCATGGCTTGACCAAGGGACCAGGTGACGATGGATCGGTTTCCCGACCGACAGAAGGCCAAGACTCGACCGGCGTGGCCCTCTAGGAGCAGGCGCTCTTCTTCTACCTGATCCCATGTCGGAGAGCCGCGCACGGGGATATGGGCATAGGCAAGGCCAGCGGCCTTGGCAGCAGCCTCCATTTGGGCGCTGCTGGGCTGGCTGGCATCCTCGCCGTCCGGGCGGTTGTTGATGACCAGGGTAAAGCCTTCGGCAGCGGCTGCGGCCATATCCCCCAGGGCCACCTGTGGTGCGACAGAAATATGGTCAGTAACGCGCGTAAACTTCGACATGATGGCGGGTCCAATTTGGCTTGGTTGACATCATCATGTGGCAATGAACATTGCGCAATGTCTGGCCTAGCAAAAGGTCTCAAAGCGAGTCGTTTTTCGAATGTTTGGCTTCATCGGTCGACGACTTTTGGTGGCCATTCCGACGATGTTTCTGGTGGTCACAGTCGCATTTTTCATGATGCGGGCCGCTCCGGGCAGTCCCTTCGACCTGGATCGCAGGCTTTCGCCCGAAATCGAGCAAAACGTCAAAGCCAAGTATGGGCTGGATAAGCCGATCATCGCTCAGTACGGCGACTATGTGGTTGGGGCCCTGCATGGGGATTTCGGACCGTCCCTGAAATACAAGGACAAGACGGTCCTGCAGATCTTGCAGGAAAACTACAAGGTCAGCCTGATCCTGGGGGCCTCTGCCATGATCTTTGCATCGGTTGTTGGCATGTCGCTTGGGGTCATGGCGGCCTTGAGGCAGAACGACTGGGTGGACTATGGCGTCATGGGTGTGGCCGTCATGGGGGTTTGTATCCCGGCCTTCGTGACAGCACCCTTGCTGGTCCTGATCTTCGGATCCCTTCTGCAATGGCTGCCGAATGGAGGGTGGAACGGCGGGGCAATTCAAAATCTGATCCTGCCGGTTTTCGTACTGTCCCTGCCGCAAATCGCCATTATTTCGCGCTTTACCCGGGCGGGCATGGTCGAGGTCTTGACCTCGAACTATGTGCGGACCGCTCGGGCCAAGGGGTTGCCTGCCCACCGCATTGTCACCCACCACGCCCTGCGGGCCGCAATCCTGCCCCTGGTCAATTACCTTGGCCCTGCCAGCGCCGGGATCGTCACCGGTTCACTGGTGGTGGAAAAGATTTTCACCCTTCCGGGCTTAGGGAAGTTCTTCGTGATCAGCGCCATGCAGAGAGACTATACAGTCGTCATGGGTATGGTGATCTTTTATGCTGCCTTGGTTCTTTTCATGAATCTTTTAGCCGATCTTGCGGTTGCAGCCCTTGATCCACGCGTGGATTTGGCATGACCAGTATAGACATCCCAACAACATCGATCCCCGCTGCAGTACACGGACGCAGTCTTTGGGATGATGCCTTGCGTCGCCTTATGCGCAATCGTGCCGCCGTCACGGGAATGGTTATGTTGGCAGGCTTGGTCCTCGCCGCCGTGATTGGGCCCTGGCTAGTACCCTACACCTATGATGCCGTGAACAAGGGCGATGTCTGGGCGCCGCCTTTGACACAGGGTCATATTCTCGGGGCTGATGCCCTGGGACGGGACCTCCTGGCCCGGTTGCTGAGCGGTCTGCAGGTTTCGCTGATGATCGGCATGGTTGCGACCCTGGTGTCCCTCGTCATCGGCGTGGCCTGGGGGGCCCTTGCCGGCTATCTCGGCGGCGTGGTCGACGAGGTGATGATGCGCATTGTCGACGTCCTCTATGCCCTGCCATTCATCTTCTTCGTCATCCTTTTGATGGTCACCTTCGGCTCGAATATCGTCCTAATCTTCGTGGCCATCGGGGCTGTGGAGTGGCTGACTATGAGCCGGATCGTGCGCGGCCAGACCATGTCGCTTAAGCAAAAGGAATTCATCGAGGCAGCTCGTGCCGCCGGCCTGACCCAAGACGCGATCATCATTCGGCACATTGTCCCCAACCTGCTCGGCCCGGTGATGGTCTATGTCACCCTGACCATCCCGGCTGTCATCCTGGCCGAAAGTTTTCTGTCCTTTCTAGGGATGGGCGTTCAGCCCCCCGCAGCATCTCTGGGCACCCTGATCGCCGGCGGGGCGCAGGACATGGAGTTGGCATGGTGGCTGCTGGTCTTTCCATCCCTGACCATGGTGGTGACCCTGATGTCCTTCAACTTCATCGGTGACGGCCTGCGCGACGCCATTGACCCCAAGGACCGGTAGCCTCTATCGCGAAGCTGGAATTCCCGCGGCAGTTCGCCGCCCAAAGGTTTGATCCCATGGCTTCCGCTCCTCCGACGCCGGACGGCGCATACAATGCTGCAGCCACAGCCTTCCAGGCGGGGCGCATAGCCGAGGCTCGGGATATACTTTCGCCTTGGGTTGAGGCCGGAGTTCCTGACGCTAGGCTCCATGGCTTGCTGGGCTTTATCCTGCGACGGATCGGCGATGTGCCCGGTGCAGAAGCTGCCCTTGCCCAAGCACGCAGCCTCGCCCCATTAGAACTGGTCTATATCCTGGCCCAAGGCGAGCTGATGACAGTCGTCGGCCGGATGGCTGAGGCGGAAACCGCCTATCGCGACGTTCTGGCCCTCGCGCCGCCGCGCCCGCCCGGCCAACCCATGGCCAAGCCGGTGCTGGATGCCCTGGAGGGATTGTCCACCGCCCTGCTGGCCCAGGGGCGACCGGCTGAAGCCCTTCCCTTCCTGCAGGCTGAGGTCGACGCCGGCAGCCGGGACCAGCGCCTATTGTTCCTGCAGGCTCAGATTCACCGCGCCTTAGGCCAGCCGGAGGCCGCCCTCGAAATCTTTGAACAGTGCGTCAAGGACCACCCACAAAATCCCTCCCTGCGACACAATCTTGCCGCCGGTTACGCAGACCTACACATGTGGCCAGAGGCCGAGCGGGCTTCTGCAGAGTCCTTCCGGTTGGGGGCCCGGGGCGAGGCCCCATGGCTGGTGCGCGGACGGGCCCTTACTGGCCTGGGTCGCCTGTCAGAGAGCGAAGATGCCTATCGCCAAGCCGTAGAGCAGGGGCTCGCAGGTGCAGATATCCATCGGGATCTCTCTCAGTTGATCTGGATGCAGACTGGTGACCTTAAAGAAGCCAGTGCGCCCCAGCGGGCGGTGCTGGCCAAGACCCCCTTGGATCTGGGGGCGCTTACGGCCCTGGCAAAGCTGCATCAGGTGGCTGGTGACCTAGAGGGCGCGCAGGCAGTGGTCCAAAAGGCCCTGCAGCGCGGGGGCAAGGACGCGAGCCTGCACCTGCTGCTCAGCGACATTAATCTTACCCTTGGGGATGCGGCAGCCTCCCGGGCAGAGGCCGAGCGCGCCATGGCGCTCAATCCCGAACACCCCGGCGTTTGGGCCCGGCTTTGTGACGCCGATCTGGCCCTGGGTCGACCTGACGCTGCGGTCGCGATCATTGAAGACATCCTCAGCTTCGATCCCCACAATGTCACCGCAACAGCGCGGCTGGCGACGGCCTACCGGCTGATGGGCGATCCCCGGTACAAGGCGCTCTATGACTACGAGGCCTATGTTCAGGCCTATGAGATCGAGACCCCTGACGGCTGGTCTAGCTTGCCATCCTATCTCAGCGACCTGTCGGCCCTGCTCACCCGCCTGCATAGTTTCCAGAAGCAGCCCTTCGACCAGTCCCTTCGTAATGGCAGCCAGACCAACCAAAACTTCATGCGATCGACCGACCCGACCCTGCAGGCCTTTTTCAAAGCGATCGATGCCCCGATCCGCAGCCATATGCAGCGGATTAGTGAACGTCCAGGCGTCTTGGGGCGGCGAAATTTGGGTGATTATCGTATCGCAAGCAGTTGGTCGGTATTCTTGAGGCCTGAGGGATTTCACGCCGATCACATCCATCATGAAGGGTGGATATCGTCGGCCTTCTACGTTGAGGTGCCGACCCAGGTCTCACCTGACCCGAAGGCGGGCTGGATCAAGTTCGGAGAGCCGGGACAGCCCACTCAGCCAAAGCTTGAGCCTGAGCACTATATCCAGCCCAAGCCAGGCACCTTGGCGCTCTTCCCAAGCTATATGTGGCACGGGACAGTGCCCTTCACATCGCCTGAGCGGCGCATCACCATCGCCTTTGATGTCGTCCCGCGGACGCCGAGTCGCTGATCTCGGTTTCGCTTCGGCCTGGACACCTTTGGCGGTCGCGGGACAAGATCGCGTTATTTGAGCATTCGTGAGCTAAACACGCCTTATATGTGACCAAAAAGCGACAGGTGTGCATCTATTCCATTGCAGCTTGTTAATGTGCGTTGACCCTGACAGTCGGCGCCCCGTAACTCGAATATAACCACGCCAGTCTATCGGCGGCGGGACCTTATTTTTTGGGGGCATGGGGCTGCACACAGTGTGGCCGCCTCCGTTGGAGGACCAAGACTTTGCAAATTAACTCCCTGCGCGAGAGGCTGCTGGCCTCCTCGATCATCTGCAGCGCCGCCCTCGTGGCTGGCGCGGCCCATGCGGCCGCGGCCTCCGCGCCTGAAGTGGCCGAAGTGGTTGTCACCGGTTCGCGTATCGCGCAGCCGAACCTGACCTCCAACAGCCCCCTAGTGACTGTCAGCCAAGAAGATGTGAAGGTCGCCGGTACGGCCACCATCGACACCCTGACCAATTCGCTTCCGCAGGTCTTCGGTGGACAGAACCTCGGTCAGTCCATCAACGGCAATGGTACCGCCACGGTCGATCTGCGCGGCCTCGGCCCGAGCCGCACTGTTGTGCTGGTCAATGGCCGTCGCCTGCAACCTGGTGACCCCCAGTCTCCGGTCGCCGACCTAAACACCATCCCTGCGCCCCTCGTTGAGCGGGTTGACGTGGTTACCGGCGGTGCCTCGGCCGTGTACGGTGCCGACGCCGTGGCCGGCGTCGTCAACTTCATGATGATCAAGAACTTCCAGGGTGTCCGCATGGACGCCCAGTACAGCTTCAACCAGCACAAGCAGCAGGACTCGGTCGCTCAGAAGGCGCTGAAGGGCAATAATTACGCGGTTCCCGGTACGCGTTCCGACGGAGGCCAGACCAGCGCTTCGGTGATCTTTGGTTCGAACTTCGACGACGACAAGGGCAACATCACGGTCTACGCGACCTATTTCAACGCCCAGCCCGTCACCCAGTCGACCCGCGACTTCGCCGCCTGCGGCCTCTATTCATATCCGGGCCCGAACTCGGTCAACTCAGCCTATGACACCTATAAGTGCTTCGGCTCTTCCAACGGTGCCTATGGCCGTTTCAGCTTCCAGCCTGCGCCGGGCGTGACGCCTGGAACGACGGTTCGTCAGGCCGACAACCCCAATGGTACGAACACCTTCGTGCCGTCGTCGTCGGGTAACTTTGGCTACAACTTCAACACCCTCAGCTATTTGCAGCGTCAAGACGACCGTTATTCGGCCGGCTATTTCGCGCACTACCAAATAGCGCCTGCCATTGAACTCTATTCCGAGTTCATGTTCGCAGATGACCGCTCCACCGCTCAATACGCCCCTTCAGGCCTGTTCGCTGGCGGCGGCGCGACGGTCAATCAGAGCTATTTTGAAATCAACTGTAACAACCCCTTGATGTCTGCCCAACAGCAGACCGCCATGTGCGGCGCTGCAGCCGGGACCCCGGCTCTTGGTCGCGTGCTTGCCGGTTACCGCTTTGGTGCCGTTCCTCGGACGGACGCCTACAGCCACACCAACTACAAGCTCAACTTCGGCATGCGTGGCGATCTGGGCGACGGCTGGCACTATGACGCATATGCTCAGTATGGCACGGCGGCCTATCAGGATACCCAGGGCGGCTATGCCTCCTTGGCCAAGATCCAAAAGGCTCTGTTGGTCGATCCTGCCACTGGCAAGTGCATTTCCGGCGGCGACTGCGTCCCGCTGAACATCTTTAAGGCCCTTGGCGCCGGCATCAGCCCCGCCGCCTACGCCTACTTGCTGACCCCCGGCATCCGGAACGGCAACACCATCGAGCAAATCGTTTCCGGATCGATCACCGGCGATGTCGGCCAATACGGCGTGAAGTCCCCTTGGGCTGACGGTGGTTTGGGCGTTGCTCTCGGCGCAGAATACCGTCGTGAAAGCCTCGAGTATAACGTCGACAACGAATACACCATCGGCGACCTGTCTGGCGGCAGCCAGTCCAAGAGCGTTTCCGGTGCGTTTGATGTCTACGAGCTGTTCGGCGAAGCGCGCCTGCCGCTCGTGGAAGACAAGCCCTGGATCAAGTCCTTGGCCGTCACCACCGGCTACCGTTATTCCCGCTACAACACCGGCGTGAACACCAATACGTTCAAGGCCGAAGGTGAATACGCGCCGACTGACGATGTCCGCTTCCGCTACAGCTATAACCGTGCTGTTCGCGCGCCGAACATCATCAACCTGTTCGAAGCTCAGGTTCAAAGCCTGTGGAACGGCCAGGACCCCTGCGCCGGTACAAACCCGACCAAGTCGCTTGCGGTTTGCGCCAAGTCTGGCGTGACGGCAGCTCAATATGGCAAGATCGACACCTGCCCGGCGTCTCAGTGCGGCTCGCTCACCGGCGGTAACCCGCTGCTGAGCCCAGAATACGCTGATACCTATACCTACGGTGCCGTGTTCAGCCCGCGCTTCACCCCAGGGCTGACCTTCTCCATCGACTACTGGAACATCCGCGTCCGCAACCTGATCCAGCGTGGTCAGGGCGGTGCATCGGTGATCCTGGGCAAGTGCCTGAATGGTGATGCAACCTACTGCGCCCTGGTCCACCGTGACCCGGCGACCGGCCTGCTCTTCGGCGTTGGTTATATCGATACGCTGAACGCCAACACCGGCTTCCTCCAGACCAAGGGTATCGATCTGGCCGGAAACTACCGGACTGACTTCTCGGCGCTTGGCTTGCCGGATTGGGGTGGACTGAGCCTCGGCGTGGTCGGCACCTACACCAAGAACTATGTGACCCAGCCGATCAGCGGCGGCGGCACCTATGATTGCGTCGGTCTCTACGGCGTGACCTGTAATTCGCCTCTGCCCAAGTGGCGCAGCCGGACCAAGCTCACCTGGTCGACGCCTTGGAATGTCACGGGCTATCTGACGTGGCGCTATATCGGCTCGGCGACCTTCGATGGTAACTCGACGAATACCTTCCTCAACCAGGGGATCGTCGACAAGATCGACGGCAAGGTTAAGGCGATCAACTATCTCGACCTGGCCGCGTCTTGGAAGGTTCGTACGGGTCTGACCCTGCGCGCCGGTGCCAACAACCTGTTCGACAAGGATCCGCCACGTGGTGACTCCGTCAACGTCGGTGCCTTCGGCGGCGGTAACGGCAATATGTTCCCGCAGCTCTATGACACCTTGGGCCGCAATGTTTATGTGAGCGTCAGCGCCGACTTCTAAGTCAGGCTGAAGTCCCAAACTGAATGAGGCGGGTCGGCGAAAGCTGGCCCGCCTTTTTCGTGCAAAGTTGACTGCCTCCTCCGGACCCGTGGCGCTCTAGGATCTGGATACCGGCCTTCGCCGGTATGACCGGGGGGGGAGATCGATCGTGGCCTTGCAACCTCTACCGGTCACCCCGGCGCAGGCCGGGGTCCAGGTCATGGGGCTGTGCGCCTGTCGTCCATCCCAGGTGCGGCACTTCCGGACCCGTGGCGCTCCAGGATCTAAATACCAACCTTCGCCGGTATGACCGGGGGTGAGGATCAGTCAGGCGTAGCCGTAGCGCTGGATCCAGGGCTCTAGTATCGCCGTTGCTGGTGTCAGATGTGCCGCATAGTTCCGCCAGTAGCCAACGCCACCGGCATTCAGGCCCTGGACCACCTGTCCAGCACTGGGGGTGCGAATGTCGCGAGCTTTTGCGGTCTCAACGAAATTCCGCATTTTCACGTCGAAATCCAATCCGATGCTCTCGCACAGGGCGGCGATGCGACCATCAAAATCGGCAATCATCTCTTCGTGGCTGTGCACATGGAACTTAAGCGGCAGCTTTTCGAAATAGAGCTCAGCCAGGTCCATGGTCGATCCATAGAGCGTCGCTAGCCGCTCAAGGTCGGTAAACTCGTAAATCGTCCGGTTCATATTGAAGCCGCGGCGATAGCAGCTAAGCACCACATCCCGTGGATCACGACGGGCGACAATGATCTTGGCCTTGGGAAACAGTTTGGCGATCAGCGGCAGATAGATCGTCAGGGAGGGCTGTTTGTCGACGAAGGTCTTGCCCTCGACCTTTAGCCCATAGCTGGCAATCCTGTCCCAGTAGGCGGCGACCCGTACGGCAATCTCGCTGTCATCCAAGTTGAGCAGGGTTTCTAGGGAGTCCTGTTCCAGGAAGAAGGCCGCAATGTCGTCATTAAGGGTCGGCTTTTCCTCCAACGCCACCACGTCGGAATGGCTTGCCAGGATTTGCTCAAGCAAGGTGGTTCCAGACCGCGGAAACCCTAGCAGGAAGACATGATTGACATCTGGGCCTGGCAAACTGTGGGGCGCAGGAAAGGCTTTAACCTCGTCCTGGAATTCCCGGCTAATACGCTGACACAGGTCTATGGCACTCTCTAATTCGTCACCGCCGTGCTGGGGTGCGAACATGCGGCGCTGGATGGTATTGCCTTCAAGATAAGCTGCAAAAGCATCATCATAGGCACCGAGGCTATCGAGCGCGTCACCAAGCAGGCGACAGAGGGGCGCCCTTTGCAGGGGCGCGATTTGAGGATTGTGAATTTCACCCTGAAGACGGGCGGCCACCGCTGCGTGGTTTCCGGCCTCATTATCAAGGGTGGCCAGGGTCAGAAAGGCAGCGGGCTCCTTTGGATTCAGCCTCAGGGCCGCATTGGCATGCGCCCGGGCTTCATCGGGCTTGCGCTCGTGTAGCGCCAGCAAGGCGAGGGCACCTCTGGGGTCTGGGTAATTCGGATCGAGGGCCGCAGCGCGAGCCTGAGCTGTCCGAGACTCCTTCATGTCGCCAAGGGCCCACAGGGCCAAGCCAGCGCCGTGATGGGCCGGTGCAAAGCCAGGGGCTCGCGCCAGGGCAGCCGAAAAGGATCGAAGGGCATTGCGGGGCGCAGCCTGCTTGAGCCAGTTGTGCCCTATGGCGCTTAGAATACCCACATCGTCGGGGTTGGCCTGGAGGGCCTGGTCCAGCAATTTAAGAGATCCGGCAAAATCACCCTGCACCTCAAGTCGGTAGGCACAGAGGTTTAGCAGGTTGGGGTGTGTGTCGCCGAGGGCGATGGCCACCTCGGCCAGATCAACCGCGCCCTCAATATCGTTGTCGGCGAGCTTTTGGTTGATGTTGTTATAGAGTTCCTGGCGATCCAAAGCGGGTCTCGGTTTTGATAGGGGGTGGGGCGGTAAGGCGCTCAGAGCGCCTCTGTATACGCCGCAGCCTCATTGTGGAATTCATCAATGGCCCCCAGCACCTCAGCATAGAGATCATGTTCGTAGGGTGTCACATAGGGATTGCGGATGTCTGCCAGCAAAATGACCCTCAGCTCATCACTCCTATTCCAGGCTTCATGCTCGATGGTGTCGTCAAACACCCAGGCCTTGCCGGGTACCCAGGGCCGCGTTTCTGAGCCAACCCTAAAGCCGCAGTGGTCGGGCACAATCAGGGGTAGGTGGAAGACAAGCCTGGTGTTGGACACGCCGTGGTGGGGCGGAATGTGTGTGTGTGGCTTTAGCGCCGATAGGACCGCCACGGGTGAGCGGTTGGGCACCACCGGCTGGGGCAAGCGGTCTAGAGCCTCAAGGGTCTTGGGAAATCGGGGTGCATTTTCCGCGACAACCTTGCCTCGAGACTTCAGGGGAAGGGTGGTCCAGGTCTGGGAATGGTTGAGGTCTACCCACTGATCGACGGGCACGCCCAGGGGCAACTGGACATAGGGCGAAAAGGCCTCCTGGCCCCGGGTCAGTTCCTGCTGGAGTTCCTCCAGTATGACCTCGAAGTAAGCCTCAACCTCGGGCAGCCATGGGAACAGGCTGTCGTCATGGAACGCGATGGAGGGCAGGCCGGGGAAGTGGAAGTCCGAAGGGTGGGATTGGTAGACCTTGGCCTTGCCGGTAATCACATGGACGAAGTGATCGAACCGCCTGCGCTCATCGCGAGATGCTGCAGGTGATTTAGCCTCTACCGTCTCCCACATGGCCGAGGTGAAGTCGTCCATGTACTTGGCATAGACGGCCTGAGCTCGGGCGAGGGCGGTCGCCGTTGGCGCGTCGAGTTCATTGGCCGGCGGTGCGAAGACCAGGGCGACGGCATAGACCCTCCCAGCCGCAGGCATATTGCCTTGACTGTCGAGAAGAGACCCCTTCATCAGCAGACCATGAAAGGATCTTGGCTCTATATCCAGGGCGTGATCGATGGCCTCCAAGGCCGCTTCGACCTGGCCGCTTCTGCGCAGTAGCCCTGCATAATTTAGCCAGGCACCAAGGTTTTTCGGATCCAGCTCGAGGGCGCGCTTGAGGATACTCAAGGCTCTACCAGGGTCATTGGCCGCAATGGCGCGCATGGCCGGGGTGTTCATATCGATCTGAGTGGGGCCTGCGTCCGACATATTATCCCATTCCCAGCGCCTTGAGGCGGCCAGACTCTAGATCACTTTCATTGATCTCAGACCAACGAAATATACCCTGGTTTAGCGCAACCTTTGGACCTTGAATCCAGGCCTGCCCTCGAGAGACAGGAAGAAGCCTCCGACCGCGCCCTTGGTGATAACTGCCTTCATCCCTTGGCGCGGCCTTGGAAAAATGTCGCCGCTATCGAACTGACGCCAGACGGCACCATCCTCAAAGACAAATTCCAGATGGCCACCCTCACCCGCCTGGGCGTGATCCAAGATGACCTCGATTCGCGTATCGACCTCTTCCGTCTTCGCGCCTCCGCTGAAGATGGCGAAACTGGGCAGGGTCAGGCCAAAAGATTGGCGCTTGATGGAGCGGATTTGTTCGCGGTCCACCACGACGACATCGCCCTGTGCCGTGGCCGTTTCGAACCGGGCCGCAGCCGCGTCGTAACAGGCCAATCTCTCCGAAGGGTCAGTTTTTACCTTGCAGTCCAGGAGCCCCTTAAGAACCGCAGCCTTGTCAGGGGTTATATCCTTGGCCAAACTGATGCCCGGCGCGGAGATCGCCATGGCTGCGAGCAGTAGGAGTAGGGCAGGGTGTGCTTGGGGTCTCATCAGTACGTTTCCAGGCGGATTTCCATCAAACATTACGGGCGCCCTGACCAAGGCCTAATGGACTGGGCGGGGCGCAAGAACGGCGGCCCCTCCGACCTGCCCGCGTAGGCGTTCATCGGCAATCTGGTCAAGTATGCTCTGAGCACGCGGGTCGCCCAAAACCCAGGCCGCTGCGGCAAGGGTACGCACAGAGGTCGCAGAGACGCCCATGGCGTGCTTTAGGGCCTGTATGGGGCTCATCTGGGTCGACATGGACTTAAGCCGGACGTCGCCCTTAAGGTTGGCCAGGGTCTTTGCCTTGTCTACGGCGTCATAGAAGCCGCCGACCTGATCCACGAGCCCCAACTTCTGCGCTTGCTCCCCCGTCCAGACCCGGCCCTTGGCGATGTCCCGAACCCTGGCTTCTGGCAGTTTGCGACCTTCTGCGACCCGCAGGACGAAGTTGGTGTAAATCTGGTCCATCCACCCGGCGAAGGCGGCGCGTTCCTTGGGGGAAAACTCGCGGCTCATGCCAAAGGCTCCGGCATAGGACGACCCCACCCCAAGCTGGCGAACGTCCACGCCATAGCGTGCCAGGGCGTCTCCTAGGGCGAACTTTCCACCGAATACGCCGATGGAGCCCGTCAGGGTGCTGGGCTGGGCGACAATGGCTGAGGCCTGAGAACTGATCCAATACCCGCCAGATGCCGCATAGGTGCCCATGGAGACCACCACGGGTTTTCCCACAGCCTTGGCTGTCCTGACCGCGGCCAGGATCTGTTCCGAGGCCGTATCTGATCCACCGGGGGAATTCACCCGCATGACGATGGCCTTCACATCCTGGTCCTCGATGGCGCTGTAGAGCGCCTGGGCCATGGTGTCAGAGTAGATGGTCGACTCAGCGGAGAAGGGATTGCCACCACCGCCGTCATTGCCGGTGACGATGGGGCCCTCGGCCTCGACCACGGCGATGGCGGGCCCAACGCCGGTATCGGGCCCTCGGGCGCTGCGGGCATAGTCCTGAAAGTCATAGAGCTGAGAGTCTGTTCCAGCCTTGGCGAGGATGGCCTCTTCAGCATCCTTAACCTGTCCGACCTTGTCGATCAGGTGAAGCTTCAATGCCGCCTCAGCCAGGTAGGGGCCGGCTTCCAGCGTCTTGGTCATGGCGTCTGGGGTTTGTTTGCGGTCGGCGGCTGCAGCAGATGTCGCCGTCTTATAGACCGAGCCCATCCAACCCAATTCAGCCTCTCGGTGGGCGTCAGTGTAATTGTCGTGCAGGTAGGGATTTACGGCATTCTTGAACTCATAGCGCTGCTCGTAATCGGCCTTGACCCCATATTTGTCGAACAATCGCTTGAAGAAAATGTCCTCATTGGCGAGGCCTGTGACTTGGAAGGATGAGCCCGGCTGCATCCACAGTTCATCGCCTGCGGTTCCGACGGCATAGGTCGAGGTCACCATGCCCGAGGGATAGAGGCCCTGGCTGTGCGCCAGGACTGGCTTGCCCGCGGCTTTGAAGTGCTTGATTGCCCCCCGAATTTCGTCGGCTGCCGCGGGCTCCATCCCGCCCTCGGGCAGTCTGATCAGCAGGGCCTTTACCCGATCATCGCTCTCTGCATGCCGAAGGGTCGAAATTATCGTCATGACAGACAGCGACCCGCCACGCAGGGCTGCGAGAGGATTACCGGAGGCTTGGTCCGTGAGGTTCTGGCGTAGGTCTAGATTCAAGACAGCCTGATCGGGCGTGACCTCACCACTTGATGAGCTGGCTGCCATGCTGATCAACAGGACAGGCACACCGACGAGAAACAGCAAGAGGCCCACAAAGACGCCGGCGGCTGTGATCAGAAACTGCTTCATGGTCTATCCTGAGGGCGGAGAGAGAACTCTAACCTGATTTCCGGGTGTCTGCCCAGGGCGTCGCCCCTGCAGGTTGAATGTGCCCCGTGATTTGTCGGGACCTGGCGCGAATTTTCGCGAGATATCGAAAGGAAAAGCCCGAGAAAGTGGTCGGAGTGGCAGGATTCGAACCTGCGACCCCCGCGTCCCGAACGCGGTGCTCTACCAGACTGAGCCACACTCCGACTAGGGAGCGGCCTTATAGAGGACCAGCCCAACTGCCGCAAGCCAGCGACGAGGCGTTGCATATCGCCAAGTGTTACGCTATTTCGACGCTCCTCGCGCGAGGCTTGCTTCGTCGTCGTTCCTGCTGGGGAATGGTGTAATGGTAACACAGCGGTTTTTGGTACCGTCATTCTAGGTTCGAGTCCTAGTTCCCCAGCCAATCTCTCCATCTCCGTGTTTACTTTCTGGTAGGAGCCGATTCATCCGGCCTTAAAGCAACTGTGCGCAAAATGCGGGCATGGTAAGGAATGTCTCAGGTCCGAATTCCCCAGACGTCGTCGATTTCGACGAGTCTGTGAGCGCGCGCGACAATGACGAGTTGGCGATTGCGCTTGAGACCTTGGCGTCTGGCGGTCGCCCCAGTCTGACGACAGGTGCGGCCTCGCCCCGTGTGGTTCGCGCCTTAAATCTGCTGTCGCAGCAGATGCAGGTCACGAACCGGGCCTCGACAAGTTCCCTTTTGGTGCCCAGCAAGCGCGGCCGTTCTAAAATGCCGACCTTTGTGGCCTTGATGGGCGCCGGCGGATTTTCGACCCTACGGGGTCATATCGGCTCAAAGATTGCGGACCTCGTCTTGCGCGCCACGGCGGACCGCATTCGTAACAATATCGGTTCAGCACGGATTGGCCGGATCGGGCGGACGAATATCGAATTCGCCTTTACGGCACCCAATACGGAATTGGCCTCTGAAAAACTGACCTCGCTCTTGGACTTTCTGGGCGCGCGGCTTGAAGTCGAGGGACAAAGCTTCGACCTGGACATTGCGCTGGGATTTGCAAGCCTCGATGAGTATGGCGAGTCGGCCATGGAATGCGCCGCCCTGGCCCTTGGACATGCCCAGGGCTATCACCAGAAGGTCGTTGGATTTCGCGAGGAAGACCGCACCAAAGCTGCGGCGCGGTTACAGATGCTGGGGGACCTGCGTCGGGCCATCTTGGGGGATGAGCTTTATCTCACCTATCAGCCCAAGCTGAATACCCGCTCTAACACCGTCCATTCGGTGGAAGCGCTTATTCGCTGGAAGCACCCTGAGCGGGGCCTGATTCCTCCCGATGACTTTATTGGTGCAGCCGAAGAAACCGGCCTCGTGGCGGATTTGACGCGCTGGGTCTTGATCCGGGCCATCGAAGAGCAGGCCCTGCTGGCGGCCCGAGGCCACAATGTCGACATCTATATCAACCTTTCCGGACGCTTGGTCGCCGACAAGGGCTTTATTGACTGGGCGATAGAAACCATTGCGGCGCGGGCAGAAGGCCAGATCGGCTTCGAAATCACCGAAACCGCCGTCATTGATGACCCAGATACGGCGCTGTCCCATCTACATGCCCTTGCGAACGCAGGTATCAAGATCGCCATTGACGACTATGGCTCAGGCTTGTCGTCCCTGGCCTATCTCAAGCAATTGCCAGCCCATGAATTGAAGATCGATCAGATGTTCATTTCTGGTCTGACCTCCAGCCACCGCGATCCCCTACTGGTGCGCTCTACCATTGACCTGGCCCACGCCCTAGAAATGGTGGTTACGGCAGAGGGGGTCAATCATCCCGGTGCCCTGGCGCTCTTGCGGATGATGGGCTGCGACCATGTCCAAGGCTATTTGATCTCAAAGCCCCTGGAGTTTGCCGATCTCGATGTCTTTCTGAGTGCCGATGTTGAGCTGGCTTCGCCCATTCCAGCGATCCTTATGGATAAGCTGAGGGCCAATAAGGCCTAGGCCGCCCGGTCAGACCCGCCACCTTCGGATCCCTTCGTGCCCGTTTGAGTCAATCGTTGCATAGCCATTTGCATATTCCATGATCTCTGCAAGCAATCACAGTTAAAATCAAAGTAACTATAGTCAAAGAAATCGAGACATACTTAAATATTTTGCCGATTGTATGAATGATGTCAGTTAATTCAAATTTACTAGCTTTATTATCAATCGATTCTCACTAGAACTGTAGAAGCATCCAATAGATCGGATATTCCGACATTGGAGGCCGTCATGGCTGCTCAAATTAAGTCCCTGCGTTACGCCCTGCCCCTGGCCATGCTGGCTTCGGTGTCCGTCTTCGCGATGAAGGCTCAGGCGTCGGATAGCCGACCGGTCACTGCGTTATACGGCAGTGTTCAGCCCGTTTATGGCAGTGTTCAGCCAGTGTACGGCAGTGTTCAGCCCGTATATGGCAGTGTTCAGCCCGTATATGGCAGTGTACAGCCCGTATATGGCAGTGTTCAACCCGTATATGGCAGTGTTCAGCCTGTGTACGGTAGTGTTCAGCCCTTCTGGGGCAACATCTCCGGCTATTGGAGTTCTGTCTCCCTCCAACCGGGTGGTGGCGCTATCAGCCCCTATCTAGCTGGCAACTTTACGATGAACGGCATCACGCCGTTCTGGGGAACGATCAAACCCTACACTGGCGCGATCAGCGGATCGAAGCTTGACGAATACTGGCTCGCAGCAGGCCCGGCCTATACGTCAACCCTGACGAATTGGAATAAGATTTTGGCGACGGCTCCGTCCAGCGCCTATGGTGGTATCGCAACCAACCTCTCGGACATGGTCAAAAAGGCCGGTGAATACTGGACTGCCGCCGTGGTTCCGAAGGGCACGTCAGGAACCTTCAAAACTGTGTTCGCCGATCCTTTGATGGCGAAGTATGGCATTGATCCTAGCAAGCCTGCGACCCTGGCGGCCCTGACGCCGACCCAGCGGGCCATGTTCTTCGTGGATTGGTACGACGGCCTGATGAACTACACGGGCACGGACCACATCGACCATTGGATGGCCCTATCTAACTGGTCACCGTCCCTGACCCAGATTGAAGGTTCCGGTTCCAACACCACCATCGGTCTGCTCGACTTTACCGTGGTTGGCGACAAGACGGTCCAGCAAAACATTATCTCCTTCGATGGGATCTCAAACTTCAGTAATGGTCACGGCGCGGCTGTGGCCAGCCTGATGGTCGGTGCCCACGACGGCAAGGGCGTGATGGGCATCGCGCCCCGCGCAAAGGTCATCGCCTACAACCCCTTTGACGATACCGGAACGGCTGGCTGGGGAGACATCACCGATGGCATCATCAAGCTGACCAAGGATACCTCGGCCTACAAGGGCGCGAGCATTATCAATGCGTCACTGGGTGAGGCTTCCTACGCATTCTCTCCAGGCTGGAACGATGTGTTCAGCCTCGACGACGTGTCCAAGGTTGCAGCCAATAAGCTTTTTGTCTTCGCGGCCGGCAATAACGGTGCAGTGCAGACCAAGGACGTAACCTGGAACTTCGCCACCAACCCCAATTTCCTGATTGTCGGCTCGGTTCAGGCCGACGGCAAGACGGTGTCCAACTTCAACAATCAGCCGGGCACAGCTTGCTTGGTGGCCAGCGGTGGGACTTGCCAAACTGGCAATCGTTTGATGGACCACTATCTCGTGGCGCCCGGTGAACTGATCCTGGTCTCTGACGACAAGGGTGGCGTAACGCGCCAGACCGGCACATCCCTGGCCGCACCGCTGGTCTCTGGTGCCGTGGCCCTGCTGCATGACCGCTGGCCTTGGTTGGCCAACTATCCGAAGGAATCGGCTGACATTATTTTGAAGTCAGCCAAGGATCTTGGGGCACCTGGGGTGGACGCTGTGTTCGGTGCAGGCCTGCTGGACGTCACGGCCTCGCAGTCGCCCCTGGATTTTGGAAACGCTAAATTTTATTCTGCGTCCTTAGATAAGAGCGGGGCGGTCTTAGTTGTGAATAACACTTCGATCAACCCCACTTCTGTCAAAGCCCATCGGTTGGCTCAATATGCAATAGACTCAATAAATGGTTCATCTCTTCAAAATCTCACAAACGTATTTTACTACGCCCTGGAACCCATCGGATCTACTTATCGCGATTTCGCGGTGCCAATGTCTACGAAGCTTGTGGGTTTAAGTTATAGAACGTCCTCAACATCTGGTCAGCAAAGATTTCAGGACTTTATGATTCGGAGCCTCGATAAATGGATTAATCCCAGGTCGGGTTTTGCTGAGACTCAAACGTTCTCTCTGGTCAATCCCTGGGCTGCGGAAATGACCCTGGCCCTTGCGCCCCGTACAGCTGTCCAAGGCTTTGTGCAGAGCGGTATGGATTATCAGTCCAAGGTCCATGTGGCCGGTGAGACCGCCAGCCTGGACTTCGGCTTCGGCGATGGTGCCATTCCGCTCAGCGGTATGGAGGGCTTTGCCCAGGCCAGCGACGTGGAGACGACGAAGGGCGGAATGGATCCTCTCTTGGGCCTGGCCTCCGGCGGCGGTTTTGCCAACCTGAAGTTCCAACTGTCCGATACTGTCAATGTCTCTGCCGGCATGACCCACAAGAACATGCTCCGCGACATTAGTGGCTCTCCAGCCTTGGCTGTACTGGGCAATGGCGCGGAACGTTATGAAGCGGCGGCGGGACACATTGGTCTGAACTATCGCCTGGCAGGCGGCGTTCAGCTGATGGGTGCCTATACCCATCTGCAGGAAGCCGGTGCCTTCCTGGGCACCCAGTCGCTAGATCGCAATGACTTCGGCAAGGGATCCACCACCCATGGGGTGACGGTGGGCGTCAGCGCTGACCTGGGTCATGATGCCAGCCTGGCCCTCAGCGGCACGGTCGGCAAGACCGCCGCCGGATCGGGCCAGAATATCGCCGTGGACAAGTCGGGTGTCACCACTTCGGCCTATGAAGCGGTCTTTACCAAGGCCAATCTGTTGGCGAAGGGCGACGTCCTGCGAATGACTCTGTCTCAGCCCATGCACGTGGAGCAGGGCCGGATGAATGTGGCGATTGTTCAGATCGTTGATCGCCAGACGGGCGAAATCGGGGTGGTCAATCACATGATGGACCTGCACCAGGCCCGGCCATTCGCTGCCGAAATGCTCTACGGACGCCCCGTCCTAAGGGGTGCTGGCGACGTCAGCCTCTATGGTCGCGCCGACACGAACCCCGTGGGCAGCGCCGCCAAGAGCGAGTTCATGGGCGGTGCCCGTTTCCGGGTGAAGTTCTAAGATCAGGCACCGGCCGGATTAAACCCCGGCCGGTTGTTTTGTTTCGCAGAACCCATCACGGCTGTCATTGCCAAGGGACGACATGCTTAAGCGAATTCTGTTCGTTGACGATCACGAAGTGAACCGACGCATTGTGCGCGGCATGCTCGAGGTCGCCGGCTTGTCCATGGATGAAGCGCCCTGTGCAGAGCTTGGCCTGCGTATGATCGACCGCGAAGATTATGACCTCGTCCTCATGGATCTGCGCATGCCCGGCATGGACGGTTTAGCTGCCCTGCGTGAAATCCGGGGTCGCTCAGACGCCAAGGCAAAGGTGCCTGTGGTTATGCTTACGGGTGACGCTGGCCAAGACATCAACAGGGCGGTCAAGGATGCCGGCGGCAATGACATGGTCCATAAGCCAATCGTAATGGAAAATCTTTTCGACGCCATCACCCGCGTCCTTTTCAACACAGAAGCTCAGGCCGAATTAGCAATCGCGTGATTTTAGAGGCTTAGAGCCAAATTAACGATGATGTCCTAGCCTAAACCCTCTTTTCGGAGGTGCTGACACATGTTGATCCAGAGGGGCCTAAGCGCGTTTGCTTGCGCTGCTTTCATCACATTTGCTCTGCCTGCCCTGGCCGTTGAACCTTCCGCGACCCACGAGAAAAAATTCGAAGCTGCTTTGAGCGATGCCAAGACCGCGCTCATGGCCAATCCGGAAAGTGTAACCCAGAAGAGTGAGGGCCTCCTTGCGCTTGCCAGAGAGGCATCAGACCCGAAGACTCAGGCCATGGAGGTCGCGACGGCTCAATGGTTGCAAGCCGAGGCCCTGACGCGGACTGGCAAGGGCGAAAATGCCCTACCCCTATTGAACCATGCCATCGAGTCGATTTCAGCCTATCCAAAGGTCAAGCTGCATGGTGACCTGATCCGGTCCCGCGGTGATGCCTACCTCAACCTAGGCAAGGTTCTCCTGGCGCTACCGGACCTTCAGTCAGCCCATGATGTCTATCGCCAAGCGGGCGAGCCGCGCGGACAGGCCATGACCCTGATGGATATTGGTACGATCTATCAGAACGCCGGTGATTTCCCAAAAGTCCTGCAGTATTACAGTCAAGCAGAGGATACCTTTGCAGCTGATCCCAATCTTGAATTTTCAATGAATAATAATAAGGCTATTGCCTATAGATCAATGGGTAATTTTCCTTCATCATTGAAATCATTCAATAAAGCAAAAAATGTTGCATTTGATCTAAATAGTAAATTTCTTGAAGTCATTACACTAGAAAATATCGCTGCGACGCAAATCGCGTTGAATAAAATTTCCGATGCGGAAAAAAGTACAAACCAAGGCTTGGCGATTGCAAACAGTGAAGAGGCCAAGAGCGAAAGGCCCTTCCTTTATGGGCTTCTTGCACAAATCAATTTCAAAAAGGGTCGCACATCGGATGCTGTGACTCTGCTGGGAAAAGCCTTTGCCGGTCAGAACCTAACAAAGACGCCGCCATCGTTTTTAGACATCCACAAATTCGCTATCGAAATCTATGGCGCAGCTGGGAACGACCACCTCGCCCTACAGCATTTGAAGGCCTACAAGCGCCTCGAAGATGAAACCCGCGCCCTGGCGGCTGACACCAACGCCGCCCTGGTGGCGGCCAAGTTTGATTTCGCCAATCAGGATTTGAAGATCGCGAAACTCAAGGCGGGGCAACTTCAGCGGGACATCAAGCTCGCCCGGTTTCGCACCACGATCACCATGGTGCTCTTGGCCGGCTTGTTGATCATCGCTGGACTACTCGTGGTCGGCTTGCTGTCCTTGAGGCGCAGTCGCGACCAGGTGAGGGCGGCCAACGTCAATCTGAATGCGGTCAATACCTCCCTGGAAAAGGCGCTCAAGGCCAAGACCGAATTCCTGGCAACCACGAGCCACGAGGTTCGCACGCCGCTCAATGGCATACTTGGCATGACCCAGGTGATCCTTGCAGACCAGCGGGTTGATCCGGCTATGCGCGACAAGATCTCCATTGTTCATGGAGCGGCAGAGACCATGCGCGCCCTGGTCAATGATATTCTGGACGTGGCCAAGATCGAGAATGGCAATCTCAGCGTCATCCGCGAGGAGATCGACCTCCTCCGCATACTGGAAGACACCGGCCGGATGTGGGCGGAGAAAGCCTCTATAAAGTCGATAGGGTTCAAGCTCGATATTGCGGAGGCCCCCAAGCGCATTGTCGAGGACGGCGAGCGCTTGCGTCAGATCCTGTTCAACCTGCTTTCCAACGCCATTAAGTTTACCGATGAGGGCGAGGTCGGCCTTTCAGCCAAGATCATCAAAAAGGACGGCGTTGAGCACCTGGCGCTGAGCGTCAGCGATACCGGGATCGGTATCCCATCTGACCAGTTCGAAGAGGTCTTTGTCTCCTTCAAACAGCTGGACGGCGGCACGACCCGACAGCACGGCGGTACGGGCTTGGGCCTGACCATTTGCCGCAACCTTGCCAAGGTTATGGAGGGCGACGTCACGATTGAAAGTACGGTCGGTCGGGGATCGACCTTTACCCTCGTCCTGCCTTTAACCCGAGTGGCCGATCCCGTTGAAATCGACGGCGTACAGGGGGCTCTGGCCAATGAGGCGCGTCCCCTTGCCGAATGCCGCGTCCTGCTGGTGGAGGCCAATCCTTTAGCACAGAGCATGATGAAGGCGGCCCTTACGCCCCATCTAGAGTCCCTTGAGATTGTCGGGTCTGGGGCTCTGGCCCTTTCGACCCTTGAACATAAGAATTTTGACCGAGTTCTGGTGGAGGGTGCGGCCGCTTGCATGCCTGACATGGAACGGCTTCAGTCCATCCAAGCCCTGATTGCGGCTGCGCGCGGCGCGCCAGTTATCATCTTATGGTCGCAGCCGACGGATGAGGACATTTCAGCCCTCTTGGCCCTGGGCGTGGCCCAGGTGATTGCAAAACCCCTTTCACCACAAGCGATTGTGGAGCGTTTGAAAGACTCTTGTTTAAGCCAGGTGGACAATCTTCATTCACAACCGGAGATAAAGTCCCTATTAACCGGTTAGACTCTATAACCGTCGTCGATCATCCCTGATCAGGTCGGAGATTTCCCTTGCGCATCCTGTTCGTCGAAGACGACGCGATGAATCGGCGTGTTGTAAAAGACATGCTCGGGGTCGCTGATGTGGAAATGGCCGAGGCACCTGAAGCTGAGACCGGCTTACAGATGGTGTCCGATAATGATTACGACTTGATCCTGATGGACCTGCGAATGCCCGGTATGGATGGCCTTACAGCCATCCGCCATATTCGCGCCCGCGGGGACGCCAAGGCCAAGCTGCCGGTCATTGTGGTGACAGCAGACACCGGCCTGACCATCCGCCAAGACTGCCTCGTTGCGGGGGCAGATGACGTGATTATGAAGCCCGTCGCCATGGACCTGCTGTTTGACGCCATTGGCCGCATGCTGGCGGGCAGCGCGGGCGATGGCGCGATTCTGTCCTAGGGGTTGACCTGCCTCAAGGTGGCCCCCGTCTCTTTCAGGCCTGGTGGAATTCCCAAAGTAGGCGCGCCCTATGAACCATGCCGCCCACCCGCGCGATCTTGAAGGGTCAAATAGCTTGGATGCTGAACGTCGCATGATCTTGGTCAGCCTATGAGGAGCACTGCACTTCAGAGACGCTTGCTTGCCGCCCATCGATGGCACGCAAGGCCACATGATCCGGAGACAGACGTAAAGCAGCCAGATAAGCCAAGCCTACTTAGCATTATGGGTCCTGGCCTCATCACTGGGGCCTCGGACGATGATCCCAGCGGGATCGCCACCTATTCTCAAGCCGGCGCTCAATTTGGCTTCAGTCTCGGCTGGGTGATCCTGTTTAGCCTGCCCCTACTTTGCGCCATCCAAGAGGTGAGCGCCCGCATAGGCCGCGTGACGGGACGTGGACTGGCGGGGGTTATCAAGCTGCACTTTCCTCGCCCTGTGCTTGTGCTCCTGGTCGGGCTCTTGGTCGTCGCCAATACCATCAATCTTGGCGCAGATCTTGGTGCCATGGCAGCAGCCTTGAAACTTCTCATTGGAGGGCCACAGCTTGCTTATGTTGCCGCCTTTGGCCTCGCGTCTGTCTTGCTTGAAGTCTTCATGCGGTATTCGCGCTATGTGTCCGTGCTCAAGTGGCTGACCCTCTCCCTGTTTGCCTATGTGGCGGTGGCCTTCGTCGTGAAGACGCCCTGGTCCACGGTTGGCTATCACCTGTTGACGCCAAACATAGCCTTTGAGGCCAAATACCTGACCATGGTGGTCGCCATCCTCGGAACCACCATCAGCCCCTATCTGTTCTTCTGGCAGGCTGAGGAAGAGGTGGAGGAGGTCAAAGAGAGGGCCGGTGCTATTCCGCTGATCCGTGCGCCAGATCAGGCCAAATCAGAATTCCAACGGATTCGCATCGACACCTATGTGGGCATGGCCTTTGCCCACCTCGTGGCCCTGTTCATTATCATCTCAACAGCTGTGACCCTGCACGCCCACGGGGTTACCGATATTCAGACCTCAGCAGAGGCTGCCCTGGCGCTCAAGCCCATTGCGGGACCCTTTGTTTTTCTTGTGTTTGCCTTAGGGATTATTGGCACAGGCCTATTGGGCCTGCCGATCCTGGCGGGCTCAGCGGCCTTCGCCTTGGGTGAGACCTTTGGCTGGCATGTAGGCCTGGCACGCAAACCCCGCCGCGCACCGGCCTTTTACGCGACCATTGCTGTGGCGACCTTGGTGGGGATCGGCCTCAACTTCAGTGCCATTGACCCGATCAAGGCCTTGTTCTGGAGCGCTGTGGTCAATGGCGTGGTCGCCACGCCGATCATGGTCATGATGATGGTGCTCTCCTCCAGCAAGAAGGTCATGGGCGACTTTACTTTGCCGACAGGGTTGAAACTGGTTGGCTGGGCCGCCACGGCAGTCATGGCCCTAGCCTCAATCGGCATGTTCGCCACCTGGGGCACATAGGCCTCAGCCACCTAGGGCCAGGCCCGGAGTGTCGGGCATTTGGGTCTCGCCGCCATTCAGCGTCAGTTGCATCAGGCAGGAGTCCACCCACCGACCATGCTTGAACCCGATATTGCGGAGGACTCCGGCGGGCTCAAACCCCAGGGCTGCATGCAAGGCGATCGACGCTTGGTTTCCGGAGTCACCGATCACCGCGATGATCTGGCGCAGGCCCCTTAGTTCGCACGCCTTGATCACCCCACTCAGCAAAGCCCGCCCGACCCCTCTGCCGATGGCATCCGGTGCCACATAGACGCTGTCTTCGGCTGTAAATCGGTAGCCGATCCGGGGCCGGTAGGCACTGGCATAGGCATAACCCAGGACCCTTCCATCGGCTTCGGCCACCAGATATGGCAAACCCAACTCAAGCACCTTGGCGCGTCTGGCGAGCATTTCGCCCACCGTGGGCGGCACCTCTTCAAAACTGCCGAACCCGGTGAGGACATGATGGCCATAGATCGCCGCCAGGGCTTCGCCGTCGTCTTCAGTCGAGGGTCGAATGATCATCCGTCTCCCAGCCCCGCGCTATGGCCCAGATTGCAAAGGCATAGTCTAGGGCAATCTCCTTCAGGAAGTCGAAACGGCCAGACGCCCCGCCATGGCCGGCGTCCATATTGATCTTCAAGAGGACGGGGGCGTTCGAGGTGGTCTTGGCCCGCAGCTTAGCTACCCACTTTTGAGGTTCCCAATAGGTGACCCGGGGATCTGAGAGTCCCCCTGTGGCGAGGATGGGGGGGTAGGGTCTGGCGTCAACATTGTCGTAGGGGCTGTAACCAGCGATCCGGTCATAGGCGACGGCATCCTCCAGGGGGTTGCCCCATTCGGGCCATTCCGGCGGCGTCAGGGGCAGGCTTGTGTCGCTCATGGTGTTGAGCACATCCACAAAAGGCACGGCGGCGATGATCCCGGCCCATAGGTGCGGTGCCATATTAGCCACTGCGCCCATAAGCATGCCGCCAGCTGACCCGCCATAAGCAACCATGCGTCCGCGGGCGCTATAGCTTTGGTCAGCCAGATAGTCTGCGCAAGCGATGAAGTCAGTGAAGGTATTGGTCTTATTTTCCTTTCGGCCATCCAGGAACCAGCCCCACCCCTTGTCCGATCCACCACGGATATGGGCCGTGGCCCAGATCCAACCCCTATCAACGAGGGACAGATTGCGAATGGAGAAGCTTGGATCCATGGCATGACCATAGGAGCCATAGCCATAGAGCAGCAGGGGGGCCGATCCATCCAGGGGGGTGTCGCGTCGCATGAGCACAGTGATGGGGACCAGCTGGCCGTCTGCTGCGGGCGCGTTTAGTCGACGCGCAACATAGAGGGATGGGTCATGGCCGGACGGGATTTCCTGGGTCTTCTTCAGGGTCCGGTCCTGGGTGACCATGTCATAGTCAAACCATTGTCGTGGCGTGGTGGGTGACTGGTAGACGAACCGCGTTACCGTCGTTTCGTATTCAAACCCGCCTGAAAGATCGAGGGCATAGGCCTCCTCCTCGAAGGCGATTTTATGCTCGCCGCCGGAACGGGCCATGATGATCAGCTGGTCATTGGCATCCACACGCTCGGCGCGAACCAGATGCCCTGCATAGAGGGCAAAGCCAGTGATATAGCGGCCTGATGTATGGGCGACGAAGTCGACCCAGCTGGACCGCCTCGGCACGGGGGCCTCGGATCGGGCCAGCTTGAAGTCCACAGCACCCTCGTCATTGGTGCGGATCACCCAATGGTCCGTCCAGTGGTCGAGATCGTACTTGAGCCCCTCGCGGCGGGGCTCGGCAATAATGGGTGGTGCAGTGGGGTCTGACGCGGCGATCAGCAGGATCTCAGTGGTTTCCTGATTGCCCACATGGATCAGAATATGGCTATCGTCGGACGTTGTCCCGACGCCCAGGAACATGCCCTCGTCGGCCTCCTCGTAAACCAGGACATCTTCGCCGCCCCGGGCTGGCCGACGATAGACTTTGGAAGGTCGCGCATTCTCATCGCGCCAGATCCAGAACAGCCACTGGCTGTCTGGCGAAAAGGTAAAATCGCCATAGGCGCTCTCGATGGTGAAGGGTAGATCCGTGCCGGTCGCCAGGTCGCGGACCCGGAGGGTGTAGTATTCAGACCCTTGCTCATCCGCTGCCCAGGCATAGAGCCGATGGTCAGGGCTGTGATGGGCCGCGCCAACCTGGAAGTAGGCCTTTCCCTGGGCCAGGGCCTCCTCGTCCAGCAGGATCTGTTCCCCGTCCATCCGCCCGCGTGGGCGACGGCCATGGATGGGGTGTTCGGCCCCCGTCTCGTAGCGGACATAATAGTCCCAGGCGCCATCAGGGCTGGGGACCGAGCTGTCATCCTGCTTGATCCGGCCCTTCATCTCGGCGAAGAGCTCAGCCTGCAGGGCCTCTGTCCCGCCCAGCATGGCGTCGGTATAGGCGTTCTCTTCGGTCAGATGCTCGCGGATGTCAGGGCGCAGGACGGAGGGATCGCGCAGGACCTCTTTCCAGTTGTCGTCCTTCATCCAGGCATAGTCGTCTATGCGCACCCGGTTCATTTGATAAGTGGTCTTGGGCTCGCGCTTGGCGACAGGGGCTTTCATCGCAGGCGCTCCAACAGGTGATCGCCGACCCGCATGGCATTGGCCACGGTGGTCAGGGTGGGGTTTACAGCGGCGGACGACACGAAGAAGCCGGTGTCCACCACATAGAGATTGTCCAGGTCGTGGGCCTTGCACCAGGGATCAAGCACAGAGTTCCTCGGGTCGCTCCCGAACCGTACCGTTCCGCATTGATGGGCCGTACCATACAGCGGGAGGAGGGAGTCCAGCTGGATATGGTGCTGAGAGATCGGATGATCGTGATCGGTAAAGCCATTCAGGGACGCCCTCAGGGTTTTCACCAACCGCTCGTGCCCCTCCAGATTATTGTGCTGATAGGTCAGCTTGATCTGGCCCTCCGAAGTTAGGGTCACCCGATTATCGGCCATGGGCAGGTCTTCTGAAATCACCAGCATGGAGAGCAGGCGTTCCGCAAGGGCGTTGGTGAAGACGTCTGGCACGAGCCCTGGCGGCAGCCAGTCAGAGATCTGACCCTCCAGGGTCTGGCCATTCATGTATTCCAGCATCTGGATATGGCCCATGGGGAAGTCGAAACCGCCACCAGGGTCGCGGTGGTAGAAGTCGTTCACCGCCAGGGTCTTGGGAAACAGGATCGGAGCCGGCGCCGCCGTCAGCGACACCATGGCGGTCAGGGTGTGGAACATATAGTTCCGGCCGACTTGGTCAGAGCTGTTGGCCAGTCCGTTCGGATGGGCCGGACTGTGCGACCGGAGTAGCAGGGCAGCGGTATTGGCCGCGCCCGCCGCTGCCACAATGATATCCCCCCGCCAGCGTTCTTCCCCACCCGTCGTCTGGCAGACCACCTCTGTGGCGGTCTTGCCGGAGGGATCGGTCTCAATGCGCTCGACCCTGCGCCCCGTCAGCAGGGTGACATTGGGCAGGTCTAGCAAGGGCTCGATGGCAATGGTCCGGGCGTCGCACTTAGCCTTCAGCAGGCAAGGAAATCCCCCGCAGGTCTTGCACTTGATGCAGGGCGAGGTGACCGGATTGGACTCATCCAGTTTGACCCCCACGGGCAGGTGGAAGGGCTTCCAGCCTTGAGCTTCCCAGTGATCCCGCAACTGGGCGATCCCTGGGTCATGGTTGATGGCGGGATAGGCATAGGGGGGTTCATTGCCAGTTTCGGTCGGGTCTACGCCGCGGGCACCGTGAACCTGCCACAGGGTTTCGGCTTCCGCATAATAGGGAGCCATGTCAGTCAAGCTGACCGGCCAGGCCGGGGAGATCCCGCCGGCGTGCTGCACCTCCTGAAAGTCGCTGGCGCGCAATCGCATGAGGGCCGCGCCATAGAAGGTCGTATTGCCACCCACCCAATAGTGGGTGTTGGGGGTGAAGGGTCGGTTGTGGCTATCTAGCCATTGCTCATGGGTCCGGTAACGGTGCTGCACAAAGACCGCCTTGGCGTCCCAGTTCTCAGCCTCGCGGACGACATGCTCGCCGCGCTCGAGGATCAGGATGGACTTGCCGCTGGGTGCCAGCCTCTGGGCCAGGGTCGCCCCACCTGCGCCTGAACCAATGATGATGACATCGAAATGTGAAGCCACACTCAGTCTTCCCGATAGGTTTTGGCAAGCCCCGCTCTGAGGCCAGACGAGGTACTGGTGATCAGGGCAAGGGGGCGTTGGGACTCAGTCATCCCCAACCATCGCCCGCAGACGTGTCGATCTCAAGGCGTTGAAATTTCGCCGACTGTTAAGGCGAGGGCTATAGACCTAGACACCCCGTCCTTAAGCCGGAGACCGCAATGGCGTTTGACCTCTCCATGGCCCTGATCAACGCCACGGTTCAATTGGAACAGCCCCTTGGGGATGGCACGCGGACGGTGGGGACGGGCTTTCTGATTGCCGATCCCGCACCAGATGGCGCGACCCGGACCGTCCTAGTCACCGCCGAGCATGTGTTCGACAAGATGCCCGGACCCGAAGCCCGCATCGGCTACCGCACTGAAAACGCCGATGGGTCCTGGAGCTACGCCCCCACCCCCCTGACCATTCGCGATAAGGACGGTCACGCCCTCTGGACCCAACATCCCGACAAGGACATAGCGGTCATGCAGGTCAAGGCCCCCGAAGCCTTCGTCCGCGCCGCCATTCCGAAATCCTGGCTGGCGGAAGATCAGACCTTTTCCAAGCTGGCAGTGGGACCCGGCGATGAAATGATGGCCCTGGGTTTCCCGCGGGGCCTTTCGGCCAATGGGGCAGGTTTTCCGATCCTGCGGTCGGGACGGGTAGCCTCCTATCCTGTGGCACCCGCCAGCCTCTATCCGACCTTCCTCCTAGATTTCAGTGTCTTTCCCGGAAATTCCGGCGGGCCGGTGTTCATGGTCGAGACCGCTGGGCGCAGAGCCGGCGCCGTCGCTGTGCCTCCGGCCCAGTTTATTGCGGGCCTGCTCAGCCAGCAGGTGGAGTTGAATAATGAGCGGCTGGAGATCGGGATTGTCGTCCATGCCAAATACATCCGCGAGGCCATAAACGTGCTGGATCATAGCGCGAGCCCGGCCTCGTTCACCGCGCCCGAGGCACCGCAGGCCAAGGCCGCGTCTGCCGGAGAGGCGACGGAAAAGCCCTAGAAACTGAGCACCTCGACTCTGCTTCGAGGTCGTGGCATCCAAGTCCCAAAGCGCGAAACCGACGCCCCGGGAGATGATCATGTCTGACGACGCCACCTACACACCGCCGAAAATCTGGACCTGGAATAAGGAAGCTGGCGGTCGCTTCGCCGCGATCAACCGGCCCATAGCTGGCCCAACGTCTGAAAAGGAATTGCCGGTCGGCAACCATCCTTTCCAGCTCTATTCCTTGGGCACTCCAAACGGGGTCAAGGTCACCATCATGTTCGAAGAGCTGCTGGCCGCAGGCCATACCGGCGCGGAATATGATGCCTGGCTTCTCGCCATCAATGGCAACCAGTTCTCCAGCGGGTTTGTCGACATCAATCCCAATTCAAAAATCCCCGCCATGGTGGATCGCAGCGGCGACAAGCCGTTCCGGGTCTTTGAATCCGGTGCCATCCTTGTGCACCTGGCGGAAAAGTTTGGTGCCTTCCTGCCGACGGATCCCGCCGCGCGGGCCGAGTGCCTGTCCTGGCTGTTCTGGCAGGTGGGCAGCGCCCCCTTCCTCGGCGGCGGCTTTGGTCACTTCTATGCCTATGCGCCGATCAAGATCGAATACGCCATCGACCGCTACGCCATGGAGACCAAGCGCCAGATGGACGTGCTGAACCGGCACCTGGCCGACAACCGCTATATGTGCGGCGACGAGTACACCATCGCCGACATGGCGATCTGGCCCTGGTATGGCGGCATGGCCAAGGGCCTGCTCTATGAGGGGGGCGAGTTCCTTCAGGTGCACGAATACACCAATGTTATTCGCTGGGCTGATGAGCTGGCCGAGCGCCCAGGCGTCAAGCGCGGCCGCATGGTCAACCGCGTCAGCGGCGAACCCTCCAGCCAGCTGCACGAGCGCCACGACGCCAGCGACTTTGACCTGCGGACCCAGGACAAGCTGAACCCGCCGAGCTAGGCCTCAGGGGCGGGTATAGGGGTCATTCGGGCCGCCGATCCGCTCCAAGGTGACGGTAAGCTTGCCGAGGTCAGGGCGCACCCAGATCATGTGCCCGTCGGCGTCCAGTCGGCGGGTCACCTGGATGCCCGGAATGCCAATCGGCCGCAGGACAAACACCTTGTCCTCGAAGGTCGCGATCACATGGATCGGCGTCTTGTAGTCAAAGGCTGACACATCGTGCACACCGTGCTCGGCCACCCCGTCGGCCCGGGCATCAGCTATGGTTCCGCCCCCCATGTCGACAATGCGGTTTCCGCACTGCTCGATCCGCTCCACATAGCTGTAGATCCGATCACCCTCCGGGGCCGTAACGCCATTGCGGTCGGCCTTCAGGGTTTTCCATATGCCCCGCAAGTCTGGGGCGCCGGGGGCCAGGGGCTCTGTGCAGGTCGATAGGACCGGTGTCGGAAACGTCTTGCCATAGCCGCCGGGTGGGGTGTGAGCCACCGGGATGTCATCAGCTTTGACAAGCTTTGGCTTGGCGTTGGCGCTACCGGCCAGCAGGGCAAGGACGCATCCGGCGAAAACGGCTGCAGATTTCATGGGACTTTCCTCAGGGATTCAGAATGGAGGGGGCAGGCGGTCAGTTGGGCACGTCGCGGCTGCGTTCCAGCTGATCCTGGTCTTTCAGTCGTCGCGCCTCCCATTGCTCCGCCGTGGCGCAGGTCGTTTGCGACATAAGCGAGCCGGTGGGCGCATCTTCGACGCAGATAAGCTTCGGTTTTGGAGGTTTCGGCGGCTTGGCGGCTTTAACAGCGGGCGGCGGCACCGTGGCTGCAGCCTCAGGGGTTTCCGCTGACCCAAGGGCGAGGGCCAAGGCTATGCCAAGAGCAATCATTTTTGTTTTCCTCCGGTTCTATTGAGCATGAACCGGCCTGGACACGTATTCAACTGACGTTGTGCTGCCGGGCCTAGCCTGTAAGGGTCCCGATATGAGCGCAAGTGAAATACTGCCCCTCTACCAGCGGCATGCGGCGGCCTGGGCCCAGGCCCGGGCCGAGGGGGCTCAGCATCATGAAGCCCACTGGCTTGCCAGCTTCCTTGAGCTCGTCCCCACCGGCGGGAGGGTTCTAGACCTCGGCTGTGGCAGCGGTGACCCCATTGCACAGCGCCTGGTTAGGGCTGGCCGGAGGGTGACCGGCGTCGACGGCGCGGCGGCCATGGTCGATCTGTTCTGTGCCAATCTGCCGGGGGAGGAGGCCCTCCACGCCGATATGCGCGGATTAGACTTGGGCCGCCGGTTCGACGGTGTGCTGGCCTGGGACAGCTTCTTTCACCTGGACCACGCTGCACAGGGAAAGATGTTCGAGGTCTTCGCCAAGCATGCTGCGCCCGGTGCGCCCCTGATGTTCACCAGCGGACCAGACCACGGGATTGCCACGGGCGAGTTCCAGGGCGAGCCCCTGTTTCACGCCAGCCTGAGCCCTGAGGCCTATCGCCAGAATCTAGAAACCCATGGATTTGCGCTCATCGACCATGTGGCGGAAGATCCCCTCGCTGGTCGCCGAACAGTTTGGCTGGCGCGATTGTCATAGTCGGGCTTCAAATACTAAGCTGACGCCACACATATATCCGTCCTGACCGCCCCCTTGGCGCGTCCCTTGGAGATGATGCATGCAAGATCGTTTCACCCCGCAGGATGTGGAAACCTGGCGTCGGGAGGGCTGCGCGCCGATCCACAACTTTTTCACCCCCGAAGAGGTCGCCGCCGTCCGGGCCGATTTCGTCAAGGTGTTCGGCGGCTCCGAGAAGGCGTCTGATCCCCTGAACAAGAAGCACGACGGCCAGGTGGGCCGGTTCCACGAAACTCAGTTCCTGGGCATCCAGCCTGTCCCCATCGACTGTTCCCCGGCGCTCAACCTGATCGGCGTCCATCCGGCCTTGATGGCCTTTGCCAAACAGGCCCTGAAATCCGACGACATCTATCTCTACCAGTGCCAGTCCTGGGCCAAGTTCACCGGCGAGTCCGATTACGACCAGCCCTTCCACTGTGACTTCGTCAACCACACCCTGACCGTACCGTCCGAGGATGAGGCCCTGAACTCAGTGACCATCATGTGCTATTTCAGCGATGTCACAGAGGCCCATGGTCCCATGCACTATGTGACCCGCCCTGACAGCCTGACGGTGGCCGGGCCTGACGCCACCTTCGACAAGGATCCTGAAAACCACCGGCGGCTGCAGGCCGACTTGAAGCCCCTTGGCAAGTCCACGGCCAGCCCAGCAGGCTCCATCGCCCCCTATGCCATCGACGTCTATCACCGGGGCACCAACATGACCGCGCCGGGCGGCGTGCGCTATGCGGTCATGGTTTGCTATCGCGCGGCCAGCAATGACTCCATCGGCTTCCACGCCTGGCCCTTCCACCACACCAAGCCGTGGGAGAACATCTTCAACCATGCCACCCCTGAGCAACTGTCCTGTTTCGGCGTGCAGAGGCCCGGCCATCCCTTCTGGACGCAGGAAACCCTGCGCCGGGCCCAGGCCCGCTATCCCGGCTGGGACCTTGGTCCCTATCGCGCCGCCCTAAAGGCCGCCGCCTAATGAGCATGGATGTGGAAAACTATGTGCGCCTGGGGCTCCACCTGCCCCAGGACATGTTCGCCAATGGCCATTCCCCGGCGGAGTTCGCGGCCTATCTCCAGCACGAGGGCGATAGCGTCTACCACCCCTGTCCCGAGGCCTATCCGGGCGAGGAGGTCCCCAAGGGCGAGGTGATCCGCCACGCCGATTGGGACAAGACTCAGATCTATGCCGGAACCCAGCGGGTGATCTATGTCTACATCCCCCACGGTCTGGATCGCAGCCAACCGGCTCGGGTGATCATCTTCAATGACGGCGCCAGCTATTTGGCCCCCAAGGGACAGGTGCGCGCCGCCCAGGTGCTGGACAGCCTGCACGCCACCGGAGAGATCGCCCCCACCATCGGGGTCTTCGTCAATCCCGGCCACGCCCCCACCGATCCGGCCCTCAGTCGGCAGGAGATCGCCGAGGCCGCCAACCTGCAGAGGCGGTTTGAGTATGACAGCCTGACCCCGGACTTTGGCCGGTTCCTCAAGGACGAGGTCCTGCCCTGGGTCGCTGCCCAGCATGGCCTGACCTTCTCAGACGACCCGGTCCACCGGACGGTGTGTGGCATTAGCAGTGGCGGCATCTGCGCCTTCACCTGCGCCTGGGAGCACCCCCAGCTGTTTGGCCGGGTGCTGAGCCATTGCGGCTCCTTCGTGAACATTCTGGGCGGTCACAACTACGCCTACATGGTCGGCGTCACGCCGCGAAAGCCGATCCGGGTCTTCCTGCAGGGCGGCGTCAATGACGCCTGCAATGTCAACGGCGACTGGCCCCTGGCCAACCAGGCCCTGGCCAAGGCCCTCAGCTTCGCCGGCTATGATAGTCGGTTTGAGTTCGGGACCGGCGCGCACAATTTAAGGCACGGTGGGGCGGTGTTTGCGGAGTCGCTGAAGTGGTTGTGGCGTTAGGGGGCGACGTCTTCAGCCAGAGCCTTGTGCCCCCCAAAATGCCTACCGACCTGCACAACAGCTATGGCCGCAAGGATCATGGCCGCGCCGGCATAGCCCAGGGGCGAGAGCCGATCGCCCAGCATGATGTAGCCGGCCCCTGCCGCGAAAAGGGTGTCGAGGGACATGAGGATGGCCGCCTCGCTCTCTGAGGTGTGGGCCAGGGCTTTCGCCAAGATGGTGAAGGTTAGGGCGCCCGAGAGCAGGCCGACAAACAGCAGGCTTGGCAGGGCCTGCAGGATGTCAGCTGGCCGGATCGGCTCAAAGATGAAGGCCAGGGTCAGGGCGCCGGCTGCGACCACGGCGAACTGCCGGGCCGTAAAGCCTGCGGGGCGGCCATGGGGTGTGGAATCGCCGGTGAGCACCAGGTGCATGGCCCAGAGGAAGGCGGCGGCGACGATGTGAAGATCGCCCTGGGACAGGCCAGAGATGGACCCGCCGCTCAGGGCCCAAAGTCCCAGGAAGGCCAGTCCCGCTCCCAGCCAGACCCAGATGCCCGGCGCCTTGCGCTTGAGCAGCCAGACCATAAACGGCGTGAGGATGACATAGAGGGAGGTCAGGAAGCCGGCATTGGTCACTGAGGCCGTGACCATGCCGGTCTGCTGCAAAAGTCCTGCCCCCAGAAAGACCAGACCCGCCTTCACGGCCAAGGTGTTGAGGCCTGCCGGGACTGACCTCGCCTCGGCCCGCGCAAACGGAATGAGCGCCGTCGCGGCGATCAGGGCGCGAAGCCCTAGGAAGAGGAAGGGCCCGATGTGGGCCATGGCGACCTTCTGGAAATAGAAGGCCGTGCCCCAGATGAGGGCGGCGAAGACCAGCAGGAGGTCAGCCTGGAGGCGTGTCATGAAGCCCAAAGGCCCCCGGTCATCGCACCCGCGACGCCGGGGGCTTAGGTCTTAGCCGCCGTAGACGACGGAAATCGTCTCAGCGATGCAGGCGGGCTTGG
>CALETE010000064.1 GCA_937920085.1 uncultured Alphaproteobacteria bacterium | reverse complement strand
CTGGAGTTCAGACGTGTGCTCTTCCGATCTTGTGGGACAGACGTGGCGCGCGCAAGAAGCTGACGTGGTCCAGAAGATCAGGGTGGCCCAGCCCAGCTTAATGAGGTCGGGCCCCTCGTTTCGAAAGCCAAGATTAGGGCGCAGACCCTACGGGCTACGGCGGACGATCTCTGTCGCCACCGTCGCTACGATCTGTCGCCGGGAGACCGCTCGCTCCACAATCGCTGCCCGTTCGCCAGACTGGTCCAACCATTCAAGGAAGCGTTGCAGGGCGTGGCGTGTCATGGTCTCGTCCCGGCAATTTGGGAGGAAGACGAATTGTACAGCTTGGACTTCGTCGGCGACGTAAGTCCCAAAGGGACCAGCCACGAAGATCGCATCCGGGAAACCCAGGAGCTGACGGGCCTGATTCTCGGTGGCCCCCTGATAGCACCCGATCAGGTGGATTGGCCCGACAGCTTCCCCTAAGGCAGCAGCCAGCGCATGGTCCTTCAGGAACGGGCGCCCGACAGCCTCACGCGCCGCCGCCAGGGACATTGCCGCAGGAGCCGCACTTAGGCGAATGGCCAATTCACGCTCTCCAAGGGGCATACGGATGAGGTCGTCGCCTGCATCTCGCGAGCCGCTTTCAACCAAGCTCTGCCGCAAAACATCAACGATCCTGTCAGTTCGGGCCGCGAAGCTCAGCTTTGCCCAAACTAAAGCGTCGCCTAGGTCATAGCGGCCCTTGCGCGCTCCTCGGACCCCTTCCCCCGTAAGGCCAATGACCGCACTGGAGATCGCCTGGCGCACGCTTGTCTTGAGCTCCTCCACCGTCGATGCTTCGGCGCCCCGGAATAGGCTCTGGACCCTGAGGTAGTCCTGAAACCTCTGGTCCCTTTTTCCCTGCTCGTCGGCTCCGGGGGTCAGGTTGCCAAGTGAGACCAGATGAACCTTGGCCGGGGCCGTCTCCAAGCCGGTCGCCAGCTCGGCATGACAGATACCGACATCACCTGCCCGCGCCGACCAGCCGCCGCCGCCGTTACTCAAGACCACAAGGATGTCGCACTCTCGCACCTCACGCATGCATGTGTCCCAGCTGTCCTGTGTGCCTTCGTCGGCCGGCGCCAGTTCATTGATCCAGACCTCGAATAGGGGGAGGCCCAGCAGGGTCTCTGCCTCCAGTTCCGCCTTAAGCGCCATGCGAGTATCCGTCAGGCTTGGACCTCCGGCTGGAAACTGATCACGATTGCGCGAGGACAACATCACCTTGATGCGGGTCTTGCTCATGTATCATCCCCCACCCTTGCTACGTCGTAGCACCCAGTTGCTGACGCTTGCGGTGCGCGACCAGATCGTCGTGCTATCCTAATTTAATTGCGCGGCAAACAGCAGCCCAAGATACCGGTCGAGATACGAGATTGCTTGAAGCATGCTGCGCTGAGAAGATGTGATAGAGCCCAACGCGAAAGTTGGCTTCCTGCCTAAAAGCGGACTTTCCCGCACACATCGTGGCCAGCCAATGATCACCGGCTTGTTCTTGGCTGGGCGACCCTGGAAAGTATATATTTTCAGTAAGTTAGGAGGAAATGGCTTTCCCATATTTAGTGCCTATGAGTAGCAGTGCGGGCGACTTGGCGACCCTACCCCGCTCCGATCAACGGTAGCGCCGCCGTCATCAATGTTGCGAACTGAGGCGTCAGCAAGCCACCGGCGACGCCTTCCACGATATTGCGCAAGCTTTTGAGGCCCTCCCTGACGATGACCGCGCTTGGCGTCGCCTTCTTCAGTTGTGGGCGGATCGTCTCAATCTCAGCGCAGATCGCCGCCCGGACCTCCTCACTAATCGTCGGATCGACAGCGACGCGCTCAAACTGGTCCAACGCCTGCTGAATAGACCCGACGTCAAAAGTGGCAGCGCTCTGCTGGTGTGCATTGGCGCCTGCCTGCTGGATACTGCCGACAGTCGCTCCGTCGCCGATGTTGACGGTATTGTTCGTCATAGAAACCCCTCGTACAGTTGAACGCGGTCGCCACACGCCGGAGCCGAACTCGTCTAGTTCTGCAAGCGCGTTCGCTTCGCCCTTGTCGAGGATGTTGGCCAGCGTGCCCTCTACCGCCGGGCCAAACGGGGCACCGTACGTCAGCTCCGCCGTACGACTGGTTGCCATGAATGTCGACAAGCATCCTCGGATCACGTGTCCGTGCTCGTTCCAGTTCGAGCCTGTGACCCCCGGCAGAGCCGCAACTTCGGACAGGCACCATTCCACAAGATTGGCCAGTTCCTCGTTGCGAACCTGGGCCTGCCGCGTAAGTTGTGGACAGCTACGAAGCAAGCCGCGCGCCGAGAACTCAGCAATGATCTGCCGCCTAGCCTCAACCAGTCGGTCCGAGGCCGCAGCGACGTGGCGCTGAACACGGCGATCAAAGGCGTCTCGGATCGCTACGTTCATTCGTCACGCCCATGCTGTGCGGCACCGCTGCCCGCCTGCTGGATGGAACCATGCACGTTCGATCGGTCCACGTTCGTTACGTTGATTACGATAGGAGCCGATAGATCTCCGGGCAGCGTGTAGAGCCCGTGCCGGTATTCGCGAAACACCTCATCCAATAGGTTCAGCAGTTCTTCCTGCACACGTTCGACCCGGCCGCCATCGGATGCGCTTAAGGAGAAGGCAGGCTTGGGCGGGCGGATCAGGATGGGGAGCAGTTTGGCGAGGTGGGCACGGGTGGCGTCGCAGGTAGCGTCGAACACCTCTTGAGCATCGAGCCCGCCAAGCCCGGAAGCGCGGCGGCACTCACTAAGCGCAAGCTCCATTGCGGCTAGAAACTCGCGCTTGGCTAGCTGTTCCTCCTGCAACCTAAAGCCCGAACTGCTGTCGCTGCTGTGCCCATGCTTCGCGCCGTTAAGGGTAAGCTGAACGTGCGCCTGACCTGCAGACCCAAGCGCGCTATCCAGCAAACGTTCCAGGCGGCCTTTGTAGACGTCAATGGTCGGCTGAGTGTTCATGCTTAGATGCTAACACAGATTCTGTTCCCCGTGCGTTCCATTAGCTACTTCGTTGCAGGTCCGCCTCGCATGATCTCAATCAGCTTCTCCTGCATTGGATCTAGAGGCTCGCACCCTCCCCGTCTATCTGGCAGATTGAGCAGGCTCAGGGCTTGCTGTTGAATGTCTCGCAGAACCGCTCGAGGAATTTTCGATCAAAGGCGGCGTTATGCGCCACGACTAAGGGCGCCGGCGCCGCGAAGTGGCTGACCTCGTCTGCAACTATGCGATTGCCGCCGACCATGGCGTCATCAATCCCGGTGATCGCGGTGATTTCAGGGGGGATTAGCTTGGTGGGTTCTCTGAGCTGCTGAAAGCGTTCGCCTACGGCGTAGACCTGACCATCTAGGCTTGTCGTCTCACAGTTTCCGAAGAGGCCTTGCCGGACCGCAGGGTCTGAAAGGTCTCAGTGGCCTGAAGTCCAGCAGCCATGGACTCAAGGTCGGCTGTGTCTTGCGGTCCGTGATCGGCTTTAATCAAGCGGCGGTTTCCAGTTTAGGCGGGAGCTGCAACCCCTCGCGCAAGCTGCGCTTCTATCACGTTCCAATTCTATAACGCGCTTGGGGCCTTTGGGGTGATAGGCCCAACATGGGTATCTCGCCTTAGTCGCGCGAGACATGGAATAGCTATTGTCCAGGTTGTGCAAATTGCAGGGCTTATGGTAGCCTCTCTTGGGAGACTAAAATGATCAGTGGGGACCGCCTAGCGAAGAACGCCTATCGCGTTTTGGGCCTTTCGGCAGATGCATCGGCATCAGATGCGCACAAGGCAGCTGCGAGAGCTCGGCGGGCATCATCATTAGGGCTGGATGAAGTTTCTGAAGTAGACCTACCGGAACTTGGCCCTTGCCCGCGCAATGAAGTCACGATCAGGTCAGCGATAGGGCAACTCACGAACCCGGCTGATCGGCTCGCGCACCGACTACTATGGTTCCACACTCCTGCGTCCAAGGCTGCTGATCGAGCCTTCGATCTGAAGAAGCACCACGACGATTGCCTCAGGAGGCTGGTGCATTTGACCGCAACGAGTCCTGGCCAATTTGAACCAAACGACTGGGCAGCGGCGCTGATCAACTGGCACCTGCTGCTATCCGGTGATGACTATTGGGAACTAGTGACAGCCCTCGAAATTAGCGGATCATTCGAGCCGCCGGCATACGCGTCCGAAGTCGACAAGTTACGCCTTTCTGCGGTGGCCATCGCAGCTGAACCTTTCCTTGAGTTGGCCCGCCAAGCCGCCCATCGCGACGATCTGGTAGTGCTGGGCAAATCTTTGAGTGCTTTAGAGCAACTTAGGGACACGGGAGATTGGGTCCGCGCTGCACAAGAGGAACTTGCTCAACCGATTCTGGAAACGTTCGAGGCTCTATGCGATAGCATTCAAGCCGAGGTCCGCGGCAAGATCGTCAGAGACGGCGGGTCGGCCGCGAACAATAAGATCATCTGCGACCAAGCCCATAAGCGGTTTCAGGCTGAGGTAAATCCTCGACTAGATGGCCTGCTGGTAGCGCTAACGGATGTGCCGGCAATCGGGGACGCCTGTCGCGAAAACGCGGCGCAGTGCCTTGGTGTCATCGCGATGGGATATACTTGGGCAGATCAATTTATCACAGCGGAGGAAGTCAACCGCAAAGGGTTGGACCTAGCGCTCGGCACACTTGCGGCACCCGCTCTCCAGCAATCTCTTGAGAGTGTCAAATCTGACGCAAATCACCAGCGAACCAGAGGGACGTCCATCAATTCCGCCCCCTCGCTCTCCACCATAAATGGATTTGGCTTTCGGCTCTATGGGAAGTCTGACATTGACCCGGAAACAGGATCATTCTCAGCCAATCATTATTTCAC
>CALETE010000063.1 GCA_937920085.1 uncultured Alphaproteobacteria bacterium | reverse complement strand
TGCGCTCACGAAGCTGCTGACCCGAGGCGAAGGTTACCATCCGCACCAGGTGATCGCCGCTGGTGTCGAGAACGGTATCGACGACAACGCCGGGAGCCAGGCGGGTGTGCAGCGCACCGACATCCCTCACGGCATCCCAGACATCGGCTGGATCAGCATTGATGATGGTCTCTCTACGAACTGTGGCCATGGGCGCCTCCCTTTCGAGGAAAGCTACACGTGGTGAGCGGGGCGGGTCTGGCGGACTTCGGACGCGGTCATGTCCGAGGGTGGGTGGCGGGTGAGGGTCTGGGTTGGGTCGTTTGTCACGGCTGCAGTAACGGCGACAGTGTCTAGAACGGTCTGATCTGATGTTGAACGTCGATCAAAAAGATCGTCGGTCTATTTTGTACACGGTCACCGTAACTCCCGTCCTCCTGCCCGCCCGCTATTTTGCTTTCCGCGAGACCCTGTCGCCCGTAAACCTCGCGGGCCTTGCGGTCTCCGCTGCTGGGCTTTGAAGGGTCAGCCTGAGATAGGCTCGCCGAGCCCTGCCAAGCTGGACTGGATCTGATCATGAAGGCCTATCGCTTCGACACCCTAGATGGCCTCGATGCCCTGCGCCTGCGGGAGGAAGCCGATCCCAAGCCGCAAAGGGGCGAGGTGCTGGTGCGGGTGCGCGCCGTGTCCTTGAACTTCCGTGATCTGGCCATGCCCAGGGGCCGCTATCCCCGCCCCTGCCTTCCAGGCCTGATCCCGATCAGCGATGCCGCCGGCGAGGTGATCGAGGTCGGCGAGGGGGTGGCGTCCTTCAAGGTCGGCGACCGGGTCATGGGCGCCTTTCACCCCCGCTGGTTCGGCGGCGACATGCCCTCCACCATCCAGAAGGACAGCTATGGCGCCGAGAGCGATGGCTGGCTCTGCGAGCTCAAGGCCATCAGCCAGGAGGCTATCGTTCGCATTCCCGATAGCCTGTCCTTTGAAGAGGCAGCCACCCTGCCCTGCGCCGGCCTAACCGCCTGGACCGCCCTCACCGGGCCAACGCCGATCCGGGCCGGTCATTCCGTCCTGATCTTGGGCAGCGGCGGGGTTTCGATCTTTGCCCTGCAACTGGCCCGGGCCGTCGGCGCGACCGTGATTGCCACCACTTCCAGCGACGCCAAGGGCGAGCAGCTCAAGGCCATGGGCGCCGCGCAGGTGGTGAACTACGCCAAGGAGGCGGACTGGGGTAAGCGGGTTCGAGCCCTCACCGGCGGGCGGGGCGTTGACCGGGTGGTCGAGGTGGGCGGGCCGGGCACGATCGCCCAGTCCCTCCGCGCCGTGGCCCTGGGCGGCGAGATTGCCTCCATCGGGTTCTTGTCCACCGAAAACCCCGGCATCGACTTTTTCCAGCTGAAGAGCAGCGGCGCCAGTTTCCGCAATATCACGGTCGGCGACCGGTCGGGCCTGATCGAGCTTTCCCGCGTCGTCGCCTCGGCGGGGCTAAAGCCGCTCATCGACCGGGTCTTCGCCTTCGACGAGGCCAGGGCCGCCTTCGATTACCTCGAAGGCGGAACCCATATGGGCAAGATCGTGATCCGGATTTAGGCCGCTTACCGATCTGATTGAATCAGATCGGGCGCGCTGGATTTTTTGTTTTGCCGCATTTTCTACGCCCAACCGGTGTCCACTTAGGCGGAAAATGCTAGGCCGACATCGCCCCCCACATGGCCATGAGCAGGGAGAAGCCGCGCATGTCGCCCGAGGTGGTCGAGGCCATCTTGTTCATGACGTAGGAATAGGTGGCCCGGGTCTTCATATCGATGATGATCAGGGACCCGCCATAGCCGCCCCAATAGATGCATTCATCATTGGGCAGGGGCGTGGCACCGCCCTGCAGACCAAAGCCCATGCCGAACTTCACGGGAATGCCGAGGATGAGGTCCGTGCCCTCGATCTGCGGCTCCAGGGCCTTACGGCAGCCGGCTTCGGAGAGGTAGCGCTTGCCGTCCCTGCCAATGCCGCCGTTGGCCAGGATGGTGTGGATTTCCGCCACCGAACGGGCATTGCCGGTGCCGCCTGCTGCCGGAATCTCCGCCCCGCGCCATTCGCGGGTGCGGGTGGCGAGGACATTCACCCCAGGATTATTGGCCATGTTGGCGACGAGGTGGTCTGTGGTCCCCTCCCCCATGGCGCCGCCGGGGGGCGGCGGGATCAGGTCAGCGACCCGGCCATCCTCGCTGGCGGGCAGGCCGATGTGGAAGTCGGCGCCCATGGGGTCTGCGAATTCCTCACGGAACACGGTCCCGACACTCTTGCCAGCCACCCGGCGAATGACCTCGCCCACGAGATAGCCCTGGGTCAGGGCGTGATAACCGGACTTGGTTCCCGGCTCCCAGTACGGAGCCTGGGCCGCCAGCAAAGAGGTGGCCTTTTCCCAGTCATAGAGATCAGCCTCGGTGATCGGTTCTTTCCACCCCGACAGGCCGGCCGAATGGCTCATCAGATGGCTGACCTTGACGTCGGCCTTCCCGTTGGCGGCAAATTCCGGCCAGTAGCGCGCGACAGGGGCATCGAAGTCCAGTTCACCCCGGTCCGCCAGCAGCAGGGCGGTCAGAGCTGTCATGGTCTTGGTGGTGGAATAGACGTTGATGATGGTGTCTTTTTCCCAGGGCCGGGTCTTAGCTTCATCGGCATGACCGCCCCAGATGTCGACCACGGTCTTGCCATCCATCGTGGCACAGAAGGAAGACCCGACGTCGCTTCCCGCCGCGATATGGCCGTCCAGCACGCCACGCAGGGTCTCAAAGCGCGAATCTAAAATGACGCCGTCGGCCATGGTCTTCTCCCCAAATTAGGGGATCAACCTAGCTAGCCCCTGAGCGGGCGTCGACTCCGTTCAGACAAAAACGACAGTCTTGCCACCTTCGGCCAGGACCCGATGTTCGCAATGCCAAGTCACGGCCCGAGCCAGGACGGCACACTCCACATCCCGACCGATCAGCACCATCTGATCCGGACCCAGGCTGTGGTCGACCCGTTGGACGTCCTGCTCGATGATTGGGCCCTCATCCAGGTCGGTCGTCACATAGTGAGCGGTGGCGCCGATGATCTTGACCCCGCGATCATAGGCCTGGTGGTAGGGCTTTGCGCCCTTGAAGCCCGGCAGGAAGGAATGATGGATGTTGATGCACCGCCCCGCCAGGGCCTCGCACATCTGCGGCGAGAGGATTTGCATATAGCGCGCAAGCACGACCAGATCGACATCGAGGTCTTGGATCAGGCCCAGGAACTGTGCCTCCTGCTCGGCCTTGGTGGCCGCGGTGATCGGCAGATGGTGGAAGGCCACGCCACTCCATTCCACGAAGGAGCGCAGGTCATCGTGATTGGAAACCACACCCACCACCTCGGCCGGCAGCAAACCTGCCCGCCAGCGGTGAAGCAAGTCGAACAGGCAGTGGCCGAACTTCGATACCGCCAGCAGGACCCGGGGCTTCACCTGATTGTCGTGCAGGGACCAGGTCATTTGGAACCGGTGAGCGATCAGCTCAAAGCCTTGCTTCAAGGCGTCAGCCTCCGGCATGTCGCCCTCGGCATGGAAGACGGTACGCATGTAGAACTGGCCAGCCAGACCATCATTGAAATGGTTGGACTCCACAATTGACGCATCATTGTCGGCCAGGAAGCCAGAAACAGCGGCCACGACGCCCTTACGGTCTGGGCATTTCAAAATCAGGGTATAGCGGGGCTTTGAGGTCGGGGTCGCCATGGGGAAGTCCTTGCAGTCGCGGCGTCATAAATCGATCGCACAGCCCTTTGGCGAATGTTTTTTTTGAATACCCGCCCGGAATTCTCTCCCCTAGCCCGATCCGCGCCGATCATGGCCGGGCTTTTCATGGGGCAAGGGCGGCCCAGTGCGGGTCTTGCCCTGCCAGCTGGGTTGGGTCTGCGGCCAGATCACCTCGCAGGCCCAGGCGGTTTGCCGGCACTTGGCGCAGGGTTTCGACAGCTTTGCCAAGAGATCGGTGTGGAGGGTATCGCCGCCGCCTGTACCCGTAGCTTTGAGCTGGGCAGATGCTTGGTCTGGCGTGATCGACTTTTCCCAGCGGCACCCCGTGCAGCGGAGCCTTATCCTGACCTCAGCAAAGCGGCTAAGGACCTTTAACGGCAGGCCAGACCCGTCCGGGCTATCCTTAAACCCCATGGCGCAGCCCCCTGGCTTACGGCAGAGCAACAGGGCCTTCAGTTCCTTTACGGGAAAGGGCGCATAGCCGCGACGGATCAAATTGTCGAAGTCGATCCAGAACCGTCGCCGACAGTCACGCTGATCGCAAGCGCCGCTAACGCTTTGGCCTCGTGCCAGATAGCCCCCCACGGTCAAGTCGGGGACCAGTTGGTCATTAAAGACCCGCCACCCCAGGGGCGGCGAAGAGGATGGAGGAGTCGGCATTTCGCCCGGAACAAAAGCAGAACTTTTATCTAAAAGCGAGCCCCCTCTTGCCGCCGATGGCCGAAATCAGGGAAACTCAACCTATGAGCAAAACATCCCTTATTTTCGACTGTGATCCGGGCGTCGATGACGCCATTGCCCTCTTCCTGGCCTTCGCGGCGCAGGATGAAGTTGATCTCCTTGGCGTAACAACGGTCGCTGGCAATGTCGCAGCGGCCCTGACCGCCCGTAATGCCTGTATTCTTCGGGAAATTGCAGGCCGTGAAGATGTGCCTGTCGCGGCAGGATGCGAACGGCCCATGGTTCGCGCGCCCATTGATGCCGGACATTTCCACGGTCAGTCCGGTTTAGGGGACCTGCCCATCTTCGATCCTAGGAAAGGTGTCGACGCACGGCATGGTGTCGACTTCATCATCGACGCCATTATGTCTCGCCCGGACGGCACAGTGACTGTGGCGGTGACGGGTCCAATGACCAATCTGGCAATGGCCATGGTCAAAGAGCCCCGCATCGTCGGGAAACTGGCCGGTATCGCCGCCATGGGAGGTGCCCGCTCAGAGGGCGGCAACATCACAGCCTCTGCAGAATATAATATCTACGCAGACCCCCACGCCGCACAGCTTGTGGCGACGTCTGGCGCACCCCTGGTGATGATGGGCTTGGATGTCACCCATCAGGTCCGCGCCAACGCCCGTCATATTGATGCGATCGGCGCGATTGGCGGGCCCGTATCAGACGCCAGCCTGAACCTCTTCAACTTCATGGATCGAACGGAAAGGGCCATAGCCAGCGGCGGCGACGCCCCGCAGCATGACCTTTGCCCCATTGCCTATCTGCTGGCACCGCATCTCTTTACCCTTCGGCCCTGTCGCATGGAGGTCGAGACCGCCTCCCCCCTGACATCGGGGCACACTGCGGTGGAATTCCGACTGAGAGACGGGCCACCACCGCATATCCAATGGGCCGTCAAAGCCGACGCCGATGGGATTTTCGCCCTCCTGACTGACTGCCTCAGCCGATGACCCCAGTTGCCTTGCAGGTGCTGGGCTCAATCAACCTTGACCTCGTGGCGTCGGGTGCCCCGCTGCCCATGGCCGGAGAAACTGTTACCGGTGCGAGCCTTGCCCGATACCCCGGAGGTAAGGGCGCCAATCAAGCCCTGGCCGCTCGTAGGCTGGGGGCAAACGTCCGGCTGATTGGAAGGGTTGGTCATGACCCCTTTGCCGATGAAGCCCTAGGACTGCTGCGAACCGAAGGTGTGGATCTCAGCCGGTGCTCGGTTGACCCGCAACTGCCAACTGGGGTCGCCCTCATTGCCGTCTCTCCAGAGGGCGAGAACCAGATCATCGTCGCATCCGGCGCGAATTTGGGCCTGACCGACCTTCCTGACCTCGGTGACATTGCCCTCCTGTGTCAGTTGGAACTACCGATAGACACGGTCGCGAAGGCTGTGAGCGCCGCTAAGGGCTTTGTTGCCATAAACCTCGCCCCTTCCCTACCCGTCCCAGACAGTCTTCTGACCCGACCAGATCTTTTGGTCGTCAACGAAGGCGAGGCAGACTTCTACGGCGAAAAACTCCATAAATGCCGAGGCCTTGTGGCAGTTACCTTGGGTGCCAGAGGCGTCGTGGTTTACCGGCAAGGGATAGAAGTGGCCCGGGCTGTGCCACCCGTCGTCGCCGTCGTCGATACGACCGGAGCCGGAGACTGCTTCTTTGCCGCCCTATGCCTCGCCATTCTAGAGGAACAGCCCTTAGACCAAGCTCTAGCCTTTGCGAGTACCGCTGCAGCCCTGGCTACGACGCGTCCTGGGGCTCAGACCTCCATGCCCTTTAGACACGAGGTCGAGGATCAGCTAGCAAGTCAAAATCTATAAGATTTGACCGCCAATGGTCTGAATAAGTTTATCTTTTCCCGCCGAAATGAAGCATAGAAAGCCAAAACTCAAACTCATAAACAGAGGTTAGAGCCCCAGCGTCTTGCGCACGGGCTCGGGCCAGGCAGCAAGATCAAGGCCGTGATGTCTGAGCAGAGCCAAGGCGACGCGGTCCATGCCAAATCCCGTGCAAGCGGTCTCTGCAACCTCGCCGTCGTCTCTGCGAATGCCCCAGGTCTCGCCAAAATACGCCTGATGGTAATTAAAGCTCATTATGGCCGTCGGCCCAGCTGGATTGGCGATGTGCACAAGCAGCTCGAACTTGAGCTCTTTCTCCCTTTGCCCGGCACGCATGAGACGCCCGCCACGGCCGAAAAAAGGATCATTCGCCAGGTCGATATCGAGGGGAAGACCAATGGACGTGATCAGATCCCGGCCACGTTGCAACCAAGCCGTCCGAAAATCTAGGACCTCCTTCTGGGTTCCCGCCCGGACAAATTCGCGAATACGGAACATCTGCATCCGCGCGGGATCTTCTGATGGTTCGTGACGGAAACAGTAGGATTGCAGGTCAAAAACCCGCCCCCCAGAGGGCAGAGGGCCCCGCGCGGCCATAATGGGATAGACCGGATAACAAGTGGCGGGGGTAAGTGCGACTTCGGTACAAGCCAACCCACGGGTCCAATCGCCGCCTTGGTCTAGCTCGCGAAGCAGCTCGGAGTGGTCGTGGTCAGTGCCGCAAAAGCTGTGAACCGAGCCAGCCAGCTGAGGAAAGCTCTTGAGATAGCCACTTTTTTCGAGCTGGACCCGGCTCATTCCCGGCGGAAAGGAGATCTTCTCAGCCCCATCGCCTTTAACGACGCGAGAGATCAGGCCATCAAACGCTGAGATGATCGCCTCATAGGCCTCACCCCGCCCAAACAATCCGGGCACACCTGAAGGGATAAGGTAACCTTGATCGAACAAGGTCTGAAGGAAGCTTGGCTGATTGCGCATCCGATCAGGCTGTCTTGCCGCTGAGCTTGGCGACGGCTTCAGCGATGGCAGCCAAGGACCCAAATGTCTTACGCGTCAGCATTACGTCTGGAAACTCTATGGAAAAAGCCTCTTCAAGGCCCAACATCAAATTCACGGACGCAAAAGAGGTCATGCCAGCAGCGTAGAGGTCAGCGGCTTCGTCCAGGCTTGCGACATCTATGGACACCCCCCCATACTGGGCGACAATATCTCGGATGTTTTCCATCATTGCCGTGCCCATTAGAAACCTGCTGGCTCGCGTTCGAGGTGAAGAGGGATCGTACACTGCGGACGGCGGAACTCGGTAATCGGGAAATTATACATTCGCGCGCCTACCCAGAAGCAATCACCTTACGAAGCTCCCGGCCACGGAGTTTGATAATCAGAAAATCATAGCCGTAGGCTATAACTTCCCGCGCCCTCATAAAAAGCCAAAGCCACATGGGTATTGCGCCTCGTCCGCGCACCATGGGCCCGTTTGTCGAAGAAACGCCCAGTCCTGTGAATAACATCCTCACACGCGGCGCGTGATAAGGATCCGTACAGAGGCAGGCTCCCTCCAGGTTTTGCAAAAGAATGAACCTTGCAGCAGCCACCACGTTCTGCAGGGTGTCGCGGCTTTCCTCATCTAAAATCAGGCGTTCAGGGGCAATGCCGCGGTTGGCAAGGATTGTCGCGATCACCGAGGCTTCGGAATAGCCCTTGCCGGTTGGTCCGCCTGAACAGAAGACAGGGGCCTCCGGGTCACCCATGGCTGCGGAGAGGCCATAGAGAATTCGCCGATTAAGGCTGGGGCTGGGCGTGCCGTCGGCGCGCACGGCGCAACCAAATATGACAATCGCAAAGGTCATGCAGAGAGATTGCCGGGTAAACTGATTTGACGCCAGCCTGGGCAATTGACCGCATTTGGCGTGTATCACCTTGTTTCGCCTTTGGCGGAACTGAGGAACACTGTACATCTTGTTTGATCTGAAACCGGCTGGACAACACCCTGCCAGCGCATTCTTCGCTAACCCTGCGAGCTGATGGACCAACCCGCTAAATTCCGTATTAGCCAGTCCCCAGATGGAGCGATCGTCGCCTTGACCGGGGCGTGGTCGGGCATGGGCGTTGATCAAGCAGTGCGTGACCTTAAACAGGGCATTACAGGACTTGGTGTCTTTAGCTTCGACCTGACCGAAATCGACCGCATGGACACCACAGGGGCCTACTTGCTCCTGCGGGCGGCGGATCGAAACCTGGACCTTTCCAGAACCACAGGACGGCCAGAAGTTCTTCGCCTCCTTGGACTCGTCTCCAAGGCTGCAGAGTCGCGCTTAAAGGAAAATAGCCCACCCCGCGGCTTCCACGAGATGACCATTCGTATTGGTCGTGGCGTCATTGAGCTCCGTCGGGAATTCATCGACACTATGGTCTTTGTCGGACACCTCCTGGTCGTCCTGGGACGGGTCGTGGTTCGCCCCCAAAAAGTCCGGTGGGCAGCGTGTTTTTCTTTGGCGGAACGCGCAGGACTCGACGCCGTACCGATCGTCGCGACAACCTCCTTTTTCATTGGTGCTGTGGTCGGATTGCTGGGGGTCAACACCCTCCGCCGATTTGGTGCCGAAGTGTTTTCGGTCGATCTCATCGGCATTGCAGTCCTGCGAGAATTCAACATCGTGATCGCAGCCATTCTTCTCGCGGGGCGATCTGCGTCAGCCTTTGCCGCTGAGATCGGCTCAATGAAAATGAACCAGGAAATCGACGCCATGCGGGTCCTGGGTATTGATCCCTTCGAAGCCCTGGTCTTTCCCAGGTTTGCCGCCCTTTTGTTAACAGTGCCCCTCCTGACCTTCGTCGCCACCCTCGCCGGACTGTTCGGCGGTTTGCTGATCACTTGGATCGTCCTGGGAATTGGACCTGCCTTTTTTCTGGAACGCATACTCGACAATGTCGGAGCCACTCACTTCTGGATTGGTATGTCCAAGGCCCCTGTCATGGCTGCGGTCATTGCAGGCATTGGATGCCGACAGGGCCTTGAGGTCGGCGGCGATGTTGAGTCCCTCGGACGCCGGGTGACGGCGGCTGTGGTCCATTCTACCTTCGCCATCATCATGATCGACGCCATGTTCGCCCTGCTCTACATGGAGATGGACCTGTGACGGCGGTGTCTGATCCCGTTATCGAAGTCAAAAATCTGGTGTCGCAGTTTGGCGACCATGTCATCCATGACCACCTCAACCTCACCGTTGAGCGCGGCGAAATTCTAGGGGTGGTCGGCGGCTCCGGAACCGGCAAGTCCGTGCTTCTCAACACAGTGATCGGGTTGAAAAACCCTGACGGCGGCCAGGTTAAGGTCTTCGGTCGGGACATCCATACTTCAAGCCGTAAGGGGTGGAGCGATATCGAACGGCGATGGGGGGTCCTCTTTCAACAAGGTGCCCTCTTCTCTAACCTCACGGTCCGGGAAAATGTTGCGGCCCCCCTTTACGAGCACACCACCCTGCCGCGTTCGACCATTCATGAATTGGCAGACCTGCGAATTGGGCTGGTTGGCCTTGCCCCAGACGTCGCCCTCCAGAAGCCCTCTGAGCTCTCGGGAGGTATGCGCAAGCGCGTCGGTTTGGCCAGGGCCTTAGTGCTGGATCCAGACCTTCTCTTCCTAGACGAACCTACAGCAGGTCTCGACCCCATCGCCGCTGCAGCCTTCGATGAGATGATCCTTGACCTGTCCCGTAGCCTTTCTTTGACTGTGTTCATGATCACCCACGACTTGGACAGCCTGTACACCATCACGGACCGTGTGGCCGTCCTGGCAGACAAGAAGGTGGTCGCCATAGCCCCTGTGGAAACGCTGGAAAAATCGAACCACCCCTGGATTAAAGACTATTTTCTGGGTCCCCGCGGTCGTGCAGCGGGCCACCAACACCGGACGCTCGCCTGATGGAAAAAGACGCAAACTACGCCGTCGTTGGCCTCTCAACCCTGCTTCTGTTTTTTGGGGTCGTGATCTTCTCGATCTGGCTGGCACGAGTCAGCCTAAATCGCGACTATGACCTTTATGACATCAATTTTCCCGGACCGATCAATGGCCTCAGTCAGGGTGGGGAGGTCCGTTTTAATGGCATCAAGGTCGGAGAAATCACCAAGATTGAATTGACCAAGGCAAACCCGAAAAACGTCACCGCCCATATTCGGATCGGGTCAGATGTGCCCATTCGCAATGACTCCTATGCGACGATCGAACCTCTGGGCATTACAGGGGTCAGTTTCATTCAGATTTCAGCAGGGTCGCCAAATCAGCCCCTGCTGAAGGACGAGACCCCTATTGGTAAGATACCGCTGATCCTTTCCCGCAGGAGCGCCCTTTCCGACCTTCTGGAAGGCGGCGGTACCGTCCTCGCCCGCACGGTTGAGGCTCTGGATCGCGTCAATCGTGTCCTCTCCGACCAAAATATCAAAACCTTCGGCAAGGCTCTGGGCGAAACACAAACGGTAACGGCAGAGCTCGCCAACAAAAAGCAAATGATTGGCGACGCGCAGGTCGCGCTCCAACACATTGACGCTGCAGCTCAGCAAATCACGGCGCTTTCAGCTTCAAGTCAGTCTCTGGTGGATGGTGACGGAAAACGCAGTTTGCGGTCTGTCGCTGAAGCCGCCACTGAGGCACAAAGCGCAGCTAAGGACCTGAGGAGCGTGCTGGGCAAACTGGACGGACCAACCAGTGAGTTTGCAGCCAACGGCCTGCCGCAACTCACCGCAGCCGTAAGTTCCCTGCAGTCTACGGCACAATCCTTGGATCGGCTGGTTCGGGAATTAGAGTCTAATCCCCAGGCACTTGTCGCGAAGTCCGCGGCAGCTGAGAAAGAGGTCAAGCCATGAACCGGATTGTAACGGCCTTTTTTGTCCTGCTAGCCATCGGTCTAAGCGGTTGCATTACCGTTTTTCCGAAGACCAAACCCGTGCAGCTTTATCGATTTGACGGCCGACAGGCGGTCATCGCTGCCGCAAACCCAGCTGGCGATCGGGTGGGCGTGGTGCGCGCTGGCGGAAGTTTCAATGCTGCTGCGGCTGGGGATCGTATTTTGACGGTCACAGGGTCTCAGGTCGCCTATCTCGCCCAATCTCGCTGGGCGGGGCCAGCAGACACACTCTTCAACGAGGCCCTGCTAGGAGCCTTCAATGCCGGGCCGGGTCCCGCCCGCCTTGTCATCCGAGGAGAACCGGCCAGAGCAGACTATACCCTACGGCTTGACGTGCAGAGATTTGAGGCTGTCTATGATCAGGGTCCACGGGCTGCGCCAGACGTGCGCATTGAGATCCACATGGTTCTGATACGGGCATCGGATCGGGCTCTGGTCAAAGACGAAACCCTCGCAATTCAGGCCCGGGCAACGGATAATCGGGTCTCTGCCATTGTCGCTGCCTTTGACAAGGCCGTTGGCGAGGCCTTGGCAGCGATTGTCGCGAACACGAACGCCAGTTTGACAGCCCGCTAGACCACGTTCCGGTTCAGGGGCCTAGTCGTTAGGCTGCCAGCCCAGCAATGCGTTTGGCAGCCGTCACCGTATTGACCAGAAGGCAGGCCACGGTCATGGGCCCCACGCCCCCCGGAACCGGCGTAATGGCGTAGGCGACGTCGCGGGCCCCCTTATAGTCGACATCGCCAACCAGCTTGGTCTTGCCCTCGGCAGCCTTCACGGGGTCTCTAAACGGCACGGGATTCGTGCCCACATCGATCACTGTGGCCCCCGGCTTAAGCCAGTCGGCTTTGATGAACTGCGCCCGTCCTGCCGCGGCCACAAGGATATCGGCCTCCCGACACACCGCGGCCAGATCCTTGGTTCGTGAATGGGCGATGGTGACGGTGCAATCGGCATGGATCAGCAATTGCGCAACCGGACGTCCCACCAAGGCTGAACGTCCAACCACCACAGCCCGCTTGCCCGCAAGGTCTGGACCTAGGACATCTCGGATCAAAATCATGCAGCCCACAGGCGTGCAAGGAGCCAAACACGGCAGACCCTGAGCAAGCCGCCCGGCATTGATGACGTGAAGGCCATCGACGTCTTTGTCGGGGTCAATGGCCTGAATAATGGCTTTCTCGTCCAGTCCCTTGGGCAGGGGCAATTGCACGAGGATACCGTGAATGGCCGGGTCGCCGTTGAGGTGACGGACCAGGGCCAGCAGTTCGGTCTGCGAGGTGTCCCCTGGCAGGATATGGGTCACCGAATGCATACCTGCGGCCTTGGATTGCTCGCCCTTGGAGCGGACATAGACCTGGCTTGCACCATCGTCGCCAACCAGGACCACAGCCAAGCCTGGGGTAATGCCATGCTCAGCCTTCAGGCGTGCCACATCGGCGGCAACATCGACGCGCAGGCGCTCGGCCATGGCGCGACCATCAATGATTTGGGCTTGCGGCATAACAGCTAGTCCTTGCTGTAGAGAGAAAGATAGGCATCCACCCGTTTGGCCTCGACATCGGCGAGGCTTATGGCCGGCCAACCGACGGTGACCTTCAGCGAACCCCTCCAGGCCTCGACGATCAAATCGCGATACTCACTCGCCCCGGCAGCCACACGCTCCAAAGCAAAGGCAAGGCCTTTGGCATTATCCCCCTGAAACCCGCCCTGCTTTTCCAGCTCATATAGCGGAATAACCGCCTGCCCCGTCGTCGCAAGATAGGCCGCGACACGCGTCTCAAGCGGACCATTTGGCTGGGCGAGGGGCGACATGGCCCGTCGAACCTGATCCTTATGAATATTGGCGGCAACAAAATCACTCTCGAAGGGGCCGTGCACCCGGGCGGTGGTGTAGCCCTTGGGATTGGGAAAGTCCCCCCAGCCGTTATAGTGAATCGTCACATGCAGGGGCTGCGATCCGTCCCCCACATAGTGTGCAAGCTGACCAAGGGTCGCGAGGATCAGATACTCCCGCCGTAGGCGGTCTGCAGCCAGCCAGGCCCGACGGCTAGGATTGCGCTCAAGCCGCTCAGCGGCAGACGTCACCCGCCAATAGGCAAAGTCCTTGGTCAATTGCTGTTGGGTATCGAGGATGGAATAGGGCAAATAGCCCGCATCCCAACTGTTGGTTCCCACCGCCTTTAAGGCCGCTTCATAGTCCTTTCGCGTGGTCGCTAAGGTCTCGAGCCGCGGACCGCCTAGGATGGTCCCGTCATCTGACAGGTCAACAAAATGTCCAGGATCGCGGTTTTGGTCATGAAGCTTACCGGCACCTTTCCAACGGTCAGGCTCCCGCGCCAATTCCCCGACATCGGCAGCCGTCTTTGGCGTTCGCAAAAAGGCTGGCAGGTCAGACGGCAGGGACTCTATGGCCGCCTGGCCAATCATGCGGTGTCCTGATCCACCCCAGGCCAGGGCGCTTGCCGGCGCAAGGCAGATGGATAGACTTAGAACAAGGGCAATAGGTTTCATGCCCTGGGGTGTGCTGGCGAATCCGCGCGAAGGCAAGCGCCTCAAAGCGACGGAAGCGCCAGTTCCGATTCAACCCGCCGAATCCAGGCCTGAAGCAGCGGATAGTCGGCGAGGTTAAAGCCCCCCTCCCCCGCCATGCGCGTATAGGCGACGAGCGCAATGTCAGCCAGTGTCAGGGACTGACCCACCAGGAATGAGGACCCTGCCAAGGCGCCTTCCATCAGGCCGAGGGCCGCGTTTCCGCGCTCAACCAACCTGGGCTCAAGATCCGAAGCTGGCTTACCCAGGTATCGCATCTGAAATCTGGCAACCGCCACATAAGGCTCGTGGCTGTATTGCTCCCAGAACAACCATTCCAGCACCTTTGCACGGTCATAGCTGTCCTTGGGGATCAGGTTAGTCCCCTCTGCAAGATGCAAGATAATCGCGTTGGATTGCGCGAGGGGCCGTCCGTCATCGAGAACGACCAGGGGCACTTGTCCTGCGGGATTAAGCGCCAAAAACGACTCTGTCCGCGATTCTTGCTTCAGGATGTCCGTTTCAACCCACTCATAGGGCAAGGCTAGGTAATCGGCCGTCCATTGGACTTTTTGGCAGTTCCCAGAAATTGAATCGCCATATACGCGCAATATTTGACCTCCTACCGCAATACGATCCTAGCTGTTGAACTCCAGAATGCCAGCCATAGGAATGTGACAAGGTGTCCAGTGTGACCAGAAGAGTTGTGAGCGCCACCCTGGCCCGCTAGACAGGCTTGCCGACAAGTGTGTCACAAAGGAGGACGGCGATTTGAGACGCTGCCTCGCCACCATGGCCTCACTGCCAGTTTTGGTTATGGCGCACCTCGGCCAGGCCCAATCCCTGCAAGGCGATCCCATTGGCGACGTCTTGTTAGGTTTGCCCAACGAAACCTCGCCCAGATCGGCCACCTACCAAATGAAGGCCAGCCTCTATCACGCTGGTGCTCGGGGTGTTGGCACCTTGGATTCCCTGGGGTGCCGGGTGGTGGCCATGCGAACGGCAGCCATCGATGTCCACGTCATCCCAAAGCGTACAGTGCTCTTCATCAAGGAGACAGTTGGCCTGCCCATGCCAGACGGCAGCCTGCACGATGGCTATTGGTACGCCTCCGATACCGGGGGGGGAATAAAAGGGACCCGGATCGACCTCTTTACCGGCTCAAGCGCAAGGTCCACAGCCGCATTCCGACAGCTGAATATGGCGCATTTGTCCGTAAGTGCAGTGGGCGTCTTCCAGGGGTGTCCGCCCAATTAGGTCTCGACGAAGGCCCGTTCCAGCACATAGTCACCCGGTGAAGCCAGCGAACCTTCCACATAGCCTCTGGCTTCCAGTAGCACTTTGAGATCGGCCAAAACCGAAGGGCCGCCGCACAGCATCAGCCGATCGGTGGCAGGATCAAGGTCCGGAAGACCCAGGTCTCTGCACATCAGCCCAGAGCTGATGAGATCTGTAATTCGCCCCTGGGTCTTGAACGGCTCGCGGGTGACAGTGGGATAATATTGCAGCTTGTCACCAATGAGCTCGCCCAGGATTTCATCCTGTCGGAGCTCGGTTTCGAACATCTCGCGATAGTTCAGATCAGCCACCTGACGCACGGTGTGCGTGACAATGACCTGTTCAAATCGGTCGTAGACCTCCGGGTCTCGGGCAAGGCTCAGCCAGGGTGCCAGACCTGTTCCCGTGCCCAGCATAAACAGGCGCTTTCCAGGCTTTAGGCCATCTAAGACCAGGGTCCCCGTGGGCTTGCGTCCGATTAGGACCTGGTCCCCCACCTTAATATTCTGCAGCCGAGAGGTCAGAGGACCATCGGGGACCTTTATGGAATAGAATTCCAGTTCCTCATGCCAAGAAGGGCTAGCGATCGAATAGGCGCGCAATAAGGGCTTGCCTTCGACTTCGAGACCAACCATCACGAACTGCCCGCTCTGAAACCGGAAGCCCGGATCGCGGGTGGTCCGGAAGGAAAATAGCCTGTCCGTCCAGTGCTGAGTCCAGGTCACGGTCTCAGTGAGGAACGCACTCTTCTTCGCGGCGGGAACCACAGGATTTTCGGTCATTGCTGAGTCTTCTTACAGGAAGGCGCTAGATGTCGCCGCCGACATTGGCGACAGCACCCGGCGCGCGGGCGACATGTATGCCGCATTCGCTCTTTTCGGAACCCGCCCAACGCCCGGCACGGATATCTTCGTCATTTTCCACTGCTTGAGTGCATGGCCAACATCCGATGGAGGGAAAGCCCTGAGCGACCAAGGGATGGGCCGGGAGGTTGTGCACAACCATATAGGCATCGAGTTCCGCCTTGCCCCAATTGGCGAGGGGATTGAACTTGATCTGATGATCTGCAGCTTCAACCACAGGCAAGCTGACCCTATCGCCCCCGTGAAACCGCTTGCGACCCGTTATCCAGGCCTCATACCCCTCAAGGGCGCGATCCAGGGGTAATACCTTCCGCACATGACAGCAGGCCTCTGTGTCAGTCTGCCAGAGCTTGGCGTCCGGATCAGCGGTGGCAAGGTCTGTAAACGCTGGACGGAGATCCTTAACCTGGGTCAGTCCCAGCTTTGCGGCCAAGCTTCGCCGATAGTCCAGGGTCTGGCCAAACAGCATGCCTGTGTCGAGGAACAGGACGGGAAGGTCCGGCTTCAATTGCGCCGCCAAATGCAAAAGGACGACCGACTCTGCTCCAAACGATGAGACTAGGGCCAGGCGATCTCCGAAGCGATCAATTGCGACCTGCAAGATCGTCGCGGGATCAGCATGTCGAAGGTCAGCATCTAGACGTGACGCCAAGGATGCCGGGTCTTCCTGGTCGTAGGCCATTGCGGTCAGCGCCCCTCGCGTTCAGCGAAGGCAGGAATGCGGCTATCGGCAGCGCGCTGGTAGACATGCCGGTGGCGCTGAACGGAACTTGCCCACTGCTCAAGCGTCGCACCGTCCGCGGGTTCAAAGGCCGTAAAGCCACAGCGGACCATGAACCCTGCAAGGTCTCGCACCACATCGCCCACTGCGCGAATTTCCCCGGCAAAGCCAAGGCGGCTCTTGAGGACATGGGCCGATGTGAAGGCCCGACCATCGCGAAATTTCGGAAAGGCTAGGGCGACGACAGATATCTTCCCGAGATCGTCAGCAAGGGCCTCGACCGCTTCGTCGGGCTCGAGGCGGACACCAACCCGACGTCCCTCACCGATCAGGGCATGCCCCTCGGATTGAAAGCGGGCGAAGGAAACGATCACATCGCCTTCCGGTAGGTCCTGATCATCGGCGACCGAGGTGAAGCTGTCATCGGCTTCAACAAAATGCTCAGCCTCTAGCCTAATGAGTTTCGGCATAGACGGCCTCCTTGAAGGGTGCATCGCCGGTACGACGGTAGGTGTCCAAGAAGCGCTCATCGCCCTGACGCTCGCGCAGATACACATCGACAAGGGTGTCGATAGCGTCGGTCACCCTGTCCAAAGGCAGGGCTGGACCCAAGATCTTACCGATTGCCGCATCTTCGGCTCCCGATCCGCCCAAGGTCAGCTGGTAGAATTCCTCGCCCTTTTTATCGACCCCCAATATGCCGATATGCCCCACATGGTGATGTCCACAGGCATTGATGCAGCCAGAGATTTTGATCTTCAGCTCGCCAACCTGTTCGGCGCGGTCCTGATCTGCGAACCGCCGGGCGATGTCCTGGGCCACAATAATGGCCCGCGCATTGGCTAGGGCGCAATAATCCAAGCCAGGACAGGCAATAATGTCGCTGATCAGATTGATGTTCGGCGTCCCCAATCCCGCCGCAGCCAGGGCGCGATAGACCTCAGGTGCGTCATCCAGCTTTACGTGAGGCAGGACGAGGTTCTGCTCGTGGGTGACTCGGACATCGTCTTGGCCAAACCGTTCCGCCAAGTCGGCCACCACATCCATCTGATCGGAGGTCGCATCGCCTGGGGTTTCGCCAATACCCTTCAGCGAAATTTCGACAATCGTGTAGCCCTGACGCTTGTGGGGCTTGAGATTGTTCCGCGCAAACCGGGCAAATCCAGGGTCTGCCGAGACGGCGGCGTCATAGACTTCGGATTGGGCAGGCAGGGTTTCAAAGGCCTTGCGCGAAAAGGCACCGCGGATGCGGGCGATCTCGGTGTCTGGCAAATCCCCGGCCTCGCCGACCTTAGACCATTCCTCTTCGACCTCGCGGGCGAAGGCCTCGCGGCCCAGGGCAGAGACTAAAATCTTGATCCGCGCCTTGTAGATATTGTCCCGGCGACCGTGGCGGTTATACACCCGCAAAATCGCTTCCAGGTAAGAGAACAGCCGGTGAGCTGGCAAGAACTCGCGGATGGTCGGGCCGATAAACGGCGTCCGGCCCATGCCCCCACCGACAATGACTTCAAAGCCTAGGGTCCCGTCCCGGGCGCGGCGCACCATCAAGCCAATGTCATGGGCCTTGGCCACCGTCCGGTCTTTCGCCGACGCCGTAATGGCGATCTTGAACTTACGCGGCAGGAACGAGAATTCCGGATGCAGGCTGGACCACTGGCGTATGGCCTCTGACCAAACCCGAGGATCATCGATCTCGTCGGCCGTGGCACCGGCATAGGGATCTGCCGTGACATTTCGGATGCAATTGCCACTGGTTTGAATGGCGTGCATGTCGATGCTAGCCAGCTCATCGAGAATATCGGGGGTATCGGCCAGCTTTATCCAGTGAAACTGCAGATTTGTCCGGGTTGTGAAATGGCCATAACCCTTGTCATAGCGCCGCCCGATATCGGCCAGCTTATGCAATTGCTTGGCGTTCATTGACCCGTAGGGGATCGCCACCCGCAGCATATAGGCGTGGAGTTGCAGATAGAGCCCGTTCATCAAGCGCACCGGCTTGAAGTGCTCCTCGGTGATTTCACCAGACAGGCGACGGGCGACCTGATCGCGGAACTCCGCAGACCGATCGGCCAGAATGTCACGATCGAGGCTGTCGTACTGATACATGCCCCCTCCCCTACTTACGCTTGATCAGATTGACACGGCCCGACGAGCGCGCCGCGCCATGGGCATGTTGCAGGGCCAAGATGGCATCGCCACCTTCGGCCTGCTTGCCGTGATGTATGTGATTAGTGGGCCCCAGCGCCCGGATACGTTCCCGGTAGCTGACGGGGGCCCAAAGACCTTCGCTCTCAATGAGGTCGATCAAATAGGCGTCCACAACCACGGTCGGTTGGGACTTCGCCTGACCTTCCGCCAAAATGGCAGGTTCATCCACGCTGAACAATTCCGCCTCAGCGAACCGTTCCACCCAGGTGCCCGCCTTCCAAAAGACCACTTCGCCGTCGCTGAGACGATTAGCCGTTAGCGCCTTCATTGACTCACTCCTGAGACCCGCGCGCTGGACACAGCGCCCAGGTCCATATCTTCAATCTGAGCCAGGGCCATGGCCTCTCCCACGATCAATAGGGCTGGCCCGGTTAGCCCCTCCGCCGCCGCGGCCAATCGGCCAAGGGTGGTCGCTACGCGATGCTCTGTGGGCCGACTGGCGTCGACCACAATCAGCGCCGGCGTTAACGCTTCGCGACCAGCCTCCATCAGCTGGTCAGCAATTTTTGGGGCAGATGTTAGCCCCATATAGATCACCACCGTGTGGTTGGACCGGGCCAGGGCTGGCCAATCTAAGTCAGGTTCTGTGCCCCGTGCCGCATGGCCCGTCACGAAGGTCACAGCTTGGGCAGAAGTGCGATGGGTCAAGGGCGCACCCGCTGAGGCCGACGCCGCCAGGGCCGCCGTAACGCCCGGAACAATCTGGCAGGGCACATTTGCGGCGCGACAGGCCTCTAGTTCTTCGCCCCCACGTCCAAAAATGAAGGGATCGCCGCCCTTCAATCGCACCACCGTCAGTCCCTCAAGGGCGAAGGCCACAAGCATGGCGTTGATTTCGTCCTGGCCATAGGTGTGCCGGGATTTACGCTTGGCCACTGAGATCAGTTGCGCACCCGGTGGGGACAGGGCGAGAATCTCGCCGGAGACAAGGCCGTCGTGCACCACCACATCGGCGGTTCCCAGCACCCTTAGGGCTTTCACGGTCAGCAGGTCGGGGTCCCCAGGGCCTGCGCCCACCAGCCAGACCTCACCGCCCGACTTTGGCCGGACGCCATTTAACAGGACCAAACCGGCCTTGGGTTTTGGCGATGCAGGGCGGGACATAGGAATAGCTTCTCTAATACAGTGTCGAGCCAGGGAGGACCGGCGACAAATGCGGCTCACGCTTTAAGGACAAGGCGCAGGAAAACATCTGAAACGACGATCGGACCTTGCAAATACGTCGCGCGAGCCCCAATTCGCAAGCCAAGGACTTCTCTTGGGGCTGTCAGGAAAACTCGTGGAACGCAACTCAGATCGCCGCCGATTGCCGCCTCTGAACGCCCTAAGAGCGTTTGAGTCCGCCGCAAGGCATCTCAATTTTTCTCGGGCCGCCGACGAGCTTTCCGTGACCCCCGGCGCAGTCAGCCAGCAGATTCAAAATCTAGAAGAGTATGTCGGTGCCCCCCTGTTCAAGCGCACCCCCAAAGGGCTGTTGCTGACCGACGCCGCCCAGACCGCCCTGCCCGCCCTGCGCGAGGCCTTTGATCGGCTGGCGGAAGCCGCCTCCATGCTGACCGCAGCGGTGGACGGTCGTCGCCTGACCCTGACCGCGGCCCCCTCCTTTGCAGCGAAATGGCTGGTGCCGCGCCTGGGCACATTTGAACAGAAGCACCCCCAGATCGACGTTTGGCTCTCCGCGGGACTTGAGTTGGTCGATCTCTCCGCCGGCGAGGTCGACATGGCCATTCGCTATGGGGGCGGCCGCTATCCAGGCTTGGAAGTTCACCGCCTGATCAGCGAGACGGTCATTCCGGTGATCAGCCCAGACCTTCACGCCCAAAACCCACTCAATGCCCCCAGCGACTTGGCCAACCATGTGCTGTTGCATGACGGATCTCCTGATCCCGACGACAGCTGCCCCGACTGGACTATGTGGCTCGCGGCCCGAGGTATGCGAAGCGTCGACGGTGCCCGGGGCCCGCGTTTCAACCAGTCCAGTCTTGTCATCGAGGCCGCCGTCAATGGCCGCGGCGTGGCCCTGGCCAAGCGCACCATCGCCCAGGATGACCTGGATGCCGGGCGGCTGATCTCGCCCCTGCAAATCTCCACTGCCGTCGATTTTGCCTATTATCTGGTCCACCCCAAGGCCAAAGGACGGCTGCCCCAGGTCAAGGCCTTCATCGCCTGGATCACCGCCGAGGCCACTGCCCACGAAGAGGCCTTGAGGGCCATCGACAATGGGGCTGGCATCTAGCCCTTACCCTTCAGAAAGTTCAGGGCCCGCTCATGGGCATAGGCCGCCACATCTTGTAGGGCCGCATCCATGGCGTCCCGCACGGCGACCAGACGGTGCGGCCCCTCGTTCTCGCAAACCTGGCAGACATCGCCCAGGTCAAAGGCCCCCACAGCGCGCGCTGTGCCCTTGATGGTGTGAACAGCGTCCTGCCAACCCTCCACTGACGGATCGAGCAGGGGCAGCCAAACCCGCGCCTGCTCTCGAAACAGGCTCAGGACCTCATCAATCACCTGGGCATCGCCAGCGGTGTAATCCTCCAGATACTGAAAATTCACCGCCCCGCTTAGGTTCCGCTTCGCCATCACATTCTTCCGCTTTCGCGCCTTGCTTTCATCGCCGCTTGCAGTATGTTCCGCGCCCTTGCCGCCGACCACCGCAAAGTGATCGGGCCGCGCATGGGTGCATAGCTCAGTTGGTAGAGCAGCTGACTCTTAATCAGCGGGTCGTAGGTTCGAATCCTACAGCGCCCACCATCACAACCCCTTGAAATCGCTAGAGACTCAAAAGAACAAGGCGAGAACGCTCCGCCACTGTCAGACCCACTGTCAGACTGCGGGGTTCTCACGGCCGGCGCTCCACGAATTTGCGCCCCACGCCTCCCGAAACCGGCTATGCTCCTCCGGCGCACACCACCATCAACGGAGGATGCCATGCCACTCACGATGCAAGATCGCGAACATGCGTTTGAAGCCAAGTTCGCCCATGACGAGGCGTTCCGCTTCCTGGTGAGCGCCCGGCGCGACAAGATCTTCGCCCGCTGGGCCGCCACCAAACTCGGTCTGACCGAGACCGCCGCCGCCGAACTGGTCAAATCCGTGCTCGCCATCCCCGATCGCCTCGACCATGACCACGCCGTGCTCGCCCGCATCGCCGCCCTCCTGGCCGACCAGGGCTACCCCGCCGCCATCGCCGAACTCGCCACCGTGCTCGGCGACGCCGCCCGCGAGGCCCGCCGCCAACTGCTCGAAGCCCCGATCGCACACCCCGGCATGGCCTGACCCCTCCTTACCCGACGGCGCGGCCCCTCCCGCGCGCGGACGCGCGCCACCCCTCGTGCGCCGGGCGAGGCGCTCCCCAGCCAGACCGCCACGCTGTGCCGGAGGAACGACGCCACCGCGATGGACACCCGCACCCGCGGCCATCCCGACCCGCCTCCTTGTTTGCTCGCCTGATCCGGATTTTTCGCCGATTCCGCCAAAAATCCCCAGGCTCTATAACACCCCCATGTCCGACGAATCCCCCCCCCTCCCGCGCGGCGTTTCCATCATCGAGACCGCGCTCGAAACCATGCCCCTCTCGCCCGGCGTCTACCGCATGCTGGATGCGAAGGGCGATGCCCTCTACGTCGGCAAGGCCCGCCAGCTCAAAAAGCGGGTTCATTCCTACACCCAACTCGCCCGCCTGCCCGAACGCCTGCGCCGCATGGTCTCCGAAACCGTGTCGATGGAGATCGTCACCACCCACACCGAGGCCGAGGCCCTCCTCCTCGAAGCCAACCTCATCAAGCGCCTCAAGCCGCGCTTCAACATCGTCCTGCGCGACGACAAATCCTATCCCTGGCTGGTGCTGACCGAGGACCACGACCACCCGCAAATCGCCAAGCATCGCGGCGCCCGCGTCCGCAAAGGGTCCTATTACGGGCCCTTCGCCTCCGCCTGGGCGGTCAACCAGACCGTCACCGCCATGCAGCGCGTCTTCCTCCTGCGCTCCTGCGCCGACACCGTGTTCAGCACGCGCCACCGCCCCTGCCTGCTCCACCAGATCCGCCGCTGTTCCGCGCCCTGCGTCGATCGCATTTCGAAGGACGACTACGCCGCCCTCGTCGCGCAGGCCAAAACCTTCCTCTCCGGCAAGGGCGGCGCCGTGCAGCAAGCGCTCGCCGCCGAAATGGAGGCCGCCGCCGAAACCCTCGAATTCGAACGCGCCGCCGCCATCCGCGACCGCATCCGCGCCCTCACCCATGTCCAAGGCACCGACATCATCAACCCCGCAAGCCTGACCGACGCCGACGTCATCGCCGCCTACCAGATCGCCGGCCAAAGCTGCATCCAGGTCTTCTTCTTCCGCGGCGGGCGCAACAACGGCAACCGCGCCTTCTACCCCAGCCACAGCAAAACCGATGAAGCCCCCGAGATCCTCGCCGCCTTTCTCGCCCAGTTCTACGACGACAAGCCCCCCCCACCCCTCATCCTGCTCAACCACGGTCTCGCCGAGCAGGACCTCATCGCCGAAGCCCTCACCATCAAGGCCAACGCCTTCGGGGCGGGCAAGCGCGTCGAAATCGCCATCCCCCAGCGCGGCGAGAAACACGCCGTCGTCGCCCATGCCGAACTGAACGCCCGCGAAGCCCTCGAACGCAAACTCGCCGAAACCGCCGGCCAGGCCAAACTCCTCGACGGTGTCGCCGAACTCTTCAACCTGCCGGCCCCCCCCCGCCGCATCGAGGTCTACGACAACTCCCACATCATGGGCAGCAACGCCTATGGGGTGATGATCGTGGCCGGCGCCGAGGGCTTCACCAAATCCGCCTACCGCAAATTCGCGATCAAGGGCCCGATCACCCCGGGCGACGATTTCGCCATGATGCGCGAAGTCCTCGAACGCCGCTTTTCCCGCGCGCTCAAAACCGAGGGCGAAGGCCCCGGCACCCAAGCCTGGCCCGACATCGTCCTGATCGACGGCGGCGCCGGCCAACTTTCCGCCACCCAGGCCGTGTTCGATGAACTCGGCATCGATGACATCAAACTCATCGCCATCGCCAAAGGCCCCGACCGCGACGCCGGGCGCGAATGGTTCCACAGCCCCGGCGCCGCCGCCTTCCAACTCCCCCCGCGGGACCCCGTGCTCTACTTCCTGCAACGCCTGCGCGACGAAGCGCACCGCTTCGCCATCACCACCCACCGCGCCGGCCGCTCCAAAACCCTCACCACCAGCGAACTCGACGAAATCGCCGGCATCGGCCCGGCCCGCAAACGCGCCTTGCTGAACCATTTCGGCAGCGCCCGCGGCGTCAAAGGCGCCGGCCTCGCCGACCTCGAAGCCGCCCCCGGCGTGTCGAAGGAAATCGCCCGCAAGGTCTACGCCCATTTCCACCCGGGCGCGCGGATGGAAGGCTAGAGCCTGATGAGGTTTGGCGGACCCGCCAAAAAGCCTCACGCAGGGTGTTCCGCACGGCCCCCCGGCACGCCACCCCCCGGCACGCCACCCCGCGCGCGCCGTCACACCCGCCGGCGCTACTTCCCCACCGGCACCCCGGCCAGCCAGGCCGCGAACTCCGCCTTCCAGAACTTCGCCATCGCCGTCGTGCCATGCCCCCGCGTCTCGGCACTCTCGGGGATCACCAGCAGCCTGCCGTGCGGCAGCGACGCCACCGCCTTCTCCGTCAGCCCGGTCTGGGGCGGATTGCGTTCGTCGTCGGTCGAATTGATGGCGAGCACCGCGGCCGTGATCCGCGACAGCTTCGGCGCCGGATCATAATCGCGCGCGGCCTCCCACTGCCATATGAAGTCATTCGCATCCATCGTGAACGGCACCGCCAGCCGCTCCTCCACCGCCTTGTCGGCCAGCACCGCACTGGGCGCCATCGCCTGATACGCCAAGGTCCCGCCATTGGTCGCGATGCCATAGAACACATTGGCAAGCCCGATCGAGGCCGGCTGCGTCGTATAGTTGCCGCCCTGATAGCCCGGATCGCGCCGGATCGCCTCGATCATTATCCGCCGCATCATCCAGTTCCGCGCTGCCATCGCACTGGGCTGGGCCGCCATCGGCACCAGCGCATCGGCAAAGCCGGGATACGTCACCCCCCATACCCAGGTGTTCATCCCCCCCATCGAATTGCCGATGATCACCCGCAGATGCGTCACCCCCAGCCCCTCGGTGAGCAGCCGGTACTGGGCCAGCACCATGTCGTCATAGTTGTAGCGCGGAAACCGGGCGCGCAGCCCGTCCGACGGGCGGGTCGATTGCCCCGTCCCCAGCGCATCCGGCACGATGATGTAGTGCCGTGCCGCATCCAGCACCTCGCCCGGCCCGAACAACAGGCCGCCGAGATCGGAAGAGCGTCGTGTAGGGAAAGAGTGT
>CALETE010000062.1 GCA_937920085.1 uncultured Alphaproteobacteria bacterium | reverse complement strand
TGGCACCTCGATGTCGGCTCATCACATCCTGGGGCTGGAGCAGGTCCCAAGGGTTTGGCTGTTCGCCAATTAAAGTGGTACGTGAGCTGGGTTCAGAACGTCGCGAGACAGTTTGGTCCCTATCTGCCGTGGGCGTCGAAATTTGAGAGGAGTTGACCCTAGTACGAGAGGACCGGGTTGAACATACCTCTGGTGTACCTGTCGTTCTGCCAAGAGCGCAGCAGGGTAGCTATGTATGGACGGGATAACCGCTGAAAGCATCTAAGCGGGAAGCCTCCCTCGAGATAAGATTTCATAGAGCCGTGGAAGACCACCACGTTGATAGGCCGGGTGTGGAAGTGCGGTAACGCATGGAGCTAACCGGTCCTAATTGCTCTAATTACGCATTGGAGTCCCACCATCAATGGCAGCGCTGAAGAGCGCCACATTGTGGAGGATCTATCCAGCCACAAATAGTAAATGTGCATCGATTTTACGGCAGGCCAGCGGCCTGCCGATACCCTCAAGCACCAGCTCCATAGCTTGGTGGCCATAGCGACTGTGCCCCACCCGATCCCATCCCGAACTCGGCCGTGAAACCAGTCAGCGCCGATGGTACTACCGCTTAAGCGTTGGAAGAGTAGGACGTCGCCAGGCTTTGAAGCTGGTGCTTGAAGAGAAAAAAACCCATTCACTTGTCTCTGGCCGGTCGGCCACATTCCAGCCGGACAGCAACGTTGACGCGGGATGGAGCAGCCCGGTAGCTCGTCAGGCTCATAACCTGAAGGTCGTAGGTTCAAATCCTACTCCCGCAACCAACAAAAACCCGGAAATCTTCGGTTTTCCAAACTTCTCAAGAAGCTCCCTTCGAGGAGCTTTTTGCGTTTCTGGGCCGCTGTAAGCACTGTGGAAGCAAGAGGGGTCTGGCTGCGTCGCATGATGGTGCAGGGTTGCCCGTGTCAGCACTACGCTCTGCTGCGGTCTTTCAGGGTATCTTCGGCTAACCCATTCGCACTGACGGCAGGTCATTCCAGCGCGTGGTGTAGCTAGGGGACAGGTTCTCCTGCCTCATGCGCCACTCGGCATTCTTTCCAGCCAGACCCAGGCGGGCTTTGCCTCGGCCGAACCGGGCATTGATCTGGTCTATCGCTTCCATGAGCCCATCGGGCTGTTCGATTGCGTCAAACAGCGTCGTCGGCACTATACTCGGCGCAGTTAGGTCGAGCAGGAGTACCCCGGCCTTGCGCCAGCCATAACCATCCCGCCATATCCTCTCGAAGATCCGAAGGGCCGCATCGGTAATTTCGCGGGTATCGCAGGTCGGGCGCTGGAACGTGGCCGAGCTGGATACTGATTTCTGCGGGGCGTTCTGATCGAACGGGTCGGTGCGAATGAACAATTGAGCCGCTCCAGCGACCTGGCCAGCATGACGTACCTTCTCCGCAACCCGCTCGGCAAAGCTCATGACGGCATCGTGGACCTGTGCCTTGTCGCGGATCGTTTCCCCGAAGGTGCGTGAGCAACAGGTGGTTTGCCTGGGGGCAGGCTGATCATCGAGTGCATGGCATACAAGGCCGCGAAGCTCATGAACGGTGCGGAGGCCGACGATGCCCATGCGCTTGCGCACCCAACCGTCCTGAGCGTTGGCCAAGTCCTGAGCGGTGCGGATGCCGCGTTCCTCCAGCATGACGCTCCAGCGCCGGCCAATGCCCCAGACATCGCCCACTTTTGTCTTGCGTAAAGCGGCCCCTATCCATTCGGGGTGGTGGGCAAGGTTGAGAACGCCGTCTGCCTTCGCAGACTTCTTGGCCAGTCGGTTGGCAACCTTTGCTAGGGTCTTGGTTGGTCCTACGCCAATAGAGACCGGAATTCCTGTCCACTGGTGTGTCCGATGCCGTAGTTCCTGGCACCAGTCTGTTAGATCCGTGACGGCCATACGATCGAGGTCCAGGAAGCATTCGTCTATGCTGTAGATCTCGTGGGCTGGGGCCTGAGAGCCCAGCACATGCATCACGCGCTCTGATATGTCTCCGTAGAGGGCGTAGTTTGATGACCGGACGGTGATCCCATGCTCCTCGATAAGCTTCCGGATCTTGAACAGAGGTGCGCCCATTGGGATGCCCAGCGCCTTCGCTTCGTTGGAGCGTGCAATTACGCACCCGTCGTTGTTGGACAGCACCACGACTGGACGCTCCCGCAAGTCGGGCTGGAACAGCCGCTCACAGGACGCGTAGAAGTTGTTGCAGTCGACAAGCGCGAAGGTGGCCATCAGCGTCCACAGTGACGCCGGATGCTGTGGGTGACGACGCCCCAGATCTCACAGCCATCATCGCGGATGGGCAGGGTGGGGAAGTTTGGGTTCTCTGCCGCAAGATGCCAGGTGTCGCCCTGTCTCTGAAGCCGTTTAACCGTGAGCTCGCCGTGGACGGCTGCGATAACGATGTCGTCAGGCTGGGGCGTGATTCCGCGGTCTATCACCAGGAGGTCACCATCGAAGATCCCGGCGCCTCGCATGGACTCTCCGGCCGCGCGCACGAAGAAGGTCGCCGCCGGCCGACGGACCAGATGCTCGTTTAGATCGAGTTTGCCCTCGATGTGATCATCGGCAGGGCTGGGGAATCCAGCCTCTACCGGCGAACTGAACAGAGGCAGCTCGAGAGGGATGGGGCGATTGACGAGACGCAGCACTTTTCACGTTCCGGGATGATTGGAACATATAAAGAACATTGTTGCGGTGATTCGTCAATGAAAGTCAGGGGACTGGGAGAGCCCGTGAGCATCGGGGCCTGTCGTGTCCTTCGGCCTTGGAAGAGAAACTGTCCCACGATTATGTGCTCATTGTGTCAGCGACTGGGCCAGAGGCTGTGCGCTTGGATCCGGGGCCTAGTGTAAAAGGCAGCTCCCGTTCGTGTCTTCTCGCCTGATCTGGTTTATATTCTCCCTATGACAAAATCCTTCATTTGGGAGCGAGGGCCCTTCGAGCAGTGCCCGCGCTGCCACGAGCTAACCCTGGGACTGCTTAGCTCTGGGCGCAATGTGATGACCCTACGATGCACGGGCTGCCGTTACACGCATAATGAGATACTGCCAGGGGTCGATAAAGCGACAATCTACCTTGATCAGTTCATGTTCAGCGCCATCTTTAAGATTAAGGCTGGCGGTCAGGCGCCACGTGGCCACCAGAATTTCTACGATGAGCTAGTCCCATTGCTACGGCGGGTGGTATTATTGCAGCAGGCGCTGTTGCCGCACTCTGATCTCCATTCCAACGAAACCATTGTTTTTCGCGACCCGCGCGGTCTTCGTGATGCATTTGAGCACATTGGCGGAGATGCCTCGCTAAGTGACACCCATGACATTGAAATGAAACAGATTTTCGTGTTCGCTCGCGCGTTCCGCGACGGCGGTGAGCCTTTACTGCAACTGACCCCCGACGAGGTTCTAAAAGAACCCCGTAATGACTGGCTGCCCGATATGCGAATAGGCGTAAATGCAGACTATTCGCAATTCGCGGATGGCATCCGCCGCGAGCGCGATAAGGGTTTCGACGCACTGAGTGATTTAGTCGCAGCATGGGCCGAGGAAAAGCCCACGTTCCGTGTGCTGCTTCGAAGAGAGGAGCAGTTTGGTAAGCATCGACGTACTGCGCTCGCGACCGTGATGCAACGGATTGCAAATGCAGAAATCGCCAGCAACGGTATGGAGTTACTCTACGCCGCTCTTGAACCTGTGTTGCGGGAATTTCTTATGCTGCGGGATTTCTTCGGCGAGGGTGTATCTGACCATGAAACAATGAAACTAATCGGCGAGTTCTGGGATTGGCCGCGGCTCAATGAGATGCCGTTTAGCCGTCTTCTTTCCTACTTATTGGCAGCGTTCGGTCGGCGGGTATCGATGGGGCAGCGCAAGTTCACTCGCGGCATCATGACGGACTTCAAAGCCATTGCCGCCTACGCGCCCTATGTTGACGCTATGTTCATTGACCGCGAGTGCGCACTTTTGCTCGGAGAGGGTGAATTATTGCGTGAATTGAACTATCGCGCCCGCATCTTCAGTTACGCTAACAAGGATGAGTTTCTTGCCTACCTTCGCCAGCTTGAGGCGCAAGCTACGGCCGAAGTGCGCGACTATGCTGAACGAATATACGGGATCAGCTGAAGCGAGGGTTCAACCCTTCAACCCTCCAACCTCAAATCTCCCGCGCGAACCATCGAACCCTTCCAACGATGTTCACCTCGTCGGCGGTGCGCTCGTAAGCTGAATAGACCCTATTGTCTGAGATGATGTTCATGACCGGCGGATCGCTGTTGGGGATGTGCTCCAGCCGCTTTGCGACCAGACCAATCCCATCATGCAGCACGAATACGCCAGGCGGGGTAGGGACAGCACGTCCCATATCGACCAGGACAATGTCTCCGTCTCTCAGTGTCGGCTCCATGCTGTCGCCCACCACATGCATGATTCGCAGCTTGGCGGGATCAGCCCGAAGACCGTGCGTGATCCAGCTCTTCTGGAAGTGGTAGGGTTTGCCGTGGTCGGGCTCGATCTCGACGGTGGCCCCGCCGCCCATTGCAGGCTTCACCGTCGCGTAGGGGACGGCCACGTAAACATCGTCGGGGTTGGTGAGGGCAGGCTCATCGCCTTCAACATCGCCCACGCCATCGCGCAGCCAGTCGCGGCCAACCTTCAAAACCTCGGCAATCCGATCGAGCTTTTCGAGGTTGGGGTTCTCGGACCGGCCGCGCAGAATGTCATAGACGTATGAACGGTTCACCCCTGCCTCGGCTGCGAGCTGCGGAGGGTTTAACCCTAATTGCCGGGTCCTTGCTCTAAGGCGTTCGGCAATGGTGGCTTGCATGACTCTGGCGCTCCTCCTGTGGATATTGTGGACAATGTAGGAAGATGTTGCATGGGTCAAACAAAAAGAACATATAGCGAACAGAATCGCGGAATCGGGTGGCGGGGCAATGCGGCTTATCGAGAAGGACTACTATACTCTTGGCGAAGTCGTGGCCGCTTGGGAGATGCCCCGATACGATGTTGCCTATCTCGCCGAGACCGGCCGCATGCGCCTGTCCGTCCGCGTCTGCCGCACCCATATTGAGCGCGGCCTTTGGAAGCTCGAGGAGGGGCAGGGCTGGGCCAAGGTTCCGGAAGAGCGTGCCCGCTATACTGGCTTGGTCGACCTCAAGGAGCAGGATGCCCACCTGGTCTTCCGCGATGGCGGGGCAGAGATCGCGACATTCCACACCTCAGAAGGAAGTTACTGCCACATCGAGGAGCCGAGCAAACCGGTCGAGATCTTCGAGACCGATCTGCTGCTGCGCGCCGACGAACGGCGCCGGTTAGAGCAGGGCAAAGCCAAGCCCGACAAGGCGCTGGTCAAGCCGCCGTTCACGCATGACGCCAGCTACGAGCACGTCGAGTTCTGCGGCCGCCACTTCCGGTTCGGCAGGATCCAGGCGAGCATTGTCCGCCAGCTTCATGAGGCCAGCGACACACCCATGCCATGGCGGCGAGGAGAAGAGCTCCTCGAGGTCGCTGAATCCGGCTGCTACCGCCTGGTCGACGTATTCAAATCCAAGTTGCATTGGCGCGAGCTGATCCACTCGGACAATCGCGGCGCATACAGGCTCGCTATCCCACCCCACTGTTGAACGTTTAAACCCTCGCAAATTAGCCGTCGGAACTCAGGTTTCGGCGGCTTTTTCGTGTCTGGGCCATCCCACCCTTAATCCCCTGCCGAACTACGATATCCCACTTTCATCCCACGGGGGTGGGATCATCGTCCCACTCGATTTTCTGATTTCATCCCACCCTCAGGGTCACGCCGGCTGCGCTGCCATGCGCCACTTCTTGTCCATCGACGACGCAGATGGAGAAACTAAGTGCAACCCGTCTTTCTTGCTCAACGCGACCTTGCCGCCCGCTGGCGCATGTCGCCCCGGACCCTCGAACGCTGGCGCTGGTCCGGCAAGGGCCCGGCCTTTGTCAAACTTGGCGGCCGAGTGGTTTACCGCTTGGACGTGATCGAAACCTTCGAGGCCGAAGGCAACCGTACCATCACCGGGCGGGTCCAATGACGAACGCCTTCGAACGCCACGGCCTTGACCATCTCTCGGCCTCCTCGATCAACCTGTTCGTTGCTCAGCCGGCGATGTGGGCCATGCAGAAGCTGCTGGGGCATAAGTCCCGGGTCGGTGCTGCAGCCCATCGCGGCACAGCGGTCGAAGCAGGTGTCGAGATGGGGCTGTTCGATCACGGCCTTCCGATCGAGGTCTGCCAGGAGGCAGCTCTCGCCAGGTTCAACCAGCTCACCGCGCTGTCGGCCGATCCCAATGTCGAGAAGGAGCGCGCAGGCATTGCTCCTGCCGTCGCGATCGCGCTGGGTGAACTACGCCAGTATGGCATTCCCGGCTCGGCAGACGGCACTCGCCAACACCGGATCGAGGTCGAACTGCCCGGCGTGCCAGTCCCTTTCATCGGCTGGCTCGATTTCTGGTTCCCGGATCATGGCATCATCATTGATCTCAAGACCCAGGGGCGCCTGTCCTCGAAGATCTCCGATCCCCATGCCCGGCAGGGCGCGATCTATCATGCCGCACACGGCAACAACGAGATCCGCTTCGCCTACGTCACGCCCCAGAAGATCGGTGTCT
>CALETE010000061.1 GCA_937920085.1 uncultured Alphaproteobacteria bacterium | reverse complement strand
TCGCGGACTCGTTGACAGTCCAAGCTCTCATAAAGGTGGGGAAAGAGATCCCCACCCCGAGACGGCTCCCATTTCAAATTCGGACCCAGATCATCAGCCTCGACCACAAGAACAGTCAGATCGTGTATGTCCGCAAAATAACGCCGGGCGGTTTCCAGGGCCTGAGCCCCCGTCGAAAAATGGATATAGCCGTCGGCAATGTCGATGGCTGAGCCCTCGAACAGGCCCTTGGCCTGGGCTTGAATCCACTCGGACCGGGGCAGAATCTTGTAAATCAGGGCCATGATCTAATGCCGGTCCCGGGGATAGAAGAGGCCGTCATAGGCGGGTCTGCCATTGTCATCGAATAGGAAGACCGCAGCACCGGCAGTGGGCAGTCCGGTTCGAATGCGGTTGATCGCCGAAGACGGGGCGCTGGCCTCGATCAGAAAGCGGGTGGCTAGGTCTTGGAGACCCGGATTATGGCCGACAATCATCAGGGTGTGACATTTCGGGCCGCGCAGTGAAATCACGCTGCGGAGAAAGCCAGGCTCAGCCAAATAGAGTTCTTTTTCGAACTGCGGCTCAAGCCCTGGAAAACTTCTGGAAGCTTCAGCCCAGCTCTCACGCACACGCACAGCCGCCGAGGCCAGGACAAGGTCTGGCATCAGTCCCAGCTCAGAGAGGGTCAGCCCTGCGCCTTCAGCTTCCCGACGCCCCAGGTCGGTGAGACGGCGGTCGAAATCATCGCCGCTTTCCGCGTCCCGTTCCGCGTCGCCATGACGCAAGAGGATCAGCCTGTTCATAGTCACTCCGTCAGCCCAAACTCTTCATAGACGGGGTTGCCGCCGACGCGAAGCGGTTGACAGACAAAGTGCATGGCGCTCCAAGCGAGAACAATGACCAAGTCTGTGCCTGCCTTTCCTGAAGTTGAGACCAAGGGTGGAATCTGGCGGTTCCCCGCCGATCAGCCCCTGCGCCTGGACTCCGGTGCCGAATTCGCGCCTCTGGAAATGGCTTACCAGACCTATGGCGTATTGAATGAATCGCGATCGAACGCGATTTTAGTCTGTCACGCTCTGACGGGCGACCAGCATATGGCATCCACCCACCCGGTGACGGGCAAGCCTGGCTGGTGGAATCGTGTGGTGGGTCCGGGACTGCCGCTGGATCCCGATCGGTATTTCATCATCTGCGCTAATGTTCTGGGGGGCTGTATGGGCTCATCTGGGCCGGCCTCGATAAATCCTCAGACGGGGGAAGTTTACGGCCTGTCCTTCCCGATGATCACAATCGGCGACATGGCGCGGGCTCAGGCCATGTTGATTGGAGCCCTGGGCATTGACACCCTGTTTGCGGTGGTTGGGGCCTCCATGGGGGGCATGCAGGTCCTGCAGTGGGCGGCAGATTTTCCCGAGCGGATATTTTCAGCAGTCTGCATTGGCGCGGCACCCAGGCACTCGGCCCAAAACATCGCCTTCCATGAGGTCGGTCGCCAAGCGATCATGGCAGATCCTGACTGGCGCGGTGGGGCCTATGTGCAGGCAGGGGTGCGCCCGGAAAAAGGACTGGCTGTGGCCCGCATGGCCGCGCATATCACCTATCTGTCAGAGACCGCCCTCCAGAGAAAGTTTGGGCGTGAACTGCAAAGCGATGGCCTGAGCTGGGGCTTCAACGCTGACTTCCAGGTGGAAAGCTATCTCCGCCATCAGGGGGCCAGCTTTGTCGATCGGTTTGACGCCAATTCCTATCTCTACATCACCCGGGCCTTGGACTATTTCGACCTGGCGTCAGAGCACGAAGGCGTGTTGGCCAAGGCCTTTCAACTGGCCAGAGACGTGCGGTTTTGCGTGCTGTCCTTCTCTTCAGACTGGCTCTACGCCACCTCCGAAAGCCGGGATATTGTGAGAGCGCTCAATGCCGCAGGATGCCGGGCCAGCTTCGCGGAAATCCAGACCGACAAGGGCCATGATGCCATCTTCCTGGAAGAGCCGGCCCTAGATTCCGCCCTGCGCGGCTTTATGGCTTCGGCCGCGGAACGGCGGGGTCTGAAGTGAGCCTGGTGCGGGAAGACTTTCGAGAAATCATCCGACTGGTAGCGCCAGGGAGCCGGGTGCTTGATGTGGGCTGCGGCGAAGGCGAACTGCTGGAAATGCTGACCCGGGAAAAGCAAATCGACGGCCAGGGTCTTGAAATTTCCAGTGCGGGGGTCTCCGCCTGCCTGGCCCGCGGCCTCGCCGTCGTGCAAGGCGATGGGGATCGCGACCTGGACCAATTTCCGTCCGATGCCTTCGACTATGCCATACTGTCTAAGACCCTGCAGCAAATGCGCGACCCGAGGCATGTGCTGTCAGAACTGTTGAGGATTGCCGACCAAGCGGTGGTGTCGGTGCCAAACTTTGGTCACTGGCGGGTGCGGTGGGCCCTGTTGGCGAGGGGCCGGATGCCGGAGACCAAGGCCTTACCCGACCCCTGGTGGGCGACTGCCAACATTCATTTGTGCACCCTGCACGACTTTATTGCCCTGTGTGATGATCTAGATGTCCGGATTGAGGCTTGCGCAGCCTTGTCAGAAGGCCAGCCCGCCCGCCCGATCAATCCCAAACATCCCGTCGAAAACTGGCGCGCAGAAACCGCACTCTTCCTGCTGAGCCGAAAGACGTCGATACGCGTTTAGCCCGCAATCGCGGCGGCGTCCGTGTCTCCCGTCCGAATCCGGAGCGCCTTTTCTAGGTCGAGAACGAAGACCTTACCGTCGCCTATCTTGCCGGTATTTGCGGTCCGCGCCACGGCTTCTACGACAGCATCAGCGATATCGGTGGGCACCGCGATCTCGAGCTTCACCTTTGGTAGGAGCTTCACCTCGTATTCGGCGCCGCGATAGACCTCGGTCTTGCCACGCTGACGGCCATAACCGCGAACTTCGGTTACGGTCAGTCCGGATGCACCGGCCTCAGTGACCGCTTCCAGCACTGCGTCGAGACGGCTGGGCTTTATTATGGCGATGATCATCTTCATGGGGAGCCTCCACGTTAGAGATGAGTCGAGGCTAGGGCGAACCGAAGCGGACTCCAAGAGTGTCTATAGAGATCAACCCGGAGTTCCTTGATTTAAGCCTAACAATCGTCAATCGCGCATCCGAGCGAAACAGGTGCCCGCCCGACGGGCAGAGGGCTTAGAACCGGGCGCGACAGGGGGGCACGCACCTGATGGCCCCGGGGCTTTACGGCGAAGGTTTGCTTCACAGCCTCCATCAGGACCAGTCCAGCGAAGCTTGGCCAGAGTCGCGAGCCTGCCTGCTCAAACCCCTCTGCCCACCCGGCCGCCCAGGGGATGGGTGGGACATAGAGGGCCCGAGTCCACCCCGAAGGCTCGAGATCGGCGTCCCTCAGCAGATCAGCCAGCTGTCGTCGACTGAAGGGTCGACCATGACCAAAGGGCGTTGACTCAGAATTTGCCCAGGCACCGTTGCGGGCAGCCACCACCACGACCACCCGCCCAGATGGGGCAAGCACACGCCAGACGTCCCGCAGGAGGGCTAGGGGATCAGGGCTTTCCTCCAGGGCGTGGACCAGGAGAATGCGGTCAAAAAGCGCGTTGCGGAACGGCAAGCTATCCTCGCCAGTGAGGGTCGCCAGATTGGGCGACTGCCCTGGCCAGACCTCCACCCCCTGCTGTGCTGGCATGGCGGCGATGACCCGACGGGCCCGATCCTTGAGCGGACCTAGAAAGGGTGTGGCGTATCCGACCCCCAGGACATCCAGCCCCCGAGCCCCATCCCAGATCTCAGCGACCTTGCGCGAGGTCATTTCCCGGGCGATCTGACCCAGGCGCGAGGCGTAGAAGTGACGGAGTTCGAGGACATCGCGACGCATTCCTTAGAGTTAGGCCTAGTCGAGGCGGATCGCGAGCCTTACCTAGGGAAGAATTTCAAATCTCCAGAGGTCCCAATGTCGATCACCGTCCACCAATTTGCCTGTCTGTCCGACAATTACGGCTATCTGGTCCGCGACGACGCCACCGGTTTGGCAGCCTGTATCGATACACCTGACGCAAAGGTCATCTTGGGCGAGCTGGAAAAGCTGGGGTGGAAGCTGTCCCTGATCCTCAACACCCATTGGCACGCAGACCACGCCGGCGGGAACGAAGAGATCAAGGCCGAGACGGGCTGCGAAGTGATCGGACCGGCCGAGGTCGAGCGTCTGTCGCCGGTAGACCGCAAGGTCAGCGGGGACGATGTGGTCCAGCTTGGGGAAACCAGCTTCCAGGTGATCGAGTCTGGCGGGCACACCTTGCAGCACGTAGCGTTCTATTCGGCGGCGAACCACACGGCCTTTGTGGGGGACACCCTCTTTGCCCTGGGCTGTGGGCGGATGTTTGAAGGCACTGCGCCTCAGATGTGGGAGAGCCTGCAAAGGCTGGCCGCCCTACCCGACGATACCAAGGTCTACTGCGCCCACGAATATACCGCGTCCAATGCCCGCTTTGCCCTTTCGGTAGATGCTGATGCGGCACTCAAGGCACGGACCGACGACATTTTTGACAAGCGCAGCCGCGACGAATGGACGGTGCCCAGCACGATTGGCCTCGAGAAGGCCACCAATCCCTTCCTGCGCGCACCTATCCTGAGGCCTGATCTGGTACCCCATGAGGCCTTTGCAGCGCTCCGCACGGCGAAGGATAATTTCAAGGGTTAAGGGGGTCTCGGCTCTGGGTCAGCGCCCACCGACGGCTGCAACAATCCGGTCAGAAGAGGGACGCCCCGCCAGTCCGTCGGCGGGGGATACCGTGATCCGGACCACACCTTCGCTGACCTGGGCCTGAGATTTTCGCCCCTCGACCACGCGCACCTTGCCGATCCTGGACAGCAAGACCTTAGCATCTGACCGCTTGGCGATCCGGATAATCGCCTCTGCGGCCACTAGGGCGGCGTCAGCCGTCAGGGCCGAAGATCCGGGGGAGGCATCAGCTTCGAAGGGAATCAGACGCCGGGCCGCCCGGGTAGCTCGGGCACTGGCCTGGGCCAGCCTTTCTAAGAGCTGTTGGGGGCCCAATTGCGCGAGGCGGAGGGCCTGGCCCGCGCCGGCTAGGGCCGCAGCAGTGCCGCCGGGACGATCATCGGTAAACAGGGTCAGACCGCCAAGGCGGGTGGCCCGCAGGACCGGTGAACCGAGGTCGTTCATATAGAGAACATCCCCGCGGGGAGCCAGTTGAGGACGCAGCACCCAGACCTCGGGATTGTCATCAAACTTGAGCAGGGGCCGGGGCTGGCTGCGGTCCAGCACAAAGACATCGCCCTCTTGACTGACATAGCGGGCGATAGGCTGACCGGCATGGGGATCGGCGGCTGTCGTTCTGGGCCCAAACAGGCTTTCCCGCAGGGTTCCAGGCTCTAGGGCCTTGGCCTGGGAGGCCAGACACAGCGCCCCGATAACGGCCAGGACCGCCCCTTGCCGGGCGCAGTATGTAGAGACGGCGAACATCAAGCTGTGGTGTCTAGACCTCGACTTGGGCGGTTTTTGGACCCTCCAAACAGTCTAGCCCGCCATATATTGCCCGCCATTCAGGGATAGGGTCGAGCCCGTGACATAGCCGGCCTGCTCGCCTGCGAGAAAGGCCACCATATCGGCGATCTCATCGCCACGACCTAGGCGTCCCACTGGGATCTGCCCGATGATTGCCTGCAAAACATTCTCCGGCACAGCCTGCACCATCTCGGTATCGATATAGCCAGGACAGATGCAATTCACCGTCACGCCCTTGCGCGCGTTTTCCAAGGCCAGGGCCTTGGTGAAGCCAATAACCCCTGCCTTTGCGGCGGAATAGTTGGTCTGACCCATCTGACCCTTTTGGCCATTGATCGAGGAGATGTTGATGATCCGACCCCATTCGCGCTCGCGCATGCCTTCGATCACATGACGGGTCATGTTGAAGACGGAGTCCATATTGACGCGAATAACTTCAGACCATTGCTCGGGCCGCATCTTGTGGAAGACGCCATCGCGGGTAATGCCTGCATTGTTGACGAGCACGTCCACAGAGCCGAGTTCGGCCGTCACAGCCTCAATCGCCCTGGCACAGTCTTCAAAATTGCCGACATTGCCCTTCACCACCATGACGCCGAGCTCTCGTGCACAGGCCGCCGCAGCGTCTTCATTGCCGGAATACCCAGCCGCAACCGCCATGCCGTCTGCCTTTAGCCGCTCGCAAATCGCCCGGCCAATGCCGCGCGTTCCGCCAGTCACAAACGCAACTCTGCCCATAATCTAACTCCCAATCGTCTGATGGTTGTCGTTCGAACGCCCGTTAGATCACTCCATCCAAAGGAAAAGAGCTCTAGAGGGCCTCAATACACATGGCCACGCCCATGCCACCGCCGACGCAGAGGGTCGCGAGACCCTTCTTGCCACCGGACCGCTGCAGTTCGTGAACCAGGGTGGTCAGGATCCGGGCGCCCGAAGCTCCGATGGGATGGCCAATCGCAATGGCACCGCCATTCACATTGACCTTGGCGGGGTCCAGACCCAGGTCGCGGACCACACAAATCGACTGCGCCGCGAAGGCTTCGTTGGATTCAACCAGGTCAAGATCGCCGACCGACCACCCGGCCTTTTCCAGGGCCTTGCGACTGGCAGGTATCGGGCCAGTGCCCATAATGTCTGGAGCCACCCCGGCAGAGGCCCAGGAGGCGATGCGGGCAAGGGGCTTTAGCCCGCGACGCGCGGCCTCGTCAGCACTCATCAGCACCAGGGCAGCCGCCCCGTCATTGAGACCTGAGGCATTGGCAGCGGTCACCGAGCCTTCCTTATTGAAGGCCGGACGCAGGCCCGACACGCTGTCCAGGGTGGCCCCATGCCGGATGTATTCATCCTGGTCGACGATCACGTCGCCCTTACGCCCCTTTACGGTGACCGGTGCGATTTCACCCACAAACTTGCCAGCCTTCTGGGCAGCCTCGGCCTTGTTCTGGCTGGCGACGGCAAACTGGTCCTGCTCTTCCCGGGTGATCTGCCAGCGGGAGGCGATATTCTCTGCTGTCACGCCCATGTGATAGCCGTGGAACGCATCAAGCAAGCCGTCCCGGGTCATGGTGTCGACCATGGCCATATCGCCCATCTTGGTCCCAACCCGCAGATTGGCAGCGTGGGGCGCTTGGCTCATGCTTTCCTGGCCACCGGCAATGACGATGTTGACCGAGCCGTCTGCAATCTGCTGGGCACCTAGGGCCACGGCGCGCAGGCCCGATCCACACAGCTGATTGAGGCTCCAGGCGGGGCTTTCCACGGGAATGCCCGCATTGACTGCGGCCTGGCGTGCAGGGCCCTGGCCAGCGCCAGCCTGCAGGACCTGACCCATAATCACTTCATCCACATCTGCGGCGGCAATACCGGCCCGATCAATGGCCGCCAAAATCGCCGTCTTTCCCAATTCATGGGCCGGTAGAGCAGAAAGCGCTCCATTAAAAGAACCGACCGGCGTACGGGCGGCCGATACAATGACAACGTCAGTCATGGGGAGATCCTTTTTGTGGTTCCCCTATCTATTTAGAACACCTGAGGGTTGGGCAAGTGCTGGAAACCGACTTCTTGTCTTTCCGACCGTTTGCGATCACGCTCGCATCCGCGATACTGCAGTGCGAGACTGTTCCCCGCACCGAGCGGAATCTCTGAAGGAGCCCCCATGGCGGACCCAAAAGCCGGCAAGACAGCCAATGATCGCGTGGTCATCAAAAAGTACGCGAACCGCCGCCTCTATAATACGGCGTCGAGTTCCTATGTGACCCTCGATCACCTCGCCGAGATGGTGAAAAAGGACATCCACTTTGTGGTCTATGACGCCAAGACCAATGAGGACATTACCCGCTCCGTACTGACCCAGATCATTGTGGAAGAGGAAGGCCGAGATGGCCAAAACCTGCTGCCAATCCAGTTCTTGCGCCAACTCATCGGCTTTTATGGCAATTCCATGCAGGCCTTCCTGCCCTCCTATCTGGAGCTTTCACTGTCGACCTTCGCCGATCAGCACGAGCGGATGCGCAGCCAGCTATCGGGCCTGAGCCAGACCGGCGGCCTTGGCCTCTATGAGGATCAGATCCGACAGAACATGGCCATGTTTGACCGAGCCATGAAGATGTTCAGCCCCTTCAGCCCCGGCCGATTTGATGCCGCGGCGGCCGCGAAGGCACCAGATCCCGCCCCAGCACCCCCCCCACAGTCGGAGGATAGCTCCTTGGCTGATCTGAAACGGCGTATGGAAGAAATGGCAGCTCAAATCGAAAAGCTGGCCTCTAAGTCGTAATCGCCAGGGACTCTTAACCAAACACCGTCAAAGTTTCTTTCGATGACGTCGCCGATCGACCCTATTCGTAACACAGGCCGCCCCCGGCGAACCCTTCGTCCGAAGGGGGACCCGGTGGACTCCGTCCATGAGGTCAGTGAAGATCGCAGCCTTCCCGTGGTGGCAGGCCCCGCCATCACACACGAGCCTGAGCAAACCGCGGACGCTGCCTCCGTGTTCAGGGCCCAACTTATGGGACAAGATGGACAAAAGCGGGGCCTGCGTGGCGGGCAAAAAGTGATCGGTGAAGCTCATAACGCCTATGCATCAACCGAGTGGTCTGGACCGATTGATCGGCGCACCCGTAAGGGTGGGGTCAAAAAGACTGAGGCCTAGGCCGCCTCGCCGGCAATCTCCCGGCAAATTCTGCGTAAAATCACAGCCAAGCGCTCTAGAAATCGAGGTTAGCTGCCTCGAACAGGCCGCTTGCGTATCCGCCGAGCCTCGTGGCCCGAGTCTTGCTGTCTTCCAGAGCGAAACCTCGCTTCGGGACACACCATGGCTGCCATCCTCACTCGGATTATCGACATTACCGTGGTCACACTGATCTTTACGGCCTTTACCTAGAGCTCTAGCCGCGATCGTTGAAATCGATGTCTCTGCGGGTGGAGGCAATCGTCACGATGAATCCAGCCAGAACGTCTAGGACCACCATCAAGGTCAAGAGAAAGAAGGTTGAGGTGGCAAAGGCCGGGGCCAGCAGAAATTCCACCAGACAGGCCACAAACAGAATCATGGACAGGGCATGATTGACGATCACCACCCGGTGACTGGTTGTGGATTTCAAAAGCTCGATGAACAAGACGACCAGGGCAACCGCCAAAATCAGGTCGCCAGAGCTGATCGCCCATTCGACGCGGCTGGTCATGGAGATCGAAAACAGGGGCTGGCTCAGCCGTGAGCTCGCGTCGGCGGACTTAAAGCCCTGGCTAAAGGTCAGGGCCACCAGATTGTAGATGACCACCGGCAAGGCCAATAAGGGAAAAGCCGCAAACATCTCTCTATCCCTGGTTCGAGGCTCCAACCTCCGAAACACGCTTCAGCGTTTCTATCGCACACAGGGTTACCTGTTTTGCCCCTTGCCGCAAACCACCGTCATAATTCATCGACGCCGCCGGGGTTTCGGGCCCGACTCTGCAACCACATAACCCCAAGGAGGTCAGACAGGGACGCCCACAGGCGGCCAAGATTTGTGTATTTCGAGGCACCGGTTTGGCGGTGGCGGTGATTGACCGGCAGGAAGGCGACGTCGAAGCCCTCCCGCAGCATAAGGGCAGGGATATAGCGGTGGATGTGGTCAAAATAGGGAAGCCTTAGAAAGGCATCCCGGCGGAAGGCCTTTAAGCCGCAACCCGTGTCATTGGCGGTATCCCTCAAGAGGCGCTTGCGGACGCCATTGCCGAATCGCGAAGCAAATTTCTTGGCAAGGCTATCCTGTCGTTTGACCCGTTCGCCGCCGACCAGGGCGAGGTTCGGGCTGCCGGCGACCAGGGCATCCACCAGTTTGGGGCCATCAGCAGGATCATTTTGGCCATCGCCGTCTAAGGTGACGATCACAGCACCACGGGCGTTTAGAATGCCGCTGCGCAAGGCCCTGCTCTGACCACTATTGGTCTGGTGGGTGAGCACCCGCAAGGTTGGAAGTCCGGACTTCAGCTCAGTAAGGACCTGACGGGTGGCGTCGCGGCTTCTGTCATCCACAAAAATCATTTCATAGCGCCGCCCAGCAAAGGCTGCGGCGATTTCCCGCGCCAAGCCAGGCGCGGCCCCTTCCTCGTCAAACACAGGAATGACGACAGAAACGTCGATTTGATCAGCAGAGCTCGATTTAACCATGCTTCCTCTTAGCGGAAACCTGGGCGGACGAAAGGATCGTGCTAACAAGCAGGTCATGGGATTGATGAATTTCTTTGTTGCGCTCGATTTGGCCGCCCACCTGTCCGCCTGGAGCCGGGGCTGGCGTGGGCCAACCTTGGCCGCCCTGATTGCCTTGATTGCGGGCCTGCCTGGCCTGATCTCCATGCCGCCCCTGGATCGGGACGAAAGCCGCTTCACCCAAGCCACCACCCAGATGCTGGAACAGGGCGACTATGTGGTCATCCGCTATCAGGATCAGCCGCGCTTCAAAAAGCCTGTCGGCATTTACTGGCTGCAATCGGCAAGTGTCTCTCTGCTGTCATCGCCCGAGGCACGGCAGATTTGGGCCTATCGAATCCCCTCTCTTTTGGGGGCTATGCTTGCCGCAGCGGCCTGTGCTTGGGGGGCGGCTGCCTTTTTTGGTGACCGAACAGGGCTAATCGCCGGTGCGATCCTGGGGTCGAGCTTCCTGATGTCGACGGAGGCCTTCATTGCCAAGACCGACGCGGTCTTGGCGGGGACCACCACCCTGGCCATGGCCTGTCTGGCAAGGCTCTATGCCGCTGAACAGGGGGGGCCAGCTTCAGGACGTGGGGTCAGACTCATGTTCTGGGCGGCTATGGGTATTGGCACCCTAGTCAAGGGACCGATCACCCCCATGGTTGTCGGCCTCACCCTGCTAACCCTTTGGCTTTGGGACCGGAAAGGTGGGTGGATTGCGAAATTGGGCTGGGCTTGGGGTCTGATCCTTGTCTTCGCCATAGTCGGGCCCTGGGCATGGGCAGTGACAGTGGCGACGGATGGTGGCTTCTGGAAGGCCGCCATTGCCGGCGATCTGGCACCGAAACTCGCCGGAGGTCAGGAAAGTCATGGGGGACCACCCGGCTATCATGCCTTGGTGGCCCTGGTGCAAAATTTCCCAGCGACTCTGTTGTTGCCCGCTGGGCTGGCACTCGGCTGGCGAAACCGCAAAGAGCCCGGGGTCCGATTTGCCCTTTGCTGGTTGATCCCAGCCTGGCTGGTATTCGAAATCACGCCTACAAAACTCTCCCACTACGCCCTTCCCTGTTACGGGGCCTTAGCCTGGCTGTCGGCGGCGGCGGTTTCGCAACCCATAGGCCGTATCGCTCAGCGGCTCGGCGCAGGCCTCCAGGCCTTCGTCGGGATCTTGCTCGCTTGTGGCACCCTCTATCTTGGCAAGCTTTATGGGGATCCCGCCGATATCCCTCTCATCTTCGTCACAGCGCTTTTGCTGGGAACAGCAGGCATTCTAGGGGGCTGGACGCTTCTGCGCGGCTCGGCCCTTGGGGCCTTGGCCATCTCACTGCCCCTTGGACTTCTCGGCCACGGGGTGCTGGTGGGCGGCCTGGCCCCACACCTTGAGCCCCTCCTGCTCTCTCAGCGGACACAGGCCATGTTGGCAAAGGCCAGTTTGTTGCCGCGACAAGGAGTCTATCCTGGGCCTATCGCAGTGGCGGGCTATGCAGAGCCTAGCCTGGTCTTTGCTCTGGGCACGCAGACCCAATTGGGCAATGCCAAGGATGCGGCTGCGGCCCTGGCAGATGATCGACCCGCCGTGGTGGAGGCCCGGGAAAAGCCGGCCTTTGACGCCCTGATCAAGTCGGCAGGCCTGGCCCCCATACGGGTCGGCGAGGTCAAAGGACTCGACTATTCCAATGGCGATGACATGACCTTGACCGTCTATGCGCCCCCACCGGAGCCTGCCTCATGAGCCGTTTCATTGAGATCGTCGAAGTTGGGGCCCGGGACGGCCTGCAAAATGAAAAGACCACCTTAAGCCCAGAGCAGAGGGTGGTCTTCATCCAACGCTTGGAAGCAGCTGGGGCAAGGCGACTGGAAACCGTGTCCTTCGTAAACCCCAAGCGCGTACCGCAAATGGCTGGCGCAGAAGAGGTGTCCGCCGCCCTTCCCCAGGATGCCAACCGCAGCCGGATCGGCTTGGTCCTGAACATGCGCGGCTGGGAGCGGGCAGTGGCGGCCGGCTGTGATGAAGCCAATGTGGTGGTCTGTGCCACAGACGGCTTTGGCATACGCAACCAAGGGGCCTCTACCGCAGAGCAGATGACGACCCTGGCCGAGATCGCGGCGCGTCGGGCACGGGAAGGTGGGCCGCCGATGACCGCAACCTTCTCCGTCGCGTTCGGCTGCCCGTTTGATGGTGAAGTCAGGGAGGATCATCTGGTCGCCCTGGCCCGGGAGGCCGCGTCCACTGGAATTGCCGAGATCGCCTTGGCCGATACGATTGGTGTCGCCGACCCTTGGACGGTACGTCGGCGCGTCGAAGCGGTGGGCAAGGTCATTGGCGACATCCCCCTGCGCCTTCACTTCCACGACACCCGCAATACCGGTCTCGCCAACGCCTTCGCAGGGATCGAAGCCGGGGTCTCCATCCTGGATGCCAGCTGTGGCGGCCTAGGCGGTTGTCCGTTTGCCCCGGACGCCACGGGCAATATCGGGACAGAAGATCTGGTTTACATGCTGGAGCGGGCTGGATTTTCGACCAGCTATGATCTTTCGGCCCTGATCAGCACCGCCAAGTGGATGGCCGAGATCCTTGGCAAGCCACCGGCTGCTTCTGTCAGTCGCGCTGGGGTATTTCCGCTCTAGCGCCGGGCCCAAGCGGCGGTAACTTGTTACCATTTGCGGCTATGGCAGGTCGTCACACTTGGTCGTCGGCGCGGCTGAGTCGCCACAATGGCCAAGCCAAGGACGCGCCGCCAGCCAAGATCCACACATCGCCCCATAGATGGTTGAGATGCATTGGGTCATGCAAGGCGTGGAACAGCATGACAGCGCCGTGGGTGAAGCTCGAGATCGCGACAAACCAAAGGAAACTGCTGTGTCGAACCGGATCTTTGATGGCGCGCACGGCGCAAATACCAAGGGCGAAATAGACGCTGACGATCATTTGATCATAGATCGCGTTATAGGGGGGCCAGCGCCAACCCCCTAGCAGGTCAAAATAGACCGCGGCGGGAATACCGACGAGGCCGGAAAAAGCCCACAGGACAACTGCAGGGCGTAGGGCGCGATTGGCTTGGTCGCCTGTTATAACTTGCTGGACCGGCAGCTCATTCATGGCCGTGATATCTCATGGGTCGGGGCCATATCCTCAGGGATGCCTCAGGCGGTCCGGCCTCGGACACGCCACATCAGGGGCCGGATGACGGCTGTACAGACGATCACCGGGGAGAGCAGCCAGGCCGCTAGGGTTTGGCTTCCAGTCCTGGCCCGCTTGCGGAAAAACCGCGCAAGACCGACCCCTTTGTGGAACTCCACCCGTAGGGGGCTGGCCCGGCTGGTATGGCCCAGATGCACCACTTCAGCCTTGGGCTGGAACAGCACGACGCCCCCCGCCTGACGCACCCGCCAACACAGGTCGACATCTTCGACATGCAGGAAATAGCTTTCGTCGAAGCCCTGGACGGCCTCGAAGTCTACCCGGCGCATACAAAAACAGGCCCCAGATATGGTGGGTATAGCCGTGACACCCTCTGGCGGCTGCTCATCCTCCCAGTGGACCTCATAGCGACGCCAGGCGGGAATGCGCTTGGCAAGATGGCTGAGGCTTAACAGGGCGCTCATCAAGGTAATATCACCGCGCCGCGCGCCGCGCTGTTCAGAGCCGTCAGCGTTCATAACCCGGCCGCCGACAATGCAGGGCACAGGCCGTCCCTCGATGGCCTCAAGCAAGGCCGTGACACACCCGCCCTGCAGGAAGGCATCCGGATTTAGAAAGACCAGCACATCGCCCGTCGCCCTTCGGGCACCCAAATTAGCACCCTTGGCAAAGCCGACATTGCCCTGGCCATTGACCAGAACCACCCGGCGATCCCGTTCTGCAAAGCCGCGCAACCGGGCCGCCTCGATCAGAGACGACCCGTTATCGACAATCACCAGTTCGTCCACCCGTGGGTCCGCCAAAACGCAGGTCAGGCTCTCGGACATGGCGTCGCCGGTCATGTAAATGACCATAACCACCGAGACCTTGGGCTTAGACCGCACAGCGTCCTGGGCGATATCGGCGACGATTGGTGCGGCTGTGCCGGTCATCAGGACTCCTCAGCGACCGCCCCGACGGAGGCGGACCCTGACATGATCGCAGTACGCGCAAGATCAGGCGGCAAGGCTTCGCTGGCAAGTGCCTTCACGGCCTCTGCCAAGGACAAGATGGTTTGACCATCTGAGCCCAGACGGCGCAAGGCCACCTTGCCCTCCTCGGCCTCCCGGCGCCCGACCACAGCGATGACCGGGGCCTTGGCCAGGGAGTGCTCACGGATCTTGTAATTGATCTTCTCATTGCGAAGATCGACCTCGACCCGCAGACCAGCCGCCCGCAGTTCCGCCGCCGCCTGTTGCGCAAACTCAGCCGCATCAGAGGTAATGGTCGCCACCACCACCTGGGTCGGGGCCAGCCAAAGCGGGAAGGACCCGGCATAGTTCTCGATCAGCACGCCGATGAATCGCTCCAGCGATCCACAGATCGCCCGGTGCAGCATGACTGGCCGGTGCTTGGCCCCGTCCTCGCCGATATAGGTCGCGTCCAGCCGCTCTGGCAGGACATAGTCCAGCTGGATCGTGCCGCAGGTCCACATCCGACCGATGGCGTCCTTCAGAATGAAGTCGAGCTTGGGGGCATAGAAGGCACCGTCGCCCTCATAGATCACCGGCTCGACCCCGGCCTTGCGGGCCGCTGCCAGCATCTGCGACTCAGCCTTGTCCCAGAACTCATCGCTGCCAGCCCGCACATCAGGCCGGGTGGCCAGGGCGATATGATCCCGCTGCAAACCAAAGTCTGAATGGATGGAACTGGCCAGCTCGATGAACCGCGCCGTCTCTTCTTCGATCTGGTCTTCGCGGCAGAAGATGTGGGCGTCGTCCTGGGTAAAGGCCCGGACCCGCATCAGACCATGCAGAGCACCAGAGGGCTCATACCGGTGGCAGGCCCCAAATTCAGCCATCCGCATGGGCAGGTCGCGATAGGACCTCTGACCAAAATTGAAAATCTGCACGTGGCCAGGGCAATTCATCGGCTTAAGGGAAAGCTCTTCGCCCTCCTCAGTTTCGCAGACGAACATGTTGGGGCGGTATTTTTCCCAGTGCCCGGACTTCTCCCAGAACACCCGGTCGAGGACTTGGGGCGTTCGAACCTCGATATAGCCAGCGGCGTCAAGACGGCGACGGACATAGCTCTCGACAATACGCCAGAGCGTCAGGCCCTTGTCGTGCCAGAACACCATGCCCTTGCCCTCTTCCTGCATGTGGAAAAGGTTCATGGCTCGGCCGATCTTGCGATGGTCGCGCTTCTCGGCCTCTTCCAGGCGGTGGAGGTAGGCCTCAAGGTCGGCCTCCGAGGCCCAGGCCGTGCCATAGATCCGCTGGAGCTGGGCGTTGCGATGGTCCCCGCGCCAATAGGCGCCGGCCAGCTTGGTCAGCTTGAAGGCCTTGCCCACATGCTTGGTGGACGGCAGGTGCGGACCCAAGCACAGGTCCTTCCACTCGCCCTGGCGATAGACCGTGATCACCTCGTCGCCGGGCAGGTCGGTGATGATCTCGGCCTTATAGTCTTCGCCAATGGACTTGAAGTGGGCGATAGCCTCCTTGCGGTCCCAGACCTCGCGGACAATCTTCTCGTCCCGATCGACAATCTCCTTCATGCGGTGCTCGATCTTGGCCAGATCATCCAGGCTGAAGGGGGTTTCACGAGCGAAGTCGTAATAGAAGCCGTCTTCGATGGCTGGGCCAATGGTCACCTGGGTGCCGGGGAACAGCTCCTGCACCGCCTGCGCCATCACATGGCTGGCGTCGTGGCGGATGGTATCGAGGGCCTCAGGGCTCTCCCGCGTCAGGATTTCAAAGGCCCCACCGCCGGGCAGGGCCCGATCGAGGTCATAGAGGGCACCGTCCAGCTTGATTAGCAGGGCGCGCTTTTCGAGGGATTTGGCGATGGAGGCCGCCACGTCCCGTCCAGAAACGCCGTCTTCAAACTGGCGCTTGGAGCCGTCGGGAAAAATCAGATCAATCATGTTTCACATGTCCATATCCGGGCGGAGGTCCCATCAGGAGTCTCACCGCGCGGCGGGGGAACCGGATCATAGCCCGATCCTCCCCAGGGATTACAGCGGCACAACCGCCCCGCCGCGAGCATGGAGCCACGCCAGGGGCCGTGCCGGATCAGGGCCTGCTCCGCATATTCCGAACAGGTCGGAAGATAGCGGCACTGGCGCCCGATCAGGGGCGAGAGCGTCAGTTTGTAGGCGCGGATGGCACCCCTGACGCAGAGTTCATAGAGTTTCATGCCGGCTCGCGCTTATCTCGGGGACAGCCCCTGATCAAGCGGTGCCAGCGCGGCGAGTTCGCGTGCTGGCCTGACGAACAGCGTCCACCGCCGCCTCGAACGCCAGAAGGGTCGAAGCGTGTCGGGCAGGATAGTCCTTCACTGGGGCAAGCATTGCGAGATCCGAAAAACGTCCATTGGGCGGGGAGCCGCTGTCTTTGAGCATAGCGGAAAACTGCTCGCGGGCCAACTCCAGCTCAGCCAGGGTGCTGCCCAATATGTTGGTTCCCAAAATCGAGGCGGAAGCCTGGCCCAGGGCGCAGGCCTTCACGTCTTGGGCAAAGGCGCTGACCATGCCATCCTGCAGGGCGACATCCACCACCACCCGGCTGCCACAGAGCTTGGCGATCTTCTCAGACGTACCCTCCGGCGCCTCCAGACGGCCGAGATGCGGCAGGTTCGCCGCCAGCTTCAACAGCTTGGCCGAATAGAGGTCGTCGATCATTTTCTGCCACTGCCCTGCCATTGGGCCTCAGCCCGAGCGGCCAGGGCTTCGCTCATGGCGGTGAAGCCCTGGCGGATGGCGTGGCGCTTCGACCGGGCGGCAGTCGGGCCCAACAGGCCCTCGAAGATCTCGCCATTGGAAACGATGCAGCTGGCCTCGCTAAGGGCCTCGATCTCGATATAGCGCACGGTCCGCACCAGCCCCCGGGCCAGGGTCAGGGACCAGTGAATCTGCTCCAGGGGCACCCATTCTATCAGCACAGGGTTGATCACCTGAGGTGCCTCACCGGGCAGCTCAAGGGTGAATTCCAGGGGCGCGCCAATCCGCAATTCCCCCGCACCCTTGGTATAGGTCGGGTTCCAGAAGGACCAGGATTTGAAATCTGAGGCGATCTCCCAGATCACCTCAGCCGGGGCCTTAATGCCGATCCGGCTTTCGATCTTCATCGGACCCGCCCCAGCCTTGCCGCCAAATACAAAGCCCGCTCCCACCTTGAACATCTGTGGAGGATTGAACGCCATCAGCCTTCCCCTAAAGACGGTGCCTTAATGCGCCAGGTTGCGCCTGTCGGATTATCCATGACCTCTACGTTGAGATCGGTGAGATCGTTACGGATGCGGTCCGCCGCCGCCCAGTCCTTGGCCGCCCGGGCCGCGACCCGCTCAGCGATCAGGCTGTCAATCTTGGTCCGCAGGGCCTCATCCACCCCGGCCTGGAACCAGGCTTCTGGCTCAGCGAACAAAAAGCCCAGCAGATTGGCCGAGGCCAGGAGTTCGCCCTTGGCATAGGCTCGGTCTTCACCTTTGGAGGTTTCTAGGGCGGTAGCCATGGCAAACAGCTCGGCCATGGCCGCTGGCGTATTAAGGTCATCCTCAAGCGCTGCCAGGAAGTCCACATTGGGCCCGGTCGACTCAGCTGGAACATCAGCCGCCCGGCGCAGGGCGCCGTAGAGCCGGTCTAGGGCCTTCTTGGACTGAGCGATCAGGTCGGCGGTCCATTCCAGAGGTGCCCGATAATGCCCCACCAGCAGGGCCCAGCGCAGGGCTTCCCCCGGCACCTGGTCGATAAGTTCATGCACCAGGACCACATTGCCCAGGCTCTTGGACATTTTCTCGTCGCCAAAGTTCAGGAAGCCATTGTGCATCCAGTATTTGGCATAGCCCACCGAGTGATCCCCGTGGGCGCAAAGCCCCTGGGCCATTTCGTTCTCATGGTGCGGGAACAGGAGGTCGATGCCGCCCCCATGAATGTCGATGGGTAGGCCCAGGGTCTGCTCGATCATGGCCGAGCATTCGATATGCCAGCCAGGCCGCCCAGGGCCCCAGGGACTGTCCCACACCGGCTCGCCGGGCTTGGAGGGTTTCCACAGCACGAAGTCGGCGGGGTGCTGCTTGTAGGGGGCCACATCCACCCGGGCCCCGGCGATCATGTCGTCCATGGGGTGCCCCGACAGCTTGCCATAGTCGGCAAAGGTCTGGGTGTTGAACAGCACATGGCCCTCGGCGGCATAGGCCGATTTATTGTCCACCAGACGCCCGATCATGGCGATGATGGCCTCCATGGTCTCAGTGGCCCGAGGCTGATGGGTGGGTGCCAGGGCCCCAAGGGTCGCCATATCCTGGTTATAAATGGCCAGATAGCGGTCGGTGATGGTGGAAATCGGCACGCCCTCGGCCACGGCCTTGGCGTTGATCTTGTCATCCACGTCGGTGACGTTGGCCGCATAGATCACAGCATCCTGGCCATAGGTGCGCTGCAAAAGGCGGAACAGGACGTCAAAGGCCACCACCGGCCGGGCATTGCCGATGTGGGCATAGTTATAGACCGTGGGCCCGCAGACATACATCGTCACCCGCTTGCTATCGACGGGAACGAAGGGCCGCTTGGATCGCGACAGGGTGTCGTACAGGTGAATGGTCATGAAACTCTTTGAAAACGTGACGCTGAGTAAGTGTTGCCGGAAAAGGCTTTGGCCCCATATACAGTCGCAAGGGCCGGGAGGCCACGGGGCTTTATCGGCGGTCGGACGACAATTCGACGGCTAAATTCGCGTTTCTTAACCTGGGGCCCCCGCTCCGGCGCGATCAAGCCCAGTAACGAACGGATAAGACCCCATGGATGCTCCGAGCCGCGACAGGTCCCTCGACGCCGTGAAACGCCCCACCCGGGAAGAAGCCATGGAGGCGGTTCGCACCCTGATTGCCTGGGCCGGCGACGATCCCCGCCGGGAAGGCGTCATCGACACCCCCAAGCGCGTGGTCGACGCCTATGGCGACTGGTTCGAGGGCTATACCATGGACCCGGCCAAGGAGCTGTCGCGCACCTTTGAAGACGTTCAGGGCTATGACGACATCGTCATGCTCCGCGAGATCGAGGTGGAGAGCCACTGCGAGCACCACATGGCGCCCTTCCTCGGCAAGGCCTATGTGGCCTACATGCCCACCAACCGGGTGGTCGGCATTTCCAAGCTGGCCAAGGTGGTCGAGATCTTCGCCCGCCGTCTCCAGACCCAGGAGACCATGACCCAGCAAATCGCCGACGCCATCACCGACAGCCTCCGCCCCGCCGGCGTCGCCGTCCTCATCGACGCCGCCCACCAGTGCATGACGACACGGGGCCTGCACCACCGCCACGTGACGACGATCACCACCCAGTTCACGGGGGTGTTCAAGACGGACCCGACGCTCCGGCAGCGGTTCCTGGATTTTGTGAATCGGCGGTAGACCCGGTTTCGCGGCCAGCCGCTAGGGGTTGGGCCGCACGTCGGCTTAGGAGCCCAGTCTGATCTGGCAAGAAATCAGGGACTACTGGACCTGTCGCCTTATTCGAGGCACCGAGCCCCACGACCTGGACCCCGGCCTCCGCCGGGGTGACCGGTGGATGAGGACGGGCGGTGAACGATCCCCCCCGGTCATACGGGCGAAGGCCGGTATCCAGTTCCATCCCCGATGTTTGCAGCTGGAGTTACGTGACACCATACGAAACATTCGCATTGCGGCGGATTTTCGATTGGGCGGTCAAAAGACCATCAAATCCGGCGGGCAATGGTAATGATTTCGGGACTGGTCTCTGTGAGTGGGCTCTCGTCCCAGTCACCAAACTGGGCCTCTGGGACCAGGCCTGCCTGGACCAGCGCCGCATCGAGGTCAGCCTTGCCGATGAACCGCAAGGTGCTGTGGCTGACCCGCGGCGCGTCCCAAGACGCATTCTGGAAGGTATGGGAGAAGGATATAACCCGTCCATTGAAGGGCGTCGTGACCTTCCGGCGCATACTCACCTTTTCGCCATGGGTTCCGTCGACCGTGCCTCGAATTTCGGTCTCCCATGCCCGGGCCGAAGGATTGCGCGTCTCAAAGGCGAACCGCCCGTCCGGCCTCAAGGCAGAATGAATGCGTGCCAGGGCATCGCATATGTCGTCGTCTTCGATAAAGACCTGAAAGGCGTGCCCCGTCATGACGACAAGATCAAATTCTGCGTCCCATTTAACCGAGGTGAGATCGCCGAGCACCCATTCCACATAGGCGCGGCGGCGCGCCTGGGCCAGCATTCCTGGAGCCGGATCGAGGCCGTAGAGCCGCCCATTATGCCCGGCGTCGCGTGCCGCAATAAGCATGGAACCCGTGCCGCAGCCGACGTCCACAATGGCGGAACTCCAGGGCAGAGTTACGGTGACCCTCTAGGAAATAGAAGGTTAGACCGCCGATTAGCAACATCCAGCGCCCTAGCATCTTTCTGTCACAACACTAATGTAGTAACACTTATGTATGGTTTTCAGGTTTGAATGGGATGCGGACAAGGCGGCCAGCAACCTGCGTAAACATGGCGTCAGCTTTCAGACGGCCCTGCGCGCTTTTGCCGATCCCCTGGCCTTGATGGAGCAGGACCGGGTCGACGGCGGCGAGCGTCGGTGGCGGACAGTCGGACTTGTCGAAGGGTGGCTGCTCCTGGTGGTCGCCCATACGGTTTGGGACGAGGTGGATGGCGAGGTGATCCGGATCATCTCAGCGAGACGGGCCCAGCCCAGGGAAAGAAGGCGTTATGAGCAAGGCGACGATTAGGACCACTGTGGATCTGGCGAACCTTCCGCCCCTCGAGCCCGAGCAGAGGGATGAGTTGGAGGCTCTGCGCACCCTAGGCGACGAAGGTGTCGATACAAGCGACATTCCGCCCTTGTCTGAGGACTTCTGGCGAAATGCTGTCAGCAACCCGTTTTACAAGCCGACCAAGACCTCAACGACTGTGCGGATTGATAGCGACGTGCTGATGTGGTTACGAGCTGAAGGAAAAGGCTATCAGTCGCGGATCAACGCCATATTGAGGCGGGAAATGCTTAAGGCTGTGAAGCCCTAAGTAGGAAATTTGGCGTCAGCCTGGAAATTCGGTGATAGTTCAACCTGTCCCCAAAACTGCTCGGATGTCTACTCGCTCCCGCCTTCGTTTCATATTTGCATCCGTCAAGCTAGACTTGACACACCCTCGATCCGTCAAGTATCACTTGTCACATGGATGTGGAAAGCATCAGGCACAAGAGCCTCCGTCGTTTCTTCGAAACCGGTAACGCCAAGGGCTTGGTGGGAGATGTGGCGCGGCTGCGCAACATGCTGGCCTTCATTGACGCGGCAGCGTCACTGGATGAACTGGCTGCACCGCCCAATTTCGGCTTTCACGGTCTGAAGGGCGACCGGGCCGGGACCTGGGCCATGAACGTGACGCGCAACTGGCGCCTGACCTTCAGGATCGATGAAGCGGGCGCTTTGGTGGATATGGACCTGGAGGACTATCATGGCACTTAAAATGCACCACGCCCTCGCCGTACACGCCGGGCCCTGGCTCAAGGCCGAGATTGTCGATCCTAGCGGTGTCAGCGTCGCGGCCCTCGCCCGGCATTTCGGAGTTTCGCGTCAGGCCCTCAGCGGCGTACTCAACGGCCATGTCAGCCTGACCGCCGATATGGCCATCCGATTCGAGAAGGCGTTCGGCGTCAGGGCTGAAACCTTGCTGCGCATGCAGACCACCTATGACCTGGCCCAAGCCAGGGCGAATGAGGGTGATATCACGGTCGGGCGGCTGGTGCCCGCAGCCTGAAACGTCGAGCTTAAGCGCCCCCCAACTCCGCCCCGATCGCCAGCACCTGTTCTACCAGCAGATCAAGGTCGGCCAGTTCCGTTCGGTGATTGGTGATGCAGACGCGGATGGCGAACTTGCCCGCTAGGATGGTCTGGGACGGCACCGCAATGCCGCGCACCTGCAGCTCGGCCAAAATGTCCTGGTTCAGGCGGTTCAGGTCCGCATCCGGGGTCCCCTCCGGCGCATAGCGGAAACAGACAATGTTCATGGCGACCGGGGCGAGCACCTCCAGACTCGGTGCGGCCTCGACCAACCGACCCAGATACTGCGCCTGATCGATATTGGCCTGGATGGCGGCGCCAATGCGGTCGACGCCCTGTTCCTTCATGGACATCCAGACCTTGAGCGCGCGGAAACCTCGGGACAGCTGCAGGCCGCGATCGGCGAAATAGGTGGTCTCTGCGGAAATGCCCTTCTTGGACGACTGCAGATAGGCGGCAGAGCCTGCGGGGGGCTGGAAGGCTGCCAGCTGGGCGTCCGGATCACGGGTCAGGATGACGCCGACCTCGTAGGGCATATAGCCCCACTTGTGCAGGTCGAAGGCGATGGAGTCGGCCAGCTCCTGTCCTGCCACAAGATCACGGCTGGCTGACCAGGCGGCCAGGGAGCCGAAGGCACCGTCCACGTGGAACCAGAGACCGAACTCATCGGCCAGGGCGCGAATGGCCCCTAGATCATCGACGGCCGCCGTATTGACCGTGCCGGCATTGCCGATGATGGCGAAGGGTCGCTTTCCAGCGGCGATATCGGCCTTGATCGCCGCGCGGCAAGCGTCAATGTCTAGCCGGTAGTCGCTGTCCACCGCGACCTTGTGGAAGGCCTTGCGGCCCATGCCCATGGTGTCGCAGGCCTTGCTGGCCCAACTGTGGGTTTCGGTGCTGCCATAGGCCACAAGAGGGGGTCCGGCGTGGAGCCCCTCCTCGCGAATGTCCCAGCCAGCCTTGGCGACCCTGGCCGCCAGAAGGCCATTGAGATTGGCCGCCGTGCCGCCGCTGACCAACAGGCCGCTGGAGGTTTCTGGAAAGCCCATCAGCGCGGTCAGCCAGGCAAGGACCTTCTTCTCGATCAGCGAGGCCGACTGGTCATATCCGGCCAGGTGGGAATTCATGCCTGCTGCCAACATCTCAGCCAGCATGCCGGTGGCAGAGCCCGTGCCCATGACCCAGCCCCAGAAGCGCGGGTGACCATTGCCGGTGGGATAGGGCAGGACATCCCGCAGAAAGGCGTCATAGACGTCGTCCAGCGGCATGCCCGCATGGGGGATCGGCTCGTCGAGCCGGCTTTTCACCTCGTCGGGGACAGGTCGCCAGTGGCCCTGATCGCGGGCAGTCTCCTGCCAGGTCACCATATCCTCGACCATGCGCCGCCCTGTGGCGCGCACTAAGTCCCAGTCCTGCGGGTCAAGTGTCACTTTATTTTTCCTCATGAACGGAAGCGCACGACCATGGCTGGCAGCCCCGCAATGGCGCGTTGGACTTTCGCCCAGAGGCGGCCGGAAGTCTAACCTTGAAGGGGTATTGAGCCTTCAGCAGACATCCCATCACAGGATAGGGTCAGAAGTCGGGACAAAAATGTCCGTTTTTGCACCGGTTCACGCGGACCGCGAAGTGTAGGCTAGTTTGTGTTTACGCCCCTAGCTTACCATCAAAGCCCTAAACCATGATCGTCACTGGACGGTACCAATACGACGGGTTTTCCAAAGCCCAGGATCCGCAAGACCAAAGGGTTTCGAGGTGGCGGGTCTGGCCAGCGGGCATTCCAGAGATGATCGGGCACGTCGTCTCCGACGGCATAAACGCGCTGCGTCCTCGACATTCAAACCAGGCTGCGCCTTGGACTACAGTGCCTCAACCCATGTGATGAACCCTAACATTAAGCCTAGCCGACCCATTTTATGACTTTAACCGAAACGCCCAAGGTGCAGGGCACTGCACCCAGGCCCCAAGCGACGCTATAAGGTCCCATGAACCATTCCCTATTTCCAGAATCTCATAGCCAAGAGGCCCTCGAGCGCGGGGATAAGCTAACCCCGAATTTTGACGCGAACGGCCTGATTGCCGCCATTGCTCAGCACGCCGAAACCGGCGAGATCCTGATGCTCGCCTGGATGAATGCCGAGGCGCTCAGCCAGACCCTTTACCTGGGCGAGGCGGTGTATTTCAGCCGCTCCCGGGGCGAACTCTGGCGCAAGGGGGCGACGAGCGGGCAAGTCCAAAAGGTTGTCGAGTTGCGGGTGGACTGCGACCAAGACGCTGTCCTTTTGAAGGTTCTGCCCCAGGGGGATGGCGGGGCCTGCCATGTGGGCTTCCGATCTTGCTTCTACCGGGTGGTCAGCAAGGGTCAGCTGGTGGAGCAGCCGTGAGCCCAGCCGAGGCCCTCGGCGCCTTCAGCCTCGCAGCTGGCCTGCTGACCGTGACGCCAGGGCTGGATACCGCCCTGGTCCTGCGGACGGCGGCGACAGATGGCCCGCGCCGCGCAGCCCAAGCGGGGCTTGGCATTGTCGCAGGGTGCTTGGTCTGGGGTGCCGCCGCCGCCTTTGGTCTGGCCGCGGTGCTCGCCGCCTCTCACGCCCTGTTCATGGCCCTGAAGCTCTTGGGCGCAGCCTATCTTGTCTGGACGGGGATCGGCCTGCTGGTTCGCCCCCGCAGGGCCTTCGTCATAGACGGCCCCAAGTCAGATCAGGCCAGCTTCCGCCGCGGCCTGCTGACCAACCTGCTCAATCCCAAGGTCGGGGTCTTCTATGTGTCCTTCCTGCCGCAGTTTTTGCCGCAGGGGGTGATGCCAGGGCCATTCCTGTTTGGCCTGGCCATGATCCACGGGGTGTTTGGCCTGAGTTGGTTTGCCGCCCTGATTGCCGCAACCCAACCCCTTGGGCGTCTCATGCGGGAGACGCCCCTAGTGACCTGGCTGGACCGGGTCACCGGGGGTGTCTTTATGGGATTTGGCCTTAAGCTGGCCTTTGACCGCAGTTAGGCGCGCTTGAGCGGGCCCACGCCGTTTGCGCTGTGGTTGGCGGTAAAGGTCTTGAGCGACTTGGTGGTGTAGGCCTTGTCCATGACTGTAGATACGGTCACCCACTCGCCCTTGGCCTGGGTCTTTGTGAGGGTCAGAAGGACAAAGCCCTTTTCGTCCTGATTGGAGTCGATCACTTCGCGGTTGGTCTTGGCCAGGATGTCCCCCACCGGGAAGCCCTTGAGGTCACCCCAGGGGCCGGGGCTGGTGATCCCCGCCGCGCCGAATTCCACAGCCACCCGCTTGCCGCCCACGGGCGCGTCATAAAGCTCATTGGCCCAGAAGCCGTGGCTGTCGCCCGACACCACCACCACATTGGCCTTGGCCGCTTCGATCAGGCGGTAGAGGCGCTGGCGGTCGGCAGGATAGCCATCCCACATATCCGTACCATAGGGGAGTTCGAGGGCGGCGATGCGCTCGGTGCCGTCCACACGCTTGCGGGCTGCGGCAGGCAGGTCAGCCAAGAGCTTTTCCACGCTCTCATCGCCCATGGCACCGCGCAGGCCTGGGGCATTGACCCGGGCCATGATCACTTCATTGCCAAGGATCTGCCAGGGGCGGCCAGCCTTGACCGAGGCCTTGAGGCCCGCGCCTAGCCAGGCCTCCTGGGCCGGACCCATCATCTTGCGCTTGGGGTCATTAAGCTTGGCCTTGAAGCTGGCGAGGTCGGGCTTGCCATCGGCACCGACCTTGAGATCGCGGTCATAAGTGACCTGCTGGTCCCGAGCCGTCAGGCGGGTTTCCACCATGAACAGGCTGGCCAGATCGCCGAAGTGGAAGGCGCGGTTGATGGCAAAGCCATGGTCGGCGGGCTCGCGGATCGGCATCCACTCATAATAGGCCTTGATCGCCGCAGCCTTGCGGGCGTTCCAGTCGCCGTCCGTGGCCGGATTGTGATGCTGGGCACCGCCGACATAGCTGTCATTGGCCGTCTCGTGGTCGTCCCAGACGACGATCCACGGGGCCCGAGCATGGGCGGCTTGAAGCTGACTGTCCGACTTGTGGCAGGCGTGGCGGATCCGGTAGTCGGCCAGGGTAATGCAGTCGTGGGCCGGTTCGGGCTGGCGGTTCAGCAGTTTGCCGGATTCGAAGCCATACCCTTCAGGGGCGTATTCATAGATGTAGTCGCCAAGATGCAGAACGGCGTCGACCCGCTCGAGCTTGGCAATGGCCTCATAGGCATTGAAGTAGCCGCCAGAATAGAGGCTGCAGGTGGCCACGGCCAAGACCACGTCCTTTACCGAGCCGGTGGGCAAGGTGCGAGTGCGGCCCATGGGCGAGGTGACGCCATTGGCGGTGAATTCATAGGTATAGGACCGCTCAGGATCCAGACCCGCCACATCGACCTTGACCGTATAATCGCGGCTCGCGTCGGTGACGCCAGAGCCAGATTTTGCACCGCCGGCCCGGCGATCCATGGGGGTCAGTTTCCAGCTATAGGCGATGGAGTCCGCCCCAGCAGCTTCTGGGGTGATCCGTGTCCAGAGGATAACCCGGTCGGCCAGGGGGTCGCCGGACGCCACGCCATGCTTGAAAGACACCGTCCCGGTATAGGCCGCAGCGCGGGCCATGGTGGGAACAGCGGCCGAAAGGCCAAACAGACTGAGGGCGTGACGGCGACTCATACGCATGGATTTGGCTCCGGCTGATGTTTCGAACCCCATATTGGCGGGGTATGACAGTCGTATGTCGTGACGTGCATCCCTTGCAGGATCGTTACTTTGTCCCAGGTCTGTGAGATCATGCAATCCATGGCCTCGCCCCCGCCCCAAGATCCTGACGAAGACGACCTTGCGAGTGGGGTGAGCGTCATGGTTACGGTGACCGAAGGGGGTGGGCGACTGGACAAGGCCTTGGCCGATGCCGCGCCAGACCTGTCCCGGGGCCGAATCCAAGCTCTGATGGCCCAAGGCCAGGTACGATTGGCCGGTCAGGCCCTGACCAATCTGTCGGCCAAGGCCGCACCCGGAACCTATGAACTGACCTTGCCACCGCCGACTCCGGCCGAGCCCCAGCCAGAGGATATACCCCTGACGGTCCTCTACGAAGACGCCCACCTGATCGTGGTCGATAAGCCGCCGGGGATGGCCGTCCACCCGGCACCGGGCAGCGAGACCGGTACTCTAGTCAACGCCCTGCTGCACCATTGCGGGTCCAGCTTGTCCGGCATTGGTGGCGTGGCCCGTCCGGGCATCGTCCACCGGATCGACAAGGACACCTCGGGCATTGTTGTTTCAGCGAAGACTGACGCCGCCCATCAGGGCTTATCGGCCCTGTTCGCGGCCCATGATATTGATCGGGTGTATGTGGCCCTGGTGCGCGGGGCACCAAAGCCTCGGTCAGGCACCCTTGAGACCCGGATCGGGCGCTCTAACAGCGATCGTAAAAAGATGGCCGTTCTCAAGGCCGGCGGCCGCGAAGCCATCACCCACTATCAGACCTCCACCCTGTTTGGGACTGAAGACAAGCCGGTGGCTGCCCTGGTCGCCTGTCGGCTGGAGACGGGCCGGACCCATCAAATCCGGGTGCACCTGGCGTCTCTCGGCTCCCCCTGCCTAGGCGATCCCGTTTATGGTGCGGGGGCACCAACCCAGAAGGTCCGAGATGCTATCGTCCAGGCTGGACTGAACCGACAGGCCCTGCACGCCAGCGTCCTGGGCTTTGTCCATCCCGTGACCGGCCAAAACCTGCGTTTTGAGAGCCCCCTGCCCGTCGACATGACCCGGCTGAGAGACAACCTGTCGGATTTGTAAGAAAGACTCTCCCGTCGGCGCCTTGATCACGCCTTATCCCATCACCAATCTATTGAGTGGAGAGTGTGGAACATGTGCCCTCGGCGCGCGTTTCGCAATTAAAGGGGACGAGAACATGGCTGTAACTTCACTCACGGTGATGTCGCCGGAAGGCGGACTGAGCCGATATCTGACGGAAATCCGTAAGTTCCCCATGCTGGCCCGGGACGAAGAGTTCATGCTGGCCAAGCGTTGGAAAGAGCACCAGGACCCGGAGGCTGCACATCGCATGGTCACCAGCCATCTGCGGCTCGTGGCCAAGATCGCCATGGGCTATCGCGGCTATGGCCTGCCCATTGGCGAAGTCATCTCAGAGGGCAATGTCGGCCTGATGCAGGCGGTTAAGAAGTTCGAGCCCGACAAGGGTTTCCGCCTAGCGACCTATGCCATGTGGTGGATTCGCGCCTCGATCCAGGAATACATTCTGCGCTCCTGGTCCCTGGTGAAGATGGGCACCACAGCGGCTCAGAAAAAGCTGTTCTTCAACCTGCGCAAGGCCAAGGCCCAGCTTTCAGCCTTCCAGGACGGGGACCTGCGGCCAGATCAGGTCAGCCAGATCGCCACCAAGTTGGGGGTGCTGGACGAGGAGGTGGTGTCTATGAACCGCCGGCTCTCGGGACCGGACGGATCGCTAAACGCTCCCATGCGCGCCGATGGCGACAGCGAGTGGCAGGACTGGCTGGAGGACAAGGACGCCGTCAGTCAGGAAACCCAGATCGCCGACAGTCAGGAATACACCCTGCGTATGAGCCTTCTGGACTCGGCCATGACTGAGCTTACGGACCGGGAGCGGCACATCATTACCGAGCGCCGGCTGAAGGACGAGCCGACGACCCTCGAGGATCTTGCCACCGAATACGGTGTCAGCCGCGAGCGGGTGCGTCAGATCGAGGTCCGGGCCTTTGAAAAGCTCCAGAAGGCTATGAAGACCGCCGCCGTCGAGAAGCATCTCGTCGACGCTTGAGGCGTTAACCCCTAACCCGTCCGCGCGACAGGTTTGGGGTCGTCCTTGGGCAGCAGGGCCAGAAGTGGCCCGGCCTTCAGCAGGGTGTCCCTGGGATTAAGGATCCCGTTCTCTGTCGCGTCTATCAAGAAGTCGTGGAAAACTGTGGCGGCTTCGGTCAGCACAGCATTGCCCACCCGAGGTCCGGAGGTCTTTAGGATTTCCGTTTGGGCGCTCATAGCACGCAGGGCCTGGGTAGGATCGCTACCGATTCCCAGGAGTGCAGACTTGAAGATCCTCAGAGCTTGGTCGATCCGGGCCTGTTCGGTGACCTCGATATCGGACTTACGCTTTAGTGCTCCGTTATAGTCGGCAGAATTGAACCGCCTCCGGTCGGGTCCGATATACTGCATGGCCTCAACCCAATCCCTGGGCTTTAGGGTGACAGCTTCCAGTCGCCGCAGGAGGTCGCGGGTATTGTAGGGCTTGCGCAGGAATTCATGCACCCCGGCGTCCCGGGCGGCGATAATCAGCTCCGCCGTCGGCTGGGAAATGATCGCAATGATCGGCACCTTGCGACACGAAATATAGCTTCGGCGGACCTTGCGGATCAGATCAATGCCATCCTTTTGATCTTCGCCAAGATCCACGAAAATCAGTTGTGGCTCCACCTGGCTGGCTAGGGAAAGCGCGGTCTTGGAATCACCGGCAAAGTGGGACTGGCCCAGGGAAATTCCACGCATATGCTCGGCAAGCATCCGGGCGCTGCTTATGGTCGGATCGACGATCAACACCCGCTGTAGCAGGGGCGACATCTTCCGCACGAGCTTCTGTTCGTCCTCGATCACGTGATCGCCACCTCAAGCTTGAGCCATTAGGGGTGGCATACGAGGGTAAAGATCATCTTGATGATCAACTGCGACGTTCTGACCTAGTCCCGGAAAGGATCGCGCACCATGATGGTGTCATCTCTTTGCGGGCTGGTGGAGACCATGGCCGCTGGCGCACCGATCAATTCTTCGACCCGGCGGACATATTTCACCGCATTGGCCGGCAGGTCCTTCCAGGAGCGGGCACCCTGCGTGCTTTCGCTCCATCCCTCCATCTCCTCATAGATAGGTTCGAGGGCGGACTGGGCCTTTAGACCGGCTGGTAGATAGTCATAGACCTCGCCATTCAGCCGATAGCCGACGCAGATTTTCAAGGTGGGCAGTCCGTCCAGCACGTCGAGCTTGGTCAAGGCTATGCCTTCGATACCGTTGAGGATGACCGACTGACGCACCAGAGCGGCGTCAAACCAGCCGCAGCGACGCGGACGCCCCGTCACCGTGCCGAATTCGTGGCCCCGCTCGCCCAGCCTCTGACCGACCTCATCGGATAATTCCGTGGGGAAGGGCCCCTCGCCCACTCGGGTTGTATAGGCCTTCACAATGCCAAGGACATAGCCGGGGCCCTTGGGCCCAAGGCCAGAGCCCGCCGCGGCCTGCCCGGCCACGGTGTTGGACGAAGTCACATAGGGATAGGTGCCGTGGTCGACATCCAAAAGGGCCCCCTGGGCACCCTCGAACAGCACGCGCTTGCCCGACTTGACCAGACCGTCCAACAATCGCCAGGCCGGCTGGGCATAGGCAAGGATCTTGGGAGCAATGTCCTCAAGAGATTTAAGCAGTTCGGCACCATCATATTCCGCAAGACCAAGACCCCGGCGCAGGGGCGTATGGTGGGCAAGCAGGCGATCAATCTTGGCTTCCAGGGCTTCGCGGTCGGCGAGATCGCCAACCCGGATGGCCCGGCGCCCGACCTTGTCTTCATAAGCTGGACCAATACCCCGACCTGTGGTGCCGATCTTATTGGTGGCCGCCGCTTCCCGGGCCTGATCGAGATCGCGGTGCAGGGGCAGGATCAGGGCGGCATTGTCGGCGAGCACCAAAAGGTCGGGGGTAATTTTCACCCCCTGGCCGCCCAGCTTTTCGATTTCCGACAATAGGTGCCAGGGATCGACCACGACCCCATTGCCAATCACCGAGAGCTTACCCTGCACGACGCCGGAGGGCAGCAGGGAGAGCTTATAGACCTGATCACCGACCACCAGGGTGTGGCCAGCATTATGGCCCCCTTGGAAACGGACAACGACGTCAGCGCGATTGGACAGCCAGTCCACCAGCTTGCCCTTGCCTTCATCGCCCCATTGCGCGCCGATAACCGTGACATTGGCCATGCAGATACGATCTCCCGGCCTGCCGCAGGGATCCAACCACGCCCTTCGACAGGCACTCGGCGGGTGGATGTGATCGATTTTCGCTGACCCCGGCGGCACTCTAGGCGCCTGCTGCGTGGTCAGTCGGGGTAGACCTTGGTCCGAGACGCAGGTCAAGTCTTTTGGCATTGCGCGACCTAGGGCAAACTGAACCCATGACACATCCCCGTTTTCACCTCGCCTTCCCCGTCCGTGACCTTTCAGAGGCCAGAGCCTTCTATGGCGACCTGCTGGGCTGTAGCGAAGGCCGCTCTAGCGATGAGTGGATCGATTTCAACTTCTATGGCCACCAGATCGTTGCCCACCTGTCGCCGTCTGAAGTGGGGCACATGTCGACCAGCGCGGTGGACGGGGAGAATGTGCCGGTCCGGCATTTTGGCGTCATCCTAGACCTGCCCGCCTGGCAGGCTATGGCCGATCGCCTGAAAGCGGCCGGTACTGCCTTTATCATCGAGCCCCAGATTCGGTTCAAAGGCCTGCCCGGGGAACAGGCGACCTTGTTCTTTCTTGATCCCTCAGGAAATGCCCTGGAGTTCAAGGCCTTCGCTGACGATGCCATGGTGTTTGCCAAATGACCGTCACCTTTCAAGACATCGAACACGCCGCCCAGCGCCTGGAAGGTTTGGCGATTCGGACGCCGGTGATCGAGAGCCAAGCCCTTAACGACCTGCTGGGTCTTCGGGTTCTGATCAAGCCAGAAACCCTACAAAGGGTCGGTGCCTTCAAGTTCCGCGGTGCGTTCAATCGCCTGTCGCAAATTAGTCCCTCGGACCGGTCTGCCGGGGTTGTCGCCTTCTCATCAGGCAATCACGCCCAAGGCGTCGCCTTGGCGGCTAAGATGCTGGGCATGCCAGCCCTCATTGTCATGCCGGCCGATGCGCCCCAGGTGAAGGTCGCCGCCACCAAAGGCTATGGCGCAGAGATTCGCTTCTATGACCGCCTCACCGACGATCGCATTGCCATTGCCGCTGAGATCGCCAAGGAGCGGGGTGCCATCACGGTTCCGGCCTTTGATGATCCCGATGTCATCGCCGGCCAGGGAACGGTTGGCCTGGAGCTGGTACAGCAAGCCGCCGCCCTCGATCTTGAGCTCGACCTGTTTATCAGCCCTGTGGGCGGAGGCGGGCTACTGGCGGGGTCTTCCCTGGCGGTAAAGACCTTGTCCCCGAAAACCTTGGTGGTCGGGGTTGAGCCGGCGGGGTTCGACGATACCCGGCTCTCCTTTGAGCTTGGTTCCCGTCAGACCCTGGCACCCGCCACCCGATCCCTCTGTGACGCCCTGGAATCTCCCGCGCCTGGGGTGATGACCTTCCCCATACTTCAGCAGACCCTGAAAGAGATTGCTGTCGTCAATGACGCCGAGGTCGCTGAAGGCATGCGCCTTGCCTTCTCCACCCTCAAGCTGGTGGTAGAGCCTGGCGGGGTCGTGGGGCTGGCCGCCCTGCTGGCCAAAAAGGTGGCCTGTATCAAGCGCGGTCAGACCGTCGGTCTTGTTCTGTCTGGCGGTAATGTCGACCCTGAGCTCTTTGCCCAGGTCCTACGCGGCGACTACTGAACCGTTGGCGATGTCTGAACTGGAGCCTCGCGCGGGGTGACCAGACGGGCCAAACGCGGCTTTAGCCAAGCTTCAAAGTCATCGACGAACTCATAAACCACCGGCACCAAAACCAGGGACAGAATGGTCGAGGTGATCAGACCCCCGATCACGGCCACAGCCATGGGCTGCCGGAATTCTGCGCCCTTTTCCAGGGCAAAGGCGGTCGGGAGCATACCTGCCGCCATGGCCATGGTGGTCATGACGATGGGCCGTGCCCGCTCGCGGCAGGCTTCGATCAGGGACTCTCTCTGGCTCAGGCCTGAGCGTTCCTGCTCAATGGCGTACTCGACAAGCAGGATGGAGTTCTTTGCGGCCAGACCCAGCAGCATCAGGAACCCGATGAGGGATGGAATGCTCAGGGATAGCTTGAAGGCCAGCAGGCCCAGGAAGGCACCGCCCACGGCCAAGGGCAGGGCCGATAGAATGACTACAGGCTTAAAGAAGGATCGGAACAGCAGGACCAGAACGCCATAGATCATCGAGACCCCAGCAAACAAGGCCATGCCGAAGGAGCCGAACAACTCCTTCATCGCTTGCAACTGACCGCGGGCGGCAGGGGTCACCCCCGGAGGCAGGTTCTTCATGATCGGTAGGTTGGCAATGGCCTTTGCCGCCGGCCCCTGGACCGAGCCATTGAGCTCGGCCTGGACAGACAACTGACGCTGCCGGTTCAGTCGGCTGATCTGTGCCGGGCCAGCCTGGAATTCAATATCGGCCACCGCATCCAAGGTTGTGAGACCGCCATTGGTCGTTGGC